>VGBT01000038.1 GCA_016870395.1 Actinomycetota bacterium | reverse complement strand
ATCCCTGAGGAGCCGAAGCCGTCGACGTCGGCTTTGGTCAGCCCGGCGTCGGCGACCGCGCGGACTGCTGCCTGGTAGTGGAGCTCGTAGGGGGATTTCGTGTCGACCCGTCCGCAGTCCGAGAGCGCGGCCCCGACGATGGCCACCCGGCGGGTCAACGCAGCCTCCACTCGATGCGCTTGCCCGACTCGAACGCGGCCTGGCCTTCGGCGATCGAGTCCTGGCTGGTGCCCATGGCGATGTAGGCGTAGCCGAGCCGCAACGCCTGGCGCGTCCCGTGCTCTCGGGCGCCCCAGAGCGCCCGCACCGTTCCCTCGATCGCGAGCTTGGGCTGGGAGGCGATCACGCCGGCGGCCCAGCCCGCGCGCTCGAGGAGGTCGGTGGCAGGCACGACCTCGGAGACCATCCCGATCTGGTGCGCGCGTTGCGCCGACATCCGCTCGTGGTTGCCGAGCAGGCTGAGCCTCATGATCTCGCAGAACGGCGTGGTGCCGGTCATGTGGATCGGTTCGAACGCGGCGGTCATCCCGTAGGTGACGTGCGGGTCGAAGAAGGTGGCGTGCTCGGCGGCGATGATGAACTCAACCTCGCCCAGCATGTAGAACGCGCCACCACAGGCCATGCCGTTGACCGCGGCGATCACCGGCTTCCAGAGGTCACAGGACTTGGGCCCGATGTTGTCGCCCGGGTCGTTGAACATGAACGGCGTGCTGCCCGAGCCGACCACCTCGTCGTCGGTGGTCTCGTCGGTCTGGCCGCCCATCTGCTCCATCCGGTCGATGCCGGTGCAGAACGCCTTCTCGCCGGCGCCCGTGAGCACGATGCAACGCACCGGGTCGTGCCGGCGCAGCCCCCGCCACAGCGAGTGGAGCTCGCGCTGCATGAGCGAGTTGAAGGCGTTGTGCCGCTCGGGTCGGTTCAGCGTCACCAACGCGACACCGTCGCGCTCCTCGTAGCGGAGCGTCTCGAAGCTCGGGTCGAAGGCCACGGTTACCGCCGATACTGCGCGTGCATGCCGGGGTTCGCGGTGCGGAAGTGGTAGCGGCCGAGGAAGTGCCCGACCCGGGCCGGGTCCCACTGCACCGGGTTGCCGTCCTTGTCGTTCGAGAAGAACTCCTCGCCCATCTCCCACGGCTTGTACACGCACAGCGAGTTGCCGACCATGCGCAGCACCTGCCCGGTGACCGGCTTCGACTCGTCGGAGGCCAGCCACACGACGGCGGGGGCGGAGTTGCCCGGGTTCATCGGGTCGAACGCGGTGTACTCCTCGGGATTCTTGATCTCGATGTCGGGTCGCGCCTGGCCGACCATGCGGGTGAAGCCGCCCGGGCCGACGCAGTTGGCCCGCACGCCGTAGCGGGAGAGCTCGAGGCTCGCGATGACGGTCATCGCGGCGATGCCGGCCTTCGCCGCGCCGTAGTTGATCTGGCTCTCCTGGCCCTGCAGGCCGGCGCTCGACACGGTGTTGACGATCGCCGCGCTCGGCTGGCGGCCGGCCTTGGACTCGGCCCGCCAGTGCTCGGAGGCGTGCCGCATAGTGTTGAACGTGCCGTACACGTGGACCTTCATCACCGCGTCGAAGTCCTCGGGAGACATCGAGAACATCATCTTGTCGCGCAGCACGCCGGCGTTGTTCACCAGCACGTCGAGACGGCCGAACGCGTCGATCGCGGTCTTGACCATGTTGGCCGCGCCCTGGAAGTCGGCGACCGAGTCGTAGTTGGCGACGGCCTCACCACCGCGGGCCGTGATGGCCTCGACCACCTGGTCGGCCACCTTCTGGTCGGCGCCGTCTCCGGAGACCGAGGTGCCGAGGTCGTTGACCACCACCTTGGCGCCGTGGTCGGCGAGTAGGATCGCCTCGCCCCGACCGACGCCGTTTCCGGCCCCCGTCACGATCGCGACCTTGCCGGCGAGCATGCCCATTTGCGCGTTCCTTCCCCCGGACAGAAAACTGACGTTCACGTCACGCTATCGCGGCGCGGCGCCGGATCGCCAAGGACGTCGGGGGCCGCGTGGCTTGCGCGTCGTCGAGGGGGAGCACGCCGAGATGGCCGTGGATCGAAGCGTCGTCGGGCAGCCCACGGGGGCCTGGAAGGTCACCGTCGAGCGCGGTCCGGTCAGCCGGTTCGCGGCCGCGGTGTGCGACGACAACGCTGTCTACCGCGACCCGCGCGCCGCGCGCGACGCGGAGTTCGCGAACATCCCCGCGCCACCGACGTTCACCTTCGCGGCGAGCTTCTGGGGCAGCTTCTGCGAGGACCAGCCGCCCGACCCGTCAGGCGGGCAGAACCCGATGCATCGCGTGATGGGCGAGCTCTTCGCGAAGGGCGCGCTGGTGCTGCACGGGGAGCAGGAGTTCGAGTACCACCGACCGATCGTGGTGGGTGACGTGCTCGACGGCAACGGAAGGATTACCGACATCTACGAGAAGGAGACCGACGCGGCCACGATGACGTTCGTCGTCGTGGAGACCGAGTGGGCCGACGCCGCGTCGGGTGCCCCCGTGGTCACGGAGTGGTTCAACCTCATCGCGCGACTCAAGAAGTAGGTTCGCCTGCGACACCGGGCACGATCACGGGAGGCACGGAATGGGAAGGCTTCAGGACAAGGTCGCGGTGATCACCGGCGCGGGCCAGGGGATCGGGCTCGCGTACGCAGAGCGGTTCCTCGCCGAAGGCGCCAAGGTGGTGGTGGCCGAGATCAGCGAAGAGCGGGCCGCATCGGCGATGAAGCAGCTCGACGGGCTCGGCGACGCGACCTTCGTGCGGACCGACATCTCTGACGAGCAGTCGGCGAACGACTGCGCGGCGGCGACCATCGACCGCTTCGGCACGCTCGACATCCTGGTCAACAACGCGGCGCTCTACTACGACATCGAGAACGAGCGCAACGACTACGCGTACCTGCAGAAGGTCTTCTCGGTGAACCTGCACGGCGCCTGGCTGATGTCCCGTGCGTGCGCGCCCACGATGGTGGAGAAGGGCTGGGGGCGCATCATCAACCAGTCCTCCGATGCGGCGTACCTCTACAACCTCGCCCCGATGGGCACCTTCCACGAGGTCGGGGCGTTCACCTACAGCCAGACGAAGTGGGGTGTCATCGGGCTGACGAAGTTCCTCGCCTCCCAGCTGGGTCAGTACAACGTGACCGTCAACTGCATCGCGCCGGGAGTCACGATGACCGAGGCGACGAAGAAGATCGTCCCCGAGGAGTTCATCGGGATGATCCCGATGATGAGCGCGATGAAGCAGTCGCTCGAGCCTGAGGACCTTGCCGGCACCGCGGTGTTCTTCGCCTCCGACGACGCGAAGCTCGTGACCGGTCAGGTCCTGTGCGTCGACGGTGGCTCCTGCATGCCGGCCTGAGAACGTGCGCGGCGGTCGCGCCGGTCAGGCCACCCGCTGAACGACCCGGGCTCGATGTGGTCCGTGCCTGAGCATCGGCCTGAGGTGACCGAGCGGCCGGCGTCGGTGACGTCGTTCAGGCGCTCGCGGCGAGCAGCACGAGCAGGAGCAGCCCGACGGCGGCGACGAGGGCCGGTGGGCGGGCCCAGATCGGGTCGTCGCGCTCGCGGCGGCGGGGGACCGTGCCCAGGCCGAAGCCGAGGTGCGCGAACGCGTCCTCGTAGGCGCGGGTGCCGCGGGTGCGCGCGGCACCGGCCTGGGTGAGATCGATCACCGGCAGGTCGAGCGGGGCCGGGCGCCGCTCCGCGGGTCGCACGTGCACGCTACGAGCGTACCGGGCGAGATCGAGCCCCGATGACGGTCAGTCGAACGCGCCGTCGGCCGCGAGCGCGTCGACCTCGTCGGCGGTGAGGCCGAGCAGGTCGCGCAGCACCCAGTCCTGGTCCTGGCCGAGCGTCGGTCCCGCGCGGTCGTAGCCGGCGGGCGCGTCCGAGCAGCGGAACCCGTTGCGCTCGTACAGGCCCGGGCCCATGAACGGGTGGGTGAGCGCCACGAAGTGCCCCCGGTGTGCGAGCTGGGGATCGGAGTGCTGGTCGCCGAAGTCCTGCACCGGCACCGCCTCGATGCCCGCGGCCTGGAGGGTCTCGGCCACCTCGAGGCGCGTACGGGCGCGGGTGTACGCCTCGACGTCAGGGCCGGTGATCGCGCGCAGGCGGTCGAGCTCCTCGTCGGTCCAGGCTGCGATCGCGACCCAGCGGTCGCCAACGTCGCCCTCGTCGGCGCACGCGAACGCGCCGTGCAGCCGGGCCCGGTCGCAGTCGTTGCCGGCGCGCCCACGCGCGGTGCCGGTCGCCTCGTAGTCGAGCAGCCACGGAGTGAGCGAGTAGACCGCGGCCTCCACCTGGCTCACGTCGAAATAGCAGCCCTCGCCCGTGCGGCGCCGGTACAGGAGCCCGGCGGCAAGCGCGGTCGCGACGAAGCGGGGTGCCAGCGAGTCGGTGATCGTGCCGTGCGGACCCACGGGCTCGCGGTCGGGCCAACCGGTGAGGAAGTTGTACCCGGCGAGCGCCGAGCCCTGGCCGCCGAAGCCGGGGTAGTCCCTGTGGGGACCGGTCTGGCCGTTGAGGCATGCGCTGACCATGACGAGGTCGGGCCTGAGCGCCGCGAGCGCGTCGTAGTCGAGCCCGAACCCGACCATCGCGCGGGGCGCGAAGTTCTCGGCCACCGCGTCGGCCCACTCCACCACGAGGCGCCGCACGAGCTCGACCGCCTTCGGGTGCTTGAGGTTGAAGCTCACGTCGCGCTTGGCCACGTTGAGGCCGTCGAACATCGGCGCACCCTCTAGGCCGTGCGGGTTGTCGGGGCCGAGCGCGTAGACGCGCAGGAAGTCGGGCCGGCCCTTCGACTCGATCCGCAGGACGGTGGCGCCGTGCTCGGCGAAGTACCGGGTGGCGATCGGACCCGCCGCGCCGGAGCCCAGCTCGAGGATGTTGACCCCGGCCCATGCCCCGCGGCCGCGCGCCCCGTCGTTCGAGGTCGTGGTCGCGGTGTCTCGCCGGACCCGTGCAGGTGACGTAGCCACCGGCTCGACCGGGCCTCGCACGGTCACGAACGCGCGGGGGAGCGCGGCGTACCCCTCGGCCGCCCCGAAGAACCCACGGGCGGCGAGCTGCTCGCTCGCCAGGATCTCCGCGGGGCTGCTGATCGGCGCGAGCATCAGGTTGGTCTCGCAGGCGATCGCGTAGAGCTGCGCCATCGTGTGGCGCGCGAAGAACGCGGCGACGTCGGCCTCGATCGCCTGAAGCGTCGCGCGCTCGGCGGTGTTCGGCGAGAACCTCGACCAGTCCATCGCGCACAAGGTCGGCGTGTCGACGAGCCGGGTCAGCGTCTCGAGCGACGGCACCCGTGCCTTGCCGCCCCGGAGCCCGAAGCTCACGAAGCCGTCGCTCGTCTCCCAGATCTCGCGGGTGCGGCCGATGTTGGGCCCGCGCCGCGCGCCGCGGAACCCCGTGACAGGGAACCGCGCCGGGGTCGACATGTTCGCGATGCAGACGACCTCGTGCATCGAGACGTCGACGCGCTGCGGGCGACCGCTCGCCAGGCCGGTGAGTGCCGCGTACGCGGTCTCGCCGCCGACGTGGGCGTAGGACGCGGGCTCGGTGCAGCGCAGCGGCGCCCGGTCCGGGAAGCCGGTGCAGTACATGTTGCCGCTCGCCGCCATCACACCGAGGTCGCCGGCCCGCCAGTGCGAACGGGGACCGTCGAGGCCGAAGGGGGTGACGCTCACCCATACCGCGCCCGGTGCGTGTCCGGGGTCGAGCGCCCACGCGCCGGGGAAGCCCGGAGTGTCGATCACCACGTCGGCAGCCGCGAGCTCGGCGTCGAGAGCCGGGTCGTCGGGACCGGCGACGGCGAGCAGGCGCTCGCCGTGGGCCCAGGCTGCAAACCGGTGGGGCTGCGCGCGCAGCGGATGACCTTCGGGACCCTCGACCAGCACGACGTCGGCGCCGAGGTCGGCGAGCAGCCGCCCGGCCATGGCCGCGGGCTCGCCCGCGAGGTCGACCACCCGCAGACCGCAGGCGAGCGAGATTCGGCGATCGTCGTCGGCCTTGTCGGATCGGCCGGCCGCGGTCCCCGATGGCCGCCGAACCCGCTCTGGCACCGCTCCCCCCGAGACTTTTCCTGACGCTTGTGTCAGTCTACGCTGGGGCCGCCGACCCGACATGGAGGAGCACCGCGATGGCCGAGCCGAGGATCGTCGACGCCGACTGCCACATCCTCGAGCCACCCGACATCTGGGAGAACTGGCTGCCCTCGAAGCATCGCGACAAGGCGCCGAAGCTGGTCAAGGACCACGAGGGCGGTGACGCGTGGCTCACCGCCGTCGGCGGCGCCGCCGACCCGATCGGGCTGGTGTCGACCCCCGGGATGCCCTACGACCAGTTCCGTTGGTTCGGCGTCACCTACGAAGAGGCGCGCCGGGGTTGCTACAACGGCGAGGCCCGTCTCACCGACATGGACATCGACGGTGTGGCCGCGGAAATCCTCTTTCCGCCCCAGCGCACGATGAGCCACTTCCTCGGCGACGAGGACGACGACTTCGTGCTCGCGGGCGTGGAGGCCTACAACAGCTTCCTGTTCGAGGAGTTCTGCGCGCCCGACCCGACGCGGCTCGTCGGCCTCGCCCAGATCCCGTCACTCGGCATCGATGTCGCCGTCGACGGCCTGCGCAAGGCGAAGGCCCGAGGGGCCAAGGGCGTGATCATCTCCAACTGGCCGTCGGGCAGCGAGTCGATCTCGCGCGACGACGACCCGTTCTGGGCTGCCGCGGTCGACGAGGGCGTGCCGGTCTCGATCCACATCAACATCATCAGCCGGCGCCAACGGATGCGGGGCCGCCAGGCCGCGGCCAAGGCCGGGAACCAGCTCTACGACATGTCGAGTGAGGCGACGCGCGCCAAGGCCATCGGCGGCATGAGCCACGTGTTCTCGATGGCGGCGGGCAACATCACCTCGATGCTCTTCACCGGGGTGTTCGACCGGTTCCCCGAGCTGACGGTGGCCTGGATCGAGACCGGCGTCGGCTGGCTTCCGCACTTCATCGACTGCCTCGACGACCGCTACTGGCGCAACCGCGCGTGGGGCGACCTGCCGATCGAACAGCCGCCGTCGTTCTACTGGTACCGGAACAACGCGGCGAGCTTCATCACCGATCGCTCGGGGATCGCGCTTCGTCACCAGGTGGGCGTCGACAACATCATGTGGTCGAGCGACTACCCACACCACGGCAACGACTGGCCGTACTCGCGCAAGGTGATCGAGGAGACGATGAACGCGATCCCCGCCGACGAGAAAGCCAAGATCGTCGGCGGCAACGCGTCACGGATCTGGCACCTCGACGACTGAGGGTGGAATTGCTCATCCTGTGGGTCCACCGATAGGGGTGGGGTTCCCCAGCAGCCCTAGGCGTGCGATCCTGACGAGAACCTCGCGTGACTCGGGCTGGAGCCGAGGAAGGTCCGACACTGGGAACCAGGCTGCTCGTGCAATCTCGCCCGTCCCTCCATCAGGACTGATGGGATGGAGGACCGAGAGGACGAAGACGTTTTCCGTGTGCTCTGCCCGGTCTTGCCGATACCGCAGGGTGGGAGCCCCGAGCGCAATGCCGAGGTGTTGGGCGAGGCTCCGGCTGATGCGGCTGTGTTCCAGGCAGAGATCACGGAGGTCCCTGCACTTCGGACCCTCCTCGAAGGATGCGACACGGTGGTCCACCTCGCGGGGCCTCCATCGGTCGCCGCATCGTTCTTGGAGCCTGCGGCATGCGTCCGCGCCCATGCCGTGGGCACGGCCGCGATTTGTGAAGCACTTCCGCGGCAGGTTCGGCGCTTCGTGTACGTCTCGTCTGCCGAGGTGTATGGATTGCGGAATCGTTCTCCGGTCTCGGAGATTGCCCCGTGCGCGCCGGTGTCGCCGTATGGCGCAGCGAAGCTTGCGGCCGAGGTGCTTGTGGGTGCGCTCGGCTCTCGACGGAGTCTCGAAGTCGTCATCCTTCGCCCGTTCTCCGTCTACGGCCCTGGCGGTCGCACCGACTCTGCGTTGAAGACCGCGGTTGAACAAGCTCGGAACTCCGAGGTGGTTCGTCTCTATGCGCCTGACGTGGTCCGCGACTACTGCCACGTGCAGGACGTGGTGTCCGCCATCGTAAAGGCAGTTTCGATGGAGCTCAGTGTTGGTACTCATGTCTACAACGTGGGATCAGGTATCGGGGTCAGTGTTGGCGACGTTGCGCGTCTTGCACTCGCCCTGGTTGGGCGCTCCGTGCCCGTCGAGGCGGCTGCGGGCGAGGATCGTCCGCGCTCGGCGGACGTCAACGAGTTGTTCGCAGATCGCCGATTGATCGCCTCCGAACTTGGCTGGATCCCAGTGGTCACGCTCGAGGCGGGGTTGTGCGGGCTGCTCGGGATCAGTCCTGGCAGCGATGCGACGTCGTCGAGGGCCGCTGTTCGACCTGATGGGGATGATCGGTCTACGGGGCGCTGGAGTCCCCCCAAGTCGTGAGCACGGCCAGGACCGGGACGCACATCCCGAGCATGATCGCGGGCACGAGGATCCCGGTGTCGTTGAGCGCGTAGCCGAGCACGATCAGGATCGCGAACCCGAGCAGCGCCGCGCGGAGCTCGGGGATCCGCCGGAGGAGGCGGGCGAGCGCATGCGCCCGGCCGAACGCGAGGTACGCGACGAACCCGAGCGCGACCGGTACGAGCAGCCGCCAGACTGACGACGAGAGGCTGGCTAGGTTCATCTCGAGCTTGCGACCGATGACGACGCCGAGCTCTCCGGCGCCCTCGCCGCGCACTTGCTCGACGAGTCGACCGAGGTGGGTGCGCTGCTCGGCCGGACGTTGGAGGTCCAGCGCGGCCGCGCCCGCGATCGCGAGCGCGGCCGCGCCGGCGAACAGCGCGGCGTTGCGGACGTGGCGGAGGGGCCCGGCCCGGACGGCGCCGGACCCGTCGGGATCCGGAGTCGACGATGCGGGCGGCCGGACGCGCCATCCCAGCAGCAGCGCGGCCGTCACTCCGTACGCGGGCACCATCGACAGCACCCCGCCGACATCTGCACCCCAGAACGGCGCGCCGTCGACCACCAGCGCGACGCCGAGGATCGCGACGCCCACCCATCGTCCGCCCGGCGAGCCGAGCCGGTGCGCGGCGAGGCCCGCGAGGAGGATGGCCGAGCCGGCGAGCGCGGCGTAGCCGGCGTTTCCGTACCCGATGAACCGCCCGGCCACCTCGGGCGAGAAGCCGAGTGCGCTGTTGAGCTGCAGGGGGCTGCCGAGCAGTCCGTCGAGCACGAGGATTCCGGTGACGGCGCCGAGCCCGAGCACGAGACGATCCACGGCGCGGTCGCGCGCGAGGAGCCCCACGAATGCTGCGATCCCGGCGGTGACGGCGACGAGGAACGCCCAGTACGCCGGCGCGCCCAGGTCGTGCAGGGGTAGGAGGCGAGCGAGGTACACGGCGGGAACGACGCCGAGCGCGAGCGACCCGAGCACCGGCACGAGCCGACCGGCGACGTGACGGGACCGGCCGGTTAGCGCCAGCAGCGTGACGGCAACCAGCACGACCTGCAGCGCGATGAACGCGATCGCAACCGGGTCGACGACGGTGGCGCGAAAGCGCGCGGCCTCGTCGACGTCGACGAGGAACGCGCGCCGGCTGGCGCCGTCCCCGCCGCGATCGCCGACGGTCATCGGACGGCCTCGCATCGAGTCGGGTCGCGCCACGCCGACGAGGTCGAGCACGGTTGGACCAGCGTCCATGAGCTGGACGAACCCCGAGCGCTGGGTCGTGCCCGAGCGGAGCAGGCCGGGCTCGATGCCGGGGCTCACGATCGCCGCGACCGGCAACGCGGTCTCTCCCGAGGGCGGGGCCGTGCCGACGAGCAGGACCGCGTCGCGTTCGGGGTCGACGTGCTCGAGCAGGCGTGCCACGAGCGCGTCGGTCCTCCGGAGTGCCTGCGCGCGCAGGCGGCGGTGCTGCTCGGGAGTGACGACCGACGCGTAGGCGTCGGCGCGCACGAGGTCGGAGGCCTCCACGAGGACGACCGAGTGCGGGCGGAACGCCTCGGTGAAGGCGGCGGTCACCGCGTCCTCGTCCAGGCGGGTCCCGAACGGCGCGTTCGGATCGGCTCCGAGCAGCCCGGCGTCGATCCGACCGCCGGGGACGGTGCCGTCGGATCCCATGAGCGCCGAGACGGCCTCGCGGTGGTACCGACGGGCCGTGCCGCCGTCGTCTCTGGTCTCCCGGCCGTCCGCGTTCGCGATCACCGCGCGGGAGAACCCGGCCGCGCCGAGCGCGTCGCCCAGGCGGCCGATCTCGGCGCCGAAGGCGCTGGCGTCGTTCGCGGCCCGGGTCTCGGCGACGCCGAGGTGCACGAGTCCGCGACGCGGTGCGGTGCCGGTGCGGCGCCGGAACGCCTCCCCGGCGGTGCCGGCCCCGAGCCGCTCGTCCACCTCGAAGGCGGCCCCGTCGGGCTCGAGGTCGAGGTCGGTGACTCCCGCGCCCACCGACTTGTCCCCGGCGCCGAACGTCACGTAGCTGCCGGCCAGGTCGACCTTGAGCTTCGGCGCCCGGCTCGACAGGTTTGCGACCGCGCCCCGGTCGGCGAGGCGGCGCAGGTGGGGGACCCCGCCGTCCTCGACGTCGGCCCAGGTCAGGCCCGGGAGCGCGAGCACGAGGACACGCTCGACCGACGCCGGGCCCGGGGCCGCGGCTGAAGCGGCCGGTACGGCGGCGGGCGCGAGCGCGCCGAGGGTCGTGGCCACGGCGAGCAGCGTGAACAGCCGGCCGGCGGTCCGGCCTCCCCTCGGCACCCGAGAAGTCTTGCCGATCGGCGCGGCCCCGAGGGATCGCCGGATCAGCCGCGGTCGGTGGCCTCGTCGTGAGCGCTGCGCGCGATGGCTCCGAGGGTGAGGCGCTGCAGCGTGCGCTGGTGCACGTACTCGACGACCCGGGTCACGAGCGGCAGCAGGCGTCCCGCGTTCCCGGCCGCGATCGCCTGGAACGCGGCCAGCTCGCCGGGATCCCACCGGGGCCCGGACCCGCCGGCGAAGAGATCGAGCACCTCTCGTTGCATCGCCTCGACGCCCCGCACGTAGATCGCGGCGAGCTCGACCACGAGGGCCTCGGGCAGGTCGAGCCGGACCAGCTCTGCGGCGACCCTGAGCACGTCGAGGTCGGTCGCGTCGTAGGCGTCGCGCCCGAAGTCCGACGGTGGGCGCAGGAGCTCGCAGTCCCGGAGGCCGTCGACGAGCGCGTCGGAGGCCCCGGAGCGCTCGACCAGATCTGAGAGCGTGTAGGAGAGCCCGCCCTCGCCGGCGAAGATCCCGTCGACGAGGTCCTGGCGCTCGCTCTCGAGCAGGGCCCGGATGGCGGCGAGCGAGAAGCGGCGCGCCTGGAGCTCCCGGATCCGGCTCAGGCGTTCGAGGTGGTGGGGTCCGTAGACCTTCACCCGCCCGCGGCGCTCCGCGGTGGGAAGGAGCCCCTCGCGCTGGTAGAAGCGGATGGTGTCGACCGTGAGCCCGGCCCGCTGGGCGAGGTCGTCGATCCGCCACTGCCCGGGCTGGTCCTGGTCCGGCGTGGGGGTCTGCTCCTCGGGCACGGCGGCTCCCTCCTCCTCTTCGGGTCGGCTCCGGTGCCGATCGTGGGCAAGTCCCGGTTGGCCGGGGGCGCCTTCGCCTCCTGGGTCGACTGCGACGCCTCTGTGACGATGGTCACTGAGTTTGACAGGAACTACACTGAGAGTGTTTACTATCAGTGTCCGAACACCAAGTCTAGGTGGATCCCGATGAATCCAGCCGCCAGTGCCGAGCTCACTGCCGGACTGCCCTCCCGCACCACGGGGCGGGAGGCCCGCCGGTGGATCGAGCGCCAGCTCCGCTGGGAGCGCATTCTCGGCCGACTCCGCACCCGGCCGGCGAGAAGCACTCGACGCGCCGCCTGACCCGCTGATCCCCCCATCGGGCTCGCCCGATGCGCGTCCGGCGATGTCCTACCTCCTGGTTCGCGGCGCGGCTGGTGGTTGCAGTGGGGCGCTCCGCTCCTAGGCGCGGACCCAGCGGGGGAGGGTGACGTCGTCGACCTGGGCGAAGACGACGCGCACCGGTTCGCCGATGACGATCGTCGATGGGTCGACCTCGTGGATCGGGCCGTAGGCCTCGCTCACCAGGTTGCCGACGAAGCGGATCGTCGGCTCCTCGTCGAGTGCGACGACGATCGCGTTGTAGGGCGCGAGCTCCGCGTACGCGGGCAGGAGGGGCGGGTGGGGCACCACGTAGGACCAGATCGTGCCGCGACCGTCGGTCGGGACCCAGAGGTGCTCGAGCGATCGGCACCGCGGGCACATCGGCCGAGGCGGCATGCGCCAGGTCGCGCACGCGCCACACGCCTGCACGAGCAGCTCGCCGCGTGCCGTGCCGGCCCAGAACGGTGCTGCGACCTCGTCGTCGAGGTCGGGGAGCAGCAACCCGGACTCCATCGCTACCTCCGGAAGAGGATCGCGCTCGTGGGCACGCCTTCGCCGCTCGTCACCAGGCAGTGCTCCGCGCTCTCCACCTGGCTCGTGGACGTTCCCCGGCACTGGCGCACGCCTTCGAGCACGAGGTTGAAGCCGTGCACGTACGCCTCCGACATCCCGCCGCCCGACGTGTTGGTGGGGAGCCGACCGTTCGGCCACTCGAGCGCGCCGTTTTCGGTGAACGCCGCGCCCTCACCGCGCGCGCAGAAGCCGTAGCCCTCCAGGGAGAGCGGCACGAGCGGGCTGAACGCGTCGTAGATCTGCGCGACCCGCACGTCTTCCGGGGTGACGTCGGCGCGCGCCCAGAGCAGCCGAGCGCAGGCGTGCGAAGGCCCGAGCAGCGGGTCGGCGCAGAAGTAGTTGGTCATCACCTGGTGCTGCTGGGGGATCGACTGGGCGAAGGCGTGCACGTACACGGGCGGCTGGGCCAGGTCACGTGCCCGTGCCGCGCTGGTGATCACCACTGCTAGCGCGCCGTCGGTCTCGAGGCAGTTGTCGTAGAGACAGAGCGGCTCCGAGATCCAGCGCGCCTCCATGTACTGCTCGCGGGTGAGTGGCTTGTCTTGCATCGTCGCGAGCGGGTTGCGGTTGGCGTGCTTGCGGAACGCAAGCGCCACGTTCGCGAGGTGCTCACGAGTCGCGCCGAACTCGTGCATGTACCGGCGGGTGAGCATCGCGATCTCGTCGACCGGACGGACGACCCCGAACGGGCGGCTCCACTGCCAGTGACCCGTGATGTGCCTGCTCACCTGGGCCCACGGACGGCTGGTCTTCGCGGCCCGCTTGCGGGCCCGCCACGCGACCGCGACCCGGCACTGCCCGCTCGCCACGGCCATCGCGGCCTGGCCGACGACGCCGCAGCCGGCCCCGCCTCCGTAGCCGACCTCGGAGAAGAACGTGATGTCGCCGAGTCCCAGGTTGCGTGCGATCTCGACCTCGCGGCCCTCCTCCATCGAGAACATCGAGAGGCCGTCGACCTCGGCTGGGGAGAGGCCGGCGTCGTCGATGGCCGCGCTGATCGCCTGGCACGCGAGCGCCAGCTCGGAGTCGGCGAGGCCCTTCCCGAGCGCGGTCTGCCCGATCCCGACGACCGCCGTCGCGTCCTTCACCAGCCCTTCCAGACCGGGTCGCGCTTCTCCACCATCGCGGCCATGCGCTCCTTGCCGTCCTCGGTTGCCAGGTTGAGCTCGATGAACGCCGCTTCTCGCTCGAGCACCGCCGTTCGCGGGAGCTCGGAGGCCTCGTGGAGGAGCTGCTTGGCCCAGCCGAGCACCTTCGTCGGCTTGGCTGCCAGACGACCGGCCCATTCCTCGGTCGCGGCGCGCAGCTCGGCGGCCGGGACGACCTTGTTCACGATGCCAAGATCGGCGGCCTCCTCGGCGGAGATCGCGTCACCGAGGAAGACGATCTGCGCGGCCTTGTGCGTTCCCACGATGCGCGGCAGCAGGTACATGAACCCGCCGTCGGGGATGAGCGCCTGCTTGCCGAACACGTCGACGATCTTCGCCGTGTCGGCCGCGATCACGAGGTCGGCCGCGAGGGT
Organism: Actinomycetota bacterium; assembly: GCA_016870395.1. Lineage (GTDB taxonomy): Bacteria > Actinomycetota > Acidimicrobiia > IMCC26256 > JAENVU01 > SHUZ01. The sequence continues at coordinate 10,172 of VGBT01000038.1, read as the reverse complement.
GAGCATCGCACCCCCGCCCGCCGCGGTGCCGTTGAGCGCCACGATCACCGGCTTCTGGCAGTCCTGCATCGACTCCATGAGCGCCTGGAACCCGGTGCGCATCATGTGCACCGCGCTGCCGGCGACGTAGTCGGGCGCGCCCTCGGGTTTCTCCGCCATGGGCGGCCGGACGCGCAGGTCGGAGCCGGTGCAGAAGTGCCGCTCGCCGGCACCGGTGAGCACGACGCAGCGCACCGTGAGGTCGGCGTGCGCGGCGCGGAAGTGCTCGATCAGCCTGTCGCGCACGTAGAAGGGGATCGCGTTCGACGCGTCGGCCCGGTTGATGATGAGCCACAGCACTCCATCGCGCACCTCTGACGTGAGCTCTTCCTCCTGGGTCATCTCTACTTCCTTCGTACGATCAACGCGTCGAGGGCGACGGCGCCCTTGGGCTTCACGACGAGGGGGTTCACGTCGAGCTCGGCGACCTCGTCGGCCAGGTCCATCGCCAGCCGTTGCACGTTCATGACCACGTCGACGAGCGCCTCGGTATCGGCGGGCTTCGCGCCCCGCACACCGGCCAGCAACGCCGCGCCGGCGAGCTCGCCCAGCATGCGTTCGGCCTCGTCGCGGCCGAACGGCGGGACGCGGAACGTGACGTCCTTCAGCACCTCCACGAAGATCCCGCCGAGCCCGGCCATCACGACGGGTCCGAAGAGCGGGTCCTGCGAGATCCCGATGACCGTCTCGACGCCGCCGGTGACCATCTCGCAGACGAGCACCCCGTCGACGCGCCCGGCGCGCCCGGCGGCGCGCTTCGCCTTGGCCATGAACGCCTTGAACGTGTCGGTCACGTCCTTCGCGCTCGACACGCCGACCTTGACCAGCCCGAGGTCGCTCTTGTGGAGGACGTCAGGTGATGCGACCTTCATCACCACCGGGAAGCCGAGTCGCTCGGCCGCGCGCCTCGCCTCCGCCGCGTTCGTGCACAGCACGTCGCGCGACGTCTTGATGCCGTAGGCCTTCAGCACCTGCTTCGCGTCCCACTCGGACAGAGCGGCGCCCGGCGCGGCGTTCGCCAGGATCCGGCGGGCCTTGCGGGCCGCGGCGCTCGGCTCGCGCGGTGCGTCCACGAACGCGGACCGGTAGCGGGCGGCGAAGCGCCAGTAGTCGACGTACGCGCGCAGGGCCTTCACCGTGTTGCCGAACGTCCGGAAGACCGGCAGGCCGCCCTCGAGCAGGCGGAGGTAGTAGGTGTCGTCGGTGCCGGCCGGCGCGCCCCACACCACGAAGATCGGCTTGGTGGTGTGCTTCGCCACCTCGACGAGGTCGCGGGTGAACGGTTCCGAGAAGGTCACCACCGCGCCGGTGATCGGCACCACGATCACGTCGACGTTGGGGTCGGCGATGATCGCGTCGAGGATCCTGCGGCCACGCGAGTCGGCGACCGGCGGCCCGCCGCAGTCGACCGGGTTGCTCACACGCAGGTAGGCAGGGATGAGCCCGTCGTGCAGCGCCCGTTGGGTGGCCTTGGCGAGCGGCGGGATCCGGAGTCCCGCGGCGGCGACCATGTCGGACATGTGCGCGCCGGTGCCACCGGAGATCGCGTAGACGCAGATCCCGGGCTCGCGATCGGCCTTCGCCCACTTCGGCAGCGCCTCGGGACGGGTGCGGGCGAGCGCCGCGCTCACCTCGAGGAGCTCGTCGAGCCCGTCGACCCGGCTGACACCGAGCTGGCGGAAGACCGCGGAGGTGATCGCGTCGGAGCCGGTGAGGTGCCCGGTGTGGCTCTGGGCCATGGACGCGCCCTCGTCGGTGCGCCCGACCTTCACCATCACGATCGGCTTGCGCAGCTTCGCGGCATGGTCGGCGGCGAGCATGAGGGTACGGCCGTCCTTGAAGCCCTCGATGTAGCAGGCGACCACGCCCACCTCGGGCTGGTCGGCGAAGTGGCGGGCAAAGTCGGCGAACTCGAGGTCGACTTCGTTGCCGGTGGGCGCCCAATGGGTGAGGCGGATCCCGATCTCCTGACCCTGGAACACCGGTCGGCCCTGGTGGCCCGACTGGGTCACGAGCGCGATCGACGGTCCGTCGAGGTCGGCGCGGAAGTTCTCGAAGGCGTTGAGGTTGGTGTTGGGGCCGAGCAGGCGGACGTCGCCAGACAGCACGAGATCGGCGAGGCGGGCCTCGAGGCGCTCGCCCTCCTTTCCGGTCTCGGAAAAACCGGCGGCGAAGATCACCGCGAACTTGGCCTTGCGGGCGAGCACCTCCTCGAAGGTGTCGACGGCCTTGCCGGTGAGGACGATCGCCAGGTCGATGTCGCCGGGGACGTCGAAGATCGACGGGTACACCTGGTGCCCGAGGATCGTCTCGTAGGCCGGGTGCACCGGGTAGAAGGTGGCGCCGTTTGCCTTCGCCCACGCGTCGAACTTGCGCGTCATAGCGGTGTTCGGCTTGGCCGACTGCTCCGACGCGCCGATCACCGCGATCGTCTTCGGGTGCAGGAACGCGTCGAGGTCGACGTCGCGCAGGGCGAGCGGGCGGCCCGAGACGTCGAGGTTCCCGGGCGGGATGCGGTCGGTGGGCGTGGGGCGGTCGGCGGCGGGCATGCGCGGGCTCCGTAGCGGGGCGGTCGTAGGGGCGGTCTGACGGCCCGTCAGTATGACGCCGGAGTCAGGTTTCGTGCGAGTCCCGTCCCCACCTCGAGGCGTAGGTGACCGAACCTGTCGTCACACCTGTCCTCATGACGGTTTCGATCACGAACGGTGGTCAGTGGCCGAGATGCTCGCGCAGGAAGGCGGTCTCCACCGCGGTGACCTCGGCGAAGGTCGGGTCGTCGTAGACGACGAAGTGGTGGCCGGCGACCCGGTGCAGGGCCTTCGGTCCCGAGGCGCGCTCGTGGAGCGCGAGCGCGCCGGCGGTGGGGGTCAAGGTGTCGGCGTCGGCGGCGACGACGAGCAGCGCGCCGGGTAGGTGCCCGGCCGCCGCGAGCGGGTCGAACGGTGGGTCGGTGGTCATCCCGCCGAGCGTGACCACCGACTCCCACGCGGCGTCTTGCTCGTGGCCGACCCGCTCGAACCAGGCGAAGGCCTCGGGCTGAGGCATCACCGCGACCCCGCCGTCCGTGTCGGTCACCACCGGGATCGGCCCGATGGGCTCGCCATCGATGGCCGGGAGGGCGCGGAGACGCTCGCCCATCGCGGCGAAGCGCGCGTCGAGCGCGAGGGTGTCGTCCGGAGCGAGGTCGCCGGGTCCGGTGAACGGCACCTGAGCCACCACCGCGCGCACGTTGGCATCCAGCGCGGCCACGACGACCATCTCGCCCCCCGAGAACGACGAACCCCAGAGCGCGACGCGTGCCGCGTCGACCTCGGACTGCGCCCCCAGCCACGCGAGCGCGCCGAGCGCGTCGAAGGTCTGGCGCCACGGGTCCACGTACGAGCGGGGCTCGCCCCCGCTCCGCCCGAACCCGCGGTGGTCGTATGCGAGCACCACGAAGCCCGCGGCTGCGAACGCGTCCGCGAATCCGTCGAGCCGCATCGCCACCGTCGCGGAGAAGCCGTGGGCCATGAGCACGGCGGGATGCGGACCGGTGCCGGATGGGAGGTCGAGGCGGCCCCGTAGCGTCACGCCGTCCGCCGTCAGGAGTTCCACCGTTCGGGCCACGCCCGGATCATGCCAGCGATGCTGCTCTCCCGTCTGCCACGCGCCTCGCGGCGGTAGGGTGCCGGGCGGACCCGACCCCCGGAGGTGCACGTGAAGATCGTGGTCGACTTCGACAAGTGCAAGAGCAACGCGGTGTGCATGGGCGTCGCGCCCGAGGTGTTCGAGGTGCGCGACGACAACTTCCTCTACCTCCTGCAGGAGGAGCCGGGCGAGGACCTGCGCCCGAAGATGGAGGAGGCGGTGCGGATGTGCCCGACGGGTGCGATCAGCATCGTGGGGTGAGGACCGCTTGGAGCACATCGCCGTCGTCGGTGCGTCCCTCGCCGGGCTGCGCGCGGTCGAGACGCTGCGCCGCGAAGGTTTCGGGGGTCGCCTGACGCTCGTCGGCGGCGAGCCACATCTCCCGTACGATCGCCCGCCACTCTCGAAGGAGCTGCTCGCGGGTTCCTGGCAGCACGAGGAGATCGTGCTGCGAAAGGTCCCGTACGACGAGCTCGACGTCGAGCTGCGGCTCGGCGTGCTCGCCGCCGCGCTCGACGTGGGGGAGCGCACGCTCACCCTCGCGGACGGCACCGGCCTCGCCTGGGACGGCCTGGTCATCGCCACGGGAGCGACGCCGCGTGCACTCCCCGGCGTGCCGACGCTCGAGGGTTTGTTCACGCTCCGCACGATCGACGACTGCCTGGCGCTGCGGGAGCGGCTCGACGCGGGGCCACGGGTGTGTGTGATCGGTGCGGGGTTCATGGGTGCGGAGGTGGCAGCCACGTGCCGCGGCCGGGGGCTCGACGTGACCGTCCTCGAGGCCCTGCCCCAACCCATGGTGAGAGGGGTGGGGGCACGCCTCGGCGAGGTGCTGGCCGACCTCCACCGCGACCACGGCGTCGACCTGCGCTGCGGCGTGACGGTCGAGACGATCGAGGGCGACGGCCGAGTCGAGCAGGTGCAGCTGGCCGGAGGCGCGACGGTCGCGTGCGACGTCGTGCTCGTCGCGATCGGCGTGACGCCCTGCGCCGGGTGGCTCGAGGGCTCGGGACTGACGCTCGACGACGGGATCGTGTGCGACGAGACCCTCCTGGCTGCTCCGGGCGTCGTCGCGGCCGGTGACGTGTGTCGCTGGCCGAACCCGCTCTTCGACGGCGAGTCGATGCGGATCGAGCACTGGACCAACGCGGCCGAGCAGGGCGTCGCCGCCGCGCAACGACTCCTGCGCAGCGGCGACGCCCCTGCGTTTGCACCGGTCCCGTTCGTGTGGTCCGACCAGTACGACGTGAAGATCCAGAGCGCGGGCCGCTTCTCGGGCGACGGCCACATGGAGGTCGTGCACGGCACGCTGGGGGAGCGCCGGTTCGTCGCGCTCTTCGAGCGGACCGGTCGCCTGTCGGGCGTGCTCGCGTTCTCTCAGCCGCGCCGGTTGATGCAGTACCGCAGGATGATCGCCGAACGGGCGACGTTCGCGGACGCGCTCGCGTTCGCGGCCGAAAACGGCTGATCGTGGCCGAACCGGTGGCGCCGCGCGCGCGGCTGCTCTCGCCCCAGTTCCTGCTCGTCACCGCGGCCGGCATCCTTTACTTCCTGGCGCTTGGCAGCGGCATGCCGATCGTCTTGCGGTACGTGAAGGGGCCGCTCGGCGGCGACGACCTCGCGGTCGGGATCGCGGTCGGCGCGTTCGCGGTGGGCGCAATCCTGCTGCGCCCGTACTCGGGCCGGCTCGGCGACCGCATCAATCGGCGCTTCCTCGTGATCGTCGGCGCGCTCGTGGTCGCCGGGTTCGTGGCGTTCGTCCCGCTCTACGTCGGCGATGTCGGGTGGGAGAACTCGCGCAACGCGTTTCTGCTCTGCGGCGTGCTCATCCTCGTGATCCGCATCGCCGGCGCGAAGCTGTTGGACCGGCTGGGGCCCTTGCAGGCCGGCACGCTCGCGCTCGGTTTCGGTGCCGGCGGGCTGCTCGTCATGGCCGCGTGGGCGTCGGTCGCCGGACTTCTGTTGGGTACCGTGCTGTTCGCGATCGGGATGGCGTTCATGTACCCGTCGCTCATGATGCTCGCGCTTGTGGGCGTCGACGACACGCAGCGCGCCGCGGTGGTCGGGACGTTCTCGACGTTCTTCGACCTCTCGCAGGGGCTCGGCGCCCTGATCGTCGGCACGATCGCCCAGCTGTCCGGGTACCGCGGCGCGTTCGCCGGGAGCGCGCTGATCGCGCTCGGCGGGCTGCTGCTGCGCAGCGGCCTCGACCCGCGGGTGCGGGCACGCCACGTCGAAGTGCACGCGCGGGAGGAGATCCCGGAGCCGGAGCCCGGAACGTGACCTCACTGCTCGTCACCAACGACTTCCCACCGAAGCTCGGGGGGATCCAGACCTACTTGCACGAGCTCTGGTGCCGGCTCCCGCCCGACGAGACGACGGTCCTGACGACCGCCTACGACGGCGCCGCGGCCTGGGACGCGGCGCAGCCCTTCCGGGTCGAGCGGGTCCGTCAACGCGTGCTGCTCCCCACCGCTGCGGTCGTTCGACGCGTCGACGCCCTGGCGCGTGAGGTGTGTGCCGACGTGATCTTCGTCGACCCCGCGCTCCCACTCGGCTGGATCGGTCCACGCCTTCGTGCCGCGCCCGTGGTGATCGTGCTCCACGGCGCGGAGGTCACGCTGCCCGGGCGGCTGTGGCCCATCCGCCCCTTGCTCGCACGAGTGCTGAACGCCGCGGCCGGCGTGGTGTCCGCCGGCCACTACCCGGCACGGGAGGCCGAGCGCGCCGCGGGCCGGGGGCTGCGCGGCATCGTCGTGCCTCCGGGCGTCGACGCGTCGCGTTTCCGGCCGGCCGTCGACCCGTCCGAGCGCACGGGGCTGCGGCAGGGGTTCGGACTCGACCCCGACGCGCCGACCGTCGTGGGTCTCAGCCGACTCGTGCCCCGCAAGGGCTTCGACGTCCTCGTCGACGCGGTCGCGCGCCTCGACGGCGTGACGCTCGCACTCGCCGGCGCGGGTCGTGATCGCGAGCGTCTGGAACGACGGGCGGCGCGTGCCGGGTTGGGCGGACGAGTGCGCTTCCTGGGTCGCGTGTCCGAGGCCGACCTCCCCACCGTCTACCGCGCTGCGGACGTGTTCGCGATGCTGTGTCGCGATCGATGGTTCGGCCTCGAGGCCGAAGGATTCGGGATCGTGTTCCTCGAGGCGGCGGCCACCGGCGTCCCCGTGGTCGCCGGCCGGAGTGGGGGCTCGCACGAGGCCGTCGTCGCCGGCGAGACCGGGTGCGTCGTCGAGTCCCGCGACGTCGCCGGTGTCGCTGCCGCGCTCGACGGTCTGCTGCGCGACCCGGTGCGGCGCGCCGAGATGGGGCGCGCCGCTCGGGCGAGGGCGGAGGGGGAGTGGTCCTACGCGACTCGCGCGGCGCCGCTCCGGCGCCTCGCGTCCGGCGACCTCACCGTTCTCGGCCCGTTAGGGGCTGGGTAGCCTGCGGAGGTGCAGCAGACGGCTGGTCGGGCGATCATCCGCACCTCGTGGGCGTCGAACGTCGTGTTCGCCGTGACCGCCCTGCCGCTCGTGGCGGGTGCCGACGGGCTTCGATCGGCGGCGATCGTCACCGCGCTGGTGCTGTTCGCGGCGTCGCTCGTGGTGTGGGTCTGGGCGTTCGCGGCGGCCGTGCGCCGCAGCGCCGAGGGTGACAACATCGTCGTGTCGAACCTGTTTCTGATCGAGGGTGACGCCCCGCGGGCGGTCCGAGCCCACCTGTACGGCTCGTTCGGCGTGTGCCTCGCGATCACGGCGCTCACTGCGTCGTCCGACCCCTTCGGCGTTCTGGTCCCTATGCTGCCGCTGGGGCTCGTGGGCCTGTGGGGTGCACGTCACGGCGTGTTCCCATCGCGGTCGGGGACGCTGGTCCCGGACCCCCCGCTGCGTCCCGAGCGCAACGGGTCGACCAGAGGGGTGTCGGGTGGCCGAGCAGGGGAGTGAGCGGATCCGGATCGAGGCGCCGCCGGACGAGTGCCTCGCGGTCGCACTCGACTTCGAGCGCTATCCGGAGTGGGCGCGCGACGTGAAGCAGGTCACGGTGATCGACCGCGACGCCGAAGGACGCGGCGCTCACGTCGAGTACCGCGCCGCCGGGCTCGGCAAGAGCTTCCGGTACACGCTCGAGTACGACTACTCGGGGCTCCCCGACTCGTTCAGCTGGAAGCTCGTCGAAGGCGAGGGGATGCGCAAGCTCGACGGCACCTACCGGTTCGAGGCCGACGGCGACTCGACCCGGGTTCACTATGACCTGCTCGTCGACCTCTCGATCCCGATCCCGGGGCTGATCAAGCGCCGCGCTGCGGGGATGATCATGGGCACCGCGCTCAAGGAGCTCAAGAAGGCGGTGGAGGGACGCGACCGGTAGCCTCGGCCAGTGTGCACCGAGCTGCGTGGAGGCCCTACGATGCGTGACCCCGGTACCCCCCGGCGCAACCCGTTCTTCGAGTACGCGGATCCCGACGAGTCCGGATCGGGCGAGCAGGGCGAGACGCCCGACGCCGGGTCGCACGTCGGTGCGAACGCGGCGGGCGGGCTCCTCGGAGCGCTCGGTGAGCTGGTCGACGCACTCGTCGACGCGCAGCCGGAGGCGAGCGAGCATCTCGTCGCCGCGGCGCACGAGATGGTGCTCGCGGTGAAGACCGTTGTCGACGCCACGGAGGTCGCGCTGGCAGCCCAACGCGCGGCGATGACCGCGTCCCCGTCGACGCGCGCGGCACGTGCGCACGCGCCCGACGTGTCACCCGCGGGACCGGAGACCGCGACCGGCTCGGCGCCCGTGCGCCGCCTCGACCTCGCGTGAGCGACGCCGGCGTCGCGATCGGCGTCGACGTCGGTGGCACGAAGGTCCTCGGCGCGGTCGTCGACCGTGACGGGTGTGTGCTCGAGGAGCACCGCGTGTACTCGCCGGCCGGCTGGGCGGAGCTACGCGGCGCGATCGTCGGGGTGGTCGATGAGCTGCGCGTCCGCGTTCCCGAGGTACGCGCGCTCGGCGTCGGTGCTGCGGGCATGGTCGACCGCGAGGGCGTGATCCACTATTCGCCGAACGTGCTCGGGTTCCGCAAGGCACCGGTCCGCGCCGACCTCGAGGCGGCGACCGACCTGGCGGTCACGGTCGACAACGACGCGAACGTCGCGGCGTACGCAGAGGTGAAGCTCGGCGTGGCGCGGGGAGCGACCGACGCCTTGGTGATCACGCTCGGCACGGGGATCGGCGGCGGCGTGATCGTCGACGGGCGGGTGCTGCGCGGCGCCCACGGGTTCGCCGCCGAGGTCGGTCACTTCCAGGTCGATCCCGACGGTCCCCTGTGTGCCTGTGGCGAGCGGGGTCACTGGGAGGCGATGGCCTCCGGCTCGGCGCTGGGGCGGATGGGACGTGAGGCCGCAACGGCGGGGGACGCCCCCAGCGTGTTGGCCGCGGCCGGCGGTGCGGTCGAAGAGGTCGCCGGTGTCCATGTCTCTGCGGCCGCTCACGCGAGGGCTCCCGACGCCCTCGCGATCGTCGACCGCTACTCCTACAACGTCGCGATCGGGCTGGTTGGCCTTGCGAACATCTTCGACCCGTCGCTGATCGCGATCGCCGGCGGCCTGGTGAAAGACGGCGAGCTCTTCCTCGGGCCGATCCGTACCCACTTCCTCGGGCACATCGAGGGCGCCGACTACCGTCCCGCGCCGGAGATCGTGACAGCGGCATTCGGGGAGCGCGCCGGCGTCGTCGGCGCGGCGCTGCTGGCGCTCGACGCGCGCCGCTGACATGGAGGTCGGGCTCACGTGAAGATCGGGCTCGCGCTGCCGTCGTTCGTCGAGGACCCCGAAGTGCCGGTCACCGTCGCCCGGGTCGCGGAGGCCCACGGCATGGACGGCGTGTTCGTATATGACCACCTGTTTCGCACGGCGCGCGGTGGCGCGTTGCGTCCGGCGATCGAATGTGGCGTGCTGGCCGGGTCGGTGGCCGCGGCGACCAGCCGCATCGGGATCGGGACGCTCGTCGCGCGTGCCACACTGCGCCCGCCGGCCACGCTCGCCGCCATGCTCGACACCGTCGCGCGTATCGCGGGACCGCGTCTCTTCGCTGGTGTGGGCGCGGGCGACGAGGAGAGTCGAGTGGAGATGGAGACGTTCGGCTTCGACTTCGGGACCGAAGCGCAGCGGGTCGGCGCCTTGCGGGCGACCGTTCGCGGGCTCACGAGTCGCGGCTACCCGGTGTGGGTCGCCGGCCGGGCGCGCCATGTGGGCGTGGTCGCGGCCGAGCGGGCCGACGGGTGGAACCGCTGGGGCGTCGACGTGGCGCGCTTCGCCCGGGAGCTGGGGGAAGTTCGCGACCTGGTGGAGCGGCTGCGCGGGTTCGCGGACGACTTCGTGCCGTCTTGGGGCGGGCTGGTCGTGGTGGCCGCGACCGACCTCGACGCCGCGAGCAAGGCGGCGCGCCTCGCCGCCGGGCCCGGGACGCTCGTGGGCAGCCCGGAGACGGTGGCCGCGGCGCTGCGCGCGTACGCGGCCGCGGGCGCGCAGTGGGCGGTCCTC
>VGBT01000037.1 GCA_016870395.1 Actinomycetota bacterium | reverse complement strand
AGATCGGTCCATGTTTCGCATCGGGCGTGGACAGTAGTGCGGGGTCCGTGTCTACACTTGACCGTACGGTCTAGTTGCCGGCGGGTGCCGGCTGGCACTCCAGGAGGTCTCAATGCCCACCGCGGTCATCGTCGACGCCGTCCGCACGCCCCTCGGCCGCCGCAACGGCAAGCTGTCGGGCGTCCACCCGGTCGACCTCGCCTCCCACACGCTGCGGGCGCTGATCGAGCGCACCGGCGTGGACCCGGCACTGGTCGACGACGTGCTGATGGGCTGCGTCATGCAGGTCGGGGACCAGGCGGTCAACGTCGGGCGCAACGCGGCCCTCGCCGCCGGCTTCCCGGAGACCGTCGTCGGCACGACGATCGACCGGCAGTGCGGCTCCTCGCAACAGGCCGCGCACTTCGCGGCGCAGGGTGTGATGGCCGGCGCGTACGACATCGTGATCGCCGCGGGCGTCGAGAACATGACCCGGGTCCCGATGGGTGCCTCGTTCCTCCAGGGCTCGATGCCCTTCGGTCCGATGATGATCGAGCGCTACCCCAACCTCGTGCCCCAGGGCATCTCGGCCGAGCTCATCGCAGAGAAGTGGGGCATCAGCCGCGAGGACAACGATCGGCTCTCGGTGCAGTCGCACCAACGGGCCGCGAAGGCCACCGCGGAGGGGCGGTTCGACAACGAGATCGTGCCGATCGAGGTGACCACCGACGACGGTACCGAGCTCATGAAGGCCGACGAGGGCATCCGGCCCGACTCTTCGATGGAGACGCTGGCCAAGCTCAAGCCCGCGTTCAAGCCCGACGGCGTGGTGACCGCGGCCAATTCGAGCCAGATCACCGACGGATCGGCCGCCATCATGATCATGAGCGAGGAGAAGGCGAGCGAGCTCGGGCTCACGCCGCGGGCGCGGTTCCACGCGTTCGCGCTCGCGGGCGTGGACCCGGTGCTCATGCTGACCGGCCCGATTCCGGCGACGAGCAAGGTGCTCGACCGCTCCGGGATGGCCCTTGACCAGATCGATCTCGTTGAGATCAACGAGGCGTTCGCTCCGGTCGTGCTCGCATGGGAGAGGGAGCATCACCCCGACATGGAGAAGGTCAACCCGAACGGTGGCGCGATAGCGTTGGGGCACCCACTTGGCTGCTCGGGTGCGCGGCTCATGACGACGTTGCTGAACGAGCTCGAGCGCACCGGTGGCCGCTACGGCCTCCAGACCATGTGCGAGGGCGGCGGGATGGCGAACGCCACGATCATCGAGCGGCTCGGCTAGCTCCACCGCGACGCGACCCAGGTCGGCGGGTGAGCCTCTGGTTGAGCATCCCGATCGCGGTCGCTGTCGCGATCGGGATCTACCTGCTCGGGGTCAAAGTCGTGCGGGTGCTGATGACCGCCCCGCCGCCGGAGGAGCCCGACGTCTCCGCGTTGCGACCCGTCGAGCTGCGCTACCGCTGCATGGTGTGCGGGGCCGAGGTCACGATGACCGCGACGCCCGGCGACGACGACCCGGAGCCGCCGCGGCACTGCCGCGAGGACATGACCCTCGTCGGTGAAGGCTGAGGTGGGTACCGGTCAGCGCATGCCGAACGCACGCCGGAGCGGTGGGACGCTGCGGATGACGTAGCGGTCCGCGAGGAGGATCAGCAGCGCGGAGATGCCCCAGAGCGGGTAGAGCAGCCCGAGGACGACCGCGACGACCAGCACGGACTTGGGGGTGCGCACGTCGTTCGGGCGCCGGGGCAGGCCCGCCTTCCCGCTCGGACGTCGCTTCCACCACATCACGATGGCGGTGGTCGCCATCCAGAGGATCAGCAGGCAGCCCGCGGTCATGAGGATCCGCGAGACGACGCCGAACTGGGTGCCCATGTGGGTCTGCACGCCGAGCTCGGTCGTCCACTGCAGTGCTCCCCAGGTGGCGGCGGTGCTGTGCGCGATCGTCCTCCCGCTGAACTGGTCGAGGTAGAGCGCGCCCTGGTTGCTCATCCGGCCGGGCCAGGGGTTGAACACGGCGAACGCCCCGTATCTGGGTTCGTCCGGGTCCTCGAGCACGTCGGCCGGCATGTTGATCGTGAATCCGGGCTTCATGCCCTCGTCGGTCGCGGCGGTGGCGATCAGGTCGAGCGATGCGAGCTTCGTGGGTGGCCCGTCTCCGCCGCCGGCCGCTTCCTCGCCGGAACCCGTGCCGTGGTGCGGGCTGCTCGGATCCGAGGCGGGTACCTCCTCCTGGTTGGTTGCCCACGGGATCCGGTTCCCGACGCGGTCGAGGTCGCCGACCGTCGGGACTGCAGACGTCGGGCCCTCCCACTCCCAGAAGCTCGGCTTCTCGTTGGGGGTGACCTCGGTTGCGACCGTCGCCCAGTTCGAGCCCCAGTAGGAGGACCAGGGCATGCCGCTCATCACGAAGAACACGATCAAGCCGGCCAGGAGCACTCCTCCGACTGCGTGGAGGTCGCGCCAGCGGGCACGGCCGGGCTTGCCGAGTCGGGGCTTGATCAGCGCCTTGCCGGTGCCGCGCTTGCGCGGCCACCAGAGGTACACACCCGTGAGCGCCATCGTGAGTCCCCAGACCGCGGCGATCTCCAGAGCGATCTCGGTGACGGGAACCTCGGCGAGGATCGGCTCGCCGTCGTGGAGCAGTCCCGCGAGCATCGGGAGCTTCACGGTGACGGTCTCGTTGTTGAGGAAGCCGTGCAGGCGGTTGGCCAGGCCCACGATGTCGTCGCCCGGCTTCGACGAACCCAGAACCTCTCCGGAGTGGGGGTCGACGAACACGTCGCGAAACGAACCATCGGCTGCAGTCCCGCTGAACACCGTCGAGTGCTCGCCGTCACGGGGTGGAGTGACCGAGGCGATCTCGAATCCGTCGTACGCATCCTCGACCTCGGCGCGTTGGTCGTCCAGAGAGACCGAGCGAGAGGACGAGGGGACGGTTCGCCAGTCGTCCTGGAACAGGTCCTGGATCGGCTGCGTGTAGAGGATGAACAGCCCCGTCAGCGCGAACAGGACGAGCAGCGGCATGGACAGCATGCCGGCGTAGAAGTGGGTCCGCCACAGCGAGCGCCAGCGACGGCTGGCCTGCGCGCCCGGTTGCTCCGGAGACTCCCAGCCTTGCGTGTCGTCTTCCGTTTGCCCCATGCGCACGACAGTCGTCGCGGCACGGACCTGAGTTCCCGGACTGGCCCACGACGCGGCAGTGACCTCCCATCGTCCACAGGTTTGCCCACAGGCTGTGGGGAACGACAGGCGTGTGATTCGCCCGGGCAGGCGCGGTCGACTGGTTTGGCCTGCCCTAGCGGTACATCGGGGCAACGATGAAGCCGAGGGTGATCTCTCCGAGGCCGAGCAGCAGGTAGCTGTTCTGCTGGGCCCCGGGCAGGAGGCCCATGTAGTTCGCGACCACCACGATGATCCCGACCGCGAACAAGCTGAACATGAGCGTCGGGACCCACGGCGGGCTCCCCGCCTGTTTCTTGGGCGGCGGCGGCGTGTAGCGGGAGCGCTTCGACTTCGAGACCGGCACGGAAAGAGACGTTACCGGCCCGGGGACAGCGAGACGTAGCCGCCATGCGATGGCCGCGGCCGCAATGGTTGGCGGCGAAGTCGACCGGAGACGTGGAGTGCGGTCCGGTACGGTGCGAGGCGATGGGTGCTCGGGTGCTCGTGATCGACAATTACGATTCCTTCGTCTACAACCTCGTCCAGTACCTCGGCGAGCTCGGCGCGGAACCCCTGGTGCACCGCCATGACGCGATCTCCCTGGAGGAGATGCGCGCGCTGGAGCCTGACGCGGTGCTGATCTCGCCGGGCCCGGGGCGACCGGAGGACGCCGGTTTGTCCAATGACGCGGTCGGCGTGTTCGGCGAGCACGGCGTGCCGGTGCTCGGCGTGTGCCTCGGTCATCAGTGCATCGGGGCCCACTACGGCGGCGAGGTCGTACGAGCCGAGCGGGTGATGCACGGCAAGACCTCGGAGGTCCACCACCGTGGGATCGGCGTGTTCGCGGGGCTCCCCGACCCGCTTAGCGCGACCCGATACCACTCGCTCGTGGTGGCTCGCAACTCGGTGCCCGACTGCCTCGAGATCACCGCGGAGACCGACGACGGGATCGTGATGGGCCTGCGTCACCGCGAGCACCCGATCGAGGGCGTGCAGTTCCATCCCGAGGCGATCCTCACCGAGGGCGGCCACGACCTCCTACGCAGCTTCCTCGCCCTCGCGCCGACCGCCACCCGCCCCTGACCCGATCCTGACTCGCCCCCGGATTGTGCGGAGAAGAGCGGAGAAGAGCGGCGAGCGCTCCTTCTGCATCAATCCCGGCGGGGATGGTGGGTGGCGCGGGCGGCTGGCAGTCAGGGGAGGTGGGCGGTGTTGCGCGTGACCTGTGCGAGGCCGTCGGCAACCAGCGACGCCAGCGCCTCGGCGTCGAGCTCGCCTGCCGGTACCCGTGCCTGCGCGCGCAGCCGGGCCAGCACCTTTCCCCGTCGTTGCCGGAACGATCCCGCGAACGCACCTTGACGGGCGCGCCGCTCCCCGTCGAGCGGGCCTCGGGTCGCGCAGCGTCGCCGCAGCGGGCAGGCGGCGCACTCAGGGCCGCGCGCGCGGCACACCAACGCACCGAGGTCCATCAGTGCGAGGAGCCGGTCGCGGCCGCGCAGGCCTCGTCCGACGAGCACGGCAGCCTGCTCCGCCTCGCGCTCGGTACTGCGCCGCCCGATCACGCGCTCGACCACCCGACGCACGTTCACCTCCACCGCGGGGACGTCGGCGTCGTCGCACTGGGCTGCCAGCGCGGCCGCGGTGTAGCGCCCGACCCCGGGGAGTGAGCGCAGGTTCACGGGCCAACCCTGCTCGGTGATCAGGCGCGCCGACTCCCACAGCCAACGGGCCCGCCGCGGGTAGCCGAGGTGCCCCCACTCGGTGATCACCGTGCCCAGGCCCACCCCCGCCATGGCGGCCGGCGACGGGTAGCGGGCCATGAACGTCGGCCAGACGTCGCGCACCCGCGCTGCCTGGGTCTGGGCCAGCATCACCTCGGACACCAGCACCGCCCAGCGGTCCCGAGTCCGGCGCCACGGCAGGTCGTGGCGGCCGTGCTCCGCGTACCAGACGGCCAGCGGGGCCGCCCGGGTCATGTCGTGGTCGTCGTCGTGCCGGTACCGGTGCCGACGGTGATCGTGACCGTCGATCCCCGCCCGGCGCTCGTGCCCCCCGCGGGGTTCTGAGAGATCACCCGCCCGTTGTTGGCCTCGGTCGAGGGCACCTGCACGACGGTCACGTCGAAGCCGGCATTCGTGAGCGTGTTGCTCGCCGGCCCTTGGAACTGGCCCACCACGTTCGGCACGTTGACCAGCTCCGGTCCGGTCGACACGACGATGCGGACCGTCGCGCCGTTCGGGGCCGACTGGTTCCCTGCAGGAATAGTGCTGATGACGATGCCGCTCGCCACGGTGCTGCTCGCGGCCGTGGTCTTCTGCACGACGAACCCGACGCGCGCGAGATTCTGGGTCGCGTCGAACTCGTCCTGCCCGACCACGTTGGGCACGGTGACTGGCGCGGGGCCGACCGACACGACGACCGTGACGTTGGCGCCCTTTGCCACGCGGGTTCCCGCCGGCGGGTCGGTGCGGATGACCCGACCCATGTCGATCTCGTCGCTCGCATTCTCGGTGGGTACCGGGACGAGGCCCGCGTCAATGAGCGTCCGGGCCGCGTCCTCGTAGAGGTCGTTCTCGAGATCGGGGAGCTTCACCTTGCCGACGCCGCTGCTCACCACGAGTTCGATGGTCTCGCCGTCGGCAACCTTCACGCCAGCGGAGGGGTCCTGGCGCACGACGAACCCCTCGGCCACGGTGTCGTTCGCCTTGTGGATGACGTCGACTTCGAGCCCCTGCTTCTCCAGCGTCGCGATCGCGACGGCCTCCTCCTTGCCCACCACGTCGGTCACGACGACCGTGCCACCGCCGTCACCACCGCCGAGCTGGGAGACGACGAGGAACCCGATGACCGCGACGAGCACCGCCAACAGAGCGATGACCGCGACGAGCGGTCCCCTCCGGGGCTTCTTCGACGGGGCCGTGGCGGCACCCGCCGCGCTCATCATGGGCAGCGCGCTGGTGCGTGTCGCGTCGCCCACGGCCGCGACCTGCGCGGTCATCGCGCCACCGATCACCGCCTGCCCGCCCCGGAAGCGCAGCAGGTCCTCGCGCAGGTCGTCGGCTGACTGGTAGCGACCGAGCGGGTCCTTTTGGAGACAGGTCGTTACGACGCGCTCAAGCTGTGCGGGGATTGCGGGCACGCTCCCGGTCAGCGACGGCACCGGCTCGCGCACGTGCTTGTACGCCACCGAGACCGGGTTGTCACCCGTGAACGGCGGCGTCCCCGTGAGCATCTCGTAGAGCACCACGCCGAGGGAGTACACGTCGGAGCGCCCGTCAACCGGGAGTCCCTGGGCCTGCTCGGGGGAGAAGTACGTAGCGGTGCCCATCACTGCGCCCGTACGCGTGAGTCCCTCGGATCCGCCCTCGGCTCTTGCGATCCCGAAGTCGGTGACCTTGACCTGCCCGCCCGGCGTGAGTAGCACGTTGCCGGGCTTCACGTCGCGGTGCACCACTCCCGCTTTGTGCGCGAACGACAGCGCGGCCGCGATCTCACCGCCGATGTCGGCGGCCTGCGCCGGCGCGACTCGTTCCTGGGCCCGGATGAGGTCGCGCACGGTGCTGCCCTCGACGTACTCCATCACGATGAACGAGGTGCCGTGCTCCTGGCCCCAGTCGTACACCGAGACGATGTTGGGGTGGTTCAGGTTGGCCGCTGCCTGGGCCTCGAGCCGGAACCGCTCCACGAACGCGGGGTCGCGCGAGAGCTCCGCCGACAGCACCTTCAGCGCGACCGGGCGATCGAGCTTCGTGTCGCGGGCGAGCAGGACCTCCGCCATGCCGCCGCGGGCGATCTCGCGCACGACCTCGTAGCGGTTGGCGTAGACCTGGGGATCGACCATGGGGCTCCGGGCAGGTTAACCGGCCGGTCCCGCGCCGACGGGGCGGGAAGGTGGACGGGGTTCAGACACCGAGCAGGAGGCGCAGCATCCGGGTGGCGATGGGTGCAGCGACCCTCCCGCCGGTGGCGGTGTCGCCGCTCACCCCACCGTTCTCCACGATCACCGCGACGGCGTAGCGAGGCGCCTCGGCCGGGGCGAAGGCGACGAACCACGCGTGCGGCTTGCAGCCCTCGCAGGTCTGGGCGGTTCCGGTCTTGCCGGCCACCGCGACCCCGTCGATCTGCGCCGCGGTCCCGGTGCCCCGCTCGACGACCTGGACCATGTAGTCGCGGATCGTGGCGGCGGTGGCCGCGGGCATCGCCGTCTTCCAGGCCCTCGCCGGGATGGTTCGCAGCGTGCGCCCCTCGTCGTCGGTGACCTCGGCCCCCACGTGCGGGCGCATCACCGTGCCGCCGGTGGCGACCGCTCCCGCGACCATCGCCATCTGCAGCGGGGTGGTGGCCACCTCACCTTGGCCGATGCCCGCGAGGGCGAACGACGGCTTGTTGGTCGCGAACGTGCCCGGAAGCGGCCCGGTGCTCGCGACCGCGCCGGGATCCAAGTCGATGGGGGGAGCGGCGTAGACGCCGAAGCCCTGCATGCGCAGCGGGAACTGCTCGCCGAGCTCGAAGCCGAGCCGAGCGAATGCGGTGTTGCACGAGTTGACGAACACCTCCTCGAGGTTGCCTCCGCAGCTTCGGCCGCCGAAGTTGGAGATCGACTGGCTGGCTTGGGGCGGGGTGAAGGAGCGCTCGCTCGGGAACTCGCGCTCAGGCGTTGCGATCCCGGTGTCGAGCGCGGCCTCGGTGGTGACGATCTTGAACGTCGAACCCGGTGGGTAGCGCTCACGGTAGGTGCGGGGTAGAGCGGGGTTGTCGGGTGCCGCAGCGAGCAGGTTGAAGTACGCCTGCACCTCGCGGTGCTTGTGGCTCGCGAGTGGCTGAGGGTCAAAGCTCGGGGTGGAGTACATCGCGACGATGGCGCCCGTCGCGGGCTCGAGCACCACTACCGATCCCTTCTGGCCGCCGAGCGCGTCCTTGGCGAGCTGCTGCGCGTCGCTGCGGAGGCTGAGCACCACATTGGCCGATCGCTCCTTGCCGAGCAGGAGCTCGCCCAGGTCCTTCAGCTTCAGCGACTTCAGGTCGCGTCCCGACAGCACGTCGTTGTACGCCTTCTCGACGCCGGTGCTGCCGACCCAGATCGACTGGTAGCCCACCGTCTGGGCGAAGAGCTCCCCCAGCGGGTAGAGGCGCTGGCGTTCGTACTCGTCGTCGACCGGCACCGAGCGCGCGACCACCTTGCCGTCGGCGCTCAGGATCTCGCCGCGAGGTCCGGTGAAGTCGCGCAGAAACGTGCGCGTGTTCCGGGGGTCGTCGGCGAGGTGCTCGGCGTCGATCACCTGGAGCCAGGTGAGCTGCGCGGCCAGCACCACCATCAGCACCACGGCGCCGAGGCCGACGTGACGGATCTGCGCGTTCATGCCTGCACGGACTCCACGGCCTGGCGGGCCGCGACCTGTTCCGCCTCGGCCTCCGCCTCGGCGGCGCTCTCGTCGGAGATGCGCAGCAGCAGTGCGAGGATCACGAAGTTCGCGACGAGCGACGACCCACCGTAGGAGACGAACGGCAGCGTCACGCCGGTCAGCGGGATCACGCGCGTCACGCCGCCGACGATCACGAACGTCTGCACTCCGAGGATCGTGGCGAGGCCCGCGGCGAAGAGCTTGGGGAACGGACGCATCGCCTGGATCGCGACCCGGAACGCGCTGCCGACGAGGAGCAGGAACCCGATGAGCACCGCCATCGTGCCGAGCAGGCCAAGCTCCTCTCCGATCGCGGCGAAGATGAAGTCGGTGGTCGCGACCGGGATCACATCGGGTCGGCCGAGTCCGAGTCCGGTGCCGGCGAACCCGCCGCTGCCGAACGCAAAGAGGCTCTGGGTGAGCTGGTAGCCGCGGAACTCGACGTCCTGCCAGGGGTTCAGCCAGATGTCGAAGCGGCTCTGCACGTGTGAGAACGCGTTGTACGCGAACAGGGCCGCCGCGCCGAAGAGGCCGACGCCAACGGCTACGTAGCCGGCGCGCCCCGTCGCGACGTAGAGCATCGCGACGAACACCGCGAAGAACAGGAGGGACGAGCCGAGGTCCTTCTGCTGAACCATGATCATGATCGAGGCGGCCCAGGGCAGCAGCAGTGGTCCAAGGTGCTTCGGGTCGGGCAGGTACATGCGGCCGATGCGTCGGCTCCCCGAGGCCAGCAGCTCGCGCTTGTCGACCAGATACGCCGCGAAGAACACGACGAGGAGCACCTTGGCGGCCTCGCCCGGCTGGACCGTGAGCGGTCCGAGATGCACCCACAGCCGGGCGCCGTTGATCTCGCGCCCGATGCCGGGCGCGAGCGGGAGCATCAGCGCGGCGACGCCGAGGAGCAGGAACGTGTAGCGATACCGGGCCAGCGAGCGCACGTTGCGCACGAGCAGCAGCGTGACCACGAACGCGCCAACGCCGACCGCGGTCCACGTCGCCTGCGCCGGTGCCACGCGATCGGAGGACTTCTCGGCCAGGTCGAGGCGCGAGATCATCACGAACCCGATGCCGAGCAGCAGCGCGGCGATCGGGAGCAAGGTCGCGTCGGCGCGCGGTGCGAGCCGACGCACGGCGAGATGCGCGACCACGAAGAGGCTGAAGATCGCGCCGAGGAAGCCCCAGAAGTTCGCGGGGATCTCGGGCGCCTCGGACAGCGCCAGCAGAACGTAGCCGGTCCCGACGATCAGGAGGGCAAGCGCTCCGAGCCCGAGCTCCTCGCCGCGCCGCCGCCGGCCCAGCCGGGATCGGGGGTGGCTCACGTCGCCGGCGCCGTCGGTAGGGTCGCCACGACCGTCGTGGAGGTAGTACTCGACGTGGTGCTGGTGGTGCTCGTCGCGGCGGTCGCGCGCGACTCGAGCTGGAGCACGTACGCGTTCGCGTCGCCCTTGGTGGCGAATTCCTTGTCGGCCGCGATCGCGAGCGCGGCCTGCTCGCCGACGTCGTCCTCGGTGAGCTCCGTCGTGCGCACGACCGTGGGATCCCAGCCGAAGAGCCCGCCGGGACGGCCCTGGTAGACGGTGACGTGGCCCTTCGCGTCGAAAGCGACGTAGTAGGTGTTGCGGGCGAACCACCACACCGTGCCGACCGCCAGGCCGATGACGAGCACGATCGGGATGGCCCAGCGCGCCACCCGCCACGTGCCGCGCCCCACGGCGCGGGCCCGGCGCCGGTCGCGGCGGTGCGCGACGGCCTCGGCCGCGGATGCAGCAGGTTCCGGACCGGGCGGAGGGATCGCGAGTTCCGCGACGACCGGCCCAGCCGGCGTCTCGACCACCGTGTCGGGTGCGTCGGCTGAGGGCGCGAGAGCGGCGACCCCTGCGATCGTGCCTGCGATCGACGCCGGCAGCGGGTCGGCCGTGCCGATCTCGACGTCGATCACGACCGTCGTGACGTTGTCTTCGCCGCCGGCCGCGTTGGCGGCGTCGACGAGAGCGTTCGCGGCGCGGGTGGGGTCGGGTTCACGGCGCAGGATCGCGGCGATCTGCTCGTCGCGCAGCATCCCGCTCAACCCGTCGGAGCAGAGCAGGATCCGGTCGCCGGGTGTCGGGGTGAGCGCGTACTTGTCGACCTCGACCGTCGGCTCCACGCCGAGCGCACGGGTGACGATCGAGCGCTGCGGGTGGACGACCGCCTGGTCCTTGGTGAGCTTGCCCTCGCGCACCAGCTCCTCGACGAGTGTGTGATCCACCGTGAGGCGCCGGAGCTCGCCGTCGCGCAGCAGGTACGCACGGGAGTCACCGACGTGCCCAATGACGATCCCGTTGCCCACCGGCATCGCGGCGGTGAGCGTGGTGCCCATCCCGTGGAGGTCCTCGTCGCCGCCGGCCTTGCCATAGACGGCGCGGTTCGCTATGCCGACGGCATCGCCGATCGCGCTGCCAGACGCGATCGACGCTCGCAGCGCCTCGAGCGCGGTGGCGCTGGCCACCTCACCGGCCTGGTGGCCGCCCATCCCGTCGGCGACTGCGAACAGCGCCAGCCGCGGGTCGACGATGTACGCGTCCTCGTTGTTGTCCCGTACCTGGCCCTTGTCGGTGGCGGCGCCGGCGACGAACCTCACCTTGTGAGCTCCGCCACGGTCTGGCCGAAGTTGATGCGGTCGCCGCGGCGGATCCGCACCGAGCCCGAGATGCGCTCGCCGTTCACCAGCGTACCGTTGGTGGAGCCCAGGTCCTCCACGTAGGTCTCGCCGCCCTGGTGGTACACGCGTGCATGGACCTGGGACACGAACGTGTCGTCGGCGAGCACCACCGAGCATCCCGGCGCGCGTCCCACCGTGACCTCCTGGGTGAGCGGGTAGGTCTCGCCGGCGCGCGCCGCGGGCTCGACGATCCGCAGGCTGCCGGCGGCACGCTCCTTGCGGGTGCGACGGGCCCCGGCCGGTGGGGGCGCGGCCGCCGGCGGGGCGCCCTCGGGCACGGCCACGGGGATCCTGGCGGCCTTGAGCTCGAGCATCACGACCCGGACCACGCGGAAGAGGAACAGGTACACCAGCGCGAGAAAGCAGAACTTGAGGACGGTGAGCAGGGTCTCGGGCACGACGTCGGGGTGGCTAGGACGCCTCGAACCGGATCGCGACGGAGCCGATTCCGATGAGGTCGCCGTCGGCGAGCAGATGCTCGGTCACCTTGACCGCGTTGACGGTGGTGCCGTTGAGGGACTTCAGGTCGACGATCCGATAGCCGTCGGGCTCCGGGCGGATCTCGGCGTGGCGGCGCGACGCGAGCGCGTCGTCGACCTTGAGATCGGAGTCCGGGAGGCGTCCGATCGTGAAGGCGCGCTCGCCGAGCGCGATGCGGCGACCGTCGGGCAGCACGAGTGCACCGACCCGGCCACCGGGGCCCTCCTTGAACGCCGACTCGATCTCGAGGTCGCCCCGCCGGAGGTCGGGGTCCTCCACGAGCTGCACCGTCACCGGCCCCATGAAGTGATAGCCCTCCTCGCGGGCGTGCTCGCGGGCCTCGGTGGTGAGCTCGGTCTCGAGAACGTCGGCGTAGTCGTCGAAGCGCAGCGCGTCCGCGGTGGAGAGGGCGACCAGGTACCAGTTGGGCGCGACCGTGCTTCGCACGCCGAGGGTGCGGCCGGCATCCATCTCGCGCAGCAGCCGGCGGGCGATCTCGACGGGTTGGAGGCCACTGCGGAAGGCCTTGCCGAACGCGCCCTCCACGAGCCGCTCGAGCCGGCGCTCGAAGCTCTGGACTCCCATCGGGTCGAGTGTACGGCCCGGAGCGTTCCGACCTGCTCCAAGAGGTCAGGAGCCCAGGTAGGCAGCCTTGATCTCGGGGTCGCGGGCGAGATCGGCGGCGTCGCCGTGCGCGACCACCTCGCCGGTCTCGAGGATGCACGCGCGGTCGGCCAGCGCGAGCGCGCGGGTCGCCATCTGCTCGACGCTCAGGATCGTTACGTGATCGTCGGCGGCGAGCGCGCACGATCTCGAAGACCTCGTCCACGATGATCGGCGCATCCCGAGTGACGGTTCTTCGAGCAGGAGGAAGCGGCGACGCGAGGGCGCGCCCGATCGCCAGCATCTGCTGCTCGCCCCCCGAGAGCAGCCCCGCCGACTGGTCCCGCCGCTCGCCGAGCACGGGGAATCGGTCGTACACGCCGTCGATGTCGGCGCGGATTCCGGGGTCGCGGCGCTGGTAGGCGCCGAGCAGCAGGTTCTCCTCCACGGTGGACTCGGGGACCACGCGGCGGTCTTCGGGTACGTGGGCGAGGCCCATGCGCGCGATGCGGTGTGCGGGGCGCCGCTCGATGCGTTCGCCCATGAAGGTGATCTCGCCGTGCATCGAGCGCAGCACCTCGCTCATTCCCGAGATGGTCTTGAGCGTGGTGGTCTTGCCGGCGCCGGTCGCACCCACGATCGCCACGATCTCGGCGTCGCGCACGTCGAGGCCGACCTTGCGCAACGAGGGTGCCTGCCCGTACTGGACGCGCACGTCGCGCATGGAGAGCATCGACTCGGTCGCATCGAGCGCGGCCGCCGGGCGAAGGGTCGGTGCAGCACAGCCGCGACCGGGACGATCCTGGGTTCGGGTGGTGTCGTCAGCGCCGCGCCCCTTTCGCCGACGTCCGGACCGTGCGGCCGCGGCCGCAGAGCCGAAGGGGTCCAACGGCCCCGAGGTCGCGTCCAACCGACACGACCGACCTCGACACGCGGGTGGGCCCGAGGTCAGGCGCTAACCTCGGCGTTCCCCTCCGGGCCGCGGACGGGCACTCGGGCGAGTGGCGGAATTGGCAGACGCGCAGGCTTCAGGTGCCTGTGTCCGCAAGGACGTGGGGGTTCAAGTCCCCCCTCGCCCACCACGTCTTGGGCTGACGACGCGGTCGGCATGGCTCGGTGAGATCGTCGACCCGGAGGTGGGCGGGGGCCAGTCGGCCGGGTACACGGGGGTCGAGACGCCGCTTGTGCAGCTTCGACCACGCCGGCGGGTGTCGTTCCCCGGCGAGGGTCAGCCTGGCCGGAACAGAGCGGGAGGAGGGCGAGCAGCCGGGGGAACAGCGGGGTAAAGCGGTCCTTGCCCAGTGCTTCCCCGGCTGGTTCGCCATCGCCATCGTGGTGAGGCCGGAAATGACGGCCGCGACGACGAACAGCGCCTCGTCCGAGTCAATCGCCCGGGCCCCGAGCTGTTCGGCGTCAGCCGCGGCCGAGCGAGCCATCGCACCCCTCGCGCTCCGACCTCCCCACCTGCGCCTCACGGGATCGCCCGCGCTGCCGCCCCCGCCGGTCGGGGCCTACGCGCTGCCGAGCGTCTACTACTTCGCGTACACCACCGGGTCGAGCGACCGGTCGACGCGTCGACCACCCCGATGCTCTGCGACCACGGGCATGGCGCCGCGATCGACCCGTCGCCGGTGACCGACGACGCGGGCAACCTTTGGCTCGTCTACAAGACCGAGGGCATCGACCATCCGACCGCCGGGCTCCCGACCCGGATCTGGAGCGTCCGGCTGAGCGCCGACGGGCTCGCGCCGGTCGACGGGCCGGCGCTGCTGCTCGAGGTGCAGCGGCCGCCGAGCCCGGAGTGGCCGATCGTCGAAGAGCCGACGTTGTTGCGCGCGTCCGAGGGTTGGTTCCTGCTGTACTCGGCCAACTGGTGGCAGGGCGAGGGCTACCAGGTCTGGGCCTCGGCTTGTGACGGGCCGACCGGCCCCTGCCGGCGGCTGCATTCGACACTGGTGGTGGGGAACCGGGGCTCGATGCTCAGACCGGGTGGCCAGCACGCCCTTCACGATGCGAGCGGGCAGCTCCGGCTACGGAGAGCGGCGCGCGCGCCCGAGGCCCTCCTGGGCGACCGTGGCCACGTGCACGCCGTCGCGGTCGTACACGCGGGCGAGTGCCATGCCCCTGGCGTTGGCGACGCCGTGGCCGTGAAGGTCGAACAGGAGCCAGTCGGTCGCGCGCACGGGCCGGTGGAACCAGACCGCGTGGTCGAGGCTGGCCGCCATCAACGACTCCCAGTCGGGCGCCGTCGGATGCGGCGTCAGCGCGACGCCGAGCAGGTCCTCGTCGGACAGGTAGGCGAGGGCGCACGCGTGCACGACCGGGTCGTCGCCGAGATCCTCGATGACCCGCAGCCAGCTCTGGGCGCGCGGCTCGGGCACCTGCTCGCGTCGGACGATGCGATGGTCCATGAACAGGTCGGTCGGCTCGACGGCGACGTCGGTCGGAGGAGGGATGTCGACCGGCGCGGCGATCGCCTGCACGTCAGCACCCGCCTCGGCATGCTGGAAGCTCGCGATCAGGTTCAGGATCGCGCCGCCGGCCTGGTAGGCGACCACCTGTCGGGTGGCGAACGACTGCCCGTCCCGTACGCGTTCCACCTCGTAGAGCACTGGCTGGTGCTCGTCGCCCGCTCGGATGAAGTACGCGTGCAGCGAGTGCGGCCGCTGTCCTTCCTCCACGGTGAGCGCCGCTGCGCGCAGCGCTTGTGCGACGACCTGCCCGCCGTAGATCCGTCCCCATCCGAGCACCGGTCCCGCGCCCAGGTATGCGTCGGGCTTGACCGGCTCGAGGTCGAGCAGCGACGCGAGATCGGTGACGGGGTGGATCAGGACGCTCATGGTGGCTCCGGGATCGGGTTCCGCCGCGCGCGGCGGTCAGGGGTTGACGGGGGCCTGTTGACGGATCAGCTCGGCGTAGTAGCGAGCGCCGTCGGGCCGCAAGTGGTAGCCGTCGGGGTAGAAGAACTCGGGGTGCGCGTTGCCCTCGGCGTTCCAGTTGACGAGCACCGCGTTCGGGTAGCGCGGGACCCATGAGGCGAGGACGCTGTTGTCGGGACCCTCCCAGCGCCGCGGCACCTTGAGGTTCACGAAGATGACGCGCTTGCGGTCGGCGAGGAGGTCCATCATCGCCTGCATGTGACCGTCGGTGATCACGCCGTTGGTTCCCATGTGGATCACGACGATGTCGCTGAGTCGACCCTGCTCCTTGAGCGCGCGCACGATGTCGATCGCGTTGCCGAACTGCCGGCTCACGGATGCGTCGACGTACACGTCACCGAGAGCGGCTTCGAGCGCGGGCCGGGCGCCGAGCATGACCGAGTCGCCGATCGCCGTGACGCGCGGCACCGGTGGCGCGGCGGGGGCCGTCGAGGGTGGAGGGGTCGCGCCCGGCACGGCGGTCGCGGTCGCCGTGGTGGTCGTGGTGGAGGACTGCGCGGCCGCCGCCCGCGTGTCGAAGCTCACGGGAAGCGGTGGCTTGCGCCCGCTCGCGAGCCCGACGGTGACGAGCAGCACGGCGAGCAGCGTGAGCCCGGCTACGGCCGCGCCGGTGCCGGCCAGCCGGGACCGCTCCGGTCCGGTGGAGGTCCGGAGCTCCTTCCACCAGCGGCCCAGCGCGCCCTGGCGGATTGGTTGCTCCACGAAGCGGAACGAGAGCTCGGCGAGGCCGACGGTGATGGCCAGCCGGAGCGCGAGGTTGGCGGTCCCGGTGATTCCGACGTCGAGCCCGGGGCGGGTGACCATGTACACCGGCCAGTGCCACAGGTAGATGCCGTAGGAGCGCTCGCCGACCCAGCGCAGCGGCTTGCGTCCGAGGATCCAGTGGCTGAGGTGCGCGGCCGGATGCACCGTCACCGCGATCACCGCTGCGCTCACGATCGCGATCCCGGTGAAGCCCCCGCGATAGAGCATCGGCGAGAACTCGTTGACGTTGACGAAGAGGAGGACCAGCGCGCCGAGCGCTGCCAGGCCGACGGCGTCGAGCCCGACGCGGCCTTCCCGCGGGATCCTCGGGGAGAGCTGCCACGGTGCCCATACGATCGCGAGTGCGGCGCCCCCGAGCATCGTGGAGATGCGCGTGTCGGTACCGAAGTACACGCGCGAGGGGTCCTGGACCGGGTAGTCGCGTGCGATCGACAGCACGGCCATGAGCACCGTCGACGCCACCACGCCGCCGGCGATCGCGAGCAGCATCGGCGCGCGGCGGCCCTTCCAGAGCTTCAGCATGCCGGTGAGCAGCAACGGCCACAGCAGGTAGAACTGCTCCTCGACCGCGAGCGACCACAGGTGGCGCAGCAGCGGAGGGCGCCCGGCGGCCTCGAAGTAGGACTGGTGGCGGAAGATCTGCCACCAGTTGCTGGAGTAGGTGAGCGCGGCGACCACGTCGGCCCGCAGCTCCTCGAGCTCCTCGGGCAAGAAGATCACCGCGTAGAGAGATACGACGGCGAGCACGAGGAACAGCGCGGGA
This sequence comes from Actinomycetota bacterium, assembly GCA_016870395.1. GTDB lineage: Bacteria > Actinomycetota > Acidimicrobiia > IMCC26256 > JAENVU01 > SHUZ01. Next base: position 7,860 of record VGBT01000037.1, on the reverse strand, counting down.
AGCAGGCGCCGGGCCCGGCGCAGGTAGAACTGGCCCATCCCGATCCGGTGGTGGTTCCGGAACTCGGCGAGGAGCAGTGCCGTGATCAGGTAGCCGCTGATTGCGAAGAACACGTCGACGCCGAGGAACCCGCCCGGCATCCAGGTGACCTCCGCGTGGTACAGGAGGACCGCGATGACCGAGATGGCGCGCAGGCCGTCGAGCCCGGGCATGAAGCGCATCCGCACCAGGTGCCGGCTGGGCGTCCGGGCGCGCGTGGAGCCGGCGACTGGCGCGTCCGAGCGCGCAGCATGACCGGTGCCGACCGCCGTCATTCGACGTAGTCTCCCTCACGCGACGGTCCATCCGGGGATCTTTCCGACTGCGATCCGCCTACGATCCGGCGCCGTGGACGCCGACGGCTACCGACCGCTCGCAACACTCGTCGCGCGCCGGGTCGAGGAGCGTGTGGCCGCGGAGCCCGGCGTGGCGCGGGCACTGGTCGTCGGCATCGGTGGTGGGGTGGCGGTCGGCAAGAGCACGACCGCGGCGTACCTCGCAGAGTTGCTCCGACCGGTCACCGTCGAGATCGTCGGGACCGACGGCTTCCTCCTGTCCAACGCCGTCCTCGAGGCCCGGGGCTTGCTGTGGCGGAAGGGATTCCCCGAGAGCTACGACGACACCGCGCTCAGGGGGTTCCTTCTCGCCGCGCGCCGGGCCGGCACCGACCTCGCAGTTCCCGTCTACGACCACCAGACCTACGACGTGGTCGCCGACGTTCTCCGGCCGGTGCCGCCGTCGGCGGTGATCGTGGTCGAGGGCGTCAACGCGCTGCGCTACGCCGCGCACCTCGACCTCGGCGTGTACCTCCACGCCGAGGTGCAGCACATGGAGGCGTGGTACGCGGCCCGCTTCCTCGATCTCTGCGAGCAGCCCCCGCCGGGATCGTTCTACGAGCACTTTCGCGGTCTCGACCTCGCCGGGCGGGAGGCGGTCGCGCGTGACGTGTGGCGCTCGGTGAACCTCGTGAACTTGCGCGAGCACATCCTGCCCACCAGGGCTGCGGCCGCCGTGGTCGTGGAGAAGGCTGCCGACCACACGGTCACCCGCACCTCGGTCGTCGAGCGCGCATGAGCGCGACCGCGCGTGTCGGGGAGTGGCACGGCGCGGCCGCGGTCCGGCTCGCGGCGGGCGACTACGAGGCGACGGTGCTCCCAAGCCTCGGCATGCTCGTGGCATCGGTGCGGTGGCGTGGAGCGGAGCTCGTGGCGCTTCCCGGCGGCTTGCGTGCGTACCGCGCCGGCCACACGACCGGTGTCCCGCTGCTGCATCCGTGGGCCAACCGCCTCGCGTGCCGACGCTACCGTGCTGCGGGCATCGACGTGGACCTGCGCGGCGTCGCGCTCCATGCCGACGGCAACGGACTCCCGATCCACGGCACCATGATCGCCCGGACGGACTGGAGGGTGGAGCGGCTGGGCGCGGGCGCGCGGTCGGCGCGCCTCGTCGCTGTGTTCCCCTTCGGTGAGTACCCGAACCTGCTCGCCTCGTTCCCATTCCCGCACGAGCTCACGGTGGCTGTCACCGCGACCCACGGCGCGGTGCGGGTGCGGACCTCGGTGCGCCCGACCGGCCCGACGCCGGTGCCCGTGTCGTTCGGCTGGCATCCGTACCTCACGCTGCCGGGCGCGGCGCGCCGCTCCTGGCTGTTCGGGCTCCCGGCACTCGCGCGGGTGCGCCTCGACGACCGTGGGATCCCGACCGGTCGGCCCCGACCGCAGCCGGCGGAGGTCGCGCCGCTCGCCGCGCGGGATCTCGACGACCTGTTCGCGTTGGGACCGGATCGCGGGTTCACGTTGGCCGCCGGCGGCCGGACGCTGTGCGTCGCCTTCGACGCGGGGTACCCCTATGCGCAGGTGTACTCGCCGAGCGGCGCGCGCTTTTGCTGCATCGAGCCGATGACCGCGCCGACCAACGCGCTCGTCACCGGCGACCACCCGACCGCGCGTCCCGGCGAGTCGTTCGCAGCGACGTTCACCCTCTCCGCCCACCCCACCCCCTGAACCCGCCCACCCCACCCCGATCCCCGGAATTGTGCGTTCAGGAGCGGATAGCGAGCATTCGGCAGCAATCCGGAGAAGGGAGGCGTGGGGTGCCGGTGCCGCATGGGCGCTCGAGCACGCGCCGATGCGCATCGTGTCTCTGCCCAGCTCGCGCGCCGCCTCGGAGCACCGGCGCCGGGCCCTCGCGTCGATCTGCGTCTGGCGCCTTCGGCCGAAGTCGCGGCGCTCGCGCTCGGTGACCCCGATGCCGTCCCGGTCGGCGACTACCACCTGCCCGCCCTCGTCGCCTGGAACATTGCGGGCGAGCGGACCGCCGACGACGCGCGCATGCTCGAGCTGCTCGAGCCGTACCGTCCCCACCGCTACCGCACGATCCGCCTGGTCTCGGTAGGCGGCGACCACCCGCAGCGGCGAGGGCCGCGCCGGGTCTGCCGCGACTTCGCCCGCCTCTGAAGTCGTCCGGGGGTGAGGAGGGTGGGCCGGTAGGCTGCGACGCCGTGCCAGCGGTCGCGTTCTTCGGGCCCTCGGGCACCTTCGCGGAGGAAGCCCTGCTCACCCAGCCCGACCTCGCGGCCGGTCAACGGGTCGCGCTCGGCTCCATCCCCGATGTGATCGCGGCCGTAGAGCGCGGCGAACAGGAGCTCGGCCTGGTCCCGATCGAGAACTCGATCGAGGGCTCGGTGTCGGTGACCCTCGACACGCTGGCGTTCGAGAGCGACTTGCTGATCCAGCGTGAGGTCGACCTTCCGGTGCGCCTGCACCTCTTCGCCAAGCCGGGCGCCGAGCTCGGCGACGTGCGGACCGTGCTGTCGTTCCCGCACGCGATCGCCCAGTGCCGCCGGTTCCTGCACCGTCGTCTGCCCACGGCCACCGCCGTCGCCGCCAACTCGACGGCCGAGGCGGCGCAGCGCGTTGGCGCGTCCAAGCGGGTCGACCAGGCCGCGATCGGCAACGCCCTGGCCGCGAAGCTCTACGGGTTGCGCACGCTCGCCCGCGACATCGGTGACCACCGCGACGCGGAGACCCGGTTCGTGCTCGTCGGTCGGGGCATCCCCGCGCCCACCGGCCACGACCGCACGAGCATCGTCTGCTTCCAGCGCCACGACCGCCCGGGGTCGCTCCTCGGGATGCTGCAGGAGTTCGCGGCGCGCTCGATCAACCTCACGAAGCTCGAGTCCCGCCCCACGAAGCAGAGCCTCGGTGACTACTGCTTCTTCATCGACCTCGAGGGCCACATTACCGACGAGCTCGTGGCCGACTGCCTGCGCACGCTCACCGCGAAGCAAGTGCGCGTCAAGTATCTCGGCTCGTATCCGGTCGCCGGCCAGGAGGCGCACTCACGCCGCACCGCGGTCACGAAGGCCTGGCGCGACGCGAGCCGCTGGATGGAGGACCTGCGCGCCCAGGTGAGCGACGAGTGAGGCCGCGATGATCGACCTCAAGCGTCTCCGCGGCGAGCACGCGTACCGCCGAGGCATCGAGCGCAAGCGCGTGCGCGACGGTCTGCTTGACGAGGTCCTCGCGGCCGACGACGCGAGACGGGAGCTGCTCACCGAGGTCGAGGAGCTGCGCGCCCAGCAGAACGCGGCGTCGAAGGAGATCGGCAAGGCATCGCCCGAGGACCGTTCGGTCAAGATCGCCGCGGCGGGCGCGCTCAAGGAAGCGCTTGCCGCGCGGGAGCCGGCGCTGGCCGACGCCGAGGTGCGAGTGCGTGCACTCGCACTGCAGGTGCCGAACCCCGCGGACGTCTCGGTGCCCGAAGGGGGCGAGGACGAAGGGGAGGTGCTGCGGGTCGTCGGGAAGCCGAACGGAGAGTCTCCTGCGCTCGACCACGCGGCCTACGCGACCGCGATGCGGTGGGTGGACGGCGAGCGGGGTGCCGAGGCGAGCGGCTCGCGCTTTGCGTACCTCATGGGAGAAGCCGTCCTGCTCGAGTTCGCCCTCGTGCAATGGGTGCTGGGTCGTCTGGTCGAGGAGGGGTTCACCCCGGTCGTCCCTCCCGTGCTCGTGCGCGAGCACGTGATGGAGGAAGCCGGCTTCTTCCCGACCGATCGCAACCAGGTCTACGACCTCCCGTCCGACGAGCTGTTCCTCGTCGGCACGAGCGAGGTGCCGCTCTCGGCGCTGCACCGCGGCGACCTGCTCGCCGCCGATCGGCTGCCGCTGCGCTACGCGGGCTGGTCCACGAACTTCCGACGTGAGGCCGGCACCTATGGCAAGGACACCACGGGCATTTTCCGGGTGCACCAGTTCGACAAGCTCGAGATGTTCGTCTACGCGACACCCGATGCATCCGACGAGGAGCACGAGCGCATCCTCGCGATCGAGGAGTCGATCGTCGGGGGGCTCGGTCTGCCCTACCGAGTCGTGAACATCGCCGCCGGTGACCTCGGGGCACCGGCCGCGCGCAAATACGACCTCGAGGTGTGGCTCCCGTCGGAGGGTCGCTACCGCGAGCTCACCTCGTGCTCCAACTACCGCGAGTTCTCGGCTCGACGTCTGCGGACCCGTGTCCGCACCGAGGGTGGCACCGAGCTCGTGCACACGCTCAACGGCACGGCCTGTGCGATCAGCCGCACGCTCGTGTTCCTGTTCGAGCACTGCCAGCGGCCCGATGGGTCGTTCGCGGTGCCCGAGGTGCTCATGCCCTTCACCGGCTTCAACCTGATTCGCCCGCCCGCGTAGGGCGTAGCCTGGGGGTATGAAGCTGGGGCCGAACGACCGGTGCTGGTGCGGGAGCGGCCGCAAGTACAAGCACTGCCACCGGCTGCGCGACGAGGCCGTGAAGCCGGGCGTGCTCGGCCCAGAGCGGGCGGTACCCGAGGAGATCGAGCGCCCGCCGTACGTCACGAACGGCGGCGAGCCGATGGATCGGGGCGAGCCGATCGTGAAGGCGCCCGAGGTGATCACGGCGATGCACAAGGCTGGTCTGGCGGCGGGCGAGGTTCTCGACCTGGTGGGTGCCGCCGTCGCGCCTGGTGTCACCACCGACGAGCTCGATGCCGTCGCCCACGCGGCGTACGTGGAGCGGTGCGGCTATCCGAGCCCGCTCGGCTACCGCGGCTTTCCGAAGTCGGTGTGTACCTCGGTCAACGAGGTGATCTGCCACGGGATCCCGGACGACCGGGCCCTGCGCGAGGGCGACATCGTGAACGTCGACGTCACGATCTACCTCGGCGGCGTGCACGGCGACACGAACGCCACCTTCGCCGTCGGTGAGATCGACGAGCGTTCGGCGCTGCTGATGCGGGTGACGCGCGAGTGCCTGTATCGAGGCATCGACGCGGTGCGCCCCGGTGCGGAGGTGCGCGCGATCGGTCGCGCTATCCAGGACCACGCCGAAGGCAACGGGTTCGGGGTGGTCCGGACGTTCTGTGGTCATGCGATCGGCCACGAGTTCCACGGCGGGCTCTCGATCCCCCACTACGACGACCCGCGCGCGACGCTCCGGCTCGAGCCCGGGATGACCTTCACGATCGAGCCGATGATCACGATGGGCTCATGGCGGGAGCGCATCTGGTCCGACGGCTGGACCGCGGTCACGGCCGACGGCCTGCGCACCGCGCAGTACGAGCACACCGTCGTCGTCACCGACGACGGCGCCGAGGTGCTCACCCCGTCGGTCACGTTGCCGGCCACCCTCGCAACGTCACCCTCCCGCTAGCCTGCGATCCTCCAGGAGGGATGCCGGAGCGGACGAACGGGGCGGTCTTGAAAACCGCTGAGGCTCGCGAGGGTCTCCGTGGGTTCGAATCCCACTCCCTCCGCTCTGTGATGTCTCAGGACATGAGGACGCTCTTCACCGCTACCGCGTAGCCCGCTGTGGTGTCGATTCGACAACGCTGTGCTTGGTCATCGTTGAGGATCTTGTCGTGGTCGTCGACGACGTACGTCGAGAAGAGCGTATTGTGACGGTGTACGAGCCCGAAGCGACGCGGTGGCACCCCGTCGGAGGCGATGATGCGAATACGACGTGTGTGACAACGGCGAACGAGTAGTCGCGACTCGATCTCGGATCGCGGAACCCGCTCAAGCTCATGGGAACGCGCCGCGCGCGGCGTGAGCCGTCGAAATGGACATCCTGTTCATTGCCGGCTTTGCACCGATCGTCCCTGACCCCGCTCGCGCGCACGGCTTCTATCGCGACGCCTTGGGGTTGCCGCTGCTGACCAACGACGAGAATCCTGACTACCTCGCGATGAACGAGTTCGGCGGCGCGAAGCACTTTGGCGTGTGGCCTCTTGCCGACGCTGCCGAGTCGTGCTTCGGCACGCGCGTGTGGCCCTCGGATGTCCCGACGCCTCAAGCCACCATCGAGTTCGAGGTCGCGAGTGCCGAAGCCGTGGATCACGGCGCGCGCGAGCTCGAATCGCGGGGCTACGCGCTGATTCACGGCCAGCGCACGGAACCATGGGGCCAAGTCCTCGCTCGCCTTCTCGGACCCGAAGGACTCCTCATCGGGCTGAGCTTTGCCCCGTGGTTCCACGAGAGAGACTGAGGATCGCGGCCTTTCGATTCGGCATGTCCGACGGGGCGAAGCAGCCGAGAAAGCACGGGCCCGGAGCTCGAAAGGGATCGCACAAGGCCGCCGACCCGGGCCGTAGCGGCGCATCTTCTGGCCGTGCGTACTCGTGGCGCGTACTCACGGCCACGAGAACGGGATACCGGGAGCCTCGATCAGTCAGCCAACACGGCTTCGATCGCGGCGACCTTGTCGGCGACGAGGACCGGGTTGGTGTCGCGGTAATACGGGATGCCGTAGACGCCGGTGAGCACCCAGCCCTTGCCGCGCTCCCAGGTCGCGTCGTCGATGTCGAGCGCGTCGCGGTATGCGTGGCGGGCCTCGGGTGGGAACAGGCTCCAGGCGACCGTCGCCTCGATGGCCGGGTCGCCGACGCCGCAGGTGCCCCAGTCGAGCACGGCGTGGAGCCGTCCGTCGCGCGAGAGCAGGTTGAGGTACGAGAGGTCGCCGTGGAACCAGACCGGCGGCCCGTCGTGGTCGGGCGCGGCAGCAGCGCGCTCCCAGGCCGCGATCACCGCGTCCGCGTCGAGCTCGCCCCGTAGCCCCGCGATCCCCTCGCGCACCATGGTGTCCGCGAGACGGAGCGGGCGGCCCCGCGGGTGCGTCGGCCCGCCCGACGCGTCGACGGCCTGGAGTGCCCGGACGAACCCGGCGAGCTCCCGCGCCGCGGCCACTGGGTCGGTGAGCCGATCGAGAGTGGCGGGCTCGCCCCGGAGCCACGGCACGACGCTCCACGGATGGGGGAACGCGTCCTCGGGTTCGCCGGTGGCGACGGGGACCGGGACTGCGAGCGGGAGGTGCGGCGCGAGCACTGGGAGCCAGTTCTGCTCCTTGGTGACGCCCTCTACCGCCCAGTCGACGCGGGGCAGGCGCGCGGCCAGGTCCTCACCGAGGCGGTACACGGCGTTGTCGGTGCCGCTCGACGCGACGCGTTCGACCGGGAGCCCGGCCCATCGCGGGTGCTGTGACGCCAGCAGGCGGCGAACGAGGCCGGCGTCGATCTCGACCTCGTCGTCGTGCATGCGCGGCTGGGTCACAGGGCCAGTGTGCTCCGCCGGCGCACCTGCTCGACCAGTGGAATCCGACGCGATCCCAGGCGCCGGGAAACGAGAACGCGTTACAGTCCCGCGCCGCCGCCCATCCGGGCGGCGGTCCGTGCGGCGGACCGGAGGGATGTGACATGTACATCGGCCTGACCCCGGAGCTGCAGGCGCTGCGCGACGAACTGCGGGCCTACTACCAGCAGCTCCTCACGCCCGACGTCGAGCAGCAGCTCTCGAAGAGCGAGGGCATCGG
>VGBT01000036.1 GCA_016870395.1 Actinomycetota bacterium | reverse complement strand
ACGATCCGTGCGCCCCCGTGCCCCCGATGTGGTGCGCGCACCGGGGTGAGATGCGCACGACCGCGAACGGCGTCACTCTCGGCGCCGACCAGTCGGTCCCGTTCGCCGACTGGCTCCGCGCCTACACGGTGGGGGCCGCGAGCGCCGGCGGCCAGTCCGCCGAGCGCGGATCGCTCACGGTCGGCAAGCGTGCCGACTTCGTGGTCCTCGACCGGTCGTGCGAGCCGCCAACGGTCGCCGAGACCTGGATCGCCGGCACCCGCGTCTTCCCCTGACGGACCGCGGCTGCCGCCGAGAACCCACCGGTTTGCGCGATGAGGATCGGTATGCGCTCATCTCTGCACGAACCCGACGGAGTCGGGGGTTGGGGCGGCGGGGCCGGGAGCGCTGGACAGCCGATACTTTCGTCAGTAAGAATGACAGTATGTTGACGTCCGCCAGTCCCCCTGCGGGCCGGCCGTGAGCCATCCCTCGTCGGTCGACACGGCCTCCGCCTCGACCGGCTGGCGCCCGGCACATCCCACCTTCGTCCCCACGGCCTCGCCGTGGTCCCAGTACCTCGACTCGCTGCAGCGCCGGATCCGTGGCATGCACGCACTCTGGATCGAGGCGCTCGCCACCATGGACGGCGACCAGGTGAACCACTTCGAGCGCGAGGGGGTTTTGCCGATCGCCTTCACCGTGAACCACATGCCGCGGATGGAGGACTTCGCGCGCGCCGTCCTCAACTCGACTCCGATGCTGTGGACCGACGGGGGCTGGGCGGAGCGAACCGGCATCGCGGTCGACGACATCGGCAAGGACACGACCGTCGCCGAGATGGAGCTGCAACGGATCGTGGACTACCCGGTGTTCGTCGCGTACGCGCACGAGGTCTTCGTGACCACCGAGCACTGGCTCGACGACCTCGAACCGGACGCGCTCGGCGACGTGATGTTCGGCGGCGTGTTCCCACCGAACGCACTGAACGCGTACATCCACCGCGTCGTGCGTGACGAGCAGATCCTACGCGTCGACGCGATCGAGTGCTGGATCTACCAGCACGGCATCCGCCACCTCGGCGAGCTCGAACACGCGCGGGCGCTCGTCGGCCTCGGCGGGCTCACCTCCTGAGGGCGCCGTGGCGACCATGCGTCAGTCCGTGTTCGTAGAGCGGTCGGCGGACGCGGTCTGGGCCCTCGTCGGCGATCCCGCGTCGGTCACCGCCTGGTTCCCCCAGATGGTGGCCGTGCAGGTGGAGGGCAACCAGCGCAGCATCACACTCGCGAGCGGCATGACCCTGTTGGAGGAGATCGTCACGCGCCGCGACGACCTACGCCGGTTCCAGTACCGGCTGACCGGTCCGCTGCCCGTCGAATCGCACCTCGGGACGATCGACGTGATCCCTGACGGCCAAGCACGATGTGTCGTCGTGTACTCCACCGACGTGATTCCTCACGCGCTGGCCTATGTGCTCGACGGCGCGGTCGGCGACGCCCTCGCGAATCTCAAGGCGTTCATGGAGGCCGGCTGATGGGCCGCAAGATCCTGTTCGTGACCACCGATCAGCAGCGCTACGACAGCCTCGGCTGCACCGGAGGCCGGATCGCGCGCACACCGGTGATCGACGATCTCGCTGCCAACGGAGTGTGCTTCGACCGGGCGCATCCGGAGAACGTCGTGTGCATGCCGTCTCGGGCGACGATGGTCACCGGCCAGCACGTGCGCACGCACGGGGTCTGGATGAACGGCGTCCCGCTACCGCTCGACGCTCCCACCGTCGCAGGCGTGCTTCACGACGCGGGGTACCGAACTGCGCTGGTGGGCAAGGCCCACTTCGAGCCGTTCCTCGACCCGTTCCTACGGTTCGAGGAGAACCGGCTCGGAGCGCACGACCAGACGAGCGGAGCCGGACCCCACCGCGGCTTCGACCACTTCGAGCTCGCCGCACACGGCGGTGTCGGTCTCAACCACTACGCGCGCTGGCTCACCCGTGAGCATCCCGAGCACCTCTCCTCGTACTACCCCGCGATCGACATCGGCACGCTCGAGGTGAACTCGGCAGGCGGTGGCGACACCGGCGCCCCACAGGTCGCGAACAACCCGATCCCGGCCGACTGGTATCACACCGACTGGGTCGCCGACCGGACGATCGCCTGGCTCGAGGGGCTCGCGACCGACGACGACTGGTTCTGCTGGATGAGCTTTCCAGACCCCCACCACCCCTGGGACCCACCCGCGTCGGAGGTCGGGCGCGTCGCCTGGCGCGACCTCGACCTGCCCCCCGGGTTCGGCACGTCCGTCGACGAGCGCGCGGCGATCCTCGACACCAAGCCACGCCACTGGCGCCAGTGGTGGGACGGTGAGCTGGTCTCGAACTACGAGGCCCCGGCGCGCTGGGTACCCGCGACGCTGACCGATGACCAGGTGCGCGAGGTGAACGCACGCACCCACGTCGAGAACGAGCTGGTCGACGCCGCGCTCGGCCGCGTGCTCGCCGCGATCGCGGCGCGCGGCTGGGCCGACGACACCGACGTGGTGTTCACCACCGACCACGGTGAGCTCCAGGGTGACTTCGGGTTCCTGTTCAAGGGCCCGTACCACGTCGACGCGTTGATGCGACTCCCGCTCGTGTGGCGCCCGGCGCCGTCGACAGGGATCGGTGCAGCCCGTGTGGAAGCACCTGTGGGGCTCATCGACCTCGCGCCGACGTTCTGTGCGATCGCGGGCATCCCGGTGCCGGAGTGGATGGAAGGCGGGCCACTGCCGATCTCCCCGGCGGAGGCCGCCGCGCAGAAGCGCGAACGTGTCTTCACCGAGTGGGACAGCCGCCATCCGACCGGCGTCGAGGTGCACCTTCGCACGCTGCACCGCGACGGGTTCACCGTCACCGTGTACGAGCCGGGCACCGTGCACGACGGCACCGAGGGCGAGCTGTACGACCACGCCGAGGACCCACTCCAGCTGGTGAACTTCTGGGACGACCCCGTCCGGCGGGCACTGCGCGACGACCTTGTCGACGACCTGCGCGCGATTCAGGCGGAGTGGCGGACACCCGTGCGGAGCCCTCAAGCGCCGGTGTGACCCCGTCTGCTAGTCCTGGCGGCTGGACGCGCTGGGCTCGCGGGTGGGATCGGCGCTCAGGTCCGAAGGGTCGACCAGCTCCGCGGTCACCGTCTTGGTCTCACCGTCGCGCGAGACGGTGATCTCCACCTCGTCACCTGCGTCGTGCGACCCGATCGCGTCGCGCAGTGACGCCGCGTCGTCGATCTCGTCGCCGTCCACCTGCGTGATCACGTCGCCGGCCTCGAGTCCGGCGTCGTCGGCGGGGCTGCCCGCGACGACGCGCACGACCGCAACACCGCTGTCAGCCTCGCGGACCATCACACCGAGCACCACGCCAGGCGCCTGTGTCGAGCCGCCCCCACCGTTGGGTCCGCCCCCGAAGGGCATCCGCGGCATCTCGTGACCACCACCGCCGGGCATCTCGCCGTCGCCGGGCATCCGCCGGTCGAAGGGACCCGGCATCCCGCCGCCTGGGCCACGGACGGAGAAGCCCGCGGTCGGACGCTCGTCACCGTCGTCGGCTCGGCCGATGGCCCAGCCCGCGAGGAAGCTGACAAGCCCGACCGCCACCGCCACCGCCGTGACCACGACCCACATCGGGGGGTTGTGCGGGCGCGTGGCCGCCGCTGGGACGCTCGGGGTGTCCGGCTCGCCCACGACCTCGGCGGTCACAGGCTCGGGGGACGGATCGCTGGGAATGGTCGGCTCGTCGGTCACGCTGGGTCCTCGGCTCGGCGAACGGTGCCGCCGCCATCGTGGCACTGGCTTCCTGAGAGCGTGATGAAAGCGCCCAGGGAACCCGCGTTGACACTCCGGGCGCGGCGCCGACGTCGCCGAAACCTCTTCGCCTCGTGGTGGGCTACGGCGCCAGTCGAGCGAAGAACTGGCTCCCGATCACGACCAGCTCGTCGAGCTTCGCGCGATCCGCCCACTCGTCGACCGCTCACTTGACGCCGCCTGCCCACCAGCCGCCGCCGTGATAGTCGTCGCCCCCGACGATCCCTCCCCGTCGCACGAGCCTCGGGTACAGCTCCAGCTCGGCACGCACCGCTTCGTAGCGGTGGCCGCCGTCCAGATAGACCCAGTCCAGCTCACCCGGTGCAAACTCACCCGCCGCTTGCTCCGAGGTCGCGCGATGGACGCGAACCCGTCCGGCGGCCATCTGCTCCGCGAATCGTGCGAGTACGCCGTCGTGGATCTCGTCCATGTCGTGCTGCGAGCCTGCTGCGCTTCCTCCGTACCACGCGTTCGGGAGGTCTGGCTGGAACGCCCACGGATCGACCAGGTGGAGCGCGGCAGGCTTCACGCGCTCGAGGAGCTCGGCCGAGAAGTCCCCCTTCCACACGCCGATCTCGGCCCCCACTGAGCCCGTCGGCAGCTTCTCCAGCAGCACTTGCCGAGCTCGGGCATTCTCGCGGAGCTTCGAACGCGCTCGCCGGCTCCGCGACGAGACACGGCGGCCCACCGCGGCGCGCAGGCGGTCGATCCGGTTGGGCCACGGCGGCTTCCCGCCCATCGCTGCACTCCTCCAGAACCGGCTGCCGCGGCTGCGACGGACTGAATCCGGAGCGGCAACGCTAGCGCGCCACTTACCGAGACGGCCTTCGAGCTGCCGCTCGGATACAGTCCCACGGTGGAGCAGCACCACCGGGACGCCATCGCACGCTGGGTCGAGCACGCGCGCCGGCAGCCCGAGCACCTCGCGGTCGTCGTCGCAGGCTCGCTCACGAAGGGCTACGGCAGCGCGGACAGCGACATCGGCGGGCTGCTCGTCGTGACCGACGAGGAGTACGCCCGCCACCGAGCGAGGGAGCGAGCCCGCGCGGGCCGCGTTCGTCGGCGCGCTCGTGCCGTGGAGCCAGGTGCCCCGCCTCGAGGAGCTCGTCGGACGCATCCCTGTGTACCCGGAGGCCGAGCGGACCGACAAGAGGCTGCGCTTCCTTGCGCAGCTCAGTGCCGCGCAGTGGTACGTGGGCGAGGGCGCGAAGCGCACCGATCCGTACCTCTCCGCCTGGGCCGCGCAGCGCCTGGTGCTGTTCGGGTGCCGCCTCCTGCTCGCCCACAATCGCGTGCTCTACCCGTACCACAAGTGGCTGATCCGCACGGTCGCCGAACTCCCCGAGAAGCCCGACGACCTGCTCCCCCTCGCTACCGCGCTGCTGCACGAACCGACCGTCGCGACCGCCGAGGCGTTCGCGCTCAGCGTCCTGCTGTTCACCGAGTGGCCGCAGCCGACGGCTGCGTGGTCGGCGACCTTCATCGAGGACAGCGAGTGGAACTGGCTCGACCACCCACCGCCGATCGAGGATGCCTGACGATGACCGACCCAGCCGGAGATGCCTGGACCCGCTGGACGACGACGCTCGCCCTGGTCGCAGTGGGGCGCGCCCAACCCCGACAACGTCTACGACCGACCGCAGGGCGCCCATGGCGCGCACCGCTACTCGCTCGCCGACACGGGGCTCGACGAGGCCCGCGAGCGGGAGCGCTTCCGTCGGTTCCAGGCCGCCTACGACGTCCCCGATGAAGCCTCCTAGCCCGATCGGGGAGCTGCTGGCGCGGGTCGGGGCCGGCTTCTTCCAGCAGGCCTACGTCGTCGCCGACCTCGATGCGGCGCAGGAAGCGCTGGCGCGCTCGCTCGGAGCCTCGCCGTTCGTCACGTTGCCACCTGCCCTGCTGCCGTACCGGTACCGGGGTCGCGACGTGCAGTGCGCGCTCGCCCTCGCGTTCGCGCGCAGCGGCGACGTGCAGATCGAGCTGCTCCAGCCGGTCGAGGGCGAGGGTCTGCACGTGGAGTTCCTCGCCGAGCACGGCTTCGGCGCCCACCACCTCGGGTTCCTAATCGACCAGCTCGACCCCGAGCTCGCGCACGCGGCCGGGCTCGGGTTCGGCGAGGTCATGTCGGGCGCGTTCGGGAGCCTGCGCTTCGCGTACCTCGACACGTTCGCGGCCCTCGGCCTGTACGTCGAGCTCGTGGAGGACCCCGACGGGATGATGGCCCAGCTCATGGCCTGGCGGGATCCCGTCTGACACCCGCCCTACCGCTCGGCCACCACCCCGAAGCGCTCGAAGTAGAAGGCGAAGCGCTCGCGCACCGCATCGGACTCGAGGCCGAAGTCGCCCCGCAGGTCGTAGACGACCTGGCCGTACTTGCCGCGCGGGTTCGCCGCCGTGAACGCCTCGAGCTCGCGGCGGGCCCGATCGGTGAGCTCGAGGCCGGCGCGGTCGTAGATCGCCCCGACGGTGCCGAGCTCGTCGGCCATGAAGTCGCCGAAGAGCACGTCGACGCTGCGAGCAGGCGGCAGCAGGTCGCGATCGCGCGCGCAGGCCCGGAGCAGGCGCTCCACCCGGTCGACCCAGTAGGCCGCGAGCGCTTCCGGCTCGATCGCGCTGCGGCGGACGCGGTCGCCGTAGGCGAGCATCGTGACGGCCGACTGGACCACTGCCACCGGATCCCGATGGGTGACCGCGAACGTCGCATCGGGGAAGGTGTCGACCAGCGGTCCGATCTGCTCGAGGTGCTGGGGCGACTTCAGCACCCACCGGTGCGGGCCCCGGAACCATGTGAGCGCCTGGAGCACCCGCCGTAGGTACGCGTAGTGCGGGCGCTGGTCGAGGGCGAGGTAGTGATCGCGCCAGCCAGGCACGCGCGCATGCCATTCGAGGGTGTACGACGCGAAGTCGAGGTCCTCGAGCTCGATCTCCTCCTCGATCGCCTGCGGGTGCTGGTGGTGCATCGCGCGCACGTGCGGGACCATCGCCATCTGCGCGTCGTAGGCCCGCCCACACCGCTGGTACCGGGGATCGACTCCGTCACGGCCCGGCCCGTCGCCCGGAGCCGGGATCGGCTCGCAGCTCTCCCAGAAGGGCAATGAGCGCAGGCGCGTGTCGGTCGCGATCAAGTTGACCAGATGCGTCGTGCCCGAGCGCGGAAGACCGATGACGACGATCGGTGGCTCCAGCTCGATCTCGAGGATCTCGGGATGGCGACCCAGGAGATCGGTGAGCAGCAGCCGCTGCGCGAGGAGTCGCACGAAGCGGTCGTGCACGATCATCCGGCCGAGCTCGTTCAGTCCGGCGTCGGCTTCCACCGCGCCAGTCATCGCGCCGAGCCGGCCGAGGAAGTCGTCGTCGCCGAAGTCGTCGAGGCGGACGCGAGCCCGGGCCGCGTCCAGGAGCGTCACCCGATCGAAGGACACCTCGCGGGTGCGGGCGTACGCGATCGCTCCCCGCTGGAGGTCGGTGAGCACAGGGGCGCGCAGGTCGTCGAGGTGGATCACCGGGCGCGTCGAGCGCGGCGCCGTCATCGTCCTCCCGCAGCGTCGAGCCTGTTCTGCGCGCTGGCGCGTTCAACCTCGAGCCATCGGGTGAGCCAAAAGTTCTCACGCCTGTGCGCCGCGAGGAGCGCGTCGTGCGCGTCCCGGTACACGTACAGCGCCGCGACGTGCTCGGGGTCGAGGGCCAAGACCATCTCGGCGAGGCGCAGCGCAGTGAGCGCGTCGTCGCGCTCGAGAAGCGCCGAGGCCCGCGCCGCGACCACGTCGGGACCACCCGCGAGCTCCACCATCTCGGCCCAGCCGTGCTCGGGCGCGACGGGATAGAGCTCCAGCGTCGATCGTTGGTGGAACCAGCCGCCGTAGCCCTCCCACATTGCCCGGATGCTCCAGTCGAGGCGCCCGTAGCCCTGGCCGAGCTCGAGGTCGTCTGGGAGCCGCAGCGTGCGCATCGTGGTCCACACGTCGTCCCCACGGTTCATCGCCGCGACCGTCTCGTCGTGCATCCAGCCCACGCCGTCACGGATGCGCTCCAGCTCGGCGCGCACCGTCGACGCGCCGCGCAGCGGACCGTGATGACCGAAAAGCAGCACCTCCGGCTCGAGGTCGAGGACACGCTGGACCGAATCGCAGAACGCGACGGCGCTGCGCAGCTTGTCGCCGCGCATCGTCACCAGGTTCGGTACGTGCCCGAACAGCGCCGAGAACATGTTGCCAACGAGCGCGATGCGCTCTTCGGGCAGCCATACGACCAGCGAGTCGACCGTCTCGCCGCCGGGCACCGACAGCAGCTGGAAGCGACGACCGCCGAGCTCGAACGCGTAGGTGTCGTCGAAGCACACATCGGGCTCCACGTACGCGGGCTCGGGTGGGATCTCGACCTCGCCGCCGCGCACGTAGTCGGGCTGGCCCATCACCGCGGCGAAGAACGGCAGCGAACGGCGGATGCGGAACCCGTGGATGCGGTGATCGTCGTCCTGGCAGGCCCGGTTGGCGCGTTGGGCTACGAAGACCGTGCCCGGCTCGCGGAAGAGCCCCACGCCACCGATGTGGTCGGTGTGGCTCTGGGTGAGCACGAGGTACCGCACCGGTGCGTCGCTCACCGCGTCGAAGTTGCGCCGGTGGGTCTTGGCCTCGAACCACATGCCGGTGTTCACGATCACCCGGCCGGCGTCCGTGACGATCAGGTATGCGTTGGAGAGTCCCGGCGAGCACCAGATGCCCGCTCCCATGTCGATCGCGGCGGGCGCCGACGCGGGGCCGACCGCGAAGAAGCCGGGCTGGTCACGGACGTAGTCGCTCACCATAGGCGATCCTCCGCTCTGACGTCCCAGGCCACCGGGAACTCGTCGTCGGGAAGCGCCATGCCGTCGGTGAGGCCGCGCCGTGACGGCTTGAGCGGTGCACCCGGACGGAGCAGCACCCGAGCGTCGTCGCCGCAGTACCGGACGCTGACGGCTCGCCGGCGAGTGTCCGTCGACCGGTTGCCACCCGCCGCGTGCAACGTGCGCGCGTGGTGCACCGTCACGTCGCCCGGCTCGAGGGCGAAGGTCACCAGCTCCACCTCTCCCGCGGCGACGAGTGCGTCGACGTCGGGAACCGACTCGCCCACCGTGCCCGGGATGGGCGTGGGGCTCACGAACAGGTTCGGACGGAACGTGGCCCCCCAGCGGTGTGACCCACGGGCGAAGACCATCCCACCCGTCATCTCGGTCACGGGGTCGAGGGGGCACCATGTCGTGCAGAGCTGCTCGGCGTCGACGTGGAAGTACCCGAGGTCCTGGTGCCAGACCGTGCGTTCGAGTGCCCCCGGCTCCTTCACCAAAACGCTGTCCTCGTAGAGACGGACGACCGTCGACCGCATGAGCATCCCGACCAGCGCCGGAAGCGGGGATGCAAGCGCGAAATCCCGGAGCTCGGGTTGGTGACGCCAGTGGTCCACTCCGCTCACGAACCGGCCACCGCCGACCCCTCGGTCGGTCAGTACCGAGTGCCCCGACTCAGCGAGCGAACGGCCCATCGACGTGAGGTCCGCGCTCTGCTCGCGCGTGAGCGCGACGTCGACGGGTTCCGCGAGGCTCGCGACCAACGAGACCGGCAACACACCTCGCAGACACACGACGCCGTCGGCCCAGAACGTCTCGACCTCCTCGTGAGTCACCGGCCGGGTCACGGGTCCACCTACCCCTGCACCGAAAAGCCGCCGTCGACCGCCAGGGTCTGGCCGGTCACGAACGCCGCGGCCGGGCTCGCCAGGAACAACACCGCGGGGGCGACGTCCGCGGGCGTCCCGATGCGCCCCAGCGGTGTGCGCTCGACCATCGGCCGAGTCATGGCGTCGATGCCGAGCATCGGCGCGGTCATGCCCGTCGCGATCAGGCCGGGGGCGACCGCGTTGACCCGGATCCCGTCACTCGCCCAGGCGACCGCGAGCGTCTTGGTGAGCCCGATGATCCCGGCCTTGGCAGCGCCGTACCCCGGCGTCATCTCGACGCCGAACAGCGCGGCCATCGATGCGACGCCGATGACGCTCGCGCCGCCTTCAAACCCGCTCGCGGCGAGCAGGCCTCGACAGGCGCCGGCCATCCGGAAGGCGCCGATGAGGTTGACCGCCACCGACTCGGCGAACACCTCGGGCTCGTACTCGCTGCGCCCTCCGGGGAGCACCTGGCCCGCGTTGTTCACGAGCACGTCGAGCACGTCGAGAGCGCCCGCGACGCGGTCGATCTCGTCGGGATCCGAGAGCCGGCACTGCCGGTACGTCAGTCGTGACAGGTCGACGCCGTAGTCGTCGGGCGCCGGACGGGTGCCGGTCACGCTCACGCGCGCGCCCGCGGCCGCGAAGGCCTGCGCGATCGCGTGACCGATCCCGCTCGTGCCGCCGGTGACGAGCACCTGGGCCGGGGAGAAGTCAAACGTGACCGCGCCCGCCCTCCCCGCTCCGCTCACCAGACCGACTCCCAGCGCTTCGTCTCGTGGGAACGGTACATCGCGAGCGCCGCTCGGAGCTCGCCGAGCGCGACCTCGGGGCCCGCGGCGGGCGGCGTGCCATGCAGGACCGCGGACGCGAAGTCCGCGAGCTCGCCCTCGTAGGACTGCAGGTAGTTGCCTTGGCCGACCACGATCCCGCGCGGCTCTGCCCCGTCGAAGTGCTTGACCCGGCCGATGCCCTCGATCACGAGCTCACCCTCGGAGCCGGTCACCCGGAACAGCGGGTCGGGCCCGAGCGGACCGGGTGCGAGCATCACGTCGAACACCGCCACCGCGCCCCGCTCGAAGCGGCACAACGCCCGGCACAGCGACTCGCCTTCCATTCCCGGAAACGGGTGCCCGAGGGCGGCGACGGTCTCGGTCATCTCGCCGAGCCACATGCGCAGCGGACGGATCCAGTGCGAACCCGCGTCGATGACGACCCCGCCACCGGCCGCGGCCTTGGAGAACCGCCACGGCTGTTCGGCACCGAAGAACTCCTCGAGCGGCGGGACGAAGCTGCACGCCCGCGCGGTGATCACCTCACCGATGGCTCCCTGCTCGAGGAGGTCGCGCACGAGCAGCACCTCGGGCCAGTACTGCGCGTTCTCGGCCACCATGAACACCCCGGCCGTGGAGCGCGCAGCCGCGAGGATGCGTTCGCATGCCTCGACGGTAGGCGCCATCGGCTTCTCGAGCAGGACGTGCATGCCCGCGTCGAGGCACCGGATCGCCACCGACTCGTGCAGGTGGTGCGGGAGCATCAGATCGACCGCGTCGAACGTCCCGCTCGCCAGTGCCTCGTCGAGGTCGGTGAACGCGCGAGCGCCGGTCCTCGCCGCGAGCGCCGCGGCCCGGGCCGGATCGACGTCGACGGCCGCGGCCACCGAGATCTCGGGCACTGCGGCCTCGATCGCGTGGAGATGCCACTGCGCGATCGCCCCACACCCGACCATCGCCATCCGCAGCGTGTCGTCCACTCGCGCTCCAGACCGTCTCGCGCCGCCGACGCCGCAGCCTACGGGACCGCCCGGGGGCATGATCTGCCTGGACCATTCCAAGGTCGTGCACACTCCTCCTTCTGGCAGGCTAGGCACCAAGCGCGGGGAACAGCCATCGGGGTGTGTACGCGTGGACCTCGTACTCTCCGTCGAGACGCACTCGCTGGCCGACGAGGTCGATCGGAAGCCCCAGCTGCGCAGCGTGCGCCTTCGTCACTCGGAGCGTCGCGGTGTGCGCCCCGACCCACTGGCACTCCACACCGCCAGTCGCATCGGGCGGTCGCGCCCCGAAGCCCGCTGGGCGGCCTTCCTGCCACGCGTTGAGCGTCCAGGCCGACCCGCGGGCGCCGCCGCCAGGATCACCGGACACTCAACCGGCCGAGGCCGACTAGGGCCGAAGGCCCGGTGATGCCCGAGGACTCAGCCTGATCAGGCCGCGCCGGTACGCAACCCACCGCCGGCCTCCCCCTACAGGTCGAGGGTGACCTGGTGGGCCGAGGGGTCACCGGCACAGCGCGCGACGACGAAGCGGTGTGTGCCGAACGGCGCACACCAGGAGTGCCGCTCGGCATCGCGCGTCGCGAGCCGGTCGGTGGGCACGTCGATTGTGAACGCCGCGGTCGCGCCGGCCGCCACCTCGACGCGAGCGAAGCCGACGAGGCGTTTCGGCGCCGCCTCGTCGGGAAGTTGCGCGTACACCTGGACCACGTCGGCGCCGTCCCGATCACCCGTGTTGACCACGACCCCGGTCACGGCGATCGAGTCGCCGGACGGCACGATCTCCACCGGACCCAGCTCGAACGTCGTGTAGCCGAGCCCGAAGCCGAACGGGAAGGCGGGCCGGTGCCCTTCCCGATCGAAGTGCCACCAGCCGTGCCAGCGGTCGTAGGTGACTCGCGTCGCGTCGCGGTCGAACGCCGGGAGGTGGTCCTCCGAGGCGGGGACGGTGAACGGCAGGCGCGCCGACGGATCGACGTTGCCGACGAGGACGTCGGCGAGGCCGGCACCGGCTTCGCAACCCCCGTACCAGGCCTGCACCACCGCGGCGACGTCGTCGAGCCATTCGTCGGCGACGACGGCGCTGCCAGCCTGGATCACCACGACGGTGCGCGGGTTCACAGCCGCGACGGCACGGACGAGTGCGACGTCTTCGGGAAGCAGCCGCAGCGACGACCGGTCGCCGCCCTGGCTGAACCCGAGCCCATCCCGAGCCCGGACCCGCTCGGGGGTCGTCGTCGGCGGCAACGCGTCGAGCTCGGCGCGAAAGCGCTCGACGACCTCGGGTTCGTCCTGGGCGGGGAACAGCGCGGTCAGCGAGGGGTCGCCGGCACCGATGTACTCACCCTCGTCTTCGTGCGTGTAGCCGACCACGACGACCGCCGCGTCGGCGACCGCCGCGAGCGCCGCGGCCCGGGCCGGATCGTCGCCGACGTCGTGCGTGGTCGTGGGCAGCACCGCCCGCAGGCCGGCGAGCACCGTGCGGCACTCGAGCGCCCACACGTCGCTGGAACCGTTGTCACCGAGGTTGACCTCGTCGGCGAGGCGACCCAACACGGCCACCGTAGGAGCCGCGCCGAGATCGAGCGGCAGGACCGGAGCACCGTCGACGGCGACGTTCTGCAGGAGCACCACCGAACGGGCGGCTACCAGCCGCGCCAGTGCCCGGTGCTCGGCGCTGTCGATCACCTCGGCTCCCGGCGCGGGTGCGGTGAGGATGGGGGCGAAGCGCAGCAGCGTCGCGACGACGTGCGACACCGCCGCGTCGACGTCGTCCCAGGACGCGTCGCCGCGCTCGAGCGCGTCGGCAAGCCCCTGCGCGCGGACCATTCGGTACGGCATCTCGACGTCGAGCCCGGCGCCGACCGAGGCCGCCGCGTCACGCAACCCGAAGATCCAGTCGCTGATGACGAAGCCGGTAAAGCCCCACTCTTGGCGCAGCACGTCTGTGAGCAGGGTATGGTTCTGACCGCACCACTCGCCGTTGACGGAGTTGTAAGCGGACATTACCGAGGCCACGCCCTCGTCCACGATCCTCCGGAAGTGCGGCAGGTACACCTCGTGCAGAGCGACCTCGTCGACCTCGACGTCGACCGTGAACCGCGCCTTCTCCATCGAGTTGCATGCGAAGTGCTTCACGCAGGCCATCACGTGGCGTTGCAGACCCCGCGTCAACGCGGCTCCGAGCTCGCCCACGTGGTGCGGGTCCTCGCCGTAGGTCTCCTGCGCGCGCCCCCAGGCGGGATGGCGCAGCAGGTTGACGCACACGGCGCCGGTGAGCGTCGCGCCGGAAGCCCGCAGCTCGCGGCCGATCGCCTCGCCGATGCGCTCCTCAAGTGCCGGGTCCCAGGTCGCGCCGCGGGCCATCGACACGGGGAAGCAGGTTCCGTTGCCGATGGCGACGCCTCGAGGACCGTCACTGAAGGAGAAGCCGGACAGTCCGACCCGCTCGACCCTGGCCGCGTGGAACGGCGCGAGGTGGTACCCGCCCTTGCCCATGAACTCGAGCCCGGCCCACGTCGGCGCATCGCCGTCGAGGCACCAGCACCGTTCCTCGGGCGTCATCGCCGCGACCAGCGCCCGGGCCGCAGCCTCGGGCTCGGCTCCGGCGATCACCGCGGCCCGGGCTTCGTCGAACGAGGTGATTTTGGTGGCGTCGATGTCTCCCATCCGGCCCATCCTCCAACCTGGCTCTCAACGACCCGGGATCGGGAAGACGTCCATCCCGTCACCCTCGGCCGACGTGCGCGCGAGGGAGGAGTAGTCGCGGGTCGCGAAGCGCCAACGATCGCCATCCCTTCGGTACGTGTCGCGGTAGAGCCCGTAGGCCGTCGACCACCGCTGGTCCGCGCGGTCCTGGCGCAGCTCGCGGATGTAGCAGCGGCCGCTCGCGCTCACGCCGTCGGGAGCCACGTCGACCACGGTGTTCACGATCGTGAAGGCGAAGAACTCGAAGCGCTCGATGCTCGAGGCAATCAGCCGACCGATTGCCTCGGGTCCGACGTGCTCGGAGACTGCGCCGGTCCGCAGGTCGAGACGTACCAGACAGTCCGGGAGGAACATCGGCACCAGCTCGTACCACGCCCGGCGGGTCACCGCGTCGCCGTACGCGGCCTGCAGGCGGGCGACGGCCACGTAGTCGCGCGCATCGTCCATGCGCGGCATCATCGCAGCAGACACGAGGATTTGGAAGGCTGCAGACGCGCTGCGGGTGCCCGAGACGCAGTTTGTCGCCAACGACGGGCTGATGATCACCTACCAGGTCGCCGGTGACGGCCCCTCGGCTCTCGTGCTCGTCCCGGGCTTCATATCGCACGTCGAACTGAACTGGGAGTATCCGTTCTACTCCTCGCTCCTCGAGCGTCTCAGCCAGCTCACCCGACTGGTGGTGCTCGACAAGCGCGGGACCGGGCTCTCCGATCGCTCCCTCGGCCTAGGCACGCTCGAGGAGCGGATGAGCGACGTCCGAGCGGTCATGGACAACATCGGCATCGAGCACGCCGTACTCATGGGGACCAGCGAGGACGGCGCGATGTGCGCGTTCACGGCAACGACCTCGCCGTCTCTTGCCTGGCGCGCTTCGAGCGGTATTGCTGCACACACACGGTCGCGGTCGAGATCATGAAACGGAACCTCGAGTCGGACGTTCGGGCGGTGCTGCCTGCGATCGCGGCTCCCACGCTGGTGGTGCACCAGGAGGGCGATCCCGTCTCCTCCGTGCGCCACGGCGAGTACTACGCGGAGCACATCCCGGGCGCCCCGATGTGCCGACTCCCGGGCGACTTCCACGGCAGCTGGCGACCCAGCGACGTGCGCTCGTTGATCGACCAGGAACCCCAGCTCCAGCAACTGCTGACCGAGCTCGGGCTCGACGCCGCGCTCGAGGAGGTCGCCGACTTCACCGACCTCCGGTCGCCCTACCGGGCCGGGAACGAGCTACGCCGCAGGGCACGCGAAGGCTGGCCGGCGGCGGCGGGGACGCACATCGAACGGATCTACGCGAAGACGGGGGGTCGAGCCGGTCCACCGCCACCCTGTTCGCCGTGCAACACGGGCTCGTCGACACCTTCGAGCCGCTCGATAGATAGGGTGAACGCCAAACGACCGGCGCTGGAAGCTTCGGTGGCCTCGCGGACACAGCATTGCAGGAGGAAACTGATGACCAACAAGGCCGTGTTCAGCAGGCGGGCCTGTTCGCAATCCGAAGGGCACTGCTCACCCCGACCCCAGGCGACGACGCCGGGATCGCGCCCAACTCCTCTCGCTCGGTGATCACGCTGCCGCTCAACGCGCTCGGGAATGCCGCTCGCGTACCGGGGGTTTGCAGGTGGGATGAAGCCGGTAGAGATCGTCGGGCTCCACCTGGAGGCCACCACGAACACACCATTGGTGCTGCTGCGCGAGCAGGACGAGCCACACCGTCTGCTGTCGATCTTGGTGGGTGATCCCGAGGCGATCGCCATCGGTGCGGGCCTGAGCGGCGAGGTCTCTGTGCGGCCGCTCACCCATGACGTCATGGCCGCGCTCGTCGAGACCCTCGACGCCCAGGTCGAGAGGGTCGAGGTGACCGAGCTGCGCGACGGTGCGTTCGTCGCCGAGCTCGCGCTCACCGGGCCGGGCGGAGGGCGGCGCGTCGCGACCCGGCCTTCGGACGCGATCGCGCTCGCCGTCCGCGTGCACGCACCGCTCTTCGTCAGCGACGAGGTGCTGGCCGAGGCAGGTACCGTGCCTCACGAAGCCCCGGACGACGACGCCATCGACGACGCAGTGGACGAGTTCAGGTCGTTCCTCGAGGGCGTCGCGCCAGACGACTTCGCCGCCTGAGCACCATCCGGACCGGTCGATCACGAACGGCGGGCTCGATCACGGATCGGTGACATCACCGTCAGGTGATCACGACCGGCAGGGCCCTCGGGCCGTTGGCCCAGAACACCGGGACCGGTTCGCGCTGGTAGCCCTCGACGACCCGGTCGAGGAACACCTCCAAGGCGACGCGTCCTTCAAGACGCGCGAGCGCGGCACCGGGGCACACGTGGGGACCCCCACCGAAGGCCAGGTGGTCTCTTGGGCTCGGACAATCGAAACGGAAGCTGTCGGGGTCGTCGTAGAGAGACGGATCGCGGTTGGCCGACGTCAACCCGAACGCCACCTTCGCGCCGACGGGGATCGTCGCGTTGCCCGAGATCAACAGGAACGCGAGCTGTGTACGCATCTCGAGATCCGTGAGGCTCCGGTTGTCGATTTCGGTGTGGATCAGGCGCGTCACGAAGTCGTCCGGCGGTTCCTCCGCCGCGCGACGGGTCGCGATCATCGCGTCCGCGACGAGCAGCATTGCGAAGCAGCGAAGCAGTCCACCCATGTGTCCACGCTCCGTCAAGGCGGTCTTTGCGTCTCCGTAGAGCCGACGAGGTCCGTCACTATCACGGCCGCCGGCTGGCCTGCCATAGTGCCGCCGGACCGCCAAGGACCGTCGACGGACGCGCGGAGATCGCGGGCGCGTCGCGCCCAGCGGCCCAGGAGTAGAGCGCGTCGAAGCCTGCATAGACCATCCATACGGGCCAAAACAGGCCCTGGAAGATCGCGAGCACGTACTCCGAGAAGGAGTCCGCGCGCTGCCAGCGATACCCCCAAGCACCGAAGATGCCCGAGCAGTAAAGCACGCCACTACCGGCCGCGGCCCGCAATCCGCTCTTCGCCATCGCTCACCTCTCCCGTGGCAAGCAATCCGGCGTAGCGCTGCCCTCGAACACGGTGATCCCCGCTCGGCCAAGCCCGCCGTCCGACCGAATTGCACACCGAGGTCGTCCTGATCGTTGATTGACTCGGGTGACTGCGCGAGCGCGGCGACCCCGACGTCGGCGCCCTGCACGAAGCTGCAAGGACCGAGTAGCAGACCATGTGGCGCCGTTCAAGAGAAACACTCGTTGTGCAACGACGTACGCGCGGCGACGAGCTCGATCTGTATTGGATCGAAGGCACCGCGCGCCCACTCCAACTCGCCAACGACGGCATCACGCGGCATGTACATGGCGGCGGGTCGGACCGACGGTTGCCTGAGGAAGATCGACCGGCGGGCCCGACCGGGGCGAGGCCGAGGAACTACCAGGGCGCTCCACACACCGAGTTCAAACCTGTGCGGCAGTAGGTGACGGTCGAGCTTTTCACCCCGTTGCCGGCCATGTCCCTGATGGTCGAAGCCGGCTGGTACGAGAGGTAGAACTGTTTGTTCCACGACGGCGCCGACGACGTCACCGACGACCCGCAACTCTGCTCGAGGCAACCGGTCGTGACTGTGAACACCACGACGTTGCCGGTCACGCTGATCGTGCCGTCCCAGGTCACAGTGCTCAGGGTGCCGGGCCCCCCCTTGAGGTAGCCGCAGCTGCCGGTGTTGACCTGACCCGAGGTGAGCCCGCTGATCTGGTACGTGGTCGAACTTTGGCTGCAACCTCCGCCGCTCTTGCGCAGGGTCAACGTTGCCGTCGACGGCAGGCTCATCGGATCGATCGCCTCGTTGAAGGTCACAGTGAGCTTGTCGGACGGTTGCATCGACCAGTTCCCATTGGCCGCGGTCACCGACGACACCTGAGGATCGGACGTGTCGTAGGTGAACGTCGAGTTCGCCGTCGCCGTGTTGCCGGCGAGGTCGGTGGCCGTCGCGGTCACGGCATAGCTGACACCGTTAGTGAGTTGCCCGGCGGCGATCGGCAGCACCCAGTTGGCGGTACCGGTCGCCGGCAGCGATGTCGCCGCGGTGACCCATGTCGAGCCGTTCCAGTAGCGCGAGTCGCTCAGACGCCTGACCATGACGCTCACCCCGGAGACGCCGGACAGCGCGTCACTGCGCGAGCCGCAGATGCCCACGGGCGAACATCCCGCGTTCCATCTGGTCGTGTTGGCAACGCTTCCGCTTACCGGGTAGGTGATCGCCACCGTTGGCGCCGTGCGGTCGATCCGCACCTGGACCGACGCCGTCCTGACCGCTTCGACGTTGCCGGCGACGTCGATCGAGAAGTACCTGATGAGAAAGATGCCGTCGGCTGTCAACTCGATGAGGGTGCCCGACGGCGACGCCGTGCTGGGCATCGATCCGTCCAACGTGTAGTAGGTCGTAGCCAACTCACCCCCCGCCACCACCAGCCTGACCGTCGCGACGCTCGTCTGCCAGGAAGACCCGATGGACGACGTAGTATCAGTCGTAGTTGGCGGGGCCGTGTCGATCTGGAACAAGTGCGGGGTGCTGGTGAAGGTGGTGCCCCCCACCGTCTGCCTCGCCACCACCGAGTAGCCCCGGTCGGCGAGCGTCGGTGCCGGGCTGAGCGACCACGCCCCGGCGACACACGCCGCCGGCGTGGAGACGCTCGTCAAGCCGGTGATCGTCACGGTGACCGCACCGGCGGCGGCGGTGCACGTCCCGGTGAACGCCGGCTGGGAGGTTGCCAGCACCGCCCCATCGGTGGGCTTCGCGATGTCTACGGTGGGGCTCGTCGCGTTCACCGAGAACGGGACCGTCGCGCTTGTCCCGGTGGTGCCCAGCACGTTGCTCTGGCTCGCGACCGCGGAGTAGGAGCCGGTCGACAATGAGACTGCGGCGATCCACGACCCGCCGGAGCACGTCGGGGTCAGAGTCGCCAGGGAGCCCGTAATCGTCACCGTGACCAAGCGATCGAGCTCGGAGCAGGTGCCCGTGATGATGACCGCGTTGCTCGTGAAGGTGGCACCGCTCACGGGACTCGTGATCGTGACCACGGGCGGCGTCGTGTCGATGGTGAACGAGTTCGTGTTGCTGACGGTCCCGGGCGCGGTTCCCTCCTGGGTGGCGCTCACCGAGTAGGTGCCGTCGGCGAGGTTGCCCGCCACGGTCCCGGTCCAGATCCCCTCTAATGAGCACGGTTCCGTGACCGTCACCAGACCGGGGAGCACCGTCGCGGTGACCGTGCCGAGCCCGACGGTGCAGAGACCGGTGACATCGGGGGTGCGGTCGTTCGTGGTCGAGCCGTCGGCGGGGGTCGCGACCGTGAGCGTCAGGCCCGGTCCTGACGCCGCTGGGGACACCGGCCCGGGCCGGCCCTGACCGTCGAAGAACTGCATCCGGACAGAACATCTCGTGCCTTGCTCGCAGGGGACGGCGCCGGCGATGTAGGGATTCGGGGGGGACGGCGGGTAGGGAATCGCCAGACCCGCGTCACGCCAACTCGTGTCGTTGCCGCAGTCGTTGCCGCAGATGTAGGCCTTGTAGTACTTGGACGACCCGGCATTCCCGGATTCGCTCGGGCCCTCGAAGCTGATCGTGGCCTTACCGGCCTCGTGACCGGGGGTCACGGCGACGTTGAAGGGCGCCCACGGGCGCAGGTCGGAGGTTCGCCAGGCGCCCGAACCGCCCCGGCTGTTCACGGCGGCGACCCGGAAGTAGCAAGACGCGTCGTGGTCCGTGCAGATCGCGGACCGCTCGGTCGGGCCGTCCGACGCGGCCAGCAAGATCGGAGGCGTCCACGCCGGGCTCGTGTCGTCGCACCCCGTCGTCGCCCCGGAAGCGACGCTGCAGGTCGCGTACAGGTACGACGTCGCCGGAAGCCCGGTCGTCGGGGCGTGCCAGGAAACGGCGACATCGGTGACGCCGGAGCCGAGGTGGGTGGCGACGGTGCGGATCTCGAGCGACTGGACGCGACCGGGCCTGGTGACGAAGGTCGTCGAGAGCGTCGACGGCCCGGCTCCCTGGCCGTTGACCGCGAAGACCTGGTACCGGCACGACGTCGCTCCGTGGCACGGCACCGTGACCGAGGTGGCGGTCGTAGTAAGGGGCATGGAAAACATGCCACCGTCGACGCTGGTCTCGAGCACGTAGCTCAGCGTCGGGAACGAACCCGTCTGCGAGGGTATTCTCCAGGAGACGGTCACGCTCGCGATCGCGGCGTCGGCCACGGCCACGAGGTTGCGCGGCACGCTGGGAGAACTCCACGTTGAAACGGTCGCGCTCGGCGAGCTGATGCCAATTGCGTTCCGGGCCCGCACGCGGTATCGGCATCCCTTGCCGTTGCCGGTCGACCCCGAGTTCGGGCAGGCGAGCGCGGCGACGGTCGTACTCGTCGCGCCCAGAGAAGTCTCACCGAGCCAAGTCGTCGACCCCCAAGTCGCCCCGGAGTCGAGCGACCTTTCGAACCCGTAGTCGAGAATCGGGCTCGAGGAGGTGGGTGCGCCCCACGCGAGCGCAACCTGCTCAGACCCAGGGCCCGCGACCGCGCTCAACGACCGGGGAGCGCTCGGGGCGGTCTCGGCTGCCGCGGGAATCGCCGGGGCGATCACCAGCAGCGAGATCGCGAGGGCGCCGCTGGCCTTGGCCACCCGGGCCGAGCGGCGGTTCGTGATGCTTCTCATCGACCGATCTTCCGTTTGTCCGGGCAGGTATCGAATGACCCTGCCGAAACGCACAACCTCTGGCCTGGTGCTAAGCACAGGACAAGGTCGGGCCCCGACTGAAGTTCCGACCCGCTCCTCTCGACCCGCCCCTTTGTTGACAGACCCCACCTCGTCGCCCATGATCAGGGACCTGCCGAATGCCCGATACCCCACAATTGGGGAATTCACTCCAATTCTGGGAGTTTGCTGGTTGAGGTGTGAACCGTGGGGTGCCGGGAGCGAGTCAGCGCGGGCGGCGTCGCGGGGACAACCAACCGGCCCGAGCAGCCAGCGCGACTGTTGCGAGCTGCGAGCTCACGTCGAGCTTGCGCAGGATCGACTTGATGTGTGTCCACACGAACGGGTCAATTCCACCAACTCCAACAGCGCCGTCGCGGCAACGGCGACTGAGCGGTGAAGCAGGCGTGTTCGCTGTCGATCAGTTCCCTGTGCCCACAGCGAGCGTCGAGGCGAAGATCTGCCACGCCAGCAGGCTCTTCGCGACGAGCGACAAGGTGACGTAGGCGCGCTCGCCGACGAGGTAGTCGCTCCATCTCCCGACCTGCTTGTACTGCAGCCACTGGTTGATGGCGAAGCAGTTGAAGAGCACAAAGAGCGAGAAGAAGATCGCGTAGACGAATCCGGGCGCGTGCTGATCGGCACCGGGACCGGCGAGGTAGATCCCGATCGCGATCCACGGGACGGCGCCGGAGACACACCCGATCCAGAACGGACCCATCCCGGAGCCCGGCCGTTCGTACCGCTCCTGCATCCACCCGAACCCGATCATCGACGCGTTCACGCCGACCAACGCCAGGAGGGCGGCGATGTCGTTGATGCCGACCAGCATGGCGATCAGCACGATCATGATCGACGCGCTCAGCGAGTACTCGAGCCACCGGTACGGGTTGCGTTCGCGGCCCAGTTCGTCTTGGTAGGAGGCCCAGCGTGGACCGGCGACGGTGAAGTGGGCCAGCGCGGAGAGTCCGAAGAACGCGGCGATCGCTGCCGCGAAGCTCAGGTTGAACAGGGTCACCGGTTGCGTGCCCACGTTCGGCCCGGGCGGCCCGGTCATGTAGGTGGCGCCGACCGGGAGCGAGAAGTCGTTGGCGAGGACGAGGATCGCGACCGCCTGGGCGAGGTGCAGCGACCCGGCGACGAGGTTGTACGGACGAAGTCGTGCGAGCGGTCGCGCGTCGGGCGCGAGTTCGTCGCTGCTCGGCAATGACACGGGAATCCTTATCCTCGGATCGGTAATTGCAGTCGGCTATTCCGGCGCGGTCGGGAGGGCGATCGGGTGCTCGGCGTCCCAGGCTTGGGTGGCCGCCTCGTCGCGGTCTTGAAGCTCGCGGAAGACCGCGAGTCCGTAGAGGAACACGGCCACGGCGACGGCGACGGCGACGGCGACGGCGAAGAAGATTACGGTACCGATCGAGAACAGAACCATCCTGTTCACAATGGCCTCCGTTCTCCGGCGAGCAGCAGCGCACCGAGCGAGAGGATCGAGGGCACCCAGATGCCGACGAAGATGCCGGCACTCGTGTCCTCGACGATGAAGTAGAGGGACACGGAGAGCAGGAACGACGCGAACGCCGCGACCAGCAGGACGACTCTCAGCATGCCGACAGGACGAGTCGTCGCTTGGCTCGGCAGAGATTGCATTTGGTCTCCTAGAAGGAAGAGGTGAGGTACCGGCGAGATGGGGGGTCCCGCCGGTACCTCAGGCTCATGCGGCCGGGGGGATCAGCACGCAGTCGACGACGTGGATGACGCCGTTCGAAGCCGGGATGTCGGTCTTGACGATGTTGCAGCCATTCACCGTCGCCGCGCCGTTGGCGACCTTGATATCGAGGTCCTGGCCCTCGACGGTCTTGACCATCTGCTCGGGCTGGAGATCAGCGACCATGATCTTGCCCGGCACGACGTGGTAGGTCAGGATCTTCGTGAGCTGGGCCTTGTCGGCGAGGACCGCGTTGAGCTGGTCGGCCGGGATCGCGGCGAATGCGGCGTCGGTCGGTGCGAACACCGTGAAGGGACCCGGACCCGAGAGCGTTTTGACCAAACCGGCCTTCGTCACCGCGGTGACCAGAGTCTTGAAGTCGGGATTCTCGCTCGCGACCACGACGATCGTCTTGCTTGCCGGCGCGCTGGACGTGGTGGTGTCCTTTGCCGGCTTTGAGCTGGACGAGCTGCTACTGGAACCGCAGGCGGCGGCGGTCAACGCAACCGCTGCGAGGACACCGGCGAGGCGAAGGGGGATTCGACGCATGAGAACCGCCTTTCGTTAGGGGCTGCTTGCAGTTCTCTTGTTTTTAGCACTAAATTTGGTGCGGTGCAAGAGGACCAACACGTTCAGTCGACCGAACCCCCGCGCGATGACCTCATCGGCCTGCGCGCGGCCGCCGAGCAGCTCGGCGTCCACTACATGACGGTGTACCGCTACGTGCGACTCGGGACATTGCCGGCCCGGAAGGTGAAGGGCGCCTGGCAGGTGCGCCTCGCCGACCTTTGGGGCGTCGCGAGCCGCGACGAGGCTGGTCCCGGCCCGGGCGGAGTCCAATGGGGCCCCTATTGCGCCGAGTTGCGCGATCGCGCCGTCGCCGGCGATGAGCCCGGCGCGTGGTCCGTCGTCGAACGGGCGCGCGTCTCCGGCGCAACCGCCGAGGACATCCACCTGAAGCTCATCGCGCCCGTGCTCGCCGGAATCGGTGATGCGTGGGGCGCCGGCGAACTCGACATCGCTACCGAGCACCGCGCCTCGGGTGTCGCCACCCGCCTCATCGGACGGCTCGGCCCGTCGCTCGCGCGGCGGGGCCGCAAGAGCGGCACCGTCATCATCGGTGCCGCGGCAGCCGATCACCACTCGATCCCGCTCGCGATCCTCGGCGACATCGTGCGCGGACGCGGCCTGAATGTGGTCGACCTCGGCGCCAATACCCCCGCGGCGACGTTCCTCGATACCGCGCGCGCCTACGACAACATCGTCGCCGTCGCCATCGGGGTCGGATCCGACGACAGCATCGAATCCGCACGACACACCGCGAGACTTTTTCACAATGAGCTCCCAGGTAGCCGCGTTTTCATCGGTGGGTCTGCCATCACCGACGAACGTGAGGCACGCGTACTCGGTGCCGACGAGTACGGAGCGACCGCGCTCGATGTCGCACTTTGCTGCGTCGAGCTCGCGGCAAGATGACTCCGATGCGCGTGCTCGTCACCGGTGTTTCGGGCTATGTGGGTGGGCGGCTCGTACCCGAGCTGCTCGTGTGCGGGCACACGGTGCGGTGTGTCGTGCGCGATCCCCGCAAGCTCGACGCGGCACCCTGGCATCCGGAGGTCGAGATTGTGCGCGCCGATGTCGGCGGCGACCTCCGCGAGGCCATGGACCGTGTCGACGTCGCGGTGTTCCTCATCCACAGCATCGGTGAAGGCACCAACTGGATCGCCCGTGAACGGGCCATCGCCGAGAACTTCCGGCGCGCTGCCGAGCAGGCGGGGGTTCGGCGCATCGTCTATCTCGGTGGACTCGGCGACGACGATGCCGACCTGAGCGCGCATCTCCGCAGCCGCCATGACGTCGGCCGGGCGCTCGCGTCGGGTCCGATTGAGACCGTGGAGCTGCGCGCCGCCGTCGTGATCGGTTCCGGCTCGGCGAGCTTCGAGATGCTGCGCTACCTCACCGAGGTCCTGCCCGTGATGGTGACCCCCAAGTGGGTGCACACGCGCTGCCAGCCGATCTCGATCGGCGACGTCCTCCGCTATCTCGTGGCGGCGATCGAATACCCCGAGCCGCTGTCGGGAGTCCTCGAGATCGGCGGCCCCGACGTCGTGTCCTACGCCGAGATGATGGCCATCTACGCCCGCGAGGCCGGCCTGACGCGCCGGCGGCTGATCCCTGTACCCGTGCTCACCCCCCGCTTGTCGTCGCTGTGGATCGGTCTCGTCACCCCGGTCCCCGCGAGCCTGGCACGCCCGCTCGTGGATTCGCTCGTGAACACGGTCGTGGTGCGCGACCACCGGGCCGAGAGACTGTTTCCGTTCGAGCGGGTCCCACTCGCCCAAGCGATCCACCGCGCGATCGGACGCACCGCCGTCGGCGACATCCCCACCAAGTTCGACGACGCGTCGTCACCCGTCTGGCAGGCAAACCCGACCGACCCGAGCTGGACCGGCGGAACCGAGCTCACCGACGTACGCGATGTCATCGTCACCGCCGAACTGCACCAGGCCTGGCAAGCGGTATGCCGCGTCGGCGGGGACCGCGGCTGGTACAGCGGCGAGCTGCTATGGAAAGCACGCGGGCTGCTCGACCGGATCGCCGGCGGCCCGGGCCTCCGACGCGGCCGGCGCGATCCTGACCACCTCGCGATTGGCGAACCGGTCGACTTCTGGCGCGTCGAGGACCTCGAGACCGACCGTCGCCTCGTGCTCCACGCCGAGATGCGTCTCCCAGGCGAAGCGTGGCTCGAGTGGACCACGGAGCCCGACGGCTCCGGAACCCGACTTCGCCAGACCGCGAGATTTCGGCCGCGGGGCCTTCTCGGCAGGGTCTACTGGTATGCCGTCGCCCCGTTCCATTGCCTCGTGTTCCCCGGCCTCATCCGCGGTATCGCTCATGACGCGACTCACCGCCACGACGCACCACCTTGCTGACCGCCAACCCCAGAGCGTCGTCACCCTCGGCGACGGGCACGATGGACGTCTACGGCCACGTGTTGCCCACGACCGACGACGCGGTGACCAAGGCGCTGGACGAGAAGTTCTCGGAGTCCCGCGGCCTATCCGCGGCCTGCGACGAGACTGGCACCGAGACCTAGCAGCGCTTCTGCTGGTCAGGAACGTGGAGGTGATGGGACTTGAACCCACGACTTCTACGTTGCGAACGTAGCGCTCTACCGGGCTGAGCTACACCCCCGAGGGAAGAGCCAGGCTAGCAAAGCGGTCCCGCGCGACCCGGGGCGGGACACAGGTTGGCGCCGCCACTTCCCGCCCCGACTCGAGTTGGTGATCGAACCTGTCGTGGTGACGGTTTGGATCACCAACGCTTCGAGGGCCCAGCGCCGGCCGCGATGAGTGTTTCACCCTCGCGCGATGCTTGATCCATGAGTGGGACGGCGGTGCGGGAGCTGGGCGAACAGCTGGCCGAGCTCGTGCGCGACTTCGACCCGTCGGTCTGCGACAGGGAGCTCGCCAAGTCCTACGTGGAGGCGTTCGCGCACGTCGAACGGCTCGGCGTCGCGGGTAGGACCCTAGCGGTGACCCGCGTCGAAGCGACCCGCGCCTGTACGTCGGGGCGGAGCCCGGCCCGCACCGCGACCGAGTGGCCGGCACAGGCCACCGGCAGTGCGCTCGGCGACGCGATCCGTGACACCACCACCGCCCGCCTCCTCGACCAGTGTGCCGCCACCGAGACCTCCCTGCGCGGCGGGCAGCTCTCGGCCGCCCAAGCCGCCGCGTGAGAGCCGCGGCGGAGGCCGACACCGAACGCGCGGCGCGCCAACACCGCCTCCGCGCAGCGCGGCGCTGGACCGAAGCCGACGGCATGGGCTGCTAGGGCGTCAAGCTCA
>VGBT01000035.1 GCA_016870395.1 Actinomycetota bacterium | reverse complement strand
TGGGCTGTCCCGACGGCACCAGGATCGTTGTGGAGGTCGCCGACGTGCGCGGCCGACAGGTTCGGCTCGCGGTGACGGCGCCGCCCGAGGTGGCCGTCACCCGCCGGGAAACCTCAGGTCGGTAGTTCGAGACACCAGCGCACGGCCGGCCTGCTCCGTCGCCTTCGGGCCACGCTCCGAACCCTGAGGCACGATTGCCACAATGTTCAAGTCGGTGCCATAGGTAGGTTTCACGCCGATCTTCTTCACCAGGACGATGTCACGAGTTCAGGATCTTGGCCTTCTGCGCGGTGAACTCCTCCTCGGTGAGGATCCCCTGGTCCTTCAGTTCGGCAAGCTGCTTGAGCTGGGCCACCATGTCGTCCTGACCCGACGCAGCCGGCGCCGGCGGTGCCTGCTGGGTGGTCTGCTGCTCGTCCGCGGCATCGCCTTCGGCGGACTTCTCGGCCTGGCGGCGGCGCACACGGCCGCTCACCGCCGTCGCCGTTCCGGCGATGACTGCGGTCCGGGCAACTCCACGAATCAATCTGGGCATGGTTCCTCCTTGTCGTTGGTCGGCCTCGGCGTCGGTGGTCCTGCCACGGCGGCTTCCGAACCCGCGCCGCGTCCGCTAGTCCTGGGCTTCGAGCGCGTCGAGCGCGGCCATCACGTCGACAACGGGGATCCGCTCGGACGCGATCATCACGCCGCCAGCTTCCATGGCAGCGGCCACGAACGGCCGCGCCCACGTGTTCTCGTACACAAGCAGCGCCGCGACGGTCCCCGGTTCCATCGCGTCGGCAGCCTGGCGCAGGTCGTCGTCGGTGAGCATCCCGGTCCGGGCGCCCTCGAACGCGACGAAGGCGCCGTCGGCCACGTCGAGGTCCATGCCGGAGAACGAGCCGTCGGCCTCCTTGCGCACGATCGCCAGGTCGAAGAGCGTGACCAGCCCGCGGTCGATCAGCCCGAGGAGCGCGTCGGCCGCCGGGGCAAGCGGACGGTCGCCAGGGAACTCGATCAACACGAAGTCGACCGGGCCGGGAACATCGATCTCGCTCATCACCGCACCTCTGTCCGCTCGTGCATCAGGCTGCCTTCTGGATCTGTGTCCGGGAAAGACTAGGGCAGCACGCCGCGCCTGGCATCATCCGGGTCGGGTGATCACGACATCCCGTTCGCACGCGCCGTCCCCGTGAATCACCCGGATCGGCACATCCCAGTTCGCCGGCGAGATCCTGGCCGCCGAGGACGTCGCCCACCTCGCCGAGGCGATGGAGCCGGCAGCGCGGCCGGCGTCGTCGGCGCCCCGTTCACCCGCATCACAACCGCGAGACCGATTCCGACGACCGCTAGCGTTCCGCCCGTGAGCGCAACGGCCACGGCGACGTCTCTCGGTCCTCGCCCGTTCGTCACCTCGTCGGTCGTGGCGACTGTGGACGGGACCTCCGTTCTCTGGCGCTCGCGACCCGCTCTCGCGACCTGACCGCAAGGAGGCCCCGATGGCACTGCATCGCAAGGTGACCCACCTCCACCCCCGCACGCCGCCTCGGTCGGAGGCCGACCCGCTCTTCGCCCGCGCGGGCGAGTCCCACGGAGCGGCGCGCTACGAGATCCCGGCCGAGGGCATGCGACCCGACACCGCCTACCAGCTCATCCACGACGAGCTCATGCTGGACGGCAACGCGCGCCTCAACCTGGCCACGTTCGTCACCACGTGGATGGAACCGCAGGCCGAGCGACTCATGGCCGAGACGTTCGACAAGAACATGATCGACAAGGACGAGTATCCGGTGACGGCCGAGCTGGAGATGCGCTGCGTCAACATGCTGAGCCGCCTGTGGCACTCCCCGAGCGGAGAGGAGACCACCGGCACCTCGACGACCGGTTCCAGCGAGGCCGCCATGCTCGCCGGGATGGCGTTGAAGTGGCGCTGGCGCGACCGGATGCGCGCGGCTGGCCGGCCTGTCGACCGGCCGAACCTGGTCATGGGCATCAACGTGCAGGTCTGCTGGGAGAAGTTCTGCCGCTACTGGGACGTCGAGATGCGCCTCGTCCCGATGGAGGGCAACCGGTTCCACCTCACTGGCGATCAGGTCACCGACTACTGCGACGAGAACACGATCGGGGTGGTCGCCGTGCTGGGCTCGACCTTCGATGGCAGCTACGAGCCGGTCGCCGAGATCTGTGCGGCGCTCGACCGCCTGCAGGCCGACACGGGGCTCGATGTCCCCGTGCACGTCGACGGCGCGTCGGGAGCCTTCGTTGCCCCGTTCGTAGACCCCGACCTGGAGTGGGACTTCCGCCTGCCGCGGGTGCAGTCGATCAACACCTCAGGCCACAAATACGGGCTCGTCTACCCGGGGGTCGGCTGGGTCGTCTGGCGCAACGCGGAGGCGCTCCCCGAGGACCTCGTGTTCCACGTGAACTACCTGGGCGGTGACATGCCGACGTTCGCGCTCAACTTCTCCCGACCGGGCAACCAGGTCGTCGCCGGGTACTACAACTTCGTCCGGCTCGGCTTCGACGGCTACCGGCGGGTGCAACAGGCCGCACGCGACGTCGCGACCTACACCGCGGGTCGCATCGCGGCGCTCGACGCGTTCGAGCTCATCACCGACGGGTCCGAGCTGCCAGTGTTCGCGTTCCGCGTCGCGGACCACGTCGCGCACTTCAACGCGTTCGACGTGTCGCGCTTCCTGCGCGAACACGGCTGGCTGGTGCCCGCATACAGCTTCCCGGCCAACCGGGAGGACCTCGTCGCCCTTCGGGTGGTGGTGAAAAACGGCTTCGGCCGCGACCTGGCCGACAGCCTCGTCGCCGACCTCGAACGTATCGTGGAGTACCTGTCGCGGCTCGACTCCCCACTGCCTTCCCCCGAGGGCGAAGGCTTCCGCCACTGACATGGAGACCGAGGTCGAGTTCGGCCAGCTCCTCGGAGTGATGGCGGTCGCGGTCAGCGTGCCGCTGCTGCTGGGCCTGGTGCCGCGGCTGCCCATCCCGGCGTCCGTCGTGGAGATCGTCGCGGGCATCGTCATCGGTCCGGCCGTCCTCGGTTGGGTCGAGCCCGATCAGGTGATCGTCGTGCTCGCCAAGCTCGGGGTCGGCGTCCTGCTGTTCCTCGCCGGCATCGAGCTCGACTTCCGCCTGCTCCGGGGTCGGCCCCTGAAGCTGGGGATCGCGGCGTTCGCGCTGTCGCTGGGGATCGGCCTCGCCTGCACGATGCCGCTCGGCGTCGCCGACGTGATCATCGACCCGCTGTTCGTCACCGTCGTGCTGTCGGCGACCGCGCTCGGCATCGTGATGCCGGTGCTCAAGGACACCGGGCAGGTGAGCACGAAGTTCGGGACGATCGTCATCGCGACGTGCACGGTCGCCGAGTTCGGCTCGATCGTCGCGCTCTCGATGCTGTTCTCGGGCAGCGGCAGCTCCCATCCCGCCCAGACGATGGCCAAGCTGGCAGTGCTCGCGCTCGCGGTGCTCGTGATCGCGGTCGTGGCCGCCCGGGCCACCGACCACCCCCGCTTCAACACGGTGCTCCGCCGGCTCGAGAACACGAGTTCCCAAATCCGCGTCCGGATCGCCGTCCTGATCCTCATCGGACTGCTGGTCCTGGCCGCCGACCTGAAGCTCGACGCGATCCTCGGCGCGTTCCTCGCCGGCGCGTTGCTCGCAGCGCTCGGCGAGAAGGGGCCGGCCAACGACGATATCGGTCACTTCCGCCACAAGGTCGAAGGCATCGGGTTCGGGTTCTTCGTCCCGGTCTTCTTCGTCAGCACCGGCCTCGGCTTCCCGCTCGACGAGCTGTTCTCGGACTCTTCCGCGCTGCTGCGGATTCCGTTGTTCCTCGTGCTCCTCCTCGCGGCACGCGGGTTGCCGGCCCTGCTGCTACGTCGTGACCTCGCCCCGACACAGCTCCTTCCGGCCGCGCTGCTCCAGGCCACGTCCCTCTCGTTCATCGTGGTCGCCACCGAGATCGGCGTGTCCACGGGCGAGCTGCGACCCATCAACGCGGCGTCGTTGCTCGCGGCCGGGATGTGCTCGGTGCTGGTCTTCCCGGCCTCGGCGGTCGCCCTGCTTCGCCGCAAACCCGCCGAGGTGCCGACTCCCGACAGCTAACCGCACCAAACCCGGGTTCGATACCAGAAGAGCGCTATCCGCTCCTCAGCGCACAATCCGGGGGTCGGACTCGGGCTGCCGCGAGTCCGGACCGCTCAGCGACTGACGGCGTGGCAGTGCTTCGCCTTGCGGCCACTGCCACAGGGACAGGGTTCGTTGCGCGGCGCGGATGCGAGGATCCGCATCACCTCGTCGGCGGACCCACCCCGGCGCAGCGCGTCGGCCATGAGGCGCATGCAGCCGTCGACGTGGGTGAAGAAGGTCTTGTACCCGGTACAGAGGTAGTTCAAGCCGAGCTCGCCGTCGGGGGCACGAGCAAAGCGGTTCTTCGGGCACTCCCCCTGGCACGCGAAGCGCACGTCGCACACCCGGCAGTATCGGGGCAGCGTGTCGCGCTTCGCGGCGCCGAACGCCCGCTGCTCCGGCGAGGCGATTAGCTCCACCATGTGGGTCTGCATGATGTTACCGACGAGGTGCCCGGGATCCACGAAGTGGTCGCACGAGTACAGGTCGCCGTTGTGCTCGAGCGCGAGCGCGTTCCCGCAGGTCTCGTTGAAGATGCACAGCGCCGGCGGCACGCCATACCAGGACGCGAGCGCGGCATCGAACATCTGGACGAACACGGTGCCGACGTCCCGGCGCACCCATTCGTCGAAGACCGCGACGAGGAACCGCCCCCACGCATCCGGGTCCACTGATCGCTCGGTGACGCGCTCTTTCCCCTGGAACCCGTCCGCGTCCTCGCGCTCGACGATCGGGATCAGCTGCATGTGACACGCGTCGAGCTCGTCACGAAAGAACCGGTACACATCGAGCGGATGATCCTGGTTCGCGGCGTGGACGGTGCAGAGCACGTTCCACTCGACGTCGTGGGCGCGCAAAAGGTCGAGCCCTCGGATCACCCGCTCGAAGGTCGGGGCACCCTTCTTGTCGACGCGGTACGCGTCGTGGAGCTCGGCCGGGCCGTCGATGCTGATACCGACGAGGAACTCGTGCTCGCGCAGGAGCTCGCACCACTCCTCGGTGAGCAGCGTCCCGTTGGTCTGGATGGTGTGATGCACGACCTGGCCCGGGCGCCGATGCCGGCCGACCAGGTCGAGCGCGCGGCGGAAGAAGTCGATGCCCATGAGCGTGGGCTCGCCCCCCTGCCACGCGACGGTCACCTCCGACGCCTGCTGGGACTCGAGCAGCTGGCGCACGTAGGCATCGAGCACCGCATCGGACATTCGGAACCGGTCGCCCGGATAGAGCGCCTCCTTGGCCAGGAAGAAGCAGTAGGAGCAGTCGAGGTTGCAGATCGGCCCGCTCGGCTTGGCCAGGACGTGGAATCCCGGTGGTGCCGTCGGCGACCGATCCAGGGGCAGCGGCAGGGACGGCGCCATGGGATGCACCCTACGCCGGAGCATCGAGACGGCCCGCGGGTCCCCGTCGTGAGCTCGGCCCGTCGCTAGCCTCGTCGGCGGGCGGAGCCCGACCGAGAGGGATAACCACGATGGCAAGCGAGCTCCAAGACCTCGGCCCCGACGAACGCGAGGCGCTCGGGGAGATGGGCCATATCTGGTGGCTCTGGCTGCTGTTGGGCATCGGCTGGATGATCGTCTCGATCATCATCCTCGAGCTCGACGAGAACTCCGTGGAGACCGTGGGCTTGATCATCGGGATCATGTTCCTCGTCGCCGGGGCGCAGGAGCTCCTGGTCGCGATGGTCGCCGAAGGATGGAAGTGGCTCTGGATCCTGTTCGGCGTCATCCTCATCGGCGCCGGCATCGCCGCGCTGGTGGAGCCGGTGGGCACGTTCGCCGCGTTCGCCAACATGCTCGGGTTCCTGTTCCTCCTCGTCGGCGCGATGTGGCTCGTCGAGGCGTTCGTTCAGCGTGACGTCAACCCATTGTGGTGGCTGGGCCTCGTGGCCGGGATCATGATGCTGATCCTCGCGTTCTGGGCCGCGGGCCAGTTCTGGATCACCAAGGCGTACACGCTGCTCGTGTTCGCCGGGATTTGGGCGATGCTCAAGGGCGTCACCGACATCTTCAAGGCGTTCCAGATCAAGAAGCTCGGCAAGCTCGTCGCGCGCTGAACGAGGTCAGCCGAACGAGGTGCTGAAGAGGCCGTCGAAGGCGAGCCCCCACGGCGGCCGCCGGAACCCGAGACCCTGGACGTCCTCGAACCAGGTCGCGAACGGCGATCTCCGCGAGTACGTGTTGCCGCCGAGCACCACGGTGATGCGACGCAACGCGGACTCGCCGAGCCCGGCCACGGCGGTCGTGAGTGGCAACCCGGCCTCGCGCAGCTCGTCGGAGTCGGCCGCATCGAGCCCCCGGCGCGCCTGGCGGCCGCGATGCCGACGATCTCGGCTTGAAGGTCGCCGAAGCCCGCTTGCCTGTCGGGAGTCGACCCGCGTCGTGGTCCACTGCAAACAAGGAAGCGTCATCGCCGTTTAGTCTGCCTCGAACGACGCGAGGAGGGACGAGTATGGCGGGCAGTGTCCGGATGGAGATCGACGGCCCGATCGCGATCATCACCAACGACAACTCCGAGAAGCACAACGCGTTCGACGACGACATGGACGCGCAGCTCTTCTCCGTGATCGACGAGCTCGCGCGCCGCGACGACATCCGCGCAGTGATCTGGCGCGGCGAGGGCCCCTCGTTCTCGTCGGGTCGCGATGCGGCCTCGATCGGCAACCTCAAGGTGCCGCTCTCGCACCACGAGTTGATGCGCCGCGGCCACCGCGGGATCCAGCGTCTCTGGGACCTCGACGCACCGGTCGTGGTCGCGTGCAAGGGGTGGGTGATGGGCGGCTCGTTCCAGCGCGCCCTGCTCTGCGACGTGCGCGTCGCTGCCGAGGGCACCCGGTTCCGGCTGCCCGAGCTCACCTACGGCGTAATCCCCGACACCGGGGGAATGGGGGTCCTCTACGAGATGTGCGGTCACGGCGTCGTCAGCGACCTTGTGCTCACCGGTCGGGTGATGCCCGCCGAGGAAGCGCTCTCGCACGGGATCGTGAGCCGCGTCGTGCCGGAGGACGACCTCGACGGTGTGACGCGCGAGATCGCGGAGCAGATCGCCTCGCGGTCGTTCGTGGCGGTGAAGATGGCCCGGGAGGTCATTGCCCACCTGTCCCGCCCGCAGATCCGCTCGTCGATGGCCGACGAGATGATCTACCAGACGTTCATCAGCAGGAGCGACGACATGACCGAGATGCGCACCGCCAGGGCCGAGGAACGCGCACCGAACTACACCGGGAGCTGACGTGACCCAGAATCGGATCGGCCTCCCTCCTCCCCCGCCGGTCGGCACGACCGCACTCGCGCCCGGCACCTTCGCCGGTACCGCGGTGTTCGTCACCGGGGCCGGCACCGGACTCGGCAAGGCGATCGCCAGCGAGTTCGCGCGGCTCGGCGCGGCGATCGTGATCGCATCGCGCAAGCCCGAGCACCTCGCGGCCGGCGCCGAGGCGATCCGGGCGCTGGGTGCCGAGGTGCTCACGGTCGCCTGCGACATCCGCGAGCCCGAACAGATCACCGCGGCCTTCGACGCCGCGACCGAGCGATTCGGGCGCCCCGCCGTCCTCGTGAACAACGCCGCGGCGAACTTCCCGGTGCCGGCGGAGGACATGTCGCCCAACGCATGGCGCACCGTGGTGGACATCACGCTCAACGGTGCCTTCTTCTGCTCCCGCGAGCTCGGACGCCGTCACCTCGCGGCCGGAACCCCGGCCTCGATCGTCAACGTCGGCGCGTCGTACGCGTGGACCGGCGGACCCGGTTTCGCGCATTCGGCCGCGGCGAAAGCCGGCCTCAAGAACCTCACCGAGTCGCTCGCGGTCGAGTGGGGGCCCTACGGAATCCAGGTCAACTGCCTCGTCCCGGGGCTGTTCCCGCACGAGGACATGACCGCCGACATCCAGGACAACCTGGAGCGCACCCACGACAAGGATGCCTGCCAGCCCGCATTGCGCGTCGGCCAGCGCCAGGAGCTTGGGTGGGCCGCCACGTTCCTGGCCTCACCGTTCGCGCGCTTCATCTCGGGCCACACGCTGGTCGTCGACGGCGCGAACTGGCAGCGGCGTTCGCTCACGAACCCACCCGTCGTCACGATCCGTGACCAGATGAACCGGGGACCGTTCGAAGCCTGACCCGACTGGAGCCGGGCACCTACTACGACATAACGTCGTAGCCTCATCTGCCCTCGACCCCCGGTTCGTCGCGCTCGCATGAGATCCCGTTACCTGCTCGTCGTCGCCGTGCTCGCCTCCATCGCGAGTGCGGCTACCTGGCCGAGCGCCGCACAAGCCGATCCCGTCGCGGACGCGCGCGCTGCGGTCGCGCGAGCTGAGCGCGACGTCGCCGCGGCCCAGACCGCAGCCAACGCGGCC
Organism: Actinomycetota bacterium; assembly: GCA_016870395.1. Classification (GTDB taxonomy): domain Bacteria; phylum Actinomycetota; class Acidimicrobiia; order IMCC26256; family JAENVU01; genus SHUZ01. The sequence continues at coordinate 17,892 of VGBT01000035.1, read as the reverse complement.
GCGGCCGAGTACCAGCGGACGCTCAGCGAGCAGGCTCGCGTCGAAGCCGCGATCGACGCAACCGAGCAGTCCATCCGCGGGTTTGCCAAGCGGTACGAGGCGTTGCGCCGAGCCACGTCCGAGCGCGCGGTCGCTGCTTACAAGCGCGGTGGATCGCTGCCGACCCTCGCGTTCGAGTCCGAGAACGCGATGGACTCGATGCGTCGCACCACGCTCGTGGGCAACGCGACCGATCGCGACCGTGACCTCATGGAACGAGCGAACGCGGCTCGCGAGGACCTCGAGGCCCGAAGGAGCGAGCTCGATGCACAGCGCGAGCAGCAGGCACAGCTCGTCGCGCGCGCTCGCTCGCAGGTCGGTCAGGTGACATCACGGCTGCAGTCGGCGCGCGCTACCCAGCAGAAGCTCGCCGACGAGTTGCGCCGCGCCGAAGCTGCAGCCGCGGCCGAGCTCGCCCGCGTCGCCACATCACGGAGGGCCGCGGCCGTGCCCGCCCGCAGTGTCGCACCGCGGGGTCTCCCCGTACCGGCGAGCACGGTCGTCGACGGACTCGTGTGTCCCGTCGCCGGCCCGCGGGCGTTCTCGAACGACTGGATGGCGGCGCGCCCCGGCGGAAGCCGGCACGAGGGCACCGACATCTTCTCGCCCCGCGGCACACCCAACGTCGCCGTCATCGGGGGGACGATCACGCAGAAGTACGGCTCCCGGCAGGGTAACGGCGTGCACCTCAACGGCGACGACGGAACGTTGTACTACTACTTCCACCTCGACTCGTACGCTGGCGGGCCGCGGCGCGTGACCCAGGGCGAAGTGATCGGCTACACCGGCGACACGGGCTCGACCGGTGCCGTCCACACGCACTTCGAGATTCACCCCGGTCACGGCGGTGCCGTGAACCCGTACCCCACCCTGCAACGCATCTGCTGAGCCCACTACAGCGCCGCGGTGACCGCTAGGCCGAGTGCCGCGGCCGCGAGACCCGCCGCCGTGCTGCCGAGCGCGTTCGCCGCGGCAGCACCTACGGATCCCTCCTCGACAAGACGTACCGTTTCGTAGGAGAACGTCGAGAAGGTCGTGTATGCGCCGCAGAAGCCGGCGCCGACCACGACCTCGGGCAGATTCCCCAGGCCGTGGTACAAGGCTAGGCCGGTGATCGCCCCGAGCACGAGCGACCCGGACACGTTGACCGCGACGGTGCCCCACGGGAAGCGACCGCGAACACGGTCCTCCACGAGAGCATCGACCACGTAGCGCGTCACCGCCCCGAACGCGCCGGCAAGGACGAGCCCGGCGATCAGCACGATTCGGCGCGGTCCGATACGCAGCTCATGCCGTCTCCCGCCTCCGACCGGGCCGGCGTCGCGCGGCAGCGATCCCCACGTAGACCGCTCCCACACCCATGAGGAGGCTGGAGGCGAAATAGCCCACCGCGGTTGCAGCATGACCGTCACGTACAAGGACGTCAGCGTCCACGACGAAGGTCGAGAAGGTCGTGAACGCCCCGAGGAACCCGATCGCGGCGAACGGTCGCACGCAGCGGCTCGGCGGCCAGCGCTCGACGATGCACGTGAGCAGTGCACCGAGGAGCAGGCAGCCGGTGACGTTGACCGTGAAGGTGGCCCATGGGAACGAGCTCGTTTCTACCGGCATCGCCCGGGCCACCCCGTAGCGACACGCGGTGCCCAAAGCGCCGCCCACCGCCACCAGCAGCAGCACCAATGGCCGCACCCGGCGCGGCAGGTGGCGCGGGACCGTGAGGTCGGGGTCGATCGCCGCCTGAGACCGGCGCCGCCGCTCGGCCGACGCCTCCGGGTCAGAAAAGCTCGACATCGGGGTCGAGTCCCAAGCGCTGGACGCGCCGGATCCTGCCGACACCTCGGAGCGTGAGGCTGCGGGTCCCGAGCACTTGCATCCACGGCGGGAGGGTGCTCGCGGGGTAACCGACGGCGAGGAGCTCACCGGGCCTCGCCGCGTCGCAGAGCCGGGCCGCGAGGTTGGCGGGACGGCCGATGTAGTCGTCGCCCTCGAAGAGCAGCACCCAACCGTGCGCGATCCCGCCTCGCAGCGCGAGCGGTTGGCCCTCGTAGCGCGCGATCAGCTCCGCCGCCGCGGCGATCGCCGGGCCGACCTCGACCCCCACGAGCATCGCACCGTCTCCCAGCCACTTGGCGATGCGGACGCCGCGGCGCGTGGCGATGTCGCGTGTCAGCACCCGGAACGCGTTGAGCGCGTCGATCGCGGCGTGCTCTCCCGAGCTCGAGATGAACGAGGTGAATCCGCACAGGTCGATGAACGCAAACGCCCGCTCGAACAACGGGATCGACTCCACGAGGTCTCGTGGGTCCTCCATGCCTGTCTGCGACGGCGACGTGCCCGAGACGGAGGAACGCCGGCAGCCGAGCTCCAAGCGAGGAGTGGCGCGCAGCGCGGCGCGTCCGGACGCGAGCCGGCGATCGAACGAGAGCGACATCCGACCAGGTTGGCGCGTGCGGAGGGGTCGGCACGAATGAATTTCGTGCAGGCGGCCGGTACGCGGTCGACTTAGCTGTCTTGGTCCTGAGCGCGCGCGAGGTCCGCGATCACCCGCTCCAGCGGGTCCGAATCGAAGTCCGCGTCGTCCGCCTGGTTCGTGGTGCGGGCGAAGGTCAGGTCGAGGCGTGGGCAATGGATCGTCTGCGTGCCCCAGAATCCGAGGTGACCGAAGCAGCGCTCGCCGTCCACGTCGACCCGGAAGATCCCCATGCCGGCACCCGCACGGCGCCCGGGACCCGAGATCTTCGTCATGAGGCGGAGGATCCTCGGATCGTCGAAGACGCGACCGTGGAACAGCGCCCGGTAGAAGCGGGTCAGGTCGCCGACCGTGGAGACGAGCCCGCCCCCGCCGTACAGGTCGTGCGACGGGTCGAGCATGGCGCCGTCGAAGGTGTCGAAGTACGGATGCGCGAGCGCGACGCCGCCCGGCGGTTCCGGCTCGAGGGTCTCCCAGTACGTGTGGTTCAACCCGAGCCTGCGGAAGTCGACGAGCTGACGCACCGCGACCGGCAACGGCTCCCCCGTCACGTGCCCGAGGATCTCGCCGAGCAGCACGTACCCGGTGTCGGAGTATTCATAGACCTTCCCGGGCGCGCCCAACGGATCGCCGTGCTCGGTCGCGAAGCGCAGCTGCTCGTCCGCGGTCCAGCGGTGCCCGGGATCGTCGACGTTGACGGCGTCGTAGGCATCCGTCGTGGCGTAGTCGAACAGACCTGCCGTGTGCGTGAGCAGCTGGCGCACCGTGATGCGCCGGGGGCGGTACCCGTCGGCCCGCAGCACTGCCAGCGACTCGGGCGAGAGGTACTTCGAGATCGGCGCGTCGAGGCGCAGGTCGCCACGTTCGACGAGCTTCAGCACCGCGGCCGCGACGAACGTCTTGGTCACGCTCGCGATCCGGAACGGCGTCTCAGCCCGGAGCGGGACCCCTTCGCTCACGTCCGCCAACCCGGCTGCGACCGTGACGTCCAGTCCCGGAGCGCGCACCGCCACGACCTCTCCGGGAACGGACGGGTTCGCGTCGAGATCCGCCTCGAGTCCGGCCAGCAGGCGCCTCCGGGCCTCGCCGTCTCCGGTCGCGCCGTCGCCTGCGGCTGCCGCGATCCCCACGCACCCGACGAGCAGCGCCGCCACGACGAGGACGGCGATCAGGCGGACGGCGATCGGGTGAGGGGCCAGTCGCAAGGTCACCGCCGCCCAACGTTAACGTACTTGGCGCTGTTGCGTTGTGCAGGACCGGGCCAGGTAGAGCCGAGTGGCCGTCCCCGTTGGGGGTTCAGATCGTCCGGGCGAGTTCGGTGAACGCCATCTCGACCCGTCGGTGTGGGCGCGCGTCGACGCCGAGCTCGTAGTGCCCGCGGCGGATGTTCTGCATCAGCGCGTGACCCCGGATGAGCACGCGGGCGGTCTGGTCGCGTTGGATGCCGCGCATCGGACGTAGTCGCGCCTTGAGCCGACCGTGGTCACACTCGACGCGGTTGTTCGCGTATTGCTCAGGGTCGTGAAACGCGGCCGGCATGAGACCTTCGACCGCGACCCTCAACGCTGGGGCCCGGTCGGTCACGATTTCGACCGGTTCTCCTGCGCTCGGAGTGCGCTGGAGAAGAACCGTCGTGCTGCCCGGAGATCGCGTCGCGTCGAGACGAGCACGTCGATGATCTGACCGTACTGATCAACGGCCCGGTACACGTAGCGCACTTGCCGGCGACCCTGACGTAAGTCTCGTCGACGCACCAACGGTCACCGACCAGGTGGTGGCACGGCCCCGCGGCATCGGCCAAGAGCGGGGTGAATCGCTGCACCCACCGGTAGATCGTGACGTGATCGACCTCGATCCCACGCTCGGCGAGGAGCTCCTCGACATCCCGGTAGGAGAGCCCGTCCGCAGGTACCACCGCAACGTGAGGACGATGATCTCGGACGGGAACCGGAACTTCTTGAACGCCGAGCCAGGAACGACAGGGACCGGACGAGAACGACGGGACCTCATCACTCCACCCTCACCGGTCGGCGCGACCCTGCGCCAACGCAACAGTTCCCTCAGCCGTTCGCCAGGCGGTCGGCGTACGCGAGCGGGAGGAGCTCGATGAGCTGACCGTCGGGATCGCGCACGAACACCGCGGCGCCGACGTCGGTTTCGGTGAGCACCTCACCGCCGAGCTCGGCGACGCGGGAACGCACGGCCGCGACGTCGCACGAGACCGAGAGGTGGGTCAGGCCGGGCTCGTCCATCGCGCGGCGTACCGGTGCCCGCCGGTGGGCGGGATCGGCGAAGTGGATCAGCTCGAGGACGAAGCCGTCGCGGCGCAAGTAGAAGACCGTTGCACCGAGGGGCGGCGACAGCCCGAGCAAGCGGGCCGACGGATCGTCGGTCAAGGCCAGCTCGCGCCAGAACTCGAAGCCGAGCAGCTCCTCGTAGAAGCGACGCGACCGAGCAAGGTCGGTGACGCACTGCCCGAGGTGGTTGACGACGACACGATCACGCACGCCCGCATCCTCGCACGCGTCAGGCCTCCCCGCCCTCCAGGCAAGCCGGCGATCGACCTCGACACCATCGGAATTCGCAGCCGGCGACGACCGACGGGTCGGCGAAGCCGAGCAGCGCGCCGCGATCGGCAGGGACTGCGAAGCCCGCCTCGATCGTCGCGGTGCTGGCGGCCCGGTAGCACCGCAGGTACTCGGCCTGTGAGCCGGGGACTGTTGCATTGAGCGCGGTCGTGACGCGCTGAACCGAGTTCGCTTCCCGGTCCGCGGTCAGATCGACCGGGCGAGTTCGGTGAACGCGGTCTCGATGCGCCGATGAGGGCGCGGATCGATGCCAAGTTCGTAGTGACCGTGGCGGAGGTTCTCCACCAGCGCGTGCCCGCGGATGACCACCTCTGCGGTGTGGTCGCGTTTGAGTCCGCGCATCGGTCGGAGTCTGGCCAAGAGTCGACCGTGGTCGCATTCGACGCGGTTGTTCACGTACTGGGCGGCGTTGCGAAACGCGGCCGGCAGCAGTCCCTCGATCACAGCCCGCGATGCCGGCGCCCGGTCGGTGACGACCTCGACCGGCTTCCCATGCGTACGGATCGCACCGTCGAAGAACCGTCGCGCCGACAGGAAGTCGCGCCGAAACGAGACGTACACGTCGCTGATCTGCCGGCGCTGATCGACGGCCCGGTAGACGTACCGCCACCCGCCCGCGATCCTCACAAAGGTCCCGTCCACGAACCAACGAGAATCGAGTGTCCACGCGAGCGGGTCAACTCCATGCGCGCACTCCTCCCCGAGAGAACGCAAGCCTCTCGGGGAGGAGTAGCGGCGGAAGGTCGGGTGGTCGTGCGAGAGTCTTGCAGAGGGCGATCAGCGATCGCCCCTAGCGCGGCGGGACCAGCACGCAGTCGATGACGTGAATCACCCCGTTGGACGCCTTGATATCAGTCTTCACGATCTTGCAGCCGTTGATCGTCGCGCCATCGGCGCCCACCTTGACGTCGACCGTCGCACCTTGCACGGTCGCCGGGCTCTGCTGTGGCTGGAGGTCGCTCGACTGCACGTTCGCGGGTAGCACGTGGTACGTCAGGACGGACTGCAGAAGCTCCGGGTCGTCGAGGATCGCCTGCAGCTGGTCAGGCGGGATCTTGGCGAACGCTTCGTTGGTCGGCGCGAACACGGTGAACGGTCCCTCCCCCGCGAGGGTCTCGGCGAGGCCGGCCTTCTGCACCGCGCTCACGAGCGTGCTGAAGTCCTCGTTGGACACCGCTACGTCTACGACGGTCTCCTCGGACATCTCGGTCTCTTGCATTTTCGTGGTCGACGACCCGGATTCGTTGCTGGACTCGGAGTCATCGCCACTGCTGCAGCCGGCGGCTACGACGCCGACCAACGCGACTGCGGCGACGATCGGCAGAACTGTGCGGATCTTCATGGGTGAGCCTTTCACTGTATCGGGTGATTGACCATATTTACCAGTAAATATATCCGTGTCAAGCCGGGATTCGACGGGGCGCGGGCAGGTCGCCGCCGCGCCCGTAGGGCAGGCCCAAAGACGCGTCGCGTGAGGACCGGGCGCTGCAGACGGCGCGTCCCACCACGCCCGGTGTGGCCGAAACTCCCTCGCGCTCTGCCCGGGCGGGCCCCCGAGGAGAGGGCTAGCTCGGTTGCGTCCTGTGCCGGACCGGCCGGTCCTCGGCGTCGCCCCGTCCTCGCAGCCGGGTTGCGCGTCTCCAGATTAAGTGCTAAAACTCGGTGGCCGGCGGGAGCGTCGAGCTCCGACCAACCGAGAGAGTTCCCCATGAAGCGCAAGATCGCCCTAGTCGTCGCTGCGGGCGCAACCGCCCTCAGCCTGGCCGCCGGCCCGGCTGCGGCCGCCGGCCCCACCGCTCCCGGCAACAAGTGCCAGCGCACCGGCATGGCGACCGTCAAGGGCCTCGGCGTGTTCACCACCGTCGCGAAGTCGGGCGTCGACGCTGGCACGCTCAAGCAGCTGGGCGTACGCGGCCTCGACAACTTCCCCAACTCCACAGTCTTCACTCTGCCGGAGGTGCTGGCGCTCCACCGGAGGAACCCCGAGTTGTTCCCGTGGTGTGACTGATCCGCTCCGCCGCTCCCCTCGCGCTACGTCCCGCCGTGCCCCCGGCGGGACGTAGCGCGCCCGCCGTGCCTCCCGCTCAGCGGGCTGCCGGACGCTCCTGGCCGTCGACCCAGCGATCCATCGCGAGCCACTGCTCGTCGAGCCACCGCGCGAGGCCCGCGCCCTGCGGGACCTCGGAGCGGGCGACGCGCGTAAGCCGGACCCGCACCGGCTCGCGGAACGGCACGACTGCCGGCGCGGCAACAAGCCGGTCGAGTCCCTCGAGCCCGTGGTGGGCGAGGAAGACAACATCCGCGGTGGGCGCTCCGGCGAGGAGCGCCGCGGCTCCGTCGATCTTGGGGGCCAGGAGATGATGCATCCCGCGAAGCCGCACGGCGCGCGCAGGATCCTGCTCGGCGATCTGCGCGAGACGACGTGTCCGGCGCGCCGCGCTGGCCAGGCGGCCCTCCGGATAGATCACGGCGGCGTCGGGCCCACCCATGCCGCGAGCCAGCTGGCGCAGCTGGGCGAGCTGCCCGTCGCCGTCGTTCGTGCCGCGCTCGACGAAGTGGTTCGGGAGTCGGTTGCCGACGATGTCGAGACACGGATCGACGAGGAGCTCGCTCGTCAGTACGTAGCGGGGGCACATACCGGCCCGGCCCAGGAGCCACGCCGGCACGAGTGCGTCGGCGAGGTTCGCGTGCCGGGAGAGCATCACGATGGGTCCCGGCGCGAGCACGTCCGCGCCCTCCACCTCGATGCGCAAGCCTGCGCACACTCGGAGCGCGTCCACGAGCGCCGCGGCCCACCGGCGCTGGAGCGTGTAATGGAGATCCGCGCGGCCGCTGCGGCCGGTGATCCACAGAGCGGCCGAGGCCGCGACCCCCGCGCTCTCCAGCCAGGCCCAGGCGGTGGCGAACGAGAGCAGCCTCGTCCACGGGAGGCGCGTTCGAGCGGTCAGCGCGTCCAATGTCGCAGCGGCCGGCAACCACACGGGCGCACTCGCAGCCAGCCCGGTGGCCGCCGCGCCAACGCCCGGGACAGTCGCGAGGCGTCGCGCCGGAATCCCGAACAGTCGCCGCTCGAGGACTGACGGGAGTCGCGGAACCGCCATGCACTACATTTTATCACTCAAATGAGGAAGCTCACAGGAGGACCTCGTGCCCCGCTACGTCGCCACCATCGACACGCCCCAGAGCGCAAACGCCGCGTTCGCCTACATGTCCGACCTCTCGAACCTCGCGGCCTGGGATCCGGGCGTGACCACCGCCCAGCTGCGCGACGGCACCGAACCCGCCGTCGGCACGACCTACGTGGTCGATGTGCGCTTCGGTCCACGCACGATGCCGTTCGTCTACCGGATCGTCGAGTTCGAGTCCCCACGCCGCGTGCTCTTCGCCGCCGAGACCAGATGGCTGCGGTCGGTCGACGAGGTACGGGTGGAGCCGTCCGAGACAGGTGCGCGGGTCGTCTACGACGCTCGGCTCTCCCTTCGCGGCCCGCTCGCAGCACTCGACCCGCTCATGGGCCCGGCGTTCCGTCGCGTCGGTGACCGCGCCGCGGCGGGGCTGCATCGCGCGCTCGGCGTCGGCGCGCGGCGAGTGTCATGAGCGCAGCGGACGTCATCGACCGGGTCCTCGAGGCACTCCTCGTGCCGAGCTTCTCTCGCGTCGGCATCGCACTCCGGCGCCGCTTGGACCACTGGCAAACCGGGGCACCCGGCGCGCTCGAGGGCAAGGTGTTCGTCGTCACCGGCGCCACATCGGGCATCGGCCGCGCGACCGCTGTTGCCCTGGTGCGCCAGGGTGCGACGGTGGAGATCGTCGCGAGGGATACGACCAAGGCAGCGGTCGTCTGCGAGACGCTGCGCGGCGCCGCCCAAGCTGGTCACGTTTCGTGGGTGCAGGCAGACCTGAGCGACCTGTCGTCGGTTCGCACCGCCGCGGTCGTGCTGCTCGAGCGTCACGACCGCCTTCACGGGCTCGTGCACAACGCCGGGGCACTCGACGCGAGCTACGCCGCGACCAGTGAGGGCATCGAGCACACCGCGGCGAGCCAGGTGGTCGGGCCCTTCCTGTTCACCAGCCTGCTCGAGTCCGCGTTGCGCGCCGGATCCGGTCGGATCGTCTGGGTCTCGTCCGGCGGCATGTACTCGCAGCCGCTCTCGGTCGCGGATCTCGACCCTGCCCCCGCCGACTACGACGGTACGAAGGCGTACGCCCGCGCGAAGCGAGCTCAGGTCGTGCTGGCAGAGATGTGGGCCGAGCGTTTGCTCGGCTCGGGAGTCGTCGTGCACGCGATGCACCCCGGCTGGGCCGATACGCCGGGCGTCGCGCGTTCGCTTCCCCGCTTCCGCCGGATCATGGGCCCCCTGCTGCGCGACGCCCAAGAGGGCGCCGACACCATTGTGTGGCTGCTCACCGACGACCATGCGCCGCGCGAGACGACGGGACGGTTCTGGCTCGACCGACGTCCCCGGTCGACTCACCGTCTGCGGTCGACCCGTCGGCGGGACACTCCGGAGGAGCGGACGCGACTGTGGCAGTGGTGCAACGAGCACGCCAGCCTCGACCTCGCGGTCCCCGGAGACTAGGCCATCACGATGCGCTGACTTCGCCTTCGGCGCGCGGGTTACGACATTCGAGAAAGCGCACCACGGCAGCGGCGTCGGTCTCGTAGACCTCCGAGCCGAGCTCGAGGGCACGCTCCGGGGTCGTCACCGCCGGGCCACCGATGAGAACCGGCACGCCTGGCAAGGCGAGATGCAGCTCGCCGGCCAGAGCCCGCGTTGCGTCAGCAGACGAGTCGGTCGACACGCTGATTGCACATGCAAGGAGCGGGTCGGCGGCCCGGGCGGCAGCGACGAACGACTCAGCCGGCACGTCGGCTCCCAAGTCGATCACGCCATAGCCAGCGCCGCGCAGGATGTCGGCGAGCATCGCCGCTGGGAGGGAGTGTCGATCGCCGGGCGCGCCGCCGAGCACGACGAATCCGCGGCTGCGACCACGCCGTGCGAACGCAGGCCCGAGCCGGCCGACGAGGCGGGTCGCGACCGCTGTCGCTTGGTGCTCCTCGCCGACACTGACATCGCCCGTGGCCCAACGTTGCCCGATCTCGCGGAGCACCGGAGCGAGAAGGTCGAGATACACACGATCAGGAGGCGCACCCGCCGCCGAGGCGCTCTCCACGAGGGACCAGGCGCCGCGCTCGTCGCCGTCGAGCATTCGGCGGAACAGCCGAACCCGGTACCGGTCCAGGCGGGCCCGTCCCCGGGCCGGCCGTTCATCGTCGGTTTCGTCGAGCAACGCGAGATCCGAGACTCGGACCCACCACTGGCCGCCCTTCTTCCGCGCGGGCAACCGCCCGAGACGCACGTACCGGTACGCGGTCATGTAGTGGACGCCCAGCGTCTCGGCCACGGCACGCAGCGAGATCTCGGTGGCCGCCGGGGCGAACTTGCTCATAAGGCCCTCCCATTTCGAAGACCGCGAGCGGTCGTACGCGCGGCCCGGTGTCGGAGGAATCCAGCCCCATCATCTTAGTGCTAAAGTTCAGGAGCAGCAACAGTAGCTGGTCGGGCTGGACACGCAGGCGGGCTCTGTTGCCTTGGCGCAGGGTCGAATCGGACGGTGAGGGTGCCGGCATGAGACTTCGTCGCTCCGTCCTGCACCCGTGATCCAGAGTTCGGCGTTCGCCGGGTACCGGTTCCCGCCCGAGATCATCGTCTTGGCGGTCCGCTGGTATCTGCGATACGCACTCTCCTACCGCGACGTCGAAGAGCTCCTCGGTGAGCGTGGGATCGAAGTTGATCACGTCACGATCTACCGGTGGGTCCAGCGATTCACTCCGCTCCTCGTCGATTCGGCTCGACCTCGTCGGCACAGTGTCGGGGACCGTTGGTTCGTCGACGAGACCTACGTGAAGGTTGCCGGCAGATGGCGCTACGTCTAGCGGGCCCTGGACCAGTCCGGGCCGGTCATCGATGTGTACGTGTCGGCCCGACGCGCCTTCCTGGCGGCACGTCGGTTCTTCGCCGGAGTGCTGCGCGCGCGTGGCGAGCCGGTCGAGGTCGTGACTGACCGGGCTCCCGCACTACCGGCTGCGATCGAAGGCCTCATGCCGGCCGCGTTCCACGACACCGAGCAGTACGCGAACAACCGGATCGAGTGTGACTACGGTCGACTCAAGGCTCGGCTCCGACCGATGCGCGGACTCACACGCGACCACACTGCCCGAGTGATCATCCGCGGCCACGCACTCATGCAGAACATCCGCCGCGGGCACTACGACCTCGGCACGGACGCGCGGGTCCACCGACGGATCGAGACCGCGTTCACTGAACTCGCCCGCACGATCTGAACGCGAGGTGGGGACGGAACTCGTCCCGTACGGCCCGGTCCGAGTCAACGCAACAGTGCCGGCACAGCGTACGGGCCGGTGCGATCCGCCACCATCGGGCCGGGCCCGGCCGCGCGGACATCCGGCCGGCGTGCGCGTACGGTCCCGGGATGCCCACGACGACGAGGATCCGGCGCCTGGTCGGCGTCTACGACGCGGACGGCACCCTGCGGGGCGAGCTCGCCTACTGGGTCGGTGCCCGGCTCGGTCGCGCCCACTGCGCGTTGTGCGACGTGACCCACGGGCTGCTGCGGGAGCGGCGTGACTGGCGGGCCTGCCGGTCGGGGCTCCCGGTCCCGTTCGCCACGTGCCACCGCGACGACCAGCCCGAGGCCGTGCGGGATGCTGCCGGGGGCGTGGTGCCGGTTGTCGTCGCCGACACCGACGCGGGTCAGGTCGTGCTGCTCGGGCCCGACGAGATCGAGGCCTGCGCGGGGTCGCCCGAGCGCCTGGTCGAGGCGCTCACCGCAGCCGCCGAGCGCCGCTCCCTCGACTGGGCGTGACGGTCAGGCGCTGGCGCGCCAGGCGACGTCGCGGCAGGCGTCGAGCATGGGCGCGGCGAACGTCTCGCGTGCGCACGCGACGTGGCCGCTCTCGTGCCATCAGCCTCTTCGGCACTGTTGCGTTGGACGCAAACAGGACAATTTCGCGGCGCCGTCCGGCTTCGATCCCGTGGGCGAATCGGGCAAGGTGATCTATCTCGGTCGGAGCGATTCACCCATTCCGGACGCCGGCCGTGGTCAGAAGCTGCCGCGCCCGCTCAATGCAACAGTGCCGTCCAGGGTGGCCGACACCGAGCGTTCCCCGTGCACAGCGAATGGGCGACGTCTTAATCTGCCGCTTGCCGATTCGGACCTCCGCACGCGAGTGAGGTCTGTTTGCGGCGTCGAGGTTCCCACGCTTCGGGAGTCGTCAGTAGGCGCCCTCGCGGCGTAGGACGGCGGCCGGTGTGCGGGCGAGAATTTCGAGATCCAGTCGCACTGATCGGTGCGCCAGGTACTCGCCGTCGAACTGCTCGAGCGCGTCCTTGTCGAGGTCGCTGCGGCCCGAGACCTGCCACAGCCCGGTGAGTCCAGGGCGGATTCGTCGTCGCTGTTCGAGGAACGAGTCGTTCAGCGCGGCCACGAAGTCCGTCGCCAGAGGCCGCGGACCCACGAGGCTCATGTCGCCGCGCAGGACGTTCCAGAGCTGGGGGATCTCGTCGATGCTGAAGCGGCGGAGGAAGCCGCCGACGACGGGTAGCAGGCGCGGGTCGTGCTCGAGCCGGAAGTAGCGCTCGTACTCGGATCGGGACGCGGCGTCGGTCGCGAGCAGGCGCGCAAGGCGCTGGTCCGCGTCTTGCACCATCGTGCGCAGCTTCACGAGCTGAAACGGTCGCCCGCCGCGGCCCTCGCGAGATTGGCGGTACAGCACGGGGCCGGGGTCCACGAGGTAGACGGCCGCAGCCGCGGCACCGAGCAGCGGCAGCATGAGGAGGAGGAGTACGGCAGCCGCCAGAACGTCTAGGGATCTGCGGACCACCGCTACAGCCTCTGTCGCGCCACTTGGAACGCCTCGGCGAACTCCACCGCTACTTCGGCGCCGCGGGAGCGGTACCGGGCCTCGAGGTCCGTCGGTCGCCGGCCTGGCTCGATCTCGCTGCCGTAGAAGGACAGCGCCTCGAGCGCGGCGTCCACGTGGCGCCGGTCGAGTGGTGCGAATGCCTGCGGCTCGAACTCACGTCGGTACCCTTGATCCGTCGAGGTGGGCACCTCGAAGAGCAGCACGTCGCGCCAACGGCGGAACGGCCGCGTGCCGATCTCGACGGCCCGCGAGACGCCCCGGTGCGTCTGGTGGACGTCGGAGTGGTGGTGGGTCAGGACGACGTCGGCCGCTTCGATGAACGGGAGGATCGAGTCATGGAGGCGGCGAAGGTCGCAGTCGATGCGCGCTTCGTCGAGCAACGGCTCTGCGACGGCGGCCACCGCACCGAGCCGGGCACAGGACTTCTCGAAGCCGTCGAGGAGGTCGGACCAGAGCGTCACCCCGCGCGGGTCGGCGCGACGCGCGGCGAGCACGACGGTCACGCGGTTTGCGACCTCGGCGACGCGGGCGAGCGTCGCGCCACAACCTAGGACCTCATCGTCCGGATGCGCGATGACGACCACGACCCGGCGGTCAGTCCAGTCCATGTGCGGCAATCGCATCGTCGAGCACACGCTTCGGGAGCGCGGCGTACCAGGCGAGCGAGGCGCCGAGCGCGACGTCCCAGGGAGTGAAGTCGAACGCACCGACGACCTGGAGCATCTCCGTCGTGTCGGCGACGAGTTTGGTGCCGGGGACCTCGCCCTTGCGCATCGCGACGTGGGTGATGCCGGCCCGGTTCCCGACAGCCTTGTTGATCGCCTCGGCGACCTCGTTGACGGTCATCCCGCGGCCGGTTCCACAGTCGTAGGTCTCGGCGGGGACGGCGTCGCTCGTGCCGAACTCCACCGTCAGTCGTGCGAGATCACGTGAGTAGATCATGTCGACGACCTGTTCGCCGTCGCCGAAGATCTGCAGCGGTCTCCCGCGTAGGGCGCAGGCCGCGAACACAGGGAAGATCTTGCGAATCGGGCCGAGGCTCTGGCCCGGGCCGTAGGCGTTGAAGTAGCGCAACGATGTGATCTCGATCCGGCCGCTCCGGTGGTAGAGCGCGGCGAGGCGCTCTGACGCGTATTTCGTGATGGTGTAGGTGTTGGCCCAGACGTTGGGCTTCGTCGGGTAGAAGACCCGCCGAACTCCGGCGTCGACCGCCGCCTCGAACAGGCGCACGGTCCCAAGCACGTTGACCTCGACTGCGCCTTCGATGTCGTCGTCGAGCTCGGAGGTTCCGAGCTTCCCCGCCAGGTGGTACACGGTGTCGGCGCCGGCGAACGCCTCGACGAGCGCGCCCCGATCCAGGATCGACGCAGCCAGGTGCTCGACACCCGAAGGCAGATCCCCGCCCTTCCCGGACGACGGGTCGATGACGCGCACGTCCCACCCGCGCTGCAGAAGCTCCTCGACGATCGCCCGACCGAGGAAGCCGCGTCCCCCCACGACGACGGCGGTCGAGTCGACCCGAAGGTCCACCGACTCGACTGCCTGCGCTTCGACCAAGACTGGGGCCATCTGGCCACCCCCCCAACGGCGGACAGTGTGCATCCCGGGTCCGGAAGATAGCAAGGGTGCCGGCCCGACCCATCGCGGGGCTCATCGGGCCGGCACCAGCGACGGCTCGCCCCTCATCGAGGGGTCGGGTGGAACCCCGAGCAGGGCGCAGAGCGACGGGGCCGCATCCAGCACACTGACCGGTACTCGCGACACATCCGCGCGGATGCCGTCCCCGTACATCAGGACCATGCCCTCGGGGGTGTGCCCGCCCGAGTCGCCGCCAAAGCTCCGGCCCTTCACCGCTACGCCGAGCTCCGCTATGCGTCCGCTGCTCGAGGAGGCGCGCAGGGGCTGCCACGTGGCGACGGCCGGCAGGTGCTCGACATCGTGGCGGTAGCTGATCTCGAACGAGATGGTGCGCCCGGAGACGCGCAGATCCCGAAACAGCGCGTCGCCGCAGCCCGTGACGACCGAGCCGACAGCGGCCGCAGCCTCGTCCGCCTCGTCCGCGTTGGCGAAGCGGAGGGTGATCCGTGGGTACATGCACCGCTCGCGCTCGCACTCCGGGAGCGCCAACGCGGTGGCGAGCGCGTGGTGGTCGTCGAGGACGTAGGTCGTCGCCGTGGTGCGCCGCGGGAGCGGACCTTGGCCCATGCTCGACGCGACAACCAGAACTCTGTTCGGCCTCATTCGGATCCAGGCGAGGATCCGGCGGAGTTGAGCGTCGAAGAGGTCCATCGCCGTGACGATGAATTCGCCCTGAGTCGGGTCCGGCTGGTGCTCCCCCGGCCCATCTGGCACAAGGTCCCTCAGGAACCGGTGAAGTAGCGCGGCGACGTGGTTGGTGAAGAAGATGCTCAACGATGGCTACATCTGACGCTGGAGCTCCCAGTACACGTCGAAGGCCGGGAGTGTCTGAACGACCGACCGACGTTCCCGGTAGCGGGCGTCGATCCGTTCCTGCGCTAGTTGGCGCAGGGCGAAGCCCATAGTTCGCGGCCGCATTCCGAGGCCGACCAACCGTGGAGCGACCCGGAGCGCGGTGGTGACGGGCGGACGCGCCGTCGGGGCGAACAGGTTCTCCGAGGTCATTTCGAGGGTGAAGTCCTGGAAGGGCTCTACCGCGGCCGGGATCGTCGATGCGTCGTGGGCGAAGCAGTCGGGCACCCAGAATCCGCCGTGTGCGAACGGGCGCGGCGGCCAGCTCTGGAGCAAGCCGAACAGGCCGACGGACTTGCCAGCGCGCTCGGCAACATCCCAGAGCGGGACTCCGCGGAACGTTTCCGAATCTTGTCCCTGGTCGTAGCTCTGGTGCTCCGCCGTGTACACGGACCGGTGGAAGGTCGGCCATGTACGCCAAGGCATGAGCTCGGCCGGATCCTCGTTCACTGTCGTCGCCTGGAAGCTACGCCCGAGGATCGCGGCGAGGGCCGAGCGCGGCCGCCGGGTCACATATAGGTCGACGATGTTCCAGGGAACCTCGTTGAGCTCGTAGAGCAGCACCTCGCGATTCACGGAACCACCTCCCGGAACGTCGGTCCCGGAACGCCTGCCGCTGCTGCATCCTCCGCCGCTCTCGGGCCCGCCGGTGACACGACCACCGTGAGGCTGTGGCAGCGCCCGAGGACCTTGGCCCAGTGCAGCATGTGGACAGTCCCGGGCGCATTCGTGCACGGTGCCGGCTCCCTGCTCATTACTCAGCAGCTCCCGTCCGGTCGCCTCAGGCCCGTCGTGCGGTCACGTGACTGCTTCGAGCTCGACCGGCGCGGCGTGGGCCCCGAGACCAGCCCATCCCAAGCTTCGACGACCATCGCCACTGTGATTGCGCGCATGCAATCCCGGAAGCGCGGATCGTCCTCGAAGCCGAGATCGAGATAGCCGTCGGGGACCATCGGCGACGCGACTCGCTGCACGCGCGGGCCGATCGGCCGATAGCGGGCGGCACTGGTCGGACCGTCGACCGCGATCGTCGGGATGCCGAGCGCCGCCGCGATGTGCATCACTCCGGTGTTCACCGAAACCACCGCCACGGCGCCCGCCAGGGTGCGCATCACTTCAGGCCACGAGCAGCCGGCGGACGACGTGGCCTCGAGTCCACGCTCGGCCCACGTCGCGACGAGGGCGTCGGTTGCCGCGCGATTCTCCGGACCACCCGTGAGCAGGATGCCGAACCCACGCGAGCGAAGCTCGCGCGCAAGCTCGTACCAGCGCTCCTCTGGCCATGACCGTTCGGCAGCCCTTGCTCCGCCCGGCCAGAGGTGGAACACAGCGTAGGGAGCTCCCATCGTGATCTGACGGTCCGCCTCAAGAACTGGATCACTTGTACACACAACACCCAGGACCCCCGCGAGCCGCCGCTGGTTCTGGATCTCGTGCTCATCGCTGCGGTGGTCGACCACGACGTCGTACGCGTCGTGTCGATACTGGGCCGGTGTCCGCCGCCCGACCGTTGCTCGCGCCCCTGAACCCACGGTCACCAGAGCCTCGAACCGGGTCCACATGCCCAGGTCGACGACGACGTCGCACCGCCGCGACCGGACCCGCCGCAGCGCTGCGAGCGGGCTCCGCACCGACATCTCGACGACCTCGTCGGGTTGCGGGAGCATCCGGGCGAAGCTCGCATTGCTCTCGGTGACGAATAGCACGATCCGCGCGTCGGGCCGCGCATCGCGAACGTCACCCAGGACCGCGGACGCAAGCACAGTGTCTCCGATCCCCGCGCCAAGCACGAAGCCCACGCTCTGCCAGCGGGGCGGGACGGTCCGCCGGCCCCGCAGTCGACGACCGATGCCGAGCGCCGCAACGGCCGGGACCCCGACGATGCGGTCCACGGTTCGCAGCCGGGGGTTCGCGCGGTCGCGATGGAACGCCCGGCGCGACCGGACACCCTTCCCGACAGTCCGCAGCAGCATGGCACGACGGTAACCAGCGACCGAACCAGGAACCAGTGCCTCCCGTCCCTCGCGGGCCCGAAACGAGACCCCCGCCCCCGTGGGGCACGAAGAGAACCCGTCGCCCCAGGCCAGCGGGAACCCGTCTCGACTCGTCTAGGACAAGAGCAGATGTTCGACACCTGAGTTCGGCGCGGCGGACCATGGCACGTAGGCCAGACCTTGGCTCACGGCCTCATGTCGGGTAGTCGCCTCGGCGGGCCCGCTCAGTAGGACTTCCACCGGCACTGTTGCATTGGCGGAGGGTCGCGCCGGTCGGTGAGGGTGGCGGGATGAGATCTCGCCGCAGTCGTCCGGTCCCCGTGTTCACCAGTTCGGCGTTCGCCTGCTTCCGGTTCCCGCCCG
>VGBT01000034.1 GCA_016870395.1 Actinomycetota bacterium | reverse complement strand
CAGCGCAACGTAGAGGGCCGCGTGCCAGCTCGACTTGCCTGATTCGTTGAGGCCGTAGACCACGTTCATGCCGTCGGAAAGCTCCAGCCTCGCATCGCGAAGCGGCCCGAAGCTCTCGGCGTCGATCGACTCGAAGCGCATCAGTCGACCTCCAGGTCGTCTCGGGCATCGAACGCGCGTAGCCCGGTGACGATGACCCGTTCCTTCTCGTCGTCGGTCAGGTCGCTGTCGTGCACGTCCCGGCAGAACTGGCCCCGTACCGTGTGCTCGGCTGCGACCTCATCGAGGTCGTAGGCGTACTCGAGACGCACGGTGCCGACGAACACCGCGTCCAGTCCGACATCTAGCGACTGCAGCTCAGCCGGATGAAACACCACTTGAGGGGCGACCTCACCCGTCAGGTTCACCCGAGCACAACCCGCCAGCCCGTGGAGCGCTTCGCGCACGCGAGCACGCACCTCATCCCGAGTTTCCGAGCCTCCGACGTCCACCTCGACCTCGTGGACCTGACTGATCGCGACCCGATGCCGCGACCGTTGCACTGTGCCGTCCTCGTCGAGGTCGACGATCACGACACCACGCTCCCCCGACTCGCCGAAGGTGAGCGGGTCAGGGTTCCCCGGGTATGTGTAGTCGTCCTCGTCACGCGGACCGTGGTAGTGCCCGACCAGCGCATGGCGAAGACCGGAGTCCACGATCTCGCTGGCCTTGAAGGGTGCATGCCCGATCTTCTGGTCGCCTTCGTACGGCAGGCCCGAGACTTCCGAGCCGTGAAACAGCGCGAGGTTGACGCCGCCGCGACCGACGGTGAACCCCTCGAGGAAGTTCCGCGTACCGCTCGGAGCTCCGTGCGCACTTCCCCAGATGGTCAGGCCGTCGCAGAGCTCCTTGGGTTCCAGCGTCTGCCCTGTGAAGCACGTGACGTTGGGCGTCCATTCGACCGTCTGGTACAGGCTCGCGGGTCCGTACCAGTCGTGGTTTCCCGGGGCGAGCAGCACTGGCATCGGGCTGAGGTCGGCGAAGAGCTGGCGCAGCAGCGCTCCGGTGTCGGAGGAGAATCGCTCCTGTTCGTAGAGGTCCCCGGCACAACAGAGCGCGTCGCACCGTTGCGAGACGGCAAGCTCCGCGATCCTCCGAGCCACGTCTCGAAGCGCCTGGCGGCGACGACGTGCGAGGTCCGGGCCCGCCCAGGAGAATTGCCTGTCGAGGTGCAGGTCGGCGAAGACGGCAAGTCTCACGTCCCACCGTGGGCTTTTTCGACGCTCGCGTTCACCATCAGCTACGAGTCTGCCATGCCGTAGTCGTCGTGCCGCGAGTGCTCCTTTGTTGGCTTCGGCTTGCGCCTGATCCCCTCCGCTCGGTCGTCTTCCTCTGCAAGCCAGCGCAGCAGGTCGGGATCCCAGGCCCAGCCGTTGCTCTCGGGATGCGTGCGGACCAGTGCCAGCATCCGTTCGATGCCGACGTGACCCATCGCGCACTGTTGCGTTGAGTCGGATCTCGCCGCGTTGAGCCGAGCTTCCTTGCGCTTCCGGTCAGATGACTCGGGCGAGTTCGGTGAACGCGGACGCGACGCGACGGTGTTGGCGGGTATCACTGCCGAGTTCGTAGTGGTCGCGGCGGAGGTTCTGCATGAACGCGTGGCCGCGCATGATCACGCTGGTGGTGTGGTCGCGTTTCAGCCCGCGCATCGGGCGGAGCCTCGCCTTGAGCCGACCGTGCTCACACTCGATCCGATTGTTCGCGTACTGCTCGGTGTCGTGAAACGCGACGGACATCAACTCGGCGATCGCGGCGCGCAACGCTGGTGCACGGTCGGTCACCACCTCGACGGGTTCAGTGTAAGTGACCAGAGCCGCGGTGAAGAACCAGCGCGCCGCTCGAGCGTCGCGCCGGTCGGACACGTACACGTCGATGATCTGGCCGTGCTGATCGACCGCCCGGTAGACGTAGCACCAGCGGCCGGCGACCTTCACCTAGGTCTCGTCGACGAACCATCGGTCGCCGATGGCATGCCGGCACGGCTGAGCGGCGTCCGCGAGCAGCGGAGTGAAGCGTTGCACCCACCGGTACACGGTCACGTGGTCGACCGCGATTCCGCGTTCGGCGAGGAGCTCTTCGACGTCGCACTACGAGAGGCCGTAACGCAGATACCAGCGGATGGCGAGGACGATCATCTCGGTCGGGAACCGGAACCCGGCGAACGCCGTGCTCGGCACCAGGGGCATCGAACGGCGACGAGGAGGTCTCATCGGGCCACCATCACCGGTCGGCGCAGACCTACCCCAATGCAACAGTGCCGACTCGGCTATGACTCGCGGTACCTCACGACGGCTGCCTCGGCACGGCGATCCCAGCGGCACAGGCAGGCGGGTGCGGATCAGTCCGGCGGCACGAGCGTGATCGCATCGGGCTCCCAGTACGCGCGCAGCGCGGCCACTCGGCCCTCGTCGTCGACCCGGTAGGTGTACACGCCCTCGACGACGGCGCGTGTCCCGTCGAGAAGCGTCGTCGTAATCGTGCCGACGTTCGCGCACTCGTTCCCACCCGCGTACGACTCACGAATCGCGAACTCGACCTGGCCGGTCGCGATCACCGTGTCGTAGAACGTCGCGATCGCGTCGATGCCGTGATGGCCGCGACCTTCGGGATCGAACATCGACGGCCCGATCGGGTCTTCCACCACCGCGCCGGGCGCGAAAAGCGCAAGCCATCCTTCACGGTCGCCTGCCTCCACCGCGGTCATCGACGCGCGCGCGACGTCACGGGCAGGGTGGCTGCCGAACTGCTCCATGCCTTCCATCGGCCTACGCTACGCCGGACGTCCCGGCCGGGCTCGTCGGCCGTCACCCGAGGCCGGCCCGGGCATGCCCGGGCGGGCTCAGAAGCCAGCGCGGAGCCGTCCGGTAGACGCCCAACCGGCGATGACCTCCCAACGTCCCGCCGGTGCGTCATGCTCTCCGGAGCGAGCACCGTGTCGACACGTCTGGGGGGATGCCGTGAGACATGCCCGGATTGCTGTCGCGACCTTCCTGGTCGTCGTCGCCGCAGCGTGCGGCCGCAGCGACGGTGACTCGGGCGCCACCGAAACGACGACCACGACGTCGGGCGACGACGCCACGTCGGCGAGCTTCGGCGACCTCGAAGAGGTCTGCCGGCCCGGTGACCCGAGCGGCTCGCCCACCACTGGCGTCACGCCGACCGAAGTGCGGATCGCGACCTTCTCGGATCCGGGCTTCACCGGCCGGCCGGGCCTGAACCAGGAGTTCTTTGACACCGCGGAGGTGTTCGCCGCTTGGTGCAACGACCGCGGCGGGATCAACGGACGCACAATCGTGGTCGACAAGCGTGACGCCGCGCTCACGAACGTGAAGGCCCGCATGACCGAGTCGTGCGACGAGGACTTCCTCATAGTCGGCGGTGGCGTGGCGTTCGACCAGGACGGCGTCGAGACCCGCCTCGGCTGCCTCCTCCCCGAAATCCCCGCGTTCGTCGTGAGCATCAAGGCACGCGGCTCGGACCTCCTCGTCCAGCCGTTGCCCAACTCGGTCGAGGTCGTCCAGTCCGGAGGGCTCGACTACCTCGGCGAGAAGTTCCCGGCCGCGACGAAGAAGGCCGGCGTCCTCACCGCGGCCGTCGCCTCGACCGAGGCCGTCGCCGAGCAGAACGTCGAAGCCGCCGAGGCGCTCGGCTGGAAAGTCGTCTACGACGACGCGTACCCCGCGGCCGGTGTCACCGACTGGACGCCCTATGCACAAAAGCTGAAGGACGCCGGCGTCGAGGGGCTCATCTACGTCGGCGAGCCCGAGAACCTCGCAGCGCTGCTTCGGTCGCTGAAGAACATCGGGTACGTTCTCGACTTCATCAAGACCGACGCCAACCACTACGACCAGAAGCTCGTCGACCTCGGCGGCTCGGCGCTGGCCGATGAGAACGTCTACATCCAGACCGCCTTCGTCCCCTTCGAACAGGCCAAGCCCTCCAGCGCGACCGGCCAGTACCTCGCCGCGTTCGAGGAGTACATGCCCGACGGCAAGAGCCGCACGAACCTCGGCCTCCAGGCGTGGTCGGCCTGGTTGCTCTTCGCCGACGCGGCGACCCGGTGCGGCAACGACCTCACCCGAACCTGCGTGTACGACAACGCCAAGGAGATCAGCCGCTGGAACGGTGGCGGCCTCCACGCCGAAACCCACCCGGGCTCGGGGCAGTCGACGCCCTGCTACGCCATGCTGGTCGCCACGCCCGACGGCTTCGAGCTCGCGGACGACCTCGACACCACCGACGGCATCTACCGGTGCGACCCCAAGGCGGTGCACACGCTCACGGGCGACTACGGCGCCGGGCTCACCCTCGCCGACGTGGGCGAGGACATCGCCAACATGAAGTAGGCGGCCTCGGCTACGAGCGCACCACGGAGCGCAGCATCCCCCATGCCGTGGCCGGCACGTCGAGCGGGGTGAAGCGGTCGCTCTCGGCCGTGAGCTCCTCGACCTCGGCATCGGTGAGGTCGAGCTCGGCCGCCGCGACGTTGTGGCGTAGCTGGTCGAGCGAGCTCGCACCCGGGATCACGACGACGTTGGGCCGTGCGATCAGCCACGCGAGCGCGACCTGCGCCGGCGTCGCGCCGTGTGCGCCGGCGATCCGGCGCACCGCGTCGATCACGGGCATCGCGCGCTCGACGTTCTCGGGCAGCCAGAGCGGATCCATCGTGCGCGCCGACGTGCGGGGCCGGTCACCCGCGCCGTAGCGCCCTCCCAGCAGCCCCTTGGCGAGCGGGCTGTACGCAAGCACCAGGCGGTCGTTCGCCTGCGCGTACGGCACGTTGCCCCGACTGGCCTTCGGGTACAGCAGGCTGAACTGCACCTGGTTCGACAGCACCGGTCGCCCGAACCACCGCTCCGCCTCGGCCCAGCGTCGCGCGGAGAAGTTGCTCACACCGACATGGCGCACCGTCCCGGCCTCCTGGAGCCGACGCAGCCCCTCCATCTGCGAGGAGAGTGGCACCACGGGGTTCGGCCAGTGCACCTGGTACAGGTCGATCGTCTCCACGCCCAGCCGGAGTGCCGAGAGCCGGCCGTGCTCCTCCACCCGGTCTGCCGTCGGCCACGTCGGCAGCACCTTGGTCGCGACGAACGCCTCCGAGCGCCGCCCCTCCAGGGCGCGCCCGACGATCGTCTCCGAGACGCCGTGCGCGTACACCTCGGCGGTGTCGACGAGGGTCACCCCGAGATCGAGCGCGGTGTGCACCAGCTCGACCGCGGTGGCCTGCGCGTACTCCCGGCCGTAGCCCCAGTCCTTCGACCCGAACTGCCAGGTCCCGAGGCCGACGGCAGAGACCCGAGCACCGGCGACGTCCACATACCTCATCGGCCTGCTCCTTCCTGCATCGCAGCGGGCTCTCCCGCCTCAGATCGGGGCGACCGGGATCGTGCCCGCGTCACGCACCGGCTTCGCACTCGACGCGGCGAGCGTGCCGACCGTCGTGTAGGACAACCCGTCGAGATCCAGCCCGAGCTCGCTCGCGTGGTCGGCGTCGAGCCGCTCCATCAACGACTTGGACGCGAGCGCGGTGCCGCCGGTCGCGACGTCCTGGATCGGCGCCGCCTCGTTCATCTCGTCGCCGAAGCCGGCGAACTCGAGGCAGCCACCGGTCGCGACCTGCCGGATCATGAGCGTCGCCCCCGAGTGGACACCGACGTCGATCCGCACGTCGGGGTCCGGCGCCGGGAGCTCGGAGGCACGGTCCCGAATGCTGCGAGCAGCATGGATCGCGACCCCGGCCGCCTCGAACTCGGAGTGGCCGAGCTGCTCCACCAGGAACAGCGCGGAGGCCCCGTCGCCTGCGTGCTTGCCGACGATCCCGCCCTGCGCGATCACCTGAGTGTCGATGAGATCGGTGAGACCCCGCACCAGGTCGAAGTACGTCCTCGACGAGATTCGGCGCCGGATCTCGCCGGATGCCTCCAGGTCGGCGAACAGGATGCTCGCAGCCCGCCGCGCCAAGACCGCGACCACCTCCATCGCCTCGGCGATCGCCCGAAGCTCGGGGTGCTCGGGCAGGGGTGCGCGACCGGCAGCCATCACCCTCGATGCTAGGCCGACAGGTCGCGCAGCGCCGGGGCGAGCTCACGCCACTCGGTCATCGGGACACCGAGCGTCTCGGCGGTGAGCACCTGGATGCAGACGTGGTCGGCGCCGGCGTCGAAGTGTGCCTGCACCCGCGCGGTGATCGCGTCGACATCACCCCACGCGACGAGCGCGTCGACCAGGGCGTCGCTCCCCCCGTCGGCGGTGTCTGCCTCCGTGAACCCGAGCCGGTACCAGTTGTTCACATAGTTCGGCAGCATCAGGTAGGTCGCGAGGAACGCGCGGGCGATCTCCCGTGCCCGGTCGCGGTCGGTCTCGAGCACCACGCCCTGCTCGGGAGCGACGAGGCGGTGCGGACCGAGCGCGGCCCGGGCCCGCGCCGTGTGCTCGGGCGTCACGTTGTACGGATGGGTGCCCGCCGCCTTCGCGCCCGCGAGAGACAGCATCTGCGGGCCAAGGGCCGCGAGAAGCCGATCGGTGCTCGGCAACGTCGGCGAAATCGCGTCGAGCGCGTCGAGGTACGCCTCGGTCCGAGCGAGCGGGTGGGCGTAGCGGCCGGGCTCGGTCGCGTCGATCAGCGGCGCGTGCGACACCCCGATCCCCACAAGGAGCCGCCGGCCGTGCGCGGCCACCAGCCGAGCATACTCCCGGGCCGTCTCGCTCGGCTCGTGCATCCACAGGTTCAGGATCCCGGTCGCGACGGTCACGTCACGCGTCGCACGCAGGACGTGCTCGAGCGCGCCGAACACGTCGCCACCGACATCGGGCAGCCACAGCGCGCGGTACCCGAGCGCCTCGAGCTCCGCGGCGGCGGCAGCCGCCTCGCCCCGATCGCCGTAACGGAGCGCGGCGCTCCAGATCCCGACCCCGTCCAGTGCGTGCGTCATGATCCTCCCGCGTGCGTCGCCGCCAGCCTGGCCGATCGAGCGACAGGCGGGCAACGTCCGGTCCGGTCCGGGAGATCGCCGTCGACGAGCGCGCGACGAACTCTGGGCCGGCGAACCCGTCGCAGCTTCGGCGTATCCTGTTCTCGCACTCCCCCCACACCTCCCCCGGACCCGTTGACTCACCTTGTCCGGAGGACGACCATGTCCGTCGATGAAGCCCGTCGCCTGCTGCTCCACGACACCGCCCGCGAGCACTGGAACGCGGAGGCCGCGTTGGTCCTGATGGAGATGCTCCCGCCCTCGGGCTGGGGCGACGTCGCCACCCGCCAGCAGCTCGACGCGCTCGACGAACGGATCGCGCTGCGATTCGCCGCCGTCGACGCCCGCTTCGAGGCCATCGACCAACGGTTCGAGGCCATCGACCAACGGTTCGAGGCCATCGACGCGCGCTTCACCGCGACTGACGAGCGCATCGGCGGCATGGAGGAGCGCCTCCGCGCCGACCTGAAAACCGAGCTCGCCATCGCGACCCGCCGGACGATCCAGTGGACCATGGGCGCCATGACCGCTCTCGCCGGCGTGGCCATCGCCCTCGCCCGGCTCGGCTGACTCGGGCGACGACGAACGGCTCCCCCGCGGGTGAGCCACCTAGCATCCTCCTTGCGTGAGCACCGGGGCGGAATGGAAGGCACGGCCTGAGGGGGCGGAGTACGCGGCGAGGCGCCAGCGGCTGGTCGACGCGGCCGAGGAGCTGGTGCGGGAGAGCAGCGTGAGCGCGCTGCGCCTCGAGTCGGTCGCCGACGCGGCCGGGCTCCACCGATCCTCGGTCTACCGGTACTTCGACTCCAAGGAGGAGCTGGTCACCGCGGTAGTCGTGCAGGCCTCGCTGCGGGTCGGCCGTCACGTGATCGACCGGCTCGGGCCCTCCGAACGCCCGCAGCGCTACGTGGTGGAGGGCCTCGTGATCGCGCTCACCGAGATGACCGACGACCCGGTGTTCCACTCCCTGCTCGCCCCCTCGACCTCCGCGTCGATGGCCCGCATCGCCGGCAGCGCGCTGCACGAGGGCCTGCGCCCCCTCATCGAGCCGATGTTCGTCGCGGCCGCAGCACGCGGGGTGCTCCGCCACGACGTCACCCCCGAGGTCGCGATGCAGTGGCTCCAGATCGTCGCCACCGGGCTGCTGCGCCTCCCCGGCGGCGTCGAGCCCGACGAGCTCACCGAGCTGCTCGAGCTGATGCTCGTGCCGGTGCTCCTCGGCCGCGACGCCGACCACTGAGCCCGAGCCGGCCCACAGCTCCGGCCCCCCGAGGTCGGAGCCCGCTGCCGGCACCAACGGCGTGCGGCGCGGCACCTTCATCATCGAGAAGTCGGCCACCGCGATCACGTGCCCGTCGTCGCTCACGCGGCACTCCACGACGATGAGCTGGCTGCCGACCTTCACCAGCTCCGCGCGCGCCATCACCACATCGGTACGCGGCTGGCCGAGGTAGCGCTTGTGCATGTCGATGGTGATCAGCGACTCGGTCGCGGAGTCGAAGCTGCTGGCCCGCACGCGGCGAGCGCACAGGCGAGATCGACCGTCGTCGCGATCGCCCCGCCATCGAGGCTGCCGGGGGGCGGCGCGAGCTCCAGTTCGAGCAGCTCGTGCATCGGGATCGCTCACAGCTCCTTTCTTGACGGGTCGGCCCCGGTGCCGTCCCGCTCCGGCGCGGCATCACTGGGCACCTGCGCCTCCCGTCGCCCCGTTCAGCTCGCCCGCGCCGCAGGACCGATCGTGCAGACGATCGGAAACGCGTCGAGGCTACGGATGAACACCCGGTTGCCCCACTTCGGCGTGCCCGCCAGCTCGAGGTGATCCAGCCGGTCGAGCAGGGCCGAGAACGCGATCTCGGCCTGCAGGCGCGCGAGGTGCGAGCCCAGGCACGCGTGGACCCCGGCGCCGAACTGGAGGTGCTGAGTCGCGTCGGGCCGGTCGACCACCACGCGATCCGCGTCGGGCCCCCACCGCCGTGGGTCGCGGTTCGCCGAGGCCACGCTCGCGTAGATCACCACGCCCCCCGGCAGCTCCGTCTCCCCTAACGGCACGGGCTGAGTGGTGATCCGGCGCACGAAGTGGTTCGGCCCGTCGAAGCGCGCCAGCTCCGAGATCGCGTTGCGCAGCAACCCTCGATCGGCGTGCAGGCGCGCGAGCTGGTCGGGCGCGCGCAGCAGGGACAGCATCCCCGCGCTGATGAGTGCGGCGGTCGGCTCGTGCCCGGCCATGTACAACGTGACGAGCTGCGCGATCAGGTCTTCCTTCGAGAGGCGCTCGCCGTCGATCTCCGCGTGCACCAACGCCGACATCAGGTCGTCGGCCGGCTCGGCCCGCTTGCGATCGGCCTCCGCCTCCAGGTACGCGTACATCTCGTCGAGGCCGGCCAGGCACTCGTCGCGCTCGGCCGGGCTCATCACCGGGTCGACGCTGCGGGCAACGCACTGCGTCCAGTAGCGAAAGCGCGGGCCGTCCTCCTCGGGCATCCCCAGCATCTCGCAGAAGATCTCCACCGGCAGCGGGTAGGCGAACTCGGCGACCAGGTCGAGCTCCACCCGTCCGTCGCCGTGGCGGGAGTGCATCGCGTCGAGCGCGTCGTCGACCCGACGCGTGATCTGGTCGCGCAGCTGCTCGACCGCGCGCGACCGGAACGGCTCGGCCATCAGCGCGCGGATCCGCGCGTGCTCCGGGTCGTCCATCAGCACAACTGTGCGCGACGCCCGCGGCTGCTCGGAGAGCCGCTTGAGCTCCGTGATCGTCAGCGGCGTCGGCGTCGCGTTGCGCACGTCACTGGAGATCGACGGATCACGCAGCAGGCGATTGACGTCGTCGAAGCGGGTCACCACCCAGCCGTGCATCAGCTCGGAGCGATGGACCGGGTCATGGTCGCGCAGCTCCTTGTACTGCTCGTAGGGCGAGTCGGCGAAGCCCTCCGCGAGCGGGTCGAAGACCGCGGTGTCGGTCATGGCAGTGCGGGCGGTGCCAGCTCGATCCCGGTAAGCCAGGGCCGGCCCGCCGCCTTCAGGCCGGCCCATCTCGCCGTGGGGTCACCCGACTGGCCGAGGTCCTCCGGGCTCGGGCCGATGCGGGCCGCGAGCGGCGCGAGCGCGTCGGCGTCGAAGCCGTAGATCGGCACGGCATTGAGCCCGAGGATCGCTGCGGTCTCGTCGCGCGGGATATCGCGGAACGCGTCGCGCAGGTACGCCATGGTGTGCGGCCAGGTGCCCTCGGGGTGCGGGAAGTCGTTGCCCCAGCACAGGTTGCCGACTCCGATCTCGTAGCGGCGGTCGAGCTCGCGGTGCAGGATGTTCGACGCACCGATGAAGCAGTTCCGGTCGAAGTACTCGCTCGGGCGCATCGTCATCCGGCTGGTCAGCTGCTCGCCGAGCTTCTGGGAGCCGTGGTCGCGCTCGTACACGAGGTCCATCCTCCAGAGCAGGTCGTTCACCCAGAACGCGCCGCACTCGGCGACGCCGAAGCGCAGTCCGGGGAATCGCTCGAACACGCCCGACCAGATGAGGAACCAGAGCGGGCGGGCCGACCAGAACCGCACCTCCGCCGCGTAGATCCCGATGTGCGGACCGTACGACGCCTTGTCGGCCACGCCCGAGTGCGCGTGCACCGGCATCCCGAGCTCCTCGCACACCGCCCACACCGGGTCGTATCGGGGGTGGTGGTACGGCTCGTAGGGCTGCCACATCGGTGGGATCAGGATCCCGCCGCGCAGGCCCGCGTCGCGCGCCCTGCGGATCTCGGCGACCGCGGCGTCGATGTCGGCGAGGATCGGCACGATCGCCACTCCCGCGCGCCGCTGCGGGCTGTCGGCGCAGAGCTCGGCGAGCCAGCGGTTGTGGGCACGGGCGCCCGCCATCAGCAGCTCGGGCGGGTTCTCGCCAGTCGCGCCGAGCCCGGCGCCGAACGGGGCGGACGCACCCGAGGTGACCGCGTCCGCATCCGGGAAGATCACCTCGCCGGCCACGCCGTCGGCGTCGAGCTCCTTGTCGCGGCGGCTCGCGACCCAGCCGCCGCGCAGGCCCTCTTCGTTCTCGGCGTGCCACGCCTCCGCGAACTCCTCGTTGAGGAAGCCGTGCTGCGCGAGCTCCGCCATCTTCTGACGCTCAGCCAGCGCGACGTCGAAGCGCTCGCGGTACTCCGGGTCGAGCCAGTCGCGATATTCGGGGTTCGGCAGCCCGGCGTGGCAGTCGGCGGAGATGACCAGGTAGTTGTCCATTACAGATCCTCGAGGTAGGTCGGTTCCGAACGGTCGAGCAGCGACGCTGCCCGGGCGCGGATCTTGCCGTCGGTGCGGTCGCTTGCGGGCAGGATCCAGAAGCGGTTCTCGCGGATGCCGGCGAACGCCTCCTCCGCGACGGACTCCACGGGCGTGTAGTCGGGCTCGATGCCCGAGGCGCGCATGCGCGCCTCGAACGACGCGATGGTGGTGAACGGCGTGGCGCGCGGCGTCTCGTTTTGCCAACGGTCGGGACGTTTGCTGGCCGACTCGAGCAACCCGGTGCGCAGCACCTTCGGGCCTGGGTACAGCACCGACACCCCGATCTTCGCGTCGACCGAGCGGAGCTGGCCCCAGAGGACCTCGCTCAACGTCGTCACCGCGGCCTTCGTAGACGCGTAGATCGCGGTGCTGGTGAGCGGCGCGATGCCGCCGTTGCTTGACGACGTGTTCACCACGTGACCGTCGTCTCCCCCGTCGAGCATCCGGGGCACGAACGCCTGGATGCCGTGGATCACACCCCACAGGTTGACCGAGAGGCCCCAACCCCAGTCGTTGTCGGTGTGGTCCCACACCTTGCCCTCGGCGCCCGCGCCGA
This sequence comes from Actinomycetota bacterium, assembly GCA_016870395.1. Classification (GTDB taxonomy): domain Bacteria; phylum Actinomycetota; class Acidimicrobiia; order IMCC26256; family JAENVU01; genus SHUZ01. The sequence goes on along the minus strand of VGBT01000034.1, from coordinate 15,776 downwards.
CGCCCGCGTTGTTGCAGCACACGTGGATCGCGCCGTACTCGTCGTACGCGCGATCGGCGAGGGCCTCGACCGACGCTCGCTCGGACACGTCGGTCTCGACGCCGATCACGGAATGGCCCGTGGCGCGCATCTCGTCGACGGCCCGTCCGAGCGGCTCGGAATCGAGGTCGGCGAGCACCACCTTCATGCCGGCCCGCGCGAAGCGCTCCCCGAGCGCGCGGCCGATGCCGCCGGCACCGCCGGTGACCACCGCGACCCGTCCGTCGAAGCGCTCCATCAGCCGGCGAGCATCTTGGCCACGGCAAACGCGGGGCAGCGCAGGGCCTCGTCGGGGATCTCCTGAGGTGAGAGCGGCACCGCGACCTCCGTCGGGCTCGGGCCGAACTGCGCCGCAAGCGGCGTGAGGACATCGAGGTCGAAGCCATAAAGGCGCGCGGCGTTGCCGCCGACCATCGCGCGCACCTCTTCCTCCGGCAGATCCGAGTACGCGAGACGCAGGTGGTCACGCGAGTACGGCCAGCACCCTTCGAAGTGCGGAAAGTCGCTCCCCCACATGATCCGGTCGACCCCGACGCGCTCGCGGGCCGCGACCTCGTTGGCGCGGATGAAGCTCGACCCGATGTGGCACTGGCGAGCCCAAATCTCCGATGGCCGGTCGGTGAGTCCGCCGAGCGCCTCGCCGAACTTCGCCTCCTGGGAGTCCTGCGCGCCGCGCGCGCCGGCCAGGCGATCGAAGTAGTAGTCGAGGCGCGTCACCTCCTCGGGCGCCCACGCGGTGCCCTGCTCGGTGAACACCAGCTGCAGGGCGGGGTGGCGCTCGGGCACGCCGCCGAAGATCAAATGCCAGAGCGTGCGGTGCGCCCACCACGTGACCTCGAGGAGGAACACGGCCTGCGACGCCGGGTAGTTGCCCATGTCGGGCGCCGCGCTGCCGGCGTGGTGGTTGACCGGCAGGCCGAGCTCCTCGCAGACCTGCCAGATCGGCTCGTAGTCGGGCGCGTACAACGGCGGCACGTCCGAGCCGGGCGGCGCGCCCGGCAGCAGCACGCCACCGGTCAGGCCGTGCTCGGCGGCCCAGCGGATCTCGGCGACCGAGCCCTCGACGTCGTGGAGCATGATCTGGAAGATCCCGGCGCGCCTGCCGGGTGCGGCCGCACAGAAGTCGGCGAGCCAGCGGTTGTGCGCGCGCAGCCCGGCCCAGCGCCGTTCGAGGTCGCCGGTGCCGGCACCCGGAGGCTGGTGCACGAGCGACACTTTCGGGAAGAACGGCGGGATCGTGTTGGGAAAGATCACCTCGGCGACGACGCCGTCGGCCTCCATCTCGCGCAGGCGACGGTCCGAGTCCCAGTTTCGATCGGCGTCGGCGCCCGCGATGTCGTCATAGGGGTTCTCGAACGTCGCGAGCCACGTGTCGAAGTCGTCGTGGTAGCGCGACTCGAGGTACGGCTTGTAGTCGGGGACGTCGGCGCCCGCGTGGCAGTCGGCCGAGATCACGACATAGTTCGAGCCGGTGGCGTCGGCCATCCGATCCCCCTCGGGCTGGGGTGTGCAACGCCCTTGATACCAGGGTTTGCGGCCAAGGGCAAGACAATCCTGGGAAATGTCTTCGCAGTATGACTAGGGTGGGCTCATGCCTCAGATCCTCGGACAGTTCTGCATCACCGTCGCCGACCTCGAGCGGTCGGTCGCGTTCTGGGAGGGGGTGGTCGGGCTGCCGGTCCAGAGCCGCACCGAGATCCCAGGGGTGCTCGAGGCCGTGCTCCAGTCGCCCCACGGCGGTGCGCGCATGCAGCTCGCGCAGTTCCTCGAACGCGAGGGCCCAGTCGACATGGGGACCGCGTTCTGGAAGCTCTACGTGAACACCGACGACTGCGCCGCGCTGTACGAGCGCGTGGTCGCGGCGGGCTGCGAGGTGGTGCAGGAACCGCAGCGGCTCGACCGCTGGCCCGTCACCGTCGCGTTCGTCAAGGACCCCGACGGCTATCTGCTCGAGCTCATCGAGTACCACGAAGGCACCCGCCCCGGCGTCCCCGACCCGAAGGACTTCGTGACGTAGGGGACGGGAGGACGCCTTCCAAACGGCTCGCGCATGAGACATGCTCACCTGGCCGAGCACCGATGGGTCGACACGCGTGTGGGCCTGCCGCGCAACGGACCTGACCTAAGTCGGCAGCCCGAGAGCCGCGGCGCTGTTGAGGTCGCTGAAGAACATCGGGTACTCCCTCGACTTCATCAAGACCGACGCGAACCACTACGGCCAGAAGCTCGGTGACCTCGGCGGTGATTCGCGCTGCGACGAGAACAGAGCCCTCCAACGCGACCGGCCGGGACCTCGCGGCGTTCGACCAGTACAAGCCCGACGACAAGAGCGGCACGAACCTCGCCCTTCAGGCATGGCCGGCGTGGCTGCTCTTCGCCGAGGCCGCGAAGCAGTGCGCCAACGAACTCGCCCGCCCCTGCGTGTACGACAACGCCAGCAGCTCACCAGCTGGACCGGTGGCGGCCCCGACGCCGAGACCGACCCAGACTCCGGCAGTCGACGCCCTGCTACGCCATGGTGCTCGCGACCCAGGACGGCTTCGAGCTCGCGGACGACCTCGAGACCAACGACGGGATCTACCGGTGTGATCCCAAGGCCGTGCACACGCTCACGGGCGACTACGGCACCAGGCTCACCCTCGCGGACGTCGGCCAGGACATCGCTAACATGAAGTAGGGAGCACCGCGCTGACCGTCGCGGTCCCACCTGCCACTCCGGCAGCCTGATCGAAGAGGCACGCCGAGACGGGCCTGAGGCATCATCGCGTCGGGGATCTCGAAGGAGGGCACATTGCGGATCACATGCGTGGGGCCGGCGATAGCTGGGGAGGCGCGCCGTGGCCTTCGGAACTGAAGAGACACCGCGTGGTGGGGAAGCTGGCACTGAGATGACGAGTCCGTCGTGGGTGAAGACGCGGGGCTTTGTTCTAATCGTCGCCTTCGCGGTTCCCCTTGTCGGTCTCGGACTGCTACTGGCTGTCCCAGGAGCCGACGTGCACTGGGAACACCACCCGACGCACTTCTGGCTCGTCCTGGGAACCGCGGCGCTCGCGGCCTCGCTCGGCTGGACAATCGGCGCGTCGCCGCAACGACGCGCGCCTCTTTCTCGTTTCGCTGGCATTCCTCGTTGCTGCGAGCTTCCTCGGTCTGCACGCCCTCGCGACGCCCGGTGTGCTGCTCGAGCGAAGCAACGCCGGCTTCGTACTCGCCACCCCGATCGGGCTCCTGCTCGCCGCGCTGCTCGCCATGTGGTCGGCGACCCAACTGGACGGTGAACGTGCCCGGACCGTTCTCGTGTGGTCGCGGGCCCTTCGATGGGCCGTCGTGGGAGTCGTCGCGGCCTGGGCCATCCTCTCGATGGTCGGGATTCGGCCCCTCGACGACCCGTCCCCGCCGGAGACGGGATCGCTCGGCTTCCTCCCCGTCGCGATCCCAGGAATAGTGCTGTATGGCCTCGCTGCCATTCGCTACCTCAAGCTCGCGCGCTGCCGGGGATCGCAGCTGGCATTGGCGGTGGCTTCTGCGTGGGTGTTGTTGGGAGAGGCCCTCGTCACGGTCACACTCGCCCAGAACTGGCGCGCGACGTGGTGGGAGTGGCACCTCCTGATGCTCGTGGCGTTCGGGCTCGTGGCGTGGACTTCCAGCCGCCTCCCTGAGCCGGAGCGATTCGGTGATCTCTACCTCGACGAGGTTGCCGGCGCCACGCGTGAGATCAGCGTTCTGTTCGCCGATCTCGGTGGCTTCACGACGTTCGCGGAGTCCCATGCGTCCGACGACGTTCACGCCATGCTCAATGCGTACTTCGATGTGATCGTTCCTGCCGTCGTCGCGGAAGGTGGCCGCATCGATCGCTACATCGGCGACGCGGTGATGGTGACCTTCAACGTGTCGAGCTATCAACCCGACCATGCGCGCCGCGCGGCAAGAGGTGCGCTCGCACTTCAACATGCCGCAGCTTCCGTGGCGCGCGCTCACCCGGAATGGCCGCGTTTTCGAGTTGGGCTGAACTCGGGTCCTGCGACGGTGGGCATGCTGGGCGGCGGCGGCGAGCGCGACTACACGGTCGTGGGCGACACGGTCAACCTCGCGGCCCGCTTCCAGGTGCTCGCACCGCCGGGCGGCGTCGTGGTCGGTGCTGGGACGTTGCATGCCGTCCCCGGTCTCGGCGCCACCCCCCTCGGGACGGTGAGCGTCAAGGGTCGCAGGCAGCCCGTCGCCGCGTGGCTGCTCGAGTCCGCAGACCAGAGCTGAGCACGTCGTCCGGTCGAGGCGAGATGCGATCGGCGTCTCGAGCCGTCTCAGCGAAGCACACGTCGCAGCTGATGGAGCGCGAATTCGACGAGAACGAAGAACAACAGCATCGCGAACGTCGACCTTGTGCCACGCGTGCTCGAGATCGTACGAATCGCGACCATGCGACCGCCGACATCGAGCTGGGCGACTCACGCCTGAACAGAACCCTTCTCGACACGAAGCTCGACCGAGACGCGGTCCTCGACCTGGAGTGCGACATCTCGATCCCGGCTGCCCGACCCGACGTGCTCACGGTCGAGAACGTGACCCGCTTGGGGGCCAGGCTCGTCGCGCAGGGCGCGAACATCCCGGTCACGCTTGTAGCCGAGACCGCGCTCCACGAACCGGGGGTGCTCTCGATCCCCGACTTCATCGCGAACGCAGGCGGCTTCATCTGTGCGGCGGTGGAATACCACGGCGGCAACGATGCCCAGGCCTTCGCGTCGATCGAGGAGAAGATCCGCGACAACGTCGGCCTGGTGTTGCACCGTGCGCGCTCGCGGCGTGCCGCCTCGCACCGCGGCGCTCGAGCTCGCCGAGGGGCGGGTCCGCCGAGCGATGCAGCTCGGTCGCTGGCACGCCCGCTCCGCTCGTTGACTGCGCTAGACATCACGTTCATGACCGACGTCACGCCCGCCCGCACGCTGGCCAACCCGGGCCGGGTGGCATGACGGTTCGCTACGGCATCATCGGATGCGGTCAGATCGCGCAGGCGCACGCAGCCTCCCTGCGCTTCCTCGCCGACGATGGTCTCGCGCGGCTCGTCGCGGCGGCGGACCCCGACTCCGAGGGCCTGGAGCGTGTCGCACGAATCAGCGGTGGCATCGAGCGCCGATACACGGACGGTCGTGCGCTGATCGCGGATCCCGACGTGGACGCCGTCGTCGTGGTCACGCCCACGCGCTTTCACCGCGACCTGGTCCTCGCCGTCGCCGATGCCGGCAAGCCGCTCTTCACCGAGAAGCCGCTCGCGCCGAGCTTCGCTGCGGTAGTGGAGATCGTGAACGCGCTGGCGGCCTCCGGCATCCCGGCGCAAGTGGGCTTCCAGTCACGGTTCCATCCGATCCTCCGGTACGTGCACCAGGCCGTCGCGGAGCATCGGTACGGCGCGCCGATGGGCTACCTGATCAGGGACGACCAGTTCTGGCCGACGGGCGGTGTCGTCGAGGGGCACACGACCTGGCGGTCCCGAGCCGCCGAGGCCGGTGGCGGAGCGCTGCTCGAACACTCGATCCACAGCTGCGACATCGCCTGCTGGCTGTTCGGGCCCGTCAAGCGCGTGCACGGGGTCACCCGGAACGTGTTCGGCTACGACGTCGAGGACACCGCCGCCCTGACCGTCGAGCACGCGAGCGGTGTGGTCGGGACGCTCCTGACGATCTTCAACGGCGTCTTCGACCGCGAGGAGCGGCGCCTCGAGGTGTTTTTCGAGCGAGGCGCCATCGAGGCGACCACCGACTTCCTCGTCGGTGCCCCGGAGGACGGCCTGCTCGTGAAGGGCGCCACCGGCCCGGCCGAGCGCGTCGACTGCGACGAGCTCCGGCGGGCCACGTTCGCCGCCGACGGTCTCGACCCCGACCGCAAGTTCTTCGTGTACCAGTACCTCGCGCACCGGGCGTTCGTGCAGTCGCTCGATGAAGGATCGTCGCCGTCGCCCGGTTGCACCGATGCGCTGGAGGCGCACCGCATGGTGGAGGCCGGCTACCGCAGCGCCGCCCGCGGCACACCGGTCGATGTCGACGACCTCTGACCGATGCTCGAGCAGGCGGGGTGCTTGACTCGGGGCGATGTTGACGAGCGATCCCGAGATCACCGAGGCAGTCGACCTCTGTCTGCCCGACGGCCACCACCTCACCCGGCGGCGCGCGGCTTCTCGCGCGCACCCCGGCACCGGGCGAACCCGCGTGGGATTGGGGGCCGCACGAAGCGCTGGGACTTCTGGGCGATCCTCGCCGGAGACCTCCTGATCGGCGTCGCCTACCCAGACGTCGACGACCTCGGCATCGCCGGGCTCTGGTGAACCGGAGTTCCGTCGGGGCATACCGGCGGCCGGGAGGTCGTCGTGCCCTTCGCCCGGGGTCTCCAGCTGCCCGAGCTGCCTGCGTCCCGACCGCTGCGATACTCGAGTGAGGCGATCACCCTGGAGCTCGTCGGGGCCGAGGCCCGCGCGCTCGGGGGCGCTACCGGTGAGGCGTGGGGAGTGCTCGACGTCGGCCGCGGCCGTTGGCCGTACCGCACGCAGCGGAGCTGCGCGGGTGCCGCCGGGCGGAGCAGTGACGGACGCGTCGTGAGCCTGCAGCGCGGCGGGAAGTGGACCGACGGCACGGGCTTCACCGAGAAGAACACGATCGTCGACGGGCATCTGAACGAGCTCGGTGAGGATCTGACCTGGGAGTACTCGTGGGAGGAGCCGATGCGTCCGTGGCGGGCGACGGCGCCGGGCGGTGCGCTCCACCTCACGCTCAGGCTGTGCTTCGATCGCCATGCCCGCACGAACACCGGTGCGCTCGCGACGGAGGTTCCCCAGATGTTCGGCGCCTGGGCGGGCAGCTCTCGCACCGACGCCGGCGAGGTGGTGACGATCGAGGGCTTGCAAGGCCTCGCCGAGGAGTCCGGCTCACGTTGGTGAACCGACGACCCGGGACGTCCCGCCCTGGCCACCCCGAGGCCGCCTCCGCCTGCTCGAAGCACACACGCGACCCAGGAGGTACCGATGAAGGCAGTCGTCGGTGACCGCATCGTGATCCGTGGCCACCACGTAGGCGAGCCCGAACGAGACGCCGAGATTCTCGAGGTGCACGGAGAGGACGGAGGCCCGCCGTACCTGGTGCGCTGGGAGGACGACGGCCACGAGGGCCTCTACTTCCCCGGTTCCGACGCCACAATCGACCACATCTCCCACCACGCGCACAAGCGGACGTGACCGACCCCGCGTTGGCTCTCTCGCCACGCGCGTAGGGTGCCGACGATGACCTATGTCCTCGTGCCCCTGGAGTCGTCGCCGCGCTCGCGGGCCGCGTCGCGCACGTGGTGCTCAGCGCAGCACTCGTCCCGCCGGAGCGACCGCCGGTGACCGCAGCGAAGACCGTGGCAGACTTTTCCGCGTCATGAACGCTTCGGCGCCCGACGAGGCTCGGGCCGATCCCGCGACCCGGCCCCGATTGCGGGGCCGACTGCACCAGATCGCGTTCTGGGCATCGCTGTGCGGGCTCGCGCTGCTCGTGCACGTCGCCCGCAGCCCGGAGGCGCTCATCGCGGCCTGGGTCTACGGGGGCGCGACCGTTGCGCTGTACCTCGTGAGCTTCTCGTATCACGTCGTCGCGCGCGGCCCGCGCGCCCGGCGCCTCATGCAGCGCGCCGATCACTCGATGATCTTCGTGCTCATCGCCTGTTCGTTCACGCCGGTCGTCCTGCTCGCGCTGCACGGACCGTGGCGTTGGGGACTGCTCGCCACGGTCTGGGTGATCGCGCTGGCGGGCATCTTGCTCAAGGTCTGCGCGCTCGAGCGCTTTCCCCGCCTCGGGGGCGGCCTCTACATCGCCCTCGGCTGGGCCGGGCTGCTGGCTGCCCCCGCGTTCCTTCGCCAGCCCGTGCTCGGCGGGCTGTTCCTGGCCGGCGGGGTCTTGTACACGGTCGGCGCCGCGCTGTTCGCAGCCGGTCGCCCCCGGCTCAGCCCCCGCTGGTTCGGGTACCACGAGGCCTGGCACGCGTTCGTGGTCGCGGCCGGCAGTCTCATGTTCGCCGGGAACTTCCTGCTGGTCCGCGGCGCCTGATCCAGAGGACTACCGGCAGTCGTAGGCCGCCGGGTCGGGTGCCTGCATCTCCTCGCGAAATCGCGTGAACGGCCACGGCCACGTCGCCGGAATCCCGCGGTCGTCCAGATACCAGCTGCGGCACCCGGTGGTCCAGATCGTGCGCTTCGCCGCTTCCGTGCGAGCGGCCTCGAAGCTGTCCATCGCCTCGCGCGTCGCGCAGATCTCTCGGCACTCCCCCGACCACAGCCGGTCGACCAGCTGCATCACGTAGCCGAACTGCAGCTCGGCGACGTCGATCAGCGAGAAGTTGCCGACCGGACCGTTCGGACCGTTCAGCATGAAGAAGTTGGGGAACTCGGGCATCGAGATCGACAGGTACGCGTTCGGACGCTCGGCCCACGCCTCGTCGAGAGTGAGCCCGTTCCGGCCGAGAAGCCGCATCGGCCGCATGAACGCATCGGCCCTGAAGCCGGTCGCCAGCACGAGCACGTCGAGCTCGTGGAGTACGCCGTCTCGCGTTCGGACGCCAGCGGGCTCGATGCGTTCGATCCCCGAGGTGACCAACTCCGCGTTCGGCTGCTGGATCGCCTCGTAGAAATCGGGCGAGATGATCAGGCGCTTGCAGGCGGCGCGGTAGTCGGGCCGAAGCTGTTCGCGCAGCTCCGGGTCGTGCACGTTCTGCTCGAGATTGACCCGGCACGCGTCCTCGATGTCCTGCATCTCCGCCGAGTCGGCGTCCACCACGGCGTTTGCGAACCCGGCGAAGAGCACCGAAAGCTTCTCGTGGATGTCGATCAGCTGCTCCGGGTGTGCACGGAACTCCGCCTTTTGCTCCTCGGTGTACGCCGGGTTCTGCTGAGGCATGATCCATTGCGCGGTGCGCTGGAACAGCGAAAAGTGGGAGGCCCGCTCGACAAGTGCCGAAGTGATCTGCACCGCGGTCGAGCCGGTCCCGATCACCCCGATGCGGACCCCGTCCAACGGGACGGCGTGGTCCCAGCGGGCGCTGTGGAACATCGCCCCCTCGAAACTGTCGAGTCCGCGGATCTCGGGCAGCTTCGGATGGTGCAGCACACCGGTGGCCGCGATCACGACGTCGACTTCGTCGTGGTGACCCTTGGCCGTCTCGAGCTGCCAGCGCCCATCCGCGAACGCGCAGCACGTCACCTCGTCACCGAAGCGGATCCTCCGGTCGATGCCGTACTCGCGCGCGACCCGGTCGAGGTATGACTGGATCTCGGGACCCGGCGAGAACAGGTGGCTCCAGTCAGGGTTCGGGGCGAACGAGTAGCAGTAGAGCTGCGAGGGGACGTCGCACGCGAGGCCCGGGTAGGTGTTCTCCCGCCACGTGCCGCCGAGGCGGTCGGCCTTCTCGTAGATCGTGAAGTCGTCGAGCCCGGCCTCGGTCAGCTTGATGCCGCTGAGGATCCCGGCCATTCCTGCGCCGATCACCGCGAGGCGCAACGGCCGTCCACCTTCCTCGCTGCCACCGGTCGCGCGGGTTACCTCGTCCGCCATCTCTGCCTCATCAGCCACCGGGTTCGGGGGTACCGGGCAGCAACCTACACATCGCGACCGGACGGGCCCAGGTCGGCACCTCTCGGTCAGGCGTCGACCAAATCCATCCGTCGACGCTCTCGGGCGATCGCACCGTCGAGCATCTCGAGGATCCGGTCGGTGCGGCCGGCCACCCGGGGATCGTGGGTGACGACGACCAGCGTCACGCCTCGCTCGCCGCGCAGTGCCTCGAGGAGGTCCAGCACCGTCTCGCTCGTGTGCGAGTCGACCGCAGCCACGTGAACGACCGTGACCACGTCGAACGCCTTGACCGTCTCCTGGACCGTGTCGAGCAGCGCGTAGGCGCCGCTTCGCTCCCAGGCAACCTTCGACGTGTAGACGCCGACGACCCGGAGCTCGCGGTAGTCGATCTCGACCGTGCCGCCGAGCCTGCCTTCCAGGTCCCCCATCGAGCTCTCGCCGAGCACCACCTCGTCGGGTACCTGTGGCACGCGTCCACGCAGGAGGTCTGGAGGGTTGTCCTCGAGGTCTGCAGTTGTGCGTCCGGTCAGGAAGAAGAACGCGTTCGAACCAGCGCGGGTGATGTGGAACAACGCACCTTGCGCGCTCGCGACGCCGTCCACCGCAGCGGCATCCTCGACCGCGGTCTCGGGGAGCCGGCTGAAGCTCAGGTCAACAGCACCGTCCTGGGCCAGCATGAAGTCCGCGCCGCCGGAGTGGACGAGGCCGGTCGCGGTCTTCTCGAGACCTGCGGTCACGACGCCGACGGCGACGACCGTCGTGATGCCGAGGCTGATCCCGACCAGGGTCTGTAGCGACCGGACCCGGCGGCGGGTCAGGTTCTTGAGCACCAGGCGCATGAGGGACACGCCAGGAGGCTGTCACGCCGGCCGGCCCCGGACGCGGGGTCTTCGTCCCGTCTGGTGACTACGCGACCGGGGGACGGGCGTCGGCCATCTCCCGGAGCTTGTGCTTGGCGACCTTGTCGAGCGTCGCCGTCGGGAACTCGTCGACGAGGTACACGGCGCGGGGCACCTTGAAGTCGGCCAGGTCCTCACGGCACCGGTCGATCAGCGCGGCTTCGAGCTCGGCAGGCGCGGGCGCGTCTGGACCCTTGATCACGAACGCGACCGGCACCACGTCGAGCATCTCGTGCGACTTGGCGACCACGGCAACGTCACCGACGCCCGGGACCTGGCGGCACACGTCCTCCACCTCACGTGCGGACACGTTCTCGCCACCAACCTTCAGCGCGTCCTTGTCGCGCTCGCAGTAGAAGAAGTGGCCGTGCTCGCCGACCCTCACGAGGTCGCCCGTCTTGAACCAGCCGCCTTCGGTGAACGCCGCGGCGTTGGCGTCGTCGTTGTCGAAGTACTCGAGGAACAGCTGGATGCCGCGCGTCGCACGCAACCAGAGCTCGCCGACCTCGCCTTGCTCGCAGAGCTCGCCGCCCTCCTGGTCGACCACGATCACCTCGTAGCCCGGTGTCGGCTTGCCCATCGACAGGTGCGGGTAGTCCTCGAAGCGGCCGCCGTGGATTGCGTGCGTCACCGTCTCGGTCATCCCGTAAGCGGGAACCACGCGCATGCCCAGCCACGCATCGAGCTCGGGCATGATGAGCCCGAAGACCCCGATCCGCACGGTGTGCTCGGGAACCGGCTGGTCCGCGACCGCCTTGAACACGAACGGGATGAGGGAGATGTGCGTGACCCCGTGCTTGGCGATGACCTCCCAGAAGCGGCTGGCCGAGAACTTGGGCTGGAGCACCACGGTCCCGCCGACGCCGAGGGTCGTCCAGATCGCCCAGCTCTGCGTGTTCACGTGGAAGAACGGCAGGTAGGCGAGGTAGGTGTCGCCGAATTCCATCTCGATGTCGAGCGGACCCTGGCGCGCCGCCCAGAGCGCGTTCGCGTGCGTGTGCACCACGGCCTTCGGCCGCGAGGTCGTCCCCGACGTGAAGAGGATCCCGGCTGGCAGCATCGGGTCCGGCACGCGCGACGGTGCCGCGTCAGCCGGGCCGAAGAGCGCCGAAAAGCGCTCGTGGCCGTGGTCGAGCGTCCCTGGCGCGGCCAACTCCCCCGAGTCGTCGTCGGTCACGGCGATCCAGCCGAGGTCGGGTGCGGCCTTCGCGACCAGTGCGACGTACTGCGGCTGGGTGATCGCCGCGACGCAGCCCGTGTGCGACGCGAAGTAGCTGATCTCGGCCGCGACACTGCGAGTGTTGGTGGTCACCGCGACGGCGCCGACGCGCGCGCAGGCGTACCAGGCGACGACCGCTTCCGGGCAGTTGTCCGCGTGGATGAGCACCTTGTCGCCGACGCCCACACCGCGGGCCGCCAGCCCAGCGGCGACGCTCGCCACGTCGTCGGCGAACTCGCGGTAGCTCCAACGGCGTTCGCCGCCGGAGCGCGGCTCCCACACGAGGAACGGGTGGTCGGGCCGGGTCCGGGCCCAACGCTCGACCATCCACGGGATGTCCTGGCCGGCGAGCTGAAACCGGGCGACTGCATGCTCGTCCATCGATCTCCTCCACGGCGGGGACGAGCAGGGTAGCCACGACGACGCGCTGCCTGCATGGCCGCGGTCGGGGTGGAGGGCTCCGCGGCCGGCCGAGCGAGGCGCCGGCGTTGGAGTCAGTTGGCGGCGTGTGCGGCGTCGAGCTCCCAGTAGAGGAAGTTCGACGTCTGGTCGAGGATCTCGGCTCGGTGCGCCACGTAGGGCACGTGCCCAACGCCGTCCCACGACGTGAGGTACGCGGGCAGGCCCGCCGCCTTGGCCTCGTCGCGCGTGCTCACGGCCCATTGGTACGGCACCGTCGTGTCGGCCGTGCCGTGGAACAGCAGCACCGCGGGCTCGCCCGCACTCGCCGAGCCGAGGATCTTGGCGCCCGACAGCGAGACCGCCGCGCGCACCGCCGACGACTCGCCCGGCGTGCCGCTGTCGCCCGGGTCGTCGGGGTTGTAGGCGACGTTGAGGGCCGTGATCGCTCCGGCCGAGGTTCCGCCGATCGCGATCCGGGTCGGGTCGATGCCATAGGTCGTCGCGTTCGCGCGCAGGAACCGGACCGCGGCCTGCGCGTCGTGCATTGCGTCGGCGATCGCCTGGATGCACGACGCCGTGGGTCCCGATGCCGAGCAGCCCGACGCCGAAAGTCGGTAGCTGATCGACGCGTTGACATACCCCTTCTTCGCAAAGGTCGTCGCCTCGTCGACGAGCTCCGCCGACGTCTTGGTACCGCCGCTGAACGAGCCACCGTGCACCCACACGATCGCGGGTCGGCTCGTCACCGTGTCGCCGGCCGGGGCGTACACGTCGAGTCTGAGCGTCACCGGCTGACCCTGCTGGTCGAGCGCGCTGCCGTAGGTCACGTTGCTCGTGGTCGTCACCGCGCCGAACACCGCGTCGCGGTAACGCAGCGGCGCGGCACCCGGCGGGACGAGGTACGGGGTGCACGCCCCCGCCACGAGCGCCAAGCCGGCGCCGACGATCAGCAGCAGGCGCGTGCGCACGGGTCGGGCATCCTCCAGCGGGCGGTCGGTGATCGTCACCTACCGGTGATCGGTCACGCCAGGCTACGACCTGAGCAGGCAAGGTCGATCGCGGGCCGACGGGGCACCGCGGCCACCCCAATGGACGGCGAGCCCTCCCGCTGGCGGTGTCGCGCGACGGCGGGCAGGATGCCCACGTGACCACTGCCTATGACCGGTTCTCCGGCCTCGGGTTCGAGACTCCCGCGCCCGGAGTGCTGCGGATCCTGCTGGACGCGCCCAACCTCAACGCAGTCGACCAGACCGCCCACCGCGACCTCGCGGAGGTGTGGCCGGTCGTCGATCGTGACCCCGAGACGCGGGTCGCGGTGCTCGCGGGCGCGGGCAAGGCGTTCTCGGCGGGTGGGAGCTTCGAGCTCCTCGGATCGATGATCGACGACTACGCCACCCGCACCCGCGTGATGCGCGAGGCCCGCGACCTGGTGCGCAACCTCCTCGAGTGCTCGAAGCCGATCATCTCGGCGATCCACGGGCCGGCCGTTGGCGCGGGCCTTGTCGCGGCCCTGCTCGCCGACGTCTCGGTCGCCGCACGTTCCGCCAAGATCATCGACGGACACACGCGTCTCGGGGTCGCTGCCGGCGACCACGCGGCGATCTGCTGGCCGCTGCTGTGTGGGATGGCCAAGGCGAAGTACTACCTGCTCACCTGCGAAGTGCTCACTGGCGAGGAAGCGGAGCGCATCGGGTTGGTGTCGCTGTGCGTGCCCGACGACGAGGACGTCGGCGAGCGAGCGCTGTCGATCGCGACCGACCTCGCCGACGGTGCACAGAGCGCGATCCGCTGGACGAAGCACACGCTCAACCACTGGTACCGCTCGATGTTGCCGGCGTTCGACGCGTCGCTGGCGTACGAGTTCTACGGGTTCGGTGGCCCCGACGCGGCAGAGGGACTCGCCGCGCACCGCGAGAAGCGGACGCCGCGCTTCACCGGCCCCACGAGCGAGTAAGGACCCGGCACTTCGCTGAGCGGGCCGGAACGACGATGGTCCGGACCTGAGCAACGGCCCGAGGTGACCGAGCTGCGGCGTCGTCGAGCCCGCTCAGGAGTACGTGTCGACCTCGGCGAGCAGCTCCGCTCGGCGGGTGTCATCGAGGAACGAGGCGAGGACCGAGCTGCGGGCGATGGTGCGCATCTCCTCGCCACTCATGGCGAGGGCCTGCGCGGTCTGCACGTAGTTGTCGCCGACGTAGCCACCGAAGTAGGCGGGATCGTCGGAGCTGATGGTGACCCGGATGCCGCGGCGGAGCATCGCGGCGACGTTGTGCTCCTCGAGCGTGTCGAACACCCGCAGCCGGACGTTCGACAGCGGGCAGACCGTGAGCGGGATCTGCTCGGCGACGAGCCGCGCGACGAGGTCGTCGTCCTCAGTGCAGCGAACGCCATGGTCGACGCGCCGGACGCCCAGCCGGTCGAGGGCCTGGCGGATGTAGTCGGGCGGACCCTCCTCGCCGGCGTGCGCCACGGTCAGGAACCCCTCGGCCCGGGCTCGGTCGAACACCGCGCCGAACTTCTCGGGCGGGTTGCCGCGCTCGGAGGAGTCGAGCCCGACCGCGACGATCCGGTCGCGGTACGGGAGGGCCGCCTCGAGCGTGGCCATCGCCGCGTCGGCGTCGAGGTGGCGCAGGAAGCACATGATCAGCCGTGACGACACGTCGAGCTCGCGCTCGCCCTCGGCGAGACCGGCCTCGATCCCCTCGACCACCGCCGCGAACGGAACCCCCCGGTCGGTGTGGGTCTGAGGGTCGAAGAAGACCTCCGCGTGGCGCACACCGTCGCGCGCGGCCCGCCGCACGTACGCGATCGTGAGCTCGGCGAAGTCCTCCGCCTCCACCAGCACCGAGCAGCCCGCGTAGTACACGTCGAGGAACGACTGGAGGTCGTCGAAGACATAGGCCCGCCTTGCGGCGTACACGTCCGGAAACGGCAGGTCGACGCCGTTGCGGCGCGCGAGCGCAAGCATCATCTCCGGCTCGAGCGTGCCCTCGAGGTGCAGGTGAAGCTCGGCCTTCGGCAGCCCCCGCGACCAGCGCTCGCCGGCGATCGACGAGCCCAGCAGCCGTTCCGGCCCGGTCACGGGATCGGCGCGTAGTACGGGTCTGCGATCGCCTCTTCGCCCGGCGCGCCCTCGATCAGCGAAAGCGCCTCGTACAGGTCGAGGCTGTCGCGCGGCACCGTCCAGTCGAGTGCTTCCTCCACTCCGGCCGCGCGCGCGAACGGTCGGAGGAAGGTGAAGTAGACGTACGCGCCCGCGTCGATCTTCTCCTTGCGCGTCATCCCCGCGATCAGCCGGTAGCACGCGCGTTGCGCGGACATCACGGCCGCGGTGAGCGCGTCCAGCCCGATCAACGGGACCGGGGTCAACGTGCCACCAGTGCTGTCGAAGATGCCGAAGCGGGAGAGGCGCGCGAAGTAGTCGACCGGATCCGTGGTGGAGGTGCCCCAGTCGTTGCAGGTGACCGACGTCTCTTCGAGCACGAACGCCAGAGTGAGGTTGGCATGCGGGATGTGGCCGCAGACCTGCGCGCTCCACGGGAAGTGCGAGGTCCCTAGCTCGTTGAAGTCGCGCACGAGGACGCTGCGGCCGTCGGCCAGCGGGTACGGCCCGGTGTCCTGGTACCCGGC
>VGBT01000033.1 GCA_016870395.1 Actinomycetota bacterium | reverse complement strand
GGCGCCGACGTGTTGGCACGCCGCGCCGTCGAGCTCGCCGACGCCGGCGACCTCCGGCTCGCGGGCCACCTCGCCGAGCTGGCTGCGCAGGCCGCGCCCCAGGACCCCGCAGTCCAGGGAGCCCGCGCCGAGGTGTTCGAGCGCCGGGTCGCGGCCGAGGCGTCGACCATGGCCAAGGGCGTGTTCGGCTGGGCTGCGAACGAATCCCGGGAATGGGCCGGGCAGTAGCATCGTCCGGATGGCCGATGCCGCCGAGCTCCCGCAGGCCCCGGCAGCACCGCGGGCCAACGAGCCGGAGCCCCCTGGCCCACCCACCCGCTCCCTCACTCGCGCGCTCGTCGCCGAGGCCCGCCCCCGCCAGTGGGTCAAGAACGTCCTCGTCGTCGCCGCACCGGCTGCCGCCGGGGTGCTCGGCGAGGGCGAGGTGCTCCTCGACACCGCGATCGCCTTCGTCGCGTTCTGCCTCGCGGCGAGCGGAACCTACTTTCTGAACGACGCGTTCGACGTGGAAGCCGACCGGCTCCACGCGAAGAAGCGCCTGCGACCGATCGCGGCCGGCGACCTCTCCATACGCACCGCGCAGGTGGTCGGCACGTTGCTCCTGCTCGCCGGGGTCGGCGTCGGGTTCCTCACCGGTTGGCGCCTCCCCGTGGTGGTGGGCATCTACATCGTCTTCACCACCGCCTACTCGGCGTGGCTCAAGCACGTCGCGGTCGTCGACCTGGGCACGGTCGCCGCCGGCTTCCTGCTCCGGCTCATCGGCGGCGCGGTCGCGGTCGACGTGCCGATCTCGGTGTGGTTCCTGATCGTCGGCGGCTTCGGCTCGCTGTTCATGGTCGCGGGCAAGCGTTACGCCGAGCACCTCGACCTCGGGGTCGAGCGCGCCGGCCACCGCGCCACGCTGTCGGAGTACTCGGTCGAGTACCTCGGCTACGTGCGCTCCGTCGCGTCGGGCGTGACGATGGTGGCGTACTGCCTGTGGGCGTTCGACAGCACGATCCACCGCACCGGGATCGTCTGGTTCGAGGTCTCCATCATCCCGTTCGTGTTGGTCGTGCTGCGGTACGCGCTGCTCGTCGAGCGGGGCGAGGGCGGCGCGCCGGAGGAGATCGTGCTCGGCGACCGGGCGTTGCAGATCTTCGGTGTGCTCTGGGCCGCGATGGTCGGGATCGGTCTCTATGCGACCTGACCGAGCGAGCGTGCAGCCCGGCGACGACGTCCTCCTGTCGGGCTGGGGGGGGACGGCCCCCTCGCGGGCCCGCCTGACCACACCGCTCAACGACGCCGACGTCGGCACGCTGCTCGACGCGGCCCCCGAGCGCGGGGCGATCGCGCGCGGGCTCGGCCGTGCGTACAGCGACGCGGCGCAGAACGCGGGCGGGATGGTGCTCGACATGACGGCGATGGCCGGCGTACATGCCGTCCACCTGGGGCGCGGAATCGTCACCGTGGGCGCGGGCACCAGCCTCGACGCGCTGATGCGCTGGCTGGTGCCACGGGGTTGGTTCCCGATCACCCCCGGCACGCGGTTCGTCACCGTCGGCGGGGCGATCGCCTCCGACGTGCACGGGAAGGGTCATCACGCCGACGGCACCTTCGGTCAGCACGTCCGTTCGCTCACGCTGCGCACGGGCGGGGGCGAGGTGCTCACGCTGACGCCGGAGACGACGCCCGAGCGGTTCTGGGCGACGGTCGGGGGCCTGGGGCTCACCGGCGTGATCCTCGACGCGACGTTCGACCTCATCCCGATCGAGACCTCGCTCATGTCGGTCGACGAGGAGCGCTGCCGCGACCTCGACGACCTGATGAGCCGGATGGTCGAGGGCGACGAGCGCTACCGGTACTCCGTGGCCTGGATCGACTGCCTCGCGCGCGGTGCGTCGCTCGGGCGCGGCATCCTCGGGCGCGGCAACCACGCCCGCCTCGACCAGCTCCCCAAGGAGCGGCGCCGTTCGCCCCACCGCTTCGATCCGAAGCCGGTGCTGGTCGCGCCGCCGTTCATGCCGTCGGGACTCGTCAACACGCTCTCGATGCGGGCGTTCAACGAGCTGTGGTTCCGCAAGGCCCGACATCGCCACGAGGGCACGCTGCAGTCGATCGGGTTCTTCTTCCACACGCTCGACATGGTGGAGGGCTGGAACCGCATCTACGGCGTCAGTGGCTTCGTGCAGTACCAGTTCGTCGTTCCCGACGACGCCCAGGAAGCCGTGCGCATCGCGGTCGAGCGCCTCTCGGGCGCGGGCACCGCGTCGTTCCTCGCGGTGCTGAAGCGCTTCGGGCCCCAGAACCCGGGGATGCTCTCGTTCCCGACGTCGGGTTGGACGCTCGCGCTCGACATCCCGGTGGGGAACCCCGGCCTGCCCCAGCTCCTCGACCGGCTCGACGACATCGTGCTCGGAGCGGGCGGGCGGGTGTACCTCTCCAAGGACTCGCGCACCCGGCCCGAGCACCTCGCCCAGATGTACCCGCGCCTCGACGAGTTCCGCGAGGTGCGGGCCAAGCTCGACCCCAACGGCGTCATCACCTCCGACCTCGCCCGCCGGCTCGCCCTGTGAGCCGGGAAAGGACACCGCGATGAACGACGCGCTCGGATCACCCCAGTCGGTGCTTTGCCTCGGAGGCGGCTCCGAGATCGCGCTCGCGACCGTCCGCAAGCTCGTCGGCGCGCGCTGTCGAACGGTGGTGCTCGCGGGACGCGATCCCGGGGCGCTCACCACCCCGGCCAAGGAGCTGCGCGACCTCGGCGCGACGACGGTCGAGACGGTGGCCTTCGACGCCCTCGAAGTCGCGTCGCACGACGCCTTCGTCGCCGACGTCTTCTCGTCCCACGGCGACTTCGACCTCGTGCTGCTCGCGTTCGGGGTGCTCGGCGACCAGGACCTGGCCGAGACCGACGGCGCCGAGGCCCGCCGCATCGTGGCCACGAACTTCATTGGTGCCGTCTCGGTCCTCGTCCCCGTCGTGCAGGCGCTGCGCAAACAGGGCCACGGCACGATCGTGGTGCTGTCGTCGGTCGCCGGCGAGCGGGCCCGGAAGTCCAACTTCGTGTACGGGTCGTCGAAGGCGGGGCTCGACGCCTACTGCCAGGGGCTCGGCGACAGCCTCGTCGGCACCGGCGTCCGCGTGATGATCGTGCGTCCGGGCTTCGTCCACACGAAGATGACCGAGGGGATGGCGGCGGCGCCGCTGTCGACCACCCCCGAGGTCGTCGCCGACGCGATCGTCACCGGACTCGGCCGGGGCAGCGAGATCGTCTGGGCCCCGGCGCCGCTGCGCTTCGTGATGTCGGCGCTGCGGCACGTCCCGCGGGCCATGTTTCGTAGGCTCCCGGTCTGACATGGGCGGGGCGGTGCGGCACGTGGCCGCGTTCGACTTCGACGGCACGATCACCTCCCGCGACACCCTCGGACCGTTCCTCGCGCGGGTCGTCGGGCGCGCTCGGGTCGTCCGGGCGCTCGCATTGCGCTCCCCTGTGCTGGCGGCGAGCCTCGTGGGGCTGGCCGACCGCGACGCCGAGAAGGAGCGGCTCGTCGGCCGCCTCCTCGCCGGTCGCGACGCGGCCGCGCTGTGCGCCGAGGGCGTGGCGTACGCGAACGAGCTGGGCGCGGCCCAGGCGTTCCGGCCCGACACGCTCGAGCGCGTCGCGTGGCATCGGGCCGAGGGGCACGACATCGTGGTCGTCTCCGCGTCGCTCGACGTGTACCTCGAGCCCCTCGGGCCCGAGCTCGGGGTGAACCACGTGATCTGCACCAGCCTCGAGGTCGTCGACGGGCGCGTCACCGGCCACCTGGTCGGGGGCAACGTCCGCGGCCCCGAGAAGGCCCGGCGCCTGCGCGCCTGGCTCGGCGACGGCCCGGTGGAGCTCTGGGCCTACGGTGACAGCGCCGGCGACCACGACCTGCTCGCCATGGCCGACCACGCGGTGCGAGTGTGAGCACGGAACGGGAGTCGGCTCGCGGCTCGGCGCGCTGGTGGCTGCTCGTCGCGGCACTCGCCGTGATGGCCTTCGTCGCCGCGATCGCGGTGCAGCGGCACGTCTTCCCCTTCTACTCCGGCGATCACGACGAGCCCGTGTACCGGTACCAGGCCGAGATGCTCCTCGACGGCGACCTGACGATCCCGCGGTCACAGGAGGAGTTCTTCCGACCATGGCTGTCGGGCCCCCACGAAGACCGGCTGGTGATGGCGTACCAGCCCGGCTGGCCCGCGGTCCTGGCCGCGAGCAAGCAAATCTTCGGGTCGATGCTCTTCGCACTCGGTGCCGCGGCGGCACTGAGCGTGATCGCGTGCTTCCTCATGGCCCGCGAGCTGCTGGGCCGCGCCGGGCCCGGGGCCCTGGCCGCGGCGCTTTTCGCGCTCTCGCCGTGGATGCTGCTCCTGAGCGGCACGTACCTCAACTACGTCTTTGCGGTCGGGCTAGGTACGACCTTCGGGTACCTGCTCCTGAGGGGCCTGGGCACTCGCAGCCGCCGAACGTTCGTCCTTGGTGGGGTGATCTGGGGCGGCATTGTCCTGACCCGCCCCTTCGACGCGTTTCTCTATGGCTTGCCGATCCTCCTCTATGCCTTCCTTGCACATCGGCAGCGACTGAAGGAGCTTGTCGGAAGCGCGGCGCTTGTGGCCCTGGGCGCGATCCCCGGTCTGTTTCTCACGGCAGCATTCAACAACGCAGTGACCGGGACTCCGTTTCGCTTCGCAATGACAGTGCAGAGTGGGGGCTACACGTCGATCGGCTGGGGAGTGCGATCGAGCGCTCCGGACACTCCACCGCTCGACTTCACCTTCCCGTGGGCACTCGACTCGATTCGGGCCAACCTCTGGGCCTTGCCGGGATGGCTTCTCGGCAGCTGGGTCCTCGTCGGCCTCGCCGCCTTCGGAGCAGTCCGAATCTGGAGGGCCGATCGCGCCCGTTTCTGGCTCTTGATCTCGATGACGTTCGCGTTCCCACTCGGCTACGTGGTTTGGTGGGCGAGCGCACTGTCCACCGGCGGCGCCCGGCACGGCATCGGGCCCCACTACTACGTCCCGATAATGGTGCCGCTGGCGATCCTCGCCGCCAAGGGAATCGTCGAGATCCGCTGGCGCCGCACGCTGACGCTGATCGCCCTCGGTGTGCTTGCCGTGGCCTTGACGGCGTACAGCCTTCCACCCAAGCTGGACGACAAGCGCTTCGTCAACGTCGCGGCTCGCGAGTACGTGAGCGACGTCGAGCGTGGCCTCTTGGCACGCGGCACCCACCCTGCCCTGGTCATCCAGGAACGCGGGGTGGACTACGTGATGAACGAACACGCGACCCTGAGCAACCCACCGGACCTCCGCAGCGACGTCCTCTATGCGCTTGACCGAGGAGCCCGGAACGCCGACCTGATCACGGAGTACCGCGATCGTCGTGTGTATCGAATCGTGAAGGAGCTCCCACCCAACATGGAGCTGACGCGCCTTCCTGCCCGGGTCAAGCCCGTCGCGGTCGTGAGCGGGCCCGCGGTCACGCTTCGCACAACCGTCACAAACACCAACGGCAATCCAGTGGTGATCGCCTACCTGTGCCGTGGATCTCGCATCCACCGGTACGTGCTCGACACCGCTTCCACCGCGGGCCGCAGCTACGACGTGACGTGGACGCTGCTGCCCGACACGACCCGCTTCGAGGGCCCATACACCGGAATCACCTCGCGGTTGAAGCCGATGCAACACGGCGCCTGCGGCAAGGAACGCCCCGACCGTCTCACCGTCGGCGCTTCGTTCGGCTCCTCCGAGCAGGCCCGCGATCCCGACCGCTCCGAGGCCCGCTACTACGCCCGCGTGCAGGGCGGCCAGGTCCAGGTCCTCACCGCGCCCGAGAACTGGCTTCGCTTCGGCCGGAACCATGCCTGGCTCCCGGCCGACGTCGCCGGCAACCTCGACGTCAGGCTCGAAGCCGCCAGCTCGGAGTCACCCGGAACCTGACGTTTGTGTCATGGTACGGTCCCGCGCCGTGGAGACCTGGCGGTACGTGGACTGCGGGGCGGTCGACGCCTTCGAGAACAACGCGCAGATGGCGGTGCTCTCCCGCTCGGCGAGCGACGCCGGCGTCGGGATCTTCCAGACCAGCGTCTGGGGGCGCACGCACCTGAACGTCGGCTGGTTCGACGACGTCGACGCCACGCTCGACCTCGCCGCCTGCGAACGCCTCGGCATCCAGGTGATCCGTCGCCCGTTCGCCGGCGGCGGCACCGCCTTCTACGACGCCGGGTGCGCGGTGATGTGGGGCCTGATGGTCCCCAAGCCCGAAGCGGGCGGCGTCGACCTCGACGGCGAGATCGCGCGCATGCAGCCGATCGTCCTCGACGCGCTCGCGCGCGTCGGCCTCGGCGAGGTCACCTTCCAGGGCTCGGCCGACCTGCGCTGGGTGAACGACCGCAAGCTCGGTGGGATCTCCGCCGGCGACTTCGGCCGCGTGCTCTCCGTCGGCGGCTTCCTCAACGTCGCCCCGCCGAACCTCGACCTGTACCTGCAGGTGGTGCGCGTCCCCGACGACAAGTTCAAGGACAAGCTCGTCAAGGACATGCGCGAGTACGTGTGCACCGCGCAGGACGTGCGCTGCACCGCGCTCACCTACGAGGAGTGGCGCGACGCGCTGCTCGGCGCGGTGACCGCGGCAGGCATCGAGCTCGCGAGGCAACCGCTCACCGAGGTGGAGGCCGCGGCGCTCACGAAGATCTCCAACCGCATCGCGGGTGACGACTCGGTGCGGCGCATCTCGTCCGACCGGTTCCGCGCCGAGCACGCCGAGCACGCCGTCGGTCTCGCCAACCACAAAGGCCGCAAGCTCTGCCGTGCCGGTGTCGCGCTCGACGCGTCGGGCGTCGTCGCGGCGGCGATGATGGCCGGCGACATGCACGTCGCGCCGCCCGACACGCTCGATCGGGTCGCCGAGGCGCTGGTGGGCGCCCGGGCAGACGACGACTCCGAGCTGCGCGCCCGCATCGCCGCGGTGTGGGAGGCCGACGGCGTGCACCAGGCCGACGCCACCATGGGCGTGACCACCGACGACCTGCTCACCGCGGTCACGAAGGCCGTCGCCGCGGCTGCCGCTTCACCGGAGGGCTGATGGACCTGAACGGCGCCACGATCCTCGTCACCGGTGCGTCGTCCGGGATCGGCGAGGCGCTCGCCCCCCAGCTCGCCGCGAAGGGCGCGAGCGTGGGAATCGTCGCGCGCCGGACCGACCGGCTCGAAGCCGTCCTCGAACGCTGCCGTGACGAGGGCGGCGAACACGCGATGTGGACGGCCGACCTGTCCGACGTCGACGCAGCGGTGCGCGTGGCGGGCGAGGCGATCGAACGGTTCGGACATCTGGACGCGCTCGTCAACAACGCGGCGATCGGCAAGCGCAAGCTCACCCAGACCCTCACGCCCGAAGACCTCGACGTCACGATGCGCACCGACTTCACCTCGCCGATCCGCATGGCGATGACGGTGCTCCCCCACATGTTGGGGTGCGGGCGCGGCTTGATCGTCAACGTGTCGAGCATGGGTGGGCGGCTCGGGATCGCCCACGAGGCCGCGTACTGCGCGGCGAAGTTCGCGATGGCCGGATGGAGCGAGTCGGCCCGGCTCGACCTCGACGGCACCGGCGTGCAGGTGAAGCTCGTGCTGCCGGGGCCCATCGCGACGGAGATCTGGGAGGTGCAACCCGGCGAGCTCCCCGGGTTCTACGACGGCCCGTTCGTCACCGCCGAGGACTGCGCGGCCGACATCGTCGCCGCGATCGAAGACCCCGACGGCTTCGAGTACTACACGCCCGAGGAGGGCCCGGGGGGCTGGCGCCAGAAGGACCTGGTGGTGGGCAAGTCGACCGACTGCGACGCCTTCCTCGCCGGCATGGCCCAGATGCTCTCCCAGCCCTGACCACCCACCCAACCCTCCGAGGAACTGTCGCGGCTTTCCCACGCTCCAGCGTGAGATACACGCGACGGTCTCGGTCGGGGTGGGGTCAGGCGGGCATCCAGGTGCCGTGTCCGCCGACCGCGATCGGTCGGGGCAACGCGACGGTCGCGACCGGTCCGGCATCGAGGTCGCCGGGGTCGAGCACCTGCAGCTCCCCGTGCCCCTCGGCCGCGTCTCCCGTCAGCACCAGCAGCCAGCCGTCGCCTTCGCGGGCGTTCTCCGACCGGGGCACCATCTGCGGCTCCCCCACGACGACCCCCTGCCCCGGGCAGTGCTCCGACATCTCGTCGGTGCGGAAGTCCCAGCGCACGATCGCGTCGAACCCCCCGTCACCTCCGACGGCCGCGCGCCGCGCCCCGAACCCGTAGCGGTGCGGGACCCCGATTCGGCGCGGGTCGACGCGGGGAAACTCGAGCATCCGGTCGTCGAGGACCTCGTCGCTGACGCTCCCGCCGACCAGGTCCACGACCGTGCGCCACAGCGGGCCGCCCGCCGCGTGCCGGGGCTCCCCTGGCCCGGCACGCACGTAGTCGACGACCAGACGCGGGCCATCCGAATACCCGTTGAGCACATGGCCGACCGAGCGGGGTTCGACCGCGAACCAACGCACGGACCCCTCGTCCGGGTCGCGCGGCGCGACGCCGATCCGGTCGCCGTCGAGGAACGCCACATGTTGGGTGGTGACCGCGAAGTCGTGTCTCGCAACGTCCGCCGCACCGACGACCACCTCTGGACGAACGACACGCCCGCGTGGATCGATCACCCCCCAGACCAGCTGCGCATCGTCCGCCGAAGCTCCGAACCACACCAGCTCGTCCCAGACCGGGTCGAGCTTGGGGTGCGGGGCCATGGCGGCGATGCGCCCATTGCCGTTCCAGTCGCCTTCGACGACGAACCCCTTCGTCAGCTCGACGGGCAGCGACCAGTCACCCAGCGTCAGGAGCCGATCGGCGTGCGGCACCACGGTGTGCCCCACGCGGCGGGGGATCCGGCGGTTCCGGTAGCGCACCCGCCCGTCGTCGAAGGTGAGGACGTGAGCCATCGCGTCGTCGGTGCCGTGGCCCGGCGACATGCAAAGGTAGGACCCACGCAGGCCGCGAGCCGCGTCGCCGCGCAGCCGCAGGTCGTCGGCGTCGATCTCGATGCTGCGGGCATGCGTAACGCTTCCGTTCGGAAGACGCTGCTCGCGAGCAGCCGGGTCCATCACGGGTTCGAGCATGTGCGCCATCGCCTCCTCGGGCCGGCCTGGGCCGGTTCCCGATGATCGACGGCTGCCGGCGCGGCCTTGAACCGCCCGCAGCACGCCCCGGTGCGGGGTTACCAGGCCACCCCGGGCCAGGTCTCGGCGGTGCGGAACCGCCGCAGCCAGTCGAGGGAGTCGGCAACCCAGGCTGCCGGCAGATCGTCGGGGCCGAAGCCGTCGTCCAGGTCGACGTGATGCACCAGCAGCTCCCGGAGACGGGAGCGGAGCCCGTCGGTCATGGGCCGGGGGCCAAAGGCGAACGAGTCACCGAGGCGGTCCCAGCCGTCGGCCGGCAGGCGCCCCCACGCCGCCACCAGGAGTGCCTGGCTGTCGAGCAGATCCTCTACGAGCTCGGCAGCGGATCGCCCTGCGCCGGTCTCGATGTCCGCGGCGCGGCCCTCCGCGCCATCGGGATACTGAGCGCGCACCTCGCCCGCGATCGCGCCCTCGACCATCTTGCGGTTGCCGTCGGCATTGCGCGCCAGGTGGGTGAGGACGTGACCACGCGTCCAACCCGGAAGCAGCGACGGCCCCCGCGCCGCGACATCGTCGAACCCCACGAGCGTGCGCGCGAGCTCCGCGAACGCCCGATCCAGCTCTCCTCGTAGCGCCGCGGCGTCGTCGTCGTTCACGCGGTCGCGGGAACGAGCGCCTCGACCTCCACCGGGATGCCGTTGAGGATCGCGTTGCCCGAGAGCGCGTCGAGAACGCTCCCGTCGGTGAGCACGTTGCTGTTCACACCCGCGTGCGCGGCCGCGGTCTCCATCGCCGCGCCGTCGGCGTCGTGACCCCACCCGTGCGGCAGGCTCACCACCCCGGGCATCATCGTGTCGGTCACCTCGACCGGCGCCTGCACCTCGCCCGCCGCGGAGCGCACGCGTGCGGGGTCACCATCGGCGAGCCCGAGACGGGCCGCGTCGTCGGGGTGCACGAGCAGCGTGCAGCGCGCCTTGCCCTTCACCAGCACCTCGAGGTTGTGCATCCACGAGTTGTTGGAGCGCAGGTCGCGCCGTCCGATCAGGCGCAGGCCGTCGACCGGCCGGGCGAGGGTCGGCACGAGCCGCGCCTCGGCGTCGGCGACGAGCTCGGGTGGGGCGAGCTCGATGCGGCCCGACGGCGTCCGCAGCACGCCCGGCAAGCGCGGCTGGAGCGGTCCGAGGTCGACGCCGTGCGGGTTGGCCTCGAGCACCGCGAGCGACAGGCCGTCCTCGTGGCCGGGCGCGCCGAAGCCGTCGCCGTACGGACCGGTGCGCAGCATGAGGTCGAGCACCCGCTCGGGACCACGCCGACCGTTGCGCGACAGCTCGGCCACCAGCTCCGCCGCGTCCCGTCCCTCGACGACGCCCCCCTTGCGACCGACCGCGCCGGACACGAGCGTGCTCAGCACGAAGTCGTCGACGGCGACGCCGGCCTCGTGCGACGAGCCCTGCCCGGCAACGATCGCCGCCAGGCGGCACATGATCTCCCACTCGGGGATCTCGTCGGGCCCGAGCTCGACGGCTGGTGGCGAGTAGTTCGCGACCGTGCGGATCGCGAGGTTGTAGAGCGCCATGTCGTAGTGGCTCTTGGCGAGCACGCGCGGCGCCGGGAGGATCACGTTCGCGTGCCGGGTCGTCTCGTTGCGGTAGATGTCGAGCGCGACCATGAAGTCGAGCCCCGCGAGCACGCGGTCGAGGCGGCCGGCGTCGGGCGTCGAGCACACCGGGTTGCCCGACAGGCAGATCAGCGCGTGCACCTGCCCGTCGCCCGGCGTCTCGATCTCGTCGGCGAGGGTCGCCACCGGCAGCTCGCCCAGCGCCTCGGGCAGGCCGCGCACGCGGCTGGTGCGCCGGCCGAGGCGAAAGCCGCGACCCTTGCCGGTGTCCTCCGCGGTCGCGCCGCCGATCGCCGGGCGGGCGAACATCGCACCGCCGTCGCGGTCGAGGTTGCCGGCGAGGACGTTGACCACGTCGACGAGCCACGACGCGAGCGACCCGAACTCCTGCGTGCAGGTGCCGATGCGCCCGTACACGGCCGCGCGCTCGGTGCCCGCGAGGTCGCGAGCGATGCGGCGCGTGGTCTCGGCCGGGACGCCCGTCACGGGAGCCACGGCATCGGGCGTGAACCCGTCGGCGAGGCGCACGACCTCGTCGTACCCGTTGACGAGCCCCTCGGCGTGGCCAAGGTGCACGAGTCCCTCGTCCACCAACACGTTGACGAGCGCGAGGAGGAAGTGGGCATCGGTGCCGGGGCGGATGGGCACGTGCTCGTCGGCCTCCTCGGCCGTCTTCGTGCGACGCGGGTCGACCACCACGAAGCGGCCACCGCGCGCCCGCAGCGCCCGCAGGCGGCCGGGCATGTCGGGCGCCGTCATCAGGCTGCCGTTCGAGGCGAACGGGTTCGCACCGAGGATCAGCAGGTAGTCGGTGCGATCGATGTCGGCGAGCGGCACCGAGATCGGGCTGCCGAACATGAGCCCGGCGCTCACGTGCTTGGGCATCTGGTCGACGGTGCTCGCCGAGAAGACGTTGGTCGTGCCCACCCCCTGGTTGAGGACCCGGTTGTAGACCATCCCCGCGAGGTTGTGCGCGTTCGGGTTGCCCATGTACACGGCGACGGCGTCGCGGCCGTGCGCGTCGAACACGGCCTGCAGCCCGCGCTCCACCTCGGCGAACGCGTCGTCCCAGCTCACCTCGTGCCAGGTGTCGCCCTGGCGGACCAGGGGCCGGCGGAGGCGATCGGGGTCGGCCTCCAGGGCCTTGAGCGCGGTCCCTTTCGGGCAGACGAACCCGCGGCTGAACACGTCGTCCTTGTCGCCGCGGATCAGCGTGATGTCGTCGCCGTCGAGGTGGATCTCGAGGCCACACGTGGCCTCGCAGAGCGGGCAGGTCCGGTACGCGATGCGGGTGGCAGCCATGCAGGCAGGCTACGCGCTCGCCGCTCCCACCGTTCTCGGAACGCCTCGGGCCCTTATAGGGTCTGAAACGTGCCGAGATCGAGCGACGACGACCGCCTGTACTTCCGCCAACTGCTCGCCGGGCGCGACTTCGCCGTCGACGACCCGATCGCGACCCAGATGGTCAACTTCTCCTACCTCGTCGGCGACCGCGAGACCGGCGAGGCGCTGGTCGTCGACCCGGCCTACGCGGTCGGCGATCTCGTCGCGCTGGCCGGCGCCGACGGCATGCGGGTGGCGGGTGCGCTCGTCACCCACTACCACCCCGACCACGTGGGTGGCTCGATGATGGGCTGGGAGATCGAAGGGGTCGCCGAGCTGCTCGCGCTCGACGACGTCGACGCACGCATCCACGTACAACGCGACGAGGCGTGGGGCGTCAAGCGCGTGACCGGCGCGTCGGATGCCGACCTGGTGCTCCACGACAGCGGCGACACGGTGACCGTCGGGTCGATCGAGGTGACGCTCGTGCACACCCCGGGCCACACCCCCGGCAGCCAGTGCTTTCTGGTGGACGGGCGGCTGGTGGCCGGCGACACGCTCTTCCTCGACGGCTGTGGCCGCACCGACCTCCCCGGCGGCAACAGCGACGAGCTCTACTACTCGCTCACCCAGCGGCTCGCGACCGTGCCCGACGACACGGTGCTGTACCCCGGGCACCTCTACTCGCCCGAGCCCTTCGCCACGATGGGCGAGACCCGCCGACGCAACTACGTCTTCCGGCTCCCCACGCTCGAGCAGTGGCGGATGATGTTCGGTGACACCTAACTTCCCGGGAATGACCGACGTGCCCTGGACCGGTGACGCCTGCTCGCTCGTCGACGCGTTCCGCGCCGGCGGGCGCTCCCCGCTCGAAGAGCTCGACGCGACGCTGGCGGCGATCGAGCGCTCCGAGCTGAACGCGTTCTCCTACCTCGACGCCGACGCGGCGCGCGCCGCGGCCAAGGAGGCCGACGTCTCACAGCCGTGGGGCGGCCTCCCGCTCGGCGTCAAGGAGCTCGACCACGTGAAGGGCTGGCCGGCGACCGAGGCCTCGCTCGCGCTCAGCGGCGAGATCTCCGACCACGACTCGACGATGGTGGCGCGCCTGCGACGCGCGGGCGCGATCCCGTTCGGGCTCACCACCTCGAGCGAGTTCGGCGGCATCAACCTCACGCACACGAAGCTCAACGGCGCGACGCGCAACCCCTGGGACCTCGAACACACGCCGGGGGGATCCTCCGGCGGCTCGGCGGCCGCGGTCGCCGGCGGGCTGGTCACCCTCGCGACCGGCGGTGACGGTGGCGGCTCGATCCGCATCCCGGCGGGCTTCACCGGCCTACCCGGCCTGAAGAACACCTACGGGCGGATCCCCAAGGGCCCGCACATGGTGCTGGCGTCGCTCACCGCGGTGAACGGCTGCCTCGCGCGCTCGGTGCGCGACATCGCCCGGTTCGTCGACGTGACCAACGGGTTCGACCATCGCGACCCGTACTCGCTCCCGCGCGTCGACGGCTGGGAGGAAGGGCTGGGGTCGTTGCGCGACACGCTGCGCGGCAAGAAGGCCGCGATCTCGATCGATCTCGGCGCCGCGGTGGTCGACGACGAGGTCGCGGGGGTCGTGCGCGAGGCGGCCGAGGCGCTCGTCCGTGACGCCGGCCTGGTGCTCGTGGAGATGCCGGTCCGCGCGCCCGAGCTCAGCCTGGAGTGGGCGCTCGCCGGGCTGTCCGAGATCGTGATGCTCCTCGGCGATGCGTACCCCGAGGTGGAGGACCAGCTCACCCTGGAGATCGCGTTCGGGATGAAGATCGCGCACGACGTGTACGACATCCGAACCCGCGGACGGATCGAAGCCCAGCGGGTGCTGATGAACGAGACGATGGCCGCGGTCTTCGACGAGGTCGACTTCGTGTTCGCATCCACGAACCCCGACGTCGCGTTCGGCTGCGAGGGTCCGCTACCGAGCCGGGTCAACGACACCAACGTGTCCCCCGGCAACAACGGCGCGCTCACCATCCCGTCGAACATCTTCGGGAACCCGGCGATCCAGATCCCGGCCGGCACCGCCCGCGGCTTGCCGGTCGGCCTGCAGGTGCTGGGGCCTCACCACCAGGAGCAGCTGCTGCTCGACCTGGCGCTCATCGCCGAGCGCGAGCGCCCCTGGCCGCTGACGGCCCCCGGCTCCCCCCGCTGACACCACCGACCGGCTCCCTTCCCCCGATCCCCGGTTTGTGCACGGAAGAGCGCTATCCGCTCCTCGACGCACGATCCCACCGATGAGTACCCGCCGGTTCGTGCGTTCAGGGGCGGGGATCGAAGACGACGGGGAGGCTCGTCGGGCCGCGGAACGCGAAGCCGGCGACCACGGGTACCGGTGCGTCCGGGTCGAGTCGCAGGCCCGGCAGGCCGTTCAGGATCGCGTCGAGCCCGGCACGCAGCTCGAGGCGCGCGAGGTGCATCCCGAGGCACTGGTGCGGGCCCGTGCCGAACGCGAGGTGCTGCGCGGGCGGGCGATCGATCCGCCATGCCTCGGGGTCGTCGAAGCGCGACGCGTCGTGGTTGGCCGAGCCGGTGAGCACGTTGACCGGCGATCCGGCGGGGATCGGGCAACCGGCGACCTCGGTGTCGACGGTCGCGACCCGGCTCACCATCGTCACCGACGTCTCCCAGCGCAGCGTCTCCTCGATGACCGCCGCGAGCAGCTCGCGGTCCGCGGTGACGGCAGCGAGCGCGTCGGGATGCGTGAGCAGCGCGAAGAGCGCGTTGCCCATGACCCGGAACGTGGTCTCGGCACCGGCTGGCAGCAGCAGGCGCAGGAAGCCGTAGAGCCGCTCGTCGCTCAGCCGCTCGCCGTCGATCTCCGCGTGCACGAGCTCGCTCAGCAGGTCGCCCGTGGGCCGGGAGCGACGCTCCTCCACCAGCGGCTCGAGGTATGCGCGCATCGCCTGCGATGCGGCCATCCCACGCTCGGGGTTCAACGGCCCGGTGTTGATCTCGTCGGCCCAGGCGGCGAACTGCTCGTGGTCCTCGAGCGGCACCCCGACGATGCCGCAGATCACCTGCACCGGGTACCGCGCCGTGACGTCGGCGACGAGATCCGCTCGCCCGCGTGGGGCGATCCCGGCGATGAGCGCGTCGATCACGGGCCTGACCAGCTCGGCGTCCCATCGCTCGAGGACCGAGGCCCGGAAGGTGTGCGCGACGAGGTTGCGGTACTGACGATGCTCGGGACCGTTCATCCCGAGGATGAGCTCGCCCATGTACGTGCCAATGACCTCGCTGTTGATCGACGACGAGAACGTCTCCCAGTCGCGCAGCACGGCGACGGCGTCGTCGTGGCGGGCCACGTGGAAGCTCGGACGCGGGTCGATCGGGTTGCCCTCGTAACGGATGACGGGACGCTCCGCACGGGCGCGGGCCCACATCTCGTAGGGCTGAGCCGCCCACCAGGCGTCCATCCCCGACGGCATCTCGTAGCTCATGTCGTCAGAGCCTAGGCTCAAGTCCATGGCTCGCATCCCGCTCCCCGACGGCGACTCGCTCGAAGTGGTCAGGGCGTTGGGGTTGCGCCCGCAGCTCGCAACGGCAGTCGGCGGCTACGACGCCGCCGTCTGGAACAGCGACCTCCCATGGCGACTCCATGAGCTCGTACGCATGCGGGTGGCGACGATCAACGAGTGCACGGTGTGCCTGGACTGGCGTACACCACAGGCAGCCGATGCCGGCGTCACCGACGAGCTGCTGGCCGCCGTGATGCACCACGATGACCCGCGCTTCACCCCCGCAGAGCAGGTCGCGCTCGAGTACACGACCCGGTTCTGCACCGACTCGGCTCGGATCGACGACGAGCTGCTCGACCGCCTGGGCGAGCACTACGACGCCGGCGAGATCGTGGAGCTGACCCTCGTGATCGGCAAGTACCTCGCGATGGGTCGCTTCATGCAGGTGCTCGGCCTGGACCAGACCTGCTCCTTGCAGGCCGAGCTCGGCGACCGGGTGGGTACATCGTGAGCCCCGGGCCGGCCGAGGTCATCGTCTGCGTGGAGTGTGCGGGCGAGGCGCATCTCGTGCAAGAAGCCGACCCCGAGAGCCCGTACACGCCGGGCGACGTCGCGGTGTACCGCTGCGCGGACTGCGCCGAGCGCTGGGACGTCGTGCTCACCGACGAGGACTTCGGCGAGGGCACCACCGAGCAGCTCACCCCGAACGCCTGACCGAGCCGCACCCACCAGCGCTTCGGCTCGGTCGCTTCTCACGGCGCGCGCTTGTCGATCGTGAGCGTCGTCGCGGGTGCGTCGGTCGGGGTGACAGAGACGACGAGCTCCTGGAGGCCGGCGTCACCGCCTGCCGGGCAGGTGGTCACGAACGCGGCGGGGCTGCTACTGGTCCCGTCCCAGAACCGGACCGCACTCACGGCGGCCGTGTAGCCCGCAGGTGGGCTGTAGCCCGGCGGTTTGCCAGAGTACGGGTTCGCGCTCGAGCCGGCGGTGCAGTCGACGTAGGCCCGGCGCTGCCACGCTTGCGCGTAGGTGCGGACGACGGCTTCGGCTCCTGCGGTCTCGGCATCGAAGTTGGACACCGTGATCACCGACGCGAACGCCCCGACGATCCCGGTCGCGAGGAGACCGAGCAGCACGACGGTGATCAGCGTCTCGACGAGGGTCTCGCCGGCTTCGGTACTCCTGGTCTGCATCTCTCGGCCTCGCCCCGCGGCAGCTCGGCTCGCCCCCGAGCCGGGAGCGAGCTCCACCAGAGGTGTCGTCGGACGGGTGGCGGAGGCCCCTGAGGGCGGCCGAGGGCGCGAAGAGGCCCCGGGGACTGCTCCCCGGGGCCTCGGAACGCTGGAGCCGGCAGCGCTACGGGATCTGGATCGCCTTCACCTCGAGGAACTCCTCGAGGCCGTAGCGGCCGTACTCCCGGCCGAGGCCGGACTGCTTGTAGCCACCGAAGGGCGCCTTCACGTTGAACGACACGCCGTTCACGTCGACCTGGCCGGTCTGAAGGCGCTTGGCCACCGCGAGCGCGTGGTCCTTGTCGCCGCCGTAGACACCGCCGTGCAGGCCGTAGATCGTGTCGTTGGCGATGCGGATTGCGTCGTCCTCGTCCTCGTAGACGATGATCGACAGGACCGGACCGAAGATCTCCTCCTGCGCGATGGTCATGTCGTTGGTCACGTCGGCGAAGACCGTCGGCTTGACGAAGTAGCCCTTCTCGCACTGCTCGGGCTGCTCCGCGCCGCCGGTGACGAGCGTCGCACCCTCGGCGACGCCCTTCTCGATGTAGGAACGCACGCTCTCCTGCTGTGACTTGGAGACCAACGGGCCGAGCATCGTCGACGGGTCCATCGGGTCGCCCGGAGCGTAGGACTCGGCGATCGCCTTCGCCTTCGCGACGAGCTCGTCGCGGCGGCTCGCGGGAACAAGCATCCGCGTCCACGAGATGCAGGTCTGGCCGCCGTTGAGGAAGCCGGACTGGATCCCCGCGGCGACGGCCTCGTCGGCCGGTGCATCGGGAAGGATCACGAACGCCGACTTGCCGCCGAGCTCGAGCGCCACCTTCTTGATCTGACCCGCGGCGAGCTCCATGATCCGGCGGCCGGCACGGGTGGAACCTGTGAACGACACCATGCTCACGTCGGGGTGCTCCACAATCGCCTCGCCGAGCACGCGGCCGGCCCCGCTCACCAAGTTGAACACGCCCTTGGGGAGCTCGATCTCGTCGAAGATCTCGGCGAGGATGTACGCGCTCAGCGGCGCGACCTGGCTGGGCTTGAGCACCACCGTGCACCCGGCCGCCAGCGCGGGTGCCACCTTCGCGACCACCTGGTGCAGCGGGTAGTTCCACGGCGTGATGCAGCCGACCACACCGATGGGCTCACGCACGACGAGCGAGTTGTCGATGCGCTCCTCCCACTCGAACTGCTGGGTGATCTCGACGTAGCTGCCGGCCATCATCGCCGGCAGGCCGGCCTGGGCCATCTGGCTGATGATGTACGGGGTGCCCACCTCCGCGGTGACGGTGGTGGCGATCTCGTCGAGACGGGCGCCGAGCCCCTCACTCAGCCGCTGGAGGTACTTGGCCCGCTCGTCGGGCGACGTCGCCGACCACCCGGGCAGCGCGGCCTTGGCCGCCGCGACGGCCTGGTTCACGTCGTCGACGGTGCCGTCGGCGATCTGCGCGATCACCTCTTCGCTCGTCGCGTTGACGACGTCGATGGTGCCGGTACCGGCGGACGCGACCCACGCGCCGTCGATGTAGATCTTCGTACGGTCCTGCATCTTCGCTCCCGGGGGATCTCGGAGGGACTTGACCAGGCGGTCAATGTATCCCCATCAGACCTGCTGCTCCACTGGTTGCTTCCACTTCCGCCTCCGCCTCCCATCCGGCCATCCGGTCGGCTCCCGGCTAAAGGTCCTCGTTCACCACGACACCGATCTCGCTGACGGTCTCGGGAGTCTCGGGTTCGACCTCGGCGACGCGTAGGAAGCGCCGCCACCGCACGAGGAGCAGCGAGAACGCCAGGCACGCCAGGCCACCGACGACGAAGGTCTGGCGAATCCCGATGGCATCCGCCACGAGGCCGCCGACCAATGCGGTGATCGGGACGACGCCCACGAGGCCGATCATGTGGATCGCCATCACCCGCCCGCGCATCTCCTCCGGGACCTCGTGCTGCACCAGGTTGAGTCCCAGGGTCACGTTGGCGAAGTGCAGCGCACCCACCACGCAGACCACCGCGAGGGCCGGCCCGAGCGAGCTCGTCAACCCCAGGACGGTCACGGCGACCGAGTACCCGATCGCGGTCATGAGGAACGTGCGGGCGGGATGGCGGCGGCCCGGCCCGGCCGATGCCAAGATGCCTACCGCGGCACCGACCCCTATCGCGGCCTGGTACCAGCCGTAGTAGTCCGAGCCCAGCGAGCGCGAGCCGTGCGCGAGCACGTCCGTCGTGAAGACGACGGCGAGTGGCTGGTACACGACGCCGACCGCCATGAGGAACGTCGACGCGACGATCGGTACGGCCACGGTGGGAGTCGAGCGCACGTACCACAGTGCGGCACCGATCGCGGCGAGGCTGCGCGACTCGGCCATCGCCGGTGGTCGCGGCACGCGGGTGACCAGCCAGGCGACGATCACCGCGACGAACGAGACGGCGTTGGCCCAGAAGACCCATTCGATCCCGATGCCGCCGATCACCAGCGCGGCGAGCAGCGGGCCGACCACGCGCGCCAGCGAGTTCGTCGCGGTACTGAGCGAGATCGCGCTCGACAGCGCGTCGCGCGGCACCACGCTCGGCATCAGCGCCTGCATCGCAGGGATGGAGAGCATCTGCGCGATGCCGAGCACGAACGACGCCACGGCGACGTTCGCCACCGTCGCCGAACCCGTCGTGGTGAGCAGACCGAACCCGACGGCGCCGGCCGCGGCGATCACCTGCGTGCCGAGCAGGAGGCGGCGCCGGTCGAACCGATCCGCGAGCACGCCGCCCCACAGGCTGAACACAAGCTGCGGGGCGTACGCGGCGAAGTAGACGATGCCCACGGACTCGGCGCGTCCCGTGAGGCTGAACGCGAGATACGACCGGCCCACGATCTGCATCCAGTCGCCTGTGCTCGACACGAGGCCCGCCGCCCACACGCGCCGGAACTGCGCCTCGCGCAGCGCCTGGAAGGTCTCGGTGACGGCCACACCGGCACGCTACCGGGCGTTCCTGACACCGCCGTCAGCCTCCGCGTAGCCTGGACCGATGGCGGCTCACGGCACCGACCCCTTCACCGAGACAGACGACCAGCAGGCCCTGCGCGCGCTCGCCCGCGAGGTGGCCGAACGCGACCTGGCCCCGATGGCCCGCCACTGGGACGAGACCGAGGAGTTCCCCCAAGCCTCGTGGGACGCGATCCGCAAGGCCGACCTGTTCGGCATCACGATCGGTGAGCGCTGGGGGGGCATGGGCATGGGCGACGTCGAGGCCGCGATCGTCCTCGAGGAGCTCGGTCGCGCGTGCGTGTCCAGCGCCATCCTCGCCCAGCTGACCTTCAACGGCCCACCGCGCGCCTTCGAGCACCTGGGCTCCGACGCACTGCGCGACCGGTGGTTGCCGATGGCTGCCTCGGGTGAAGCGCTGTTCTGCATCGGGATCAGCGAGACCGAGGCCGGATCCGCGGTCAACCACATGCGGGCCCGGCTCACCTCCGACGGTGACGGGTTCCGCCTCGACGCCTACAAGAACTACGTGACCGGTGGGCACAAGGCACGCGCCTGCCTCGTCTGGTGCCGCTTCCCCGGAAGCGTCGGGACGAAGGGCATCGGCGCGGTCGTCGTCGACCTCGCGTCCGACGGCGTCACGCTCGCCGGCACCCACGAGAAGATGGGCCTGCGCGGCACCAGCGAGGCCGAGCTCGCCTTCGACGACGTGCGCATCGAGCCCTCCGATGTCCTGCTCGAGGGCGACCCGTCGAGCTCCGACGCGTTCAAGACGCTGATCGGCCACATCAACCACGAGCGCTGCGGCAACGCGGCGATGTGCCTCGGCGCGGCGCAAGGCTCGCTCGAGTACGCGATCAGGTACATGAACGAGCGCACGATCGGAGACCGACCGCTTGCCGAGCTCCAGGGACTGCAGTGGAAGATCGCCGACGTGGCGACCGAGCTGGAAGGCGCGCGCCTGCTGCTCAAGCGCGCGGTGCACCTGGCCGGTCCGCACGGCACTCCCCCGCCGCTCGAGACCGCGATGGCGAAGACGGCCGCCAACCTCGCCGCGAAGCGGGTCTGCGACGAGGCCATCCAGCTGCTTGGCGGCTACGGGTTCTCGCGCGAATACCCCGTCGAGCGCGTGTACCGCGACATCCGCGGCCTCTGCATCGGTGCGGGCACCGTCGAGGTCCAGCGCAACTTCATCGGCACCAACCTGCTGCGCGGCGCGGTGCCCAGCGGCGACGCGTGGAAGCGGCCGATCCTCTGAGCCTGCGCGCCACCTACCGCCACCCGCGCGCCGCGGACTACCGCGCGCCCAACGGGGCTTGGGACGTACCGACCCTCGACCGACTGCTCGGCACGCGGCCCCGCCTGGCCGGGGGGCTGCGCGCCCTCGGTGTCCGGCGGGGCGACGTCGTGGCCTGGCAGGCGCCGAACTGGCCCGAGGTCGCCGATCTCTACCGGGCCTGCTGGCAGCTCGGGGCAGTCGCCGCTCCGATCCACCACCAGGCCGGGGACGCCGAGGTCGACCGAATGCTCGGCGTCGTCGCGCCCAAGGTGTTCCTCGCGCGCGACGAGCTGCGGGCTCACGTCGCGACACTCGCACAGCACGCCCCGTACTCCGGCTCGGCCGCCGGGCCCGCGCTGCTCGCAGTCGTCCTCTTCACCGCCGGGTCGAGCGGTGCACCGAAGGCCGTGCTGCACACGCATCGGGGCCTCGCGCACAAGGCGCTGACAATGGTGCGCGCGCATGGCCTGCGAAGCACCGACGTCGTGCTTATGCCCGCGCCGCTCGCGCACGTCTCGGGACTCCTCAACGGCATCCTGGTGCCCGGCGCGGCGGGCATGCGCACGATCCTGATGGAACGCTGGGACCCCGAAGAGGCGCTCTCGATCGTGGAGCGGCAGGGCGTCACCTTCATGGTCGGCCCGCCGACGTTCTTCGTGGGCCTCCTGGGGGCGCCCGGCTTCCGCACCCAGCGGGTGAGGTCGCTGCGGCTCGTGTCATCGGGCGGTGCCGGGGTCACCCCCGCGTTCGTCGACGACGCGAGCGCGCGGCTCGGCGCCGTGGTCAAGCGGGCGTACGGCTCCACCGAGGCACCGACGCTCACGACGAGCCTCGCGGGCGACCCAGCGGCCCGCGCGCGCGACACCGAGGGACGCGTCGTCGGGAAAGCCGAGCTGCGACTGGCGGGAGACGGCGAGCTGCTCGTGCGCGGAGCGGAGCTCTTCGCCGGCTACGCCGATGCGGCACAGACTCGGGCGACAGTGACCCGGGGCTGGTTCCACACCGGCGACCTCGCCACCATCGACGACGGCTGGCTCATCGTCACCGGCCGCAAGAAGGACACGATCATCCGCGGCGGCGAGAACATCAGCGCCGCGGAGGTGGAGGCCGTGCTCACCCGGCATCCCGCCGTCCGGGAAGCCGCCGTGGTCGGCTCTCCCGACGACCGGCTCGGCGAGCGGGTCTGCGCGTTCGTCGTCGCCTCGGAAGCCTTCGATCTCGAGGAGTGCCGCGCCTGGTTCGCGAGCGAGGGCCTGGCGCGGTTCAAGACGCCGGAGCGCGTGATGGTGCTCGACGCGCTCCCGGTGCTCGGCGCCGGGAAGATCGACCGCGCGGCGCTCCGCACCCGCGCCGCACACCCCTGACCGGGAGGATCCCCACCTCCCTGGCCCCGGATTGTTACGTCATGAGCGGTATCCGCTCCTCTGCAAACAATCCCGGTCGTGACGGGGGGACAGCCGTCGCCCACGATCGTCCCGTTCTCGTCCACCGTCGAAGGCGGGTGGGTCCCATGGCATGACGGCCAGCCCGTCGCCACTCACCGGCGCCACGTTGCGCGGCGGGTCGGGCATCCAGAAGGGCGGGAGCTCGGACGCGGGCCTTGAGCCGCGGCGTCGCGGCGTCGCGGCGTCGCGGCGGACGATGTAGCCGTGGGCGCCGGTCGGGCACCACGCTGAGGCGACTCAGTCCTCGTCGCCCCACTTGGCCACAATCGGAGGGGCTCAAAGGCTCGGAGCGCCTCGAGCAGGGCAGGCGCCTCTCGCGCGCACAGGAGCCGGGCCCGGTGCACCGGGCGCACGAATCGCTGGTCGACAGCGTGGTCGAGGAACTCGAGGAGACCGGCGAAGAACCCGTCGACGTCGAGCAGTCCGATCGGCTTGTGGTGCAGGCCCAGCTGTGCCCAGGTCGCGATCTCGAGCAGCTCGTCGAGCGTCCCGAGCCCGCCCGGCAGCGAGATGAACGCGTCGGACAGCTTGTACATTCGAGCCTTGCGGTCGTGCATCGTGGCCACGACGTGCATCTTCGTAGGGCCTTCGTGCGCGATCTCACGCTCGAACAGCCCAGCGGGCAGCACCCCCTCGACCTCACCGCCGCGCGCGAGCACTGCATCCGCGAAAATGCCCGTCAGCCCGACGCTGCCGCCGCCGTAGACCACACCGATCCCCTCCGCCGCGAGGAGCCCACCCAGCGCGACTGCGGCGTCGGGGTAGCCGTCGTGCGCGCCTGGGCTCGAGCCGCAGAACACGCATACCCGCACCAGATCGCGCACAGGCGCACGCTAGCCAACCGACGTGACGTGCGTGCGGCGCCTCTGTACCGGCCGACCCCGGTCGTCGTTCGCGTTGGTGAACCGAACGGCCGCTACGACAACCGTCACCCCGACAGGTTCGGTCACCAACTTCTCGCCGTGGCGGGTCAGGCTTGGTCGTGGGCTGCGAGTGCCCACGCGATGCCGCGGGTACGGTCCTCGACCGCGAGCCGTAGCGACCAGCCCCCCACCGGACCGCCGCCGTCCCAGAGGAACCAACGCGCGCGGTCGAGCGCGGCGCCGAGCGCGGCGGCCGGTGGCGGCCACCCCGCGACTCCGACGAGCGCCGCCGACGTCAGCCAGGCGTCGAGCCGACCCGTCGCCGCGCCGCGCCGCCGCCCGTACCGACCCCCGGACGCCGCCGCCCACGCCATCCACGCCAGCGCGAGCGCGCCGTCTACCTCCGCCATCCGCACCTCGTCGCGACCCAGCGCCCGAAGCGCGGCCGGCGCCGCGCCGCGGGCTGCCGCGACCTCGACTGTCGCCTCGGACTCGTCGGTCCAGGCGCGCACCAAGTCGATCAGCGCGCGCCCGGGCTCTCCGGAGTCGACGCGCTCCGCTGTGACCGGCACCACCACATCCGCGAACGCGGGCATCGGCGGCGCCGGGAAGTCGGCGGTGAAAGATCGGTACGTCGCGACCTCGTAGCGCGGCTCCCACGGCTCGAGCGCCCGCGGCAGCTCGATCGGGTCGTGACCAGGCGACCGGACGCCCTGCAGGTCTTCGCCGCGCACCACGCACTCGTGCAGGCACAGTGCCGCGGTGGGAGTCGCCGGGGCGAACGACGCGAGCTCCGCCCATCGATGCGTCGACGCGGCAACCTCGGCGAGCGGCCCGGGCGTGAAGCGGCCGGCCCCCTCCACCAGCACCGGGCCGGCCCACGCGCCCGGCGCCTCCAACGCGAGTCGGTACTCGGCGTGGTGCACCGCCGGCCAGAGCTGCTTACCTCGTTCGAGCGCTCGCTCGCATCGGTCTCGCAGCTCGCGCAGCCCGGCCCAGTCCCGCGTCTCGCAACAGCCGTCGATCACGCGCAGCAGGTCGTCGAGATCGCCGCGCTCGACCGCCGCAGCGATGCCCTCGCTCACTGCCCGCCGGGGATGAAGATCGAGACGATCCGCTCGGTCACCACCGGCCTGCCCTCGAGGTCGCGCCACTCGGTGTCCATGTAGGTCAGCTCCATGCGCCCCCGGCTCCCCTGCTTCTCGATCGGCTCCGAGACGCGCATGCGCCCTTCGAGCACGTCGCCGACCTCGGGGGTGCGGTGGTACGTGAAGTGCTGCTCGCCGTGCAGGTACAGCCCGTCGCGCGAGTACCCGTCCTCGGTGGCGAGCCCGCCCGGGGGCATGAGGCGCCCCGCGCCGTCGGAGGGCTGCAAGTCTGGGAAGGCCCCGGCATGCGCCATCGCGAACGTGAAGGTGGGCGGCGCCGGCACTGCCGCGAACCCCGCCTCCGTCGCCGCAGCCTCCGATCGGAACACCGGGTTGGCGTCGTGCAGCGCGCGGGCGAACACCGACACTGCACCCGGGTCGATCCGAACCCGCAGCGGCGGTCCCCGCCCGGACCACACCGGTTCGGTCACAGCACGCTCTCCCCCGCCTCGACCTTGGGCCGCAACAGGGCGGCCAGACGCGCTCGATGGAACACCGCGTCGCCGAAGCTCAGCTGGTCGAGCTGGGCGCGCTTGAGGAACAGGTGCAGATCGTGCTCCCACGTGAAGCCGATCCCGCCGTGCACCTGCAGCGCGCTCGCCATCACGCGCTTGGACGCGTCGGAGCACCAGGTCTTCGCCGTCGACGCCGCGATCGACACCTCGGGATCTCCCGCGGCCAAACACCATGCAGCCCAGTACGCCGTGGAACGCATCCCCTCGACGTCGACGAGCATGTCGGCGCACCGATGCTTGACCGCCTGGAACGAGCCGATCGGCCGTCCGAACTGCACGCGGTCCTTCGCGTAGTCCACCGCCATCTCGAGCGCCACCGATGCGCTCCCGAGCATCTCCAGCGAGGTCGCGGTCGCGCCGAGGTCAACGAGGGCCGCGACCGTCGCCGGTCCACCCAGCCGCTCCGCCGCGGCA
Organism: Actinomycetota bacterium; assembly: GCA_016870395.1. Classification (GTDB taxonomy): domain Bacteria; phylum Actinomycetota; class Acidimicrobiia; order IMCC26256; family JAENVU01; genus SHUZ01. Next base: position 2,267 of record VGBT01000033.1, on the reverse strand, counting down.
CCCTCGAGAGGCAGCCAGCCGACCGGACGAGTGAGATCCATCGCGGGCTCGGCCGGCGGGCGACCCAGCGCGTCGAGATCCACGAGGAACAGCCCGTCGCCGTCGGCGTCGGCCGCGACCACGAGGGCCAGATCGGCGATCGGCGCGAACGGCACCGGATCCGGGCGGCCGGTCAGCACCCAGCCGGCGCTCCCCCGCTCGGCGCGCACCGATCCCGGCGCGCTGGTGCGCGCGATGCATGCCGTGCGGCCATCGTCGAGCAGTGCGCGCACCGCGAGCTCGGCAGCCGCGCCCGACCGACCATCGCCGTCGACGCCGCGCAGGATCGCGAGTGCCACCGCGCTGGGCAGGAGCGGCACCGGCGCCACATGCCGGCCCACCTCCTCGAGCAGCACCGCGAGCTCGACCACGCCGAGGCCCAGCCCACCAACGGATTCGGGCACTGCGACACCGAGCCATCCCTGCTCGGCCATCGCGGCCCAAAGCCCGGGATCCCAGCGGCGGTCGCGTTCGGCCACCTCCCGAACACGCGTCGTCGGGCACAGCCCGTCGAGCAGCTCGCGCGCGCCGTCGCGCAGGGCGAGCTGGTCGTCGGAGAGATCGAAGTCCACCGCCCGGAGGTTAGCGGCGAGTCTGACGCGCGTGTCACCTTCGCCGGCTGGACACGGCATCACCGGCCGGGAGGCCCGCATGGCTAGATTCGGGGAGACGAACCGACCCGAGGAGCAGCGGTGACCGACGAGAAGCCCGCCTACTTCCGGCACGGCGACACCGAGGTCGAGCTGCCGGTCGTGCGCGGCACCGAGAACGAGCGGGCGGCGGACATCTCGACCCTACGGGCGAAGACGGGCTTGATCACGCTCGACTACGGCTACGTCAACACCGGCTCGTGCGAGTCTGCGATCACCTTCGTCGACGGCGACCTCGGCATCCTGCGCTACCGCGGCATCCCGATCGAGCAGCTCGTGGAGCGCGAGTCCCCGTCGTTCCTCGAGACCTCGTACCTGCTCATCTACGGCAAGCTCCCGACCCGTGCCGAGCTCGACGACTTCCGCATGGGCATCCGGCGGCACACCCTTCTGCACGAGGAGGTGAAGAGCTTCTTCAACGGGTTCCCCAAGGACGCGCATCCGATGGCGATGCTCTCGAGCGTGGTCAGCGCACTGTCGACCTTCTACCAGGACAGCAGCGACCCGCACGACCCCGATCAGGTGCAGCTCTCGATCCTGCGCCTGATGGCGAAGATCCCGACGATCGCGGCGTACTCGTACAAGAAGTCGATCGGCCAGCCCTTCCTCTACCCCGACAACCGGCTCGACCTGATCGAGAACTTCCTCACGATGATGTTCGCCGTGCCGTCGGAGCCGTACCAGGCCTCACCCACGGTCGTACACGCGCTCAAGCAGCTGCTCATCCTGCACGCCGATCACGAGCAGAACTGCTCGACCTCGACGGTGCGCATGGTCGGCTCCAGCGAAGCCAACCTCTTCGCCTCGATCGCGGCCGGCATCAACGCACTGTGGGGACCACTGCACGGCGGCGCGAACCAGGCCGTCATCGAGACCCTCCAGCGCATCCGCGACGACGGACGCGACATTGCAAAGTACGTCGCGAAGGCCAAGGACCCCGTCGACCCGTTCCGCATCTCCGGCTTCGGGCACCGCGTCTACAAGAACTACGACCCGCGGGCACAGGTGCTCAAGCGAACCGCCGACCGTCTGATCTCCGAGCTCGACCAACGCGACGAGCTCCTCGACATCGCGCTCGAGCTCGAGGCGATCGCGCTTTCCGACGAGTACTTCGTCGAACGGAAGCTTTACCCGAACGTCGACTTCTACTCGGGCCTGATCTACCGGGCGATGGGCTTCCCCACCCGGATGTTCACGGTCCTGTTCGCGATGGGCCGGCTCCCCGGCTGGATCGCGCACTGGAAGGAGATGATGGAGAGCCCGCAGACCAAGATTGGCCGTCCCCGCCAGATCTACACCGGGCCCTCCGAGCACGACTACGAACCCATCGAGCACCGTCGCTGACCCGTCACGGGCATTCGACCCGGAGCCCCAGACGCGCCGGGGCCCCAGACGCGCCGGGGCCCGGGATCGCTCCCGGGCCCCTGACGTCATCGTGCTGCTGGCGTGCTGCTACCAGCTGCTGGACCACTCGCCGACGGTGCCGGCCGCGGACAGGCCCGCAGTCGTCTCGTCGCTCACGCTGTCCAGCGTGTTCGCGTTCGCCGCCGAACACGTGCCGCCCGAGTTCGCGACCAC
>VGBT01000032.1 GCA_016870395.1 Actinomycetota bacterium | reverse complement strand
TTGGTGTTCGCGGGTCAGCCACTCGCGATGGGCATCGCGGTGCAGGGAGCACCGCAGCCGGTTGCCGGCACCGCGTTGGTGTCCAACGCGCAGGTGCGTTCCGACCTGAACCGACCGTTGAAAGCAGGGTTCAAGTCGATCAGCGTCACCGCGGTGCTCATGTGGTTGATCGCTGCCGGGATCATCGGCCTGATCGTCTACCTCTCAGCGATTGAACGCACCAGGGACTTCGCAGTGTTCAAAGCAACCGGCGCGCCGGATCGACTGATCGTCGGAGGTCTCATGATCCAAGCGGTGCTCGTGGCGCTCGCGGCCGCAGTCATCGCGATCGGCGTCTCCCGACTCGTCGCGAAGGGCATGCCGGTACAGACCGCGCTGAGTGGCGCCGCGGTCCTGCAACTCGTCGTCATTAGCGTGGTCGTCGGCGTCCTCGCGAGCATTGCGGCGGTGCGACGCGCGCTCAGCACCGATCCGGCCGTGGCGTTCGGGGGTGCATGATGCCCAACATCGCGATCCGTGACCTAACGATGGAGTACTCGAGTGGCGGCTACGCGGTCCGGCCGTTTCATCACTTCGATCTCGATCTGGCAACCGGCGACATGGCCTTGCTGCTCGGCGCGAGCGGCTGCGGCAAGACGACCCTCCTATCGATGCTCGCATCGCTCCTGACTCCGACCTCCGGGTCCATCCGCGTCGGCGACACCGAAGTCACCGGCCTCAAAGGCGCCGCCCTCGCCGAGTATCGGCGCCGTACCGTCGGCGTCGTGTTTCAGGCGTTCAACCTGATCCCGAGCCTCACCGCGCAGGAGAACATCACCGTCGCGATGCGCTACGCAGGCGCGGACAAGAAGACGGCGAAGCGACGCTCCGCGGAGCTGCTCGAGATGGTCGGCCTGGAGGAGCGGATGCACCACCGTCCGCGCCAGCTCTCCGGTGGCCAGCAGCAACGGGTCTCGATCGCCCGCGCCCTCGCCATGGACCCGCCGCTCATCGTGGCCGACGAACCGACCGCGTCACTCGACTACATGCAGGTCGACGGCGTGCTCCGCCTGCTGCGCGAGCTCGCAGCACCTGGGCGGGTGGTCGTCATCGCCACCCACGACGAGCGGCTCCTGCCTCTCGCCGATCGCGTCGTCGAACTCACTCCCCGCCCTGCCGACGAGCACCGAGCCCCGGAGCGGGTCGAGTTGCAGCCGGGGCAGGTGCTGTTCCGTCAAGGTGATGCCGGTGACCTCGTCTACGAAGTCGACGCTGGCCGGATCGAGATCGTGCAGGAGATGGCCGACGGCACCGAAGAGCCGCTCGCCACCATCGAGTCCGGCAACTACTTCGGCGAACTCGCGCCGATGTTCGGGCTGCGGCGCTCGGCAACAGCACGCGCCGTGACCGACGGGCCTGTGGTCGTCACCGGCTACACGCTGCGCGACTTCCGCGCGCGCCGCGGCGCCAACACCCCCACCATGCACACGCCCCCAACCCGTCCCGCCGACGAATCCGCCTGAAGCATTCGCCGCACCCAAATCCACCCGCTGCACCCGAGCGACAACGACCGCCGAACCGCGCGAGGTGCAGAGTTCTGCCCCCGATTCGCAGGATGACTGCGGCCGATGCGGGGCTTGTTGACACGGCTCGAATCGGTACATCTCAGAACTGATCTTCGAGTTTCGCGTCCCTACTCATCCCTACAACGCGCCGAATCTGCCCGGATTCGCCGGCACGCGACGGACGGAAACCCGTTGTGAAGGCTGACCGAACCCACGGGGGTCGAACGGCCCTACCTCCGAAGCTCGAGGGTCGCAGCTAACGCGGATATCGGGCCCCCGCCACCATCGAAGGATCGAAGGCCCAGGTCGCTGACCTGGGCCTTCGTCGTTCCAGGAGCGTTCTACCGGGTTCGGGAGAGCGTCTGCCAAATGCTCCACCGGGGGGACTGCCGCGGCAGACCGCACCCGGCGCGATTGAGGTCGTAGCGCACTGGTTCGAACGGGGGTCGGCCACTGGTGGGGACTTCACGGTGGTCGACCACCTGGCCATGGCCGACCTGCCGCTCGAGTAGGTGCGCGCCCGCTACGGCGTGCCGCCGCGCAGACGCTGAGTGGCGATCAACCCCGTTGACCGCGGGCGTGGAGGTGCGGTAAGGCTTTGACGTCAGCGGACACGGGGGCCTCCGCGCAGATCTCGGCTCCGAGGTCAGTCGGAACCCTCCCGGAGTAGTCAGAAGGGCCACATCACTCATGACAAACACCGCGCATCCAAGCGCCGCTCTGTTCGAGGCCCACATGCAGGCCGAGCTCGACGGTGACCTCGACCTGACGATGGCCACTATGTCCCCGGATCCGCACCTCAATCACGTGCCGGTGTGCGCAGGTGGCAGCGGTGCCCCCGCCGTGCGTGACTTCTACGACCAGCACCTCGTTGGGCAGTTCTTCCCGCCGGATGTGCAGTTCGACAACGTGTCGCGCACGGTCGATGACCACCAGATCGTCGACGAGATCGTGATCTCGTTCACCCACACGCGATCAATCGACTTCATGCTGCCCGGAGTGCCCCCCACGGGGAAGCGCATCGAAGCTGCGTTCGTCGTGATCGTCGGCGTCGCCGACGGCAAGGTCACGCACGAGCACATCTACTGGGACCAGGCGTCGGTACTCGTGCAGATCGGGCTGTTGGATCCGACGGGTCTGCCGGTCACCGGGGCGGAGCAGGCCCGACTCGTGCTGGACCCGACCCTCAACTACCGCACCGAGTACTGACGCATTCAGCAGTGGCGCGGTGCGAGGGTTCAGCCGCCGGTCTCATCGAGCAACGCCCTGAGACAGGGAAGAGCTCGACGGTCCTTCTCGCGGTCGGCGGTCTCTTTCGACCGAATGATCGCCTGGAGCGTTGCGACTCGCGTCGTGATGCCGTCGCCGAGCTCGATCATGTCGGATTCGTTCTTCAACTCGTCGCAGCCGCCGTCGAACGCTGCGGGCGCGAAGGCGAGGTCGAGATCGTCGGCGGTGGTCGTGAGGTTGAGCATGCGGGGCTGCGCTGCGAGGAACGCGCCATCGATGGGGAACACCACACCGTCGGGGTCGCCGGTCCGGATCCAGCGTCGAGCTCGCGCAGCGCAGCGGCGAGTCGGTCGAGGTTGTCGAGCGGTCGACTGGGAGTGATGTCGACGTCGGCGGTGGGGAGCGGGGACCCGTGGACCACCGATGCCAGACCGCCGATGAGCGGCTGACTCGCCGAGATCGGAGAGGCCGGTCGTCTCGGGGCGATCTCGTGCAGCCGATCGGGGCCGAGCGTCAGCGGCTCGCTCACGTCCCGAGCTCCCGCCGGCGCAGGCGCGCGACATGGCCGTCGAGATCCCATAGCTGCGCGAAGGTGCCGCGCTCCACGATCCGGCCGTGGTCGAGCACGAGGACTTCGTCCATCTCCTCGAGGCCGGCGAGCCGGTGCGTGATGAGCAGCGTGGACCGGTCGGAGGTCGCGGCGAGCAGGTCGGCGGTCAGCGCGTCGGCGGTCGCGAGGTCGAGGTGCTCGCCCGGCTCGTCGAGGACGAGGATCGGGAAGTCGGCCAGGATGGCGCGCGCCACAGCAAGGCGCTGGCGTTGCCCGCCGGACAGGCGCGAGCCGTGGGTGCCGACCGGAGTGTCGAGCCCGTCGGGGAGTCCGTCGACCCAGTCGAGCAACCGTGCCCGGGCCAGGGTATCGCGCAGGGCATCCTCGCCCGCGTCGTGTCGGGCGAGGAGGAGGTTCTCACGCAGCGTCGTGTCGAACACGTGCGCGTCCTGTTCTGCCATGCCGATCAGCCTGCGTACGTCGTCGCCGCGGATGCTCGCCAGCTCGACGCCGTCGAGGGTGACCGAGCCCGTGTACGGGAGGAACCGGAGCAACACCCGGGCCAGCGTCGACTTCCCCGCGCCGCTCGGGCCGACGATCGCGACCCGCCGGCCCGGCCGGAGCTCGAGGTCGATCCCGTCGAGCGCAGTGGGTGCGGCGAGCGGGCCCTGGTGGTAGCGAGCGCCGACGTCTCGGAGTCGCAGGGTGCACGGTGGCGCCGGCGCACGAGCCGGCGCGGGCGGGTCGACCACCGGGGGCGGGGCGTCGACGACCGCGAAGACGCGCCCGGCGGAGACCCGCACCTGCTCGAACGCCTGCGCCGCCGGAGGCAGTGGGGTGACGAGCTCGAATGCCGCCAGCGGCACGAGCACCACGACCGCGAGCAGCACGCCGTCGAGATGGTCCGCGCCGACCGCAGCCACGCCGACCAAAGCGCTGCCCCAGAGCGCGAGACCGGCGAGCAGCGCGACGAGGCCCGCACCGACGCCGGCGGTTCGCGCGGCGGCGGTCGCGATCCCGGTGAGCTCGGCGTCGACGCAGGCGATGCGTCCGACACGAGCAGACGCGGCACCGTACGCGACCAGCTCGGGGGCGCCTTCGAGGAGGTCGACGACCTCGTCGGCGAGCATGCCGCGCACCTCGGCCTGGCGTAGCTCGGAGCGTCGGGCGATCCGGCGGCTCAGCCAGGGCACCGCCGCGCCGGCCAGGCCCAACGTGACGACGAGCACCGCCGCCGCCGCCGGAAGGAGCCACGCGACCAGCAGGACGGTGCCGACCCCGACCAGCACCGCGATCCCGTAGGGAGGGAGGACCCGCAATGTGAGGTCCTGGAGCCGGTCGACGTCGTCGACGACCCGGGCCAGGAGGTCTCCGCGCCGAAACGCGGGGAGGCCGGCGGGAGCGAGCCGCTCGAGTCGCTCGTAGACGGTCACTCGGAGGTCGGCCAGGGAGCGGAACGCGGCGTCGTGGCCGACGAGGCGCTCTCCGTAACGGAACAGGCCGCGGGAGAGCGCGAAGAACCGCACCCCGACGACGGCGACGCCGAGCGCCGCGATCGACGGCTGCTGGGACGCACGAGAGATCAGCCACGCGGACGTCGTGAGCAGCCCGATGCCGGCTCCTACCGTCGCCGCGCCGAGCAACGTCGCCACGCTGAGCCGACCCCGCCGGCCGCGAACGAGCGTCAGCGTACGTCGAACCGACGCTGCACCGGGTTCGACGTCCTCCGCAGTCCGCCGCGAGCTCATGCGGACACGACTCCGGTCGTGGCGAGGGCGACCACGCGGTCGGCCAGCCCGACCAGTGCCGGCCGGTGGGCGACGAGCACAACGGTCCGGCCGCGCGCGAGTCGACGTATTGCTTCGACGACTTCGGCCTCGCTGTCGCCGTCGAGGTTGGCCGTCGGCTCGTCGAGCAGCAGCAGGGGTACGTCGCGCAAAAACGCACGCGCGAGCGCGATGCGCTGACGTTCGCCGACGGACACCCCGGACCCACGCTCTCCCAGGGTCGTGTCGATGCCCTGCGGGGATCGCGCGAGCAGCGGTGCGAGCCCGGCATCGGCGAGCGCGGCGCGAACCTCGTCGTCGGTCGCCTCGGGACGACCGAGGCGGACGTTCTCGGCGATGGAGCCGGCGAACAGGTGCGGACGCTGAGGGAGCCACGCGAGGTGGCCTCTCCAAATGTCGGGCTCGACGGTCGCCAGGTCGACGTCTCCGATGGACACCGCGCCCGCATTCGGAGCGACAAAGCCGAGCAGCACCGCGAGCAGTGTCGACTTGCCGCAGCCGCTCGGGCCGGTGATCGCAACGGTCTCGCCGGGCGCGACGGTGAGTGAGCACCGGTCGAGCGCAGGCCGGTCGGTGCCCGGGTAGGTGACCGACAGGTTCGCCACCGCGAGCGTGGATGCCGCGACGTCCGGCAGGTCCCGTCCGGTTCCGGGCTCGGGAAGGGGCGTGTCGAGCACGTCGAACACCTGCGTTGCCGCGCTCATCCCCTCGGCGCTGGCGTGGAAGTGCGTGCCCACGAGTCGCAGCGGGAGGTACGCCTCGGGCGCGAGCACGAGGATCAGCAACGACGTCCGCAGGTCGAGATGGCCGTGCAGCAGCCGCAGGCCCACCGAGACGGCGACGAGGGCCACGGCGACGCTCGCGAGCAGCTCGAGGACGAGCGACGAGAGGAAGGCGATGCGCAACGTCGTCATCGTCGTGCGCCGGTACGCGTCGGTGACGGCACGAATCGTCGTGACCTGGGCCTTCGACCGACCGAAGACCTTGAGGGTGGTGAGACCGGCGACCACGTCGAGGAAGTGTCCCGACAGGAGCTGCAGCGCTCGGAGCCGACGGTCGGTGTGGAGGCGGGTCGCCAGGCCGATCAGGACCATGAACAGCGGAATCAACGGGAGCGTCACGAGGATGATCGCCGCCGAGATCCAGTCCTGGCCGGCGACGACGAGAAGCACCGCCGTCGGCACGATCACCGCGAGTACGAGCTGGGGAACGTAGCGCGAGTAGTAGCCGTCGAGCGCGTCGATGCCCCGTGTCGCGAGCACCGCGAGGTCCCCGCGCTGGTGCCCTTGCAGCACGGTCGGCCCACCCGCCGCGACTCGATCGACCAGCGCATGGCGGAGCTGTGACTTCACACCCGCCGCGGTGCGGCTCGCCGCCACCTCCGTGTACCAGGCGACCGACGCGCGACCGACTACGACGGCAAGGAGCAAGGTGACCGGCCCTCGAAGCTGCGCGAGCTCCCGATGCTCGACGAACGCGCCTGATACGATCCACGCGATGAGCCAGGCCTGCGCGACGACCAACGCGGCGGCCGCCGAGCCCAGGATCACCGTGAGCGCGAAGTGCAAGCGCGTCGCGCGTCCGTAGCGCATCAGTGGGTTGGCGAAGGGCCCTCGGCCTGTCTGGCGCGTCGGCGAGACGCCGGGTGCGGACACGGACACGAGCCTGCCACCTGCCGCTGCGGCATGCGGAAGCACGTCTCGGATCTCGCGGTATCTGCCGATCGGCGGCATAGCCTCGCTCTCGGCAGCTCGCCTCGCGGGAGGGCACCACGATGAACGTCGACCTCGCACGACTGCAGTTCGCCTCCACGGCCATCTACCACTTCCTCTTCGTCCCGGTGACGATCGGGATGTCGTTTCTCGTCGCGATCCTCCAGACGATTTGGCATCGGTCCGGGCTCGAGGTCTACCGGCGTCTGACGCGGTTCTTTGGCACGCTGCTCGTGATCAACGTCGCGATCGGTGTGGTGACCGGGATCGCCCAGGAATTCGAGTTCGGGATGAACTGGTCTGCCTTCTCGCGCTACGTGGGTGACGTGTTCGGCGCGCCGCTCGCGATGGAGGGCCTCGCGGCGTTCTTCCTCGAGTCGACGTTCCTCGGGCTGTGGATCTTCGGGTGGGACCGCCTGCCCAAGCGGGTCCACCTCGCGTGCATCTGGATCGTCGCCTTCGCCACCGCGCTCTCGGCTGCGTTCATCATGGCGGCCAACTCGTGGATGCAGCACCCCGTCGGTTACCGGATGAATCCTGAGACGGGTCGACCCGAGCTCGACGACATCGCCGCGGTGTTCACGAACCCGGTGTTCACCTGGGGCTACCTCCACGTGCTCCTCGCGTCGCTGGTCACCGGATCGATCGTCATGCTGGCGGCCTCGGCCTGGCACGTCCGCCGGAAGAAGGAGGTCGACGCGTTCATGCGCACGGCCCGGATGGCGCTCGTGTTCCTCGTGCCGTCCAGCCTCCTGATGCTCATCGTCGGTAGCCAGCTCGGCGTGGTCGAGGCCAAGTACCAGCCGATGAAGATCGCCGCGGCCGAGGCGCAATGGGAGACCTGCCAGCCGTGCTCGTTCTCGCTGTTCCAGATCGGTGGCGGGCAGCAGGACCACGATCCGGCCCAGATCATCGAGATCCCACACCTCTTGTCGGTGCTCGCGACCGGCGGGTGGGACGGCAAGGTCGTGGGGCTCGAGGAGCTCCAGGCGCAGTACGAGGAGCAGTACGGGCCCGGCAACTACGTGCCGAACGTGTTCATCCAGTACTGGTCGATGCGGGTCATGGCATACACCGGTTCGCTGATCTTCCTGTTCTCCCTCTGGGGCGCCTGGCTGCTCTACCGGCATCGGCTGGAGCGGTCGCGGGTCTTCCTGAGGCTCGCGGCCTGGGCGGTGGTCACGCCGTTCGTCATGAACACCGCCGGTTGGCTGCTCACCGAGAACGGCCGCCAACCCTGGATCGTGCAGGGACTCATGAAGACCGAAGACGGCGTGTCGCCATCGGTGGGCTCCGCCTCGATCTGGATCACGCTCGTCGTGTTCAGCGCGCTCTACGGCGCGCTCGCCGTCGCCGATGGCTACCTCATGCTCCGCTACGCGCGGAAGGGTCTGCCCGACGCGGAGGACGAGTCGGAAGCTCCGGGTGCGTCCGAGGCCGATCGCCTGCCGGCGCTCACCTACTAGGAGGCGACGATGGATCTCGAGGTCGTCTGGTACGTCATCATCGCCGTCTTCTGGACGGGCTTCTTCGTGCTCGAGGGCTTCGACCTCGGCGTCGGGATGCTCCACCGAGTGGTCGGTCGCAAGGACCTCGAGCAGCGCGTCGCGATCAACGCGATCGGGCCGTTCTGGGACGGGAACGAGGTGTGGCTCATCGTCGGCGCCGCCGCGATCTTCGCCGCCTTCCCGTCGTGGTACGCGAGCTGGTTCTCGGCGCTGTACCTCGCCCTGATGGTGGTGATCGTCGCGCTCATCGTACGTGGCGTGTCGTTCGAGTTCCGCGGCAAGGTAGTGAGTCGTGCGTGGCGCGAGACCTTTAGCTGGTGTCTCACGATCGGCAGCCTCCTGCTGCCGGTGCTGTTGGGCGTCGCGCTGGGTGACCTGCTGACGGGTCTGCCGATCGACAAGAACGGTGAGTTCACAGGATCGTTCTTCGACCTGCTGACGCCGTACGGACTCTGGGTGGGCGTCACGCTCCTCGCGCTTTCGCTGCTCCACGGATCCACGTTCCTGATGCTGAAGACCACGGGCGTGGTGCACGACCGGGCTCGACGGTTGGCCGGTCCGTTCGCGATTGGCGCAGTGGTGATCGTTGCCGTGTTCACAGTCTGGACCCATGTCGAGGCAAGCGAGGGGGTCGTGCCGGGGGCGCTGCAGCTCATCGCCGTGCTCGCCGTCGTCGCGGCCGCGTGGGCGGTGCGCGACGGACACGACGGCTGGGCGTTCAGCGCGACGACGGCGGCGATCGGCGGGACGGTCGCGTCGATCTTCATCGGCCTCTACCCGAACGTGATGGTTTCGAGCACGAACGCCGCCTACAACCTCACGGTCGCGAACAGCGCGTCGGGGAACTACGCGCTGAAGGTCATGACGGTGGTCGCGATCTTGTTCTTCCCGGTGGTGCTGCTGTACCAGGCCTGGACGTACTACGTCTTCCGCGCGCGCGTCCGCGGGCCGCGCGACAACGAGAATGCCGCGCCAGAGCCGACCACGCCGGGTACGCCGAGCGTCGACTGAGAGCCGCTCAGCGGCCTGCGCTCTCCGAGCAGAGCCGCGCCGACGACACGCCCGAACCCGGGGCGTCGTAGCATCCCGACGATGAAAGCAGCGGTGTATCACGAGACAGGCGCGCCCGAGGTCCTGCGCTACGAGGACGTCCCCGACCCGTTGTGCTTCCCGGGCGGTGTCGTGCTCGAGGTCGAGGCGGTCAGCATCGAGGGGGGAGACACTCTGAACCGTGCTGGGGGCGAGATGGCCACGGTCCCGCACGTCGTGGGGTACCAGTGCGCGGGCACGATCCGCGAGGTCGGTGAGGGCGTCGAGGACCGCCACGTGGGCCAGCGAATCGTCGCTTCGATGATGTGGGGGTCGCACGCCGAGCTCGCGGCGACCCCGGCCGCGGTGACCTGGCCCATCGCTGACGGTGCCGACGTGGTGGCCGCAGCGTGCGTGCCGATCGCGTTCGGCACGGCCGACGACTGCCTCTTCGAGTTCGGTCGCCTGCAGGCCGGCGAGTCGGTGCTCGTGCAGGCGGGCGCGGGCGGAGTGGGCATCGCCGCGATCCAGCTGGCGAAGCGGGCCGGTGCGAAGGTGCTCGCGACGGCGTCCAGCGTTGACCGTCTCACCCGGCTGGCCGCATTCGGTCTCGATCACGGGATCGACTACTCCGCCGACGGGTGGGTCGACGCGGTGCGGGCCGCGAGCGGTGGTCGGGGCGTCGATCTCGTCGTCGATTCGGTGGGCGGACGGATCCTCGCCGGAAGCATCGCGAGCCTGGCGTATCGCGGTCGCGCGATCACTGTCGGCAACGCGGGACGGGAGGCTCGGATGCTCGACGTCTCGGCGCTCAGCACGGGCAACCAGTCGCTCACGGGCGTGTTCTTTGGCGCGGAGATCGCGACGGAGCGTGCGCACGCGATGGTGGCGCGGCATCTGGACGACGTCGCCGCGGGCCGGCTGCAGGTCGTGGTCGACCGGACGTTCCCGCTGGCAGAGGCGGCCGCCGCGCACGCCTACCTCGAGAGCCGCCAGGCGTTCGGCCGCGTCGTCCTGCTCCCCTGACCGTGACGCCAAAACCCAGGAGTGGGCGGTGCGCGTCGTGGTGTCAGTGGCCGAGGACGCGGTGGGGCGCGTAGGGCTCCTCGAGCCGGGTTGGCACGTTGCTCCCGTGCTCTTCGATCCCGCCTCGGTGGGCGCCCGCGCAGTCCGGAAGGTGGCCGACCTCCTGGCTCGTGTCGAGCGTGAGGTGACGCCGCTGCGCGCGTTCGTCGGGCAGTTCGGCTCGGTGAAGGTTGCCCACACCGGCCCCGGTCTGGTCGGGCTTGCCTGGTGGTGGGACGACGCCGCTGACGGGCGCTGAACGTCAGGACGTGCTGAGCGCCGGGCCGAGCATCCATTCGAGCGCGTCGAGGATCTCGAGCACCGCTGCGGGTCAGAACGCGTCGCCCATCCCGGGGATCACGCGAAGTCGGGTGTGTGCGTCCACACACGCGTGGAGCTCGTGCGGGTCGCGAACGGCGATGATGGCATCGGCGCGTTCGTACCGGACGGCCAGAGGAGCCCGAACGCGCTCGGTGGCGCTCGACCGGCGGATCAGGGTCGTGCCACTCGGCGGCGACCCGGACTCGTAGGAGCCGGCTCGCCGTGGCGCGACCCACGCGGGTGTGGAGCGCGTCCGCCACTGCTGCCACCCGTCGACGGTCACCCGTCGCGGTGAAGCCGTGGACGACCACGACCGTTGCGGCTGATGTCGGGCCGCGGCGGTGCTGGGCCGCGAGCTAAAGCGAGTCGCTGGTGAGCAGCGTGCGCCGAGCCATCGCCGTCCCGCCGACGGATGCAGGCGCGCGAGGAGTCGGCACCGAGAGGGCATCACCGCATTCTCGCATCCGTCCTTTGCCCCTGGGAGCGGGGGTAATGCGCCCTTGGGGCGGTGGTGGCGGGTGGTGGCGGTTGGTGCCGGCCCTCCGGGCCCGACCGCCGTGGGAGGATGGGGCCGTGACCACGACATCCATGTCCAGCCAGCCCCGCCCGGTCGACGAGCTCGATCTCGCCTTTCTCGATTTCGCCGACACCAACGGGCCCGAGGAGCGCCGAGCGCAGCTCGACGCGGCCCAGAGCGAGCACTGGCTGGCGCGCACCCCGATGGGCTACCTCGTGACCCGATACGAGGAGTGCGTCGCGGTCCTCGGCGACCGGCGGTTCCACAGCGCCGCGAGCCGGATCGTGGAGCTCGGCGGCGTGGACGACCCCGACTTCTCTACCCGACGCCGAACGTCGATCCTGTCGGCGGAAGGCGAGGAGCACGCCCGGCTGCGGCGGCTCGTCGCGCCTGCCTTCACCCGCAAGGCGGCGGATCGGCTCCGGCCGTACATGCGGGAGGTCATCGAACGGCTCCTCGCTCCGGTCGCGACGCGAGGCCATGTCGAGCTGGTCGCGGAGGTGTGCGAGCCCTACCCGATCCCGATCATCTGTCGCCTGCTCGGCGCGCCCGAGGAAGACTGGCAGCTGTTCTCACGGTGGGCGACCGACTTGCTGCGCATCTTCAACATGAACCTCGTCGAGGACCTGCCGCTGATCGTCGCGGCCCAAGAGGAGATGGGTGCCTACGTGCGCGAGCTGATCGCCCGCCGCCGCACCGAGCCGCTCGACGACCTGCTCACCGACCTGATCGCGGCCGAGGAGGCCGGCGACCGGCTGAGCACGGAGGAGCTCGAGACGATGGCGATCGCGGTCCTGGTCGGCGGGACCGACACGACCCGCAACCAGCTCGCATGCTCGATGGCGCTGTTCGCCCAGCACCCTGTCCAATGGGCCCGACTCGTGGCCACGCCCGAGCTCGCGGCGCAGGCCGTCGACGAGACCATGCGGGTGCTCGGCGCGGTGCGGGGCACGATGCGGTTCGCGACCGAGGACGTGGAGCTGCGCGGCGTGCTCTTCCCGAAGGACACGCTGGTGTTCCCGAGCTTCGTGGCGGCCAACACCGACGAGCTCGTGTTCACCGAGCCCGAGGTATTCGACATCACCCGTGACACCTCGGGCCCACCGCACCTCACCTTCGGGATGGGGGTGCATCGTTGCCTCGGCATGTGGCTGGCCCGCGCCGAGCTCCAGGAGGCGTTGCCGCTGCTCGCCCGGGTGATGCCCGACGTCGCGCTCGACGGCGACATCGCGTGGAAGCCCGATGCGAGCGGCATCTGGGGCCCCGACCGGATCCCGCTGCGGTTCACGCCCGTGGGCTGAGCTCGGATCAGAGCAGCGACGCGCTCAGCTGTCGCCGGGCTCCCAGTCCACCACGACGCGGTTGCGACGAGAGGTCTTGGCCCGGTACGTCGCGTTGTCGGCGCGGGCGAACTGAGCTCAGCGTGTGACCGCCTCGGCGGTGCTCACGCCCTCGACGGTCGTGTCCGCGGTCAGCGCGGCGCGTTCGGCCTCGTCGCCGAGCAGCCATGCTTCCCAGAACTGCGTGGTGGTGTGCTCGACCATCGCGTCCGCTGCCGACGGGCTGTCTTCGAAGGGCTGGGCGTGCAGCACACCGAAGATCGTGACGAACCACTTCGGCGGGGCCGATCGCCGGTAGGCGTCTCGTGCCGCGGCGAAGTGCAGCGCCGGGTCCCGATCCGCGTGAAAGACGAGCAACATGATCCGGTTGGTGGCGAACTCGGAGTAGGGGAACGGGAACTGCACCCCGTCCATCACGATCGCCGCGTCGATCCGCGGGTTACGACAGCACGGATGGGCGACGAGGGCCCAGGTCGTCCCCCGGACCTGGCCGGACGGTCGATGCCGGGCTGTACGGTCGGGGGCACGGTGGCCGTGGGTGGCGGGAGCGGTGGTGCTCGCGCCGGTCGTCGCGATCGGTGTCGGGTTGGCCGTGATCTGGGGCGGGTGGGGCGCCGAGGAGGCGTCGCTCGACGAGGCGGTGCAGCGGTTCCGCGACCGGCAGGCTTCTGGCGGTGCCGGGTTCCTGCGCCCTGCCGAGGGCGTGTACACCTACTGCGGCACCGGCGACGAGAAGCTCTCGATTCTCGTCGCCGGCCAGCACTGGGGGCCCACACTGCCGGCAACCTTGCTCGCGAGCGGCGAGGACTGCTGGGTCTTCAGCATCGAGTTCAGCACCAACCACACCCAGGAGACCACGTACTTCCCGAACGGTGACGGGCTCGACGAACCGGGCGGGCGGACGTTCCAGCGCTTCGACTTCGGTGCCTTCGCGGTCGATGAGGTCGACACGTTCACCTGCGATTGACTTGCAGAGACGATCCGTGTCGATGCAAAGCCCGTCGACCGCTGGTGGCAGTCGTGCACCGGACACAGCTCGAGCCAGGGCACCACGGTCACCTCCGCGGGGCCGGACACCTTCCTCGGCCTCGAACGCATCCGGGGCGAACGCGAGCTGGTCGACGCGTTCCATCATCGCCACGAGCGCACGCTCACCGGAGACCAGACGGGTACCAGCCGTGACGACGTTGGGTTCGACGCGGACAGCGCGCTGCCGACCCGCATCAAGCGTGACACCTGGGTCGACTCTGCGTCCCCCTGGGCGGGATCACCTACACCGAGCGGAAAACGCTCACGCTCACCTCCCTCGAGCCCCGTCGCTGGCCCGGGCACGAGCACTCCCCGCCCCGGGGGTTTGTGCGTCGAGGAGCGAAGAGCGCTCCTTCCCCAACAATCCCGGCGAAGGGCCGGTCGGTCCTAGGCTGGGGACTCGGGGGAGGTTCGACATGTCGCTCGATACCCGTACGCGCTCAGATGCGGACGCACAGACCGTCGACGCCGTTCGTTTCCTCGACGAGGAGCTCCCTGAGCTCGGCCGCGTGCGCGGCGTGCTCGCCGCCCGGGGTGCCCGCGAGCTCGGGGCCGAGCCGTTCACCATCGAGACCCCCACCGGCGCCTGGACGCTGGAGCTCGCCGGCGACGACGTTCGCGTGACTCGGGGCGACGTCGGGAACGCGTCGGTGCGCCTCTTTGCCGAGGACCTCTCCGACGTGGTCAACGACCTGAAGACGCCGATGACCTTCGTAGCTGCGGGCACGCTCTCGATGGCACGTGGCGACCTCGGCGACTTCCTCGACTGGTGGGTGGTGTTGCGGGCGCTCGTCGACGGGCGGCCCGCGCACACCGCAGGCAGCATCGCGTTCTCCGAGCGGTCCGGCGCGCCTCTCGACCTCGGGCGGGTCTTCACTCCCGACGACGACGACGCAGAGATCGCGCACTTCCTGGCCGAGGCGGGGTTCGTGCACCTGCAGGGCTGGTACTCGCCTGCGCTCATGGCGGAGATCGCAGAGGACGTCGACCGAGCGTTGCCTGCCTACACGCGCGGTGACGGGCGATCGTGGTGGGCGCGCACGGCCGGTGGTGAGGACCGATGCGTCCGGCTCCAGCATTTCGACGCGCACTCCGGCGCGACCGCGTCGATCGTCGACGGTCCCGCGCTGGCGCGGATCGCGGCGCTCAGCGGCGACGGCCACCGGACCCCGGAGGGGGAGAACCGGATCGAGGCGCTCGTGAAGCCGATCGGCGTGGTGGAGGGGATCTCGGACGTGCCCTGGCACAAGGACTGCTCCCTCGGCATGCACTCGTACCGGTGCAGCAGCCTCACGGTCGGGATCTCGGTCACCGGCGCGGATGCGCGGTCCGGTCAGCTGCGCGTGGTGCCGGGCTCGCACCGGGCGCTGGTGCAGCCCGCGTTCGTGCGCCGCGAGTGGGGCTTGCCCGTGCTCGACCTGCGGACCGAGACGGGCGACGTCACCGTCCACTGCTCGTGCACGTTGCACATGGCCCAGCCGCCGGTCGATCGCGAGCGGATGGTCCTGTACACGGGCCTGCGCCTCCCCGAACGGCCCGGTAACATGGCCTGGGACTCGGAGGCGCGTGACGAGATCGCCCGGGTGCGCGAGGGTGCGCACCGGATGGTGTCGCAACCGCCGGGCCACGTCGTCCCCTCCTGAACCGGCGTGCGCCGTCGTGGCGCGCGCGGTCAGACTCCCGGCGCCGGCGATGTGGAGGGAGCGACGGATGACCGATCGACCGAGGCGCCGCCTGCCGGACCCGGGGGCGGTGCACGACGAGCGCGAGATCGCGGCAGTGGTCGAGGTGCTGCGGACGTCCAACCTCAACCTCGGACCGCGGGTCGAAGAGCTCGAAGCGCAGGTGGCGGCGCTTCTCGCCAAGCGCCACGGCATCATGGTCAACTCGGGCTCGTCGGCGATCAAGCTCGCGGTCGAGCTGCTCGACCTCGCGCCGGGCGACGAGGTGATCACCTCGGTTGTCACGTTCGGCACCGACATCGCGCCCGTCGTGCAGGCCGGCCTGGTCCCGGTGTTCGTCGACGTGGACCCGCTCACGTACCAGGTCGACGCCACCCGAATCGAGGAGATGATCGGGTCGCGGACGCGCGCGATCCTGGTTCCCAACCTGGTCGGCAACTGCCCCGACTGGGACGCGATCCGCACCGTTGCCGACGCGCACGACCTGGTCGTGATCGAGGACAGCTGCGACGTGCTCGACTCCTGGCAGCGGGCCCGGCGAACCGGTGAGCGCGCCGACATCAGCGTCACCAGCTTCGCCCGGGGCCACGCGATCACCGCGGCGGGCAACGGAGGCCTGGTCGGCGTGAACGACGAGGACCACCTCGACCGCTGCCTGATGTTGCGGCGGTGGGGACGACGGTCGGAGAGCTACCTGTTCGGCTCGCGGCGAGGTCAGAAGGATCGCCACGGTCCGCTGGTCGACGGCACGCCGTACGACCTCACGTTCCAGTTCGAGATGATCGGCTACAACTTCGAGCCCTCGGAGATCGGCGCGGCCTACGCGCTCGTGCAGCTCGAGAAGCTCGCCGAGTACAACGGCCGCCGGCAACAATGCTGGAACCGGCTGCACGAGATGATGGCCGCGCACGACGACAAGCTCACGCTCGCGGCGACCCAGGCCGACACCCAGACGACGTGGATGCGGTACCCGTTCCTCCTCCACGACGGCATCGACCGGGCCGCGTTCCAGCGAGCGCTCACCGACCGCGGCATCGCGTCGTTCATGGTGTGGAGCGGCAACATCCTGCGTCACCCCGCGTACGCCGGGATCGAGCGGCGGGAGCCCGCGGACGGGTTCCCGAACGCGGATGTGATCACCGAGCGGTCGCTCTCGCTGCCGTCGCACCATGCGCTGAGCAGCGACGACCTGGGGTACATGGTCGAGGTCGTAGGCGAAGAGCTGGGGGCGCTCTGACCTCTGTCTGCCAGCTGGTTACCAGAGCAATGGTAGTGTCATGGCATGCGGACGACCATCGATCAGGCGGGGCGGCTCGTCATTCCGAAGGCGTTGCGAGACGCGGTGGGGCTGCGGCCCGGGGCGGTCGAGCTGGTGCGCGACGGCTCCGGGATTCGGGTCGAGCCGTTGGGCGGTGGCGGCCTCGAGGAGCGCGACGGCCGGCTCGTGATCCCCTCGGGCGGTGCCGAGGTCGACGACGAGCTCGTCCGCGCGCTGCGCGACGCCGACCGCCGGTAGGCACCGGCCGCGATGTCCGAAGGTGCACCGCTCCTGCTGGACACGAGCGCCGCGGTCGCGCTCGTCGTCGCGGACCATGTGTCCCACGACGACACCGTGCGCGCGGCCGGCAACTACCGACTGGGCCTGGCCGGTCATGCCTGGTTCGAGACGTTCTCGGTGTTGACGCGCCTGCCTCCTCCGGCCCGGCGCGCGCCACGCGACGTGCTCCGGCTCCTCTCGGCCGACTTCCCGGCGACACGGTTCCTGACGCCCGGTGCGACCGAGCGGCTCGTCGACGCGCTGGCGGACCTCGGGATGGCCGGTGGTCAGGTCTACGACGCGCTCATCGGAGCGGTCTGCGTCGAGCACGATGCGCCGCTTCTCAGCCGGGACCGGCGGGCGGTCGAGGTCTACGGGGCGCTGGGGGTCCGCTGTGAGCTCCTGGGCTGAGTCGCCTACCCCGGACCAGGCCCGGATCGACGGGCTGCTCGCGCAGCTCACGCTCGAGGAGAAGGTGGCGCTGACCGCGGGCGCCGACCTGTGGCACACCCCTGCGATCGAACGGCTCGGAATCTCGACGCTGCGGATGACCGACGGCCCGGCGGGCGCCCGCGGCACCGAGTACGCGGGAGGACCGCCCTCGGCGTGCCTGCCGTGCGGGACGGCGCTGGCAGCCACGTGGGACGTGCATCTGATCGAGGACCTGGCCCACCACCTCGCGTTCGAGACCAAGGCCAAAGGTGCGCACATGCTGCTCGCGCCCACCGTCAACATCCACCGGCATCCGCTCGCGGGGCGCAGCTTCGAGTGCTACTCGGAGGACCCGGTCCTCACCGCGCGGATTGCGACCGCCTACGTGCGCGGGCTCCAGGACGAGGGCGTCGCCGCGTGCATCAAGCACTTCGTCGCCAACGACTCCGAGCACGAGCGCTTCACCATCTCGTCGGAGGTGCCCGAGCGCGCCCTGCGCGAGATCTACCTGCGCCCGTTCGAGCTTGTGATCGCCGACGTGAACCCGTGGGCCGTCATGGCGGCATACAACAAGGTGCACGGCACCTGGTGCAGTGAGCACCCACGGCTGCTCACCACCGTCCTGCGCGACGAGTGGGGCTACGACGGCCTCGTGATCTCCGATTGGTGGGCCACACACACGACAGTCGAGGCGATGAACGCCGGTCTCGACCTCGAGATGCCGGGACCGACCCTGCATCGTGGTGACGCGCTCGCGGTAGCCGTACGGGCGGGTGAGGTCACCGAGGCGACGATCGACGCGGCGGTGCGGCGGCTGCTTGTCGCGATGGCGCGGACCGGCGCGCTCGACGCGCCGCCGGGCGAAGAGCGATCGGCCGACTCGGCCACACGCCGCGAGATGGTGCGCGACGCCGCCCGCGCGGCGATCGTGCTGCTCCGCAACGATCCCGTCGACGACTCGCCACTCCTGCCCCTCGACGCCGGTGCGATCCGGTCGCTGGCGGTGGTCGGCCCGAACGCCGACGCGGCCAACGTCCTCGGTGGCGGCTCGGCCATCGTCACCCCGCCGTACGTCGTCACGGTGCTCGAGGGCCTGCGCGCCCGCTTCCCCGGGATGGAGATCCGTCACGAACCGGGGTGCACCGTCACCGACTATCCGACGGCCTTCGACGCGCGCTGGTGCATCAGGCCCGACGGCGAGCCGGGGCTGGTGGCGAGCTACGTGGCGGGCGACGACCCCGACGGCCCGGCCGTCGTCACCCAGGACCTGACCCGACCTGTGCTCCTCTGGTCCGGTGGCCCACGTCCCGGCCTCCCCGAGGGCCCGTGGTCGCTGCGCGTGGAGTCGCGCCTCGCGGTGCCGTCCTCGGGGGAGCACGTGCTGCAGCTCACGGCACTGGGGCGGTTCCGCCTGCGCGTCGACGGCGACACCGTCGTCGACGGCTGGGACGACGGGCGCGCCGAGCAGGTCCGCCGGGTGGAGGGCTCGATCACGCTCGAATCGGGTCGCACCTACGCCCTGCGGATCGACCTCGTGCCCCTGGCCACCGAGCAGCGCCACGGCCTGGAGCTGCGCTGCGTCCCACCACAGGCGCCCGACGCGTTGGAGCGGGCGGTCGCGGCGGCTCGCGCGTCCGACGTCGCGATCGTCGTCGTGGGCACCAACGCCGACACGGAGACCGAGGGCAAGGACCGCAGGGACTTCGCGCTGCCGGGCCGTCAGGCCGAGCTGGTCGAGGCCGTCGTCGCGGCCAACCCGCGCACCGCCGTCCTCGTGAACGCCGGCGCGCCGGTCGACCTCGCGTGCGCGGCCCGCGTGCCCGCGCTCGCCCAGACGTGGTTCCTCGGTCAGGAGACGGGCAACGCGATCGCCGACGTGCTCGCGGGCGAGGTCGACGCGAGCGGGCGCCTCCCGACGACCCTGCCCCGGTCGCTGGCCGACACACCCGCGTTCGAGCACTACCCGGGCGAGGGCGGCGAGGTGCGGTACGAGGAAGGGGTCCTCGTCGGGTACCGCTGGTACGAAGCCAAGGGCATTGATCCGCTGTTCGCGTTCGGCCACGGGTGCTCGTACACCACGTTCGCCTTCGGCGAGCTCGACGTGGCGGTGGAGCCCGACGGGCTCGTCGTGACGGTGCCCGTCACCAACACCGGTAGCCGCGCGGGATCGGAGGTGGTCCAGGTGTACGCGGCGGACCTCGAGGCGAGCGTCGAGCGGCCTCCGAAGGAGCTGGTCGCGTTCGCCAAGGTGCACCTCGAGCCCGGCGCCACCGAGGTCGTTTGCTGCCGTGTCGACCGCGGTCTGCTCGCGTTCTGGGACGTCGACGGCTCCTGCTGGAAGGTCGAGCCGGGTGCCTTCGAGCTGCTCGTGGGTGCGAGCTCGGCCGACATTCGCCGGCGGGTGACCGTCGACGTGCACTGATCGCCGGGGACGGAGCTGATGTCGTGGCCGCGTTGACTGTCGAGGACGTCCGGGTGCTGCTGTGTGAGCTGGGCGCGCACGTGCGCGACCTCACGATGGCCGGACGCGCCGGGCTCCCCGCCGGCGCGCTGGGAACCGTGGAGGGACGCAGCCCGGGAGACACGATCTACGGGCTCGACCGGATCGCCGACGACGCGATGGTCGACTGGTTCTCGCGGCACTGGCCGTCCACGCATCCGGTGCGCGTCGTGACCGAGGCTCTCGACACGTCGATGGTGCTGCCGGCGGGCGCGACACCGCAATGGACCTGCATCGTCGACCCGGTCGACGGCACCCGCGGGCTCATGTACGACAAGCGCAGCGCCTGGGTGCTCGCCGCGGCCGCGCCGAACGACGGGACGAAGCCACCGCGCCTGCGCGGCCTGCTCGTCGCGGCGATGACCGAGATCCCACCCGTCAAGCAGCAGATCGTCGACCAGCTGAGCGGGGTGCGCGGCTGCGGTCGCGACGGGATCGTGAGCGAGCGCCACGACCTGCGAACCGGCGAGATCGAGCAGCTGGCCGTCCGGCCGTCCACGGCGACCGACCTCGTGCACGGATGGGCGTCGTTCACGCGGTTCCTGCCGCAGGGCAAGGCACTGAGCGCGAGGTTCGAGGAACGACTCCTCACCGAGTGCTACGGGGGGATCAGCGCCGACCTCGCGATCTTCGACGACCAGTACCTCGCGACCGGTGGCCAGCTCCACGAGCTGCTCGTCGGACACGACCGCCTGCTCGGCGATCTGCGCCCACTGGCCCACCGGGAGCTCGGGCTCGCGAGCGAGCTCGCCTGTCATCCGTACGACTGCTGCACCGCCCTGCTGCTCGAAGAGGCCGGGTGCGTCGTCACCGACGCCTGGGGCGCGCCGCTCGACGCGCCGCTCGACACCACCACGCCGATCGCCTGGATCGGATATGCGAACGCGCAGCTGGCCGAGCGCTTCGCCCCCGCGATCCGCCGCGCGATCCAAGCCACCTTCCCGTCATCGCGCTGAGCGGCCCGTGCCGCTCATGTGCCGAGGCGAACATCGGCAAGCGGCTTGAGCTTCGGCCGTCGGCGTCGCCGCTCAGTTCCCGTCGTCTCGCTCACAGGGGTCTGATCAGGGCTTCCTGGGCCATCGACGCGCCATGCATGCCGTCGCGGGTGTGGAACGTCCCATGCACCAGCCCGCGCGCGCCTGCGTTCGACACGGGACGGAGGTCGAAGCACACCCACTCGTCCAGTCGGATGGGTCGGTGGAACCAGACGGCATGGTCGAGGCTCGCGCCCATGATCGTGCCGAAGGTGCCACCGACCGCGATCGCCGCGGCGAGCACCGCGCCCATGTCCGAGAGGAACGTGAGCAGGCAGGCGTGCACCATCGGATCGTCGGGCAACGACCCCTTGGTCCGAACCCAGACCCGGCGCGTCGAGCGCACCAGGCCGCGCGTGTCCGGCGGGCTCGGATGCAGGTGGCGCATCTCGAAGGGCATCTGGCGTTCCACCACGGCGATCGGGCTCTCGGCCCACGGGCCGTCACCGTCGGGGTCAGGGGTGTCGTCCGGCGGCGGTGTGGCGTACTCCCGACCGGGCTCGTCGCGGTGGAACGACGCGGAGCACTCGAAGATCGCCTCGCCCGCCTGTCGCGCGACGACGGTGCGCGTCGTGAACGAGCCGCCGTCGCGAAGCCGGCTGACCGCGAGCTCGAGTGGGACCCGGGGCCGGCCCGGACGCAGGAAGTAGCCATGGAGCGAGTGGGGTCGGCGGCCGTCGGGAACGGTGAGCGCCGCGGCGCGCAACGACTGGGCGGCGACCAGCCCGCCGAAGAGCCGGCCTTCCTCGCGCCGGTCGGTCACGGGCGCGGCGAAGACGTCGGTGTCGAGGGGGTCGAGCGCGAGCATGTCGAGCAGCGCGTCGACGCTGCCTGGCATCGCGCCACGCAGGGCAGGCTGGGGCAGGCGGTCGGCCATCGGGGGAGTCTCGCCAGCGTGGCCTCCCGGGCGCCACCCGGATAACCTGACGTCGGCGTCAGCAATCGACATCGGGGGACCGTGGCATGGACCTGCCCAAGATCATCAGCGTCGACGACCACGTGGTCGAACCCGCCCACGTCTGGCAGACCTGGCTGCCCGAGCGGTACCGGGAGCAGGGGCCGCGCATCGAGCGCAAGCGCTGGGGACCGTTCGTCCACAAGCCCGGCGCGAAGTACGTGAACACCGATGACCCCGACGGGCTGTGGGGCGACGCCTGGTACTTCGAGGACCGCCTGATCTACGTGCACAAGCGCTTCGTCGCGATCCCGCTCGAGGCGACCCCGGGCGGTGACGTGACGAAGTTCGACCGCACCAAGATGGTCATGGAGGCGCTCACCTACGACGAGATGCGCCCGGGCTGCTACGAGCGCGATGCGCGCGTCGCCGACTTCGAGCTCAACTGGGTCGACGGCTCGCTGCCGTTCCCCACGTTCCCCCGCTTCTGCGGACAGACCTTCTACGAGGCGAACGACAAGGACCTCGGTTTCGCGTGCGTGAAGGCGTACAACGACTGGATGGTCGAGGAGTGGTGCGAACCCTCCGGGGGGATGAACATCCCGCTGTGCCTGATGCCGCTGTGGGACCCGCAGCTCGCGGCCGCAGAGATCACGCGCAACGCCGACAGGGGCGTGCGCGCGTTCTGCTTCAGCGAGATTCCCACGCACCTCGGCCTGCCGAGCATCCACACCGACTACTGGGACCCCGTGTTCGAGGTGTGCAACGACCGCGGCGTCACCCTGTGCATGCACATCGGCTCGTCGTCCACGAACCCCGCGGCGTCTCCCGATGCACCGGGCGGCGTGGGTGGCACGCTCGCGTTCAACAACTCGATGGCGTCGCTCGCCGACTGGCTCTTCTCCGCGAAGCTGATCCGGTTTCCGCGACTGAAGCTCGCGTACTCCGAGGGCCAGATCGGCTGGATCCCGTACGCGCTCGAACGGGCCGACACCGTCTGGGAGCACCACGACTCCTGGCAGCACTCCAAGGAGCGGATCCCCGAGCCGCCCAGCAGCTACTACTACGGGCGGATCTTCGGCTGCTTTACGGCCGACCGCCACGGGTTGCGCAGCCTTGACGAGGTGGGCGAGGACAACATCTGCTTCGAGACCGACTACCCGCACACCGACACGACGTGGCCCGCGACGAAGGCCTACGTGGAGCAGATGCTCGCCGGCTACGACGAGAAGGTCGCCTACAAGGTGCTCCGCGGCAACGCGATCAAGATGCTCGACCTGGACCGGGTCTAGGTTCTGCTTCGTGACTGAGCGGGCTCAACGGCGGCCGTTCGGTGCCAACGCTTTCCGGTGTTCGACTTGTTCGGGCCCGAATCCGGCCCGCTCAGCGACATGAAGGTTCTGGACGCGGACTCGCACCTCTACGAGACTCGCGCACTGTGGGCCGAGCACGCACCGGCGTCCGAACACGACCGGTGCCTGCGCATCGTCGACGACGAGCGCGGCTACTCGTGGCTGACAGTCGGCGACACGCGCATCGAGGTGCTCGGCGTCCACGACGCGAATGACGTGGCGCAGCCCGGCCGGTTCCGGACACGCCTCGCCAAGGGCCTGCCGCCCGGGATTCCCTACGACGCGATGCCGGCGAACTTCTGGGACCCCACGGCGCGCGGTCGAGGTCGTCGCGGAGGGGCATGGGCGCCTGCATCCGGTTGCCCACGTGCCGCCGAGCAGGGTTCGCCGTTGCCGACTTGATCATGCGCGGCGTGCTCGACCGCCATCGGGACCTGCGATTCGGGGTCGTCGAGCTGTTCTCGGCGTGGGTGCCGCTCTTGCTCGTCACCCTCGACGGCCGGTTCTCGTTTTACGAGCAGTTCGGCGGCCGGCCGCTGGCGGAGCTCGCGATGCGCCCGAGGGACTACTCCCGTCGCCAGGTGCGCCTCGCGTCGTTCGGGTTCGAGCGGCCGGCCCTGCTCGCGGCGCTTGCCGGCGACCTGTTCATGTTCGGGAGCGACTGGCCACACCGGGAGGGCTTGCGCTGTCCGGTCGAGGACTTCGTGGCCTCCTGTGGGCAGTCGCCGGAGTCGGTGCCGACGCTGTACGAGGCGAACACGCGCTGGCTGCTCGGCAGTTGAGCCGTCACGTCGCCGGGTCGGCAACGGCGAACCCTGCTCGGCGGCACGTGACGGCCTGTGCGTCGCGGACCGCGTACTCCTTCGTGTCGTTGTCGAAGTACACGTAGCCGTCGAGCTCGTCGCCGTAGAGGCGGTGCAGCCGGTCGACCCACTCCGCCAGCCCCCTGTCTCCGTAGCCGGGTCCCGCGCGTCCTTCGTGGAGGCGTAGGTAGCACCACGAGGCGGTGACCACGAGCGGCAGGACCTTGCTGCGCCGGTCCGCGAAGCACAGCGCGCCGTCGTGTGCGCCCAGGAGCGCGTAGACGTCGTCGCAGAACCACGACGCATGGCGTGGTTCGACGTCGACCCGGACGCCGCGATCCAGCCGACGGCGCTGCTCCTCGCGGGCCCGTCCCACTTCCCCTCCGAGTACGTCGAGCGGGTGTGCGCGCTCGAGCCCAGCTGGGTCATCGCCGGCATTCGCTACGTGCTCGACGCCGAGGTGTCCGACGCCGCCCAGGTCCCCGTGTACTCGGACCAGAGCTGGCTCGACGACGCACGGTACGCGCGCATGGGCGCGGGGGACTGCCCTGACGCCCCCCTCATCGCCGTCGACGTCGCGTCAGCGTTCGATCCGACGCTGGTCGCGGTGCCCGGGCACCAGGTCGCCAACATCCAGGTCTTCTGCTCACCCGACCCGGCGTCGGCGATGGGCGCCGAGACGACGGCGCGGGCCGAGGTCGTGCTCGCCGAGCTGTGGCCGGACCTGGGCGGCTACGTGATCCGCACCGAGCGCTTCGGGCTCCGCCAGATCTCGCGCATGACGCGGGATGCCTTTGTGCCGGGAGCCGGTGGCGAGGCGGTCGGGCTCGCGCAGGTCGGTCGCTCGAAGCCCGACGCGCGCACGCCCCTGCCGGGCCTCTACCTGGTCGGTTGCGACGCCGGTGGACGGGGAGCAGGAACCCATCAGGCGATCGACTCCAAATTCAATGTCGCGGCGAGCGTCGACGGAGATCTCGCCGCCAGGTAATAGGGTGCTGCTCGTGGCATTCGGGGACCGCTCGCTTGCACGGCTCCGCCGCCACCGGGTCCCGGCCTGGTGGCTCGACGCGAAGCTCGGGATCTTCGTGCACTGGACGCCTGCCTCGGTGCCGGCATTCGCGCCCGTCGACGACGAGATCGGCCCGCTCCTGCAATCAGGAAGCCATAACGCGATCGCGCACTCCCCGTACACGGAGTGGTACGAGAACTCGCTGCGCTTCCCCGACAGCCCGGTCGCTCGGCACCACCGCGAGGTGTACGGCACCCGGCCCTACGCCTCGTTCGCCGCCGACTGGGAAGCGGCACTGGAGCAGTGGGACCCGGACGCCTGGGCGGCGCGGTTCGCGGCGACCGGCGCGAAGCACGTGGTGCTCGTGACCAAGCATCACGACGGGTACTGCCTGTGGCCGACCGAGGTGGTCAACCCGAACCGACCGGGCTGGAACTGCCGGCGCGACGTGGTGGGCGAGCTCGCCGAGGCCGTCCGAGGCGCGGGCATGCGGTTCGGCTGCTACTACTCGGGTGGGCTCGACTGGACCTTTGACCCACGGCCGATCGCGACGTTTGCCGACATGGTCGCCGCGATCCCGCGTGGGGCCTATCCGTCCTACGCCGAGGCGCACGTCCGCGAGCTGATCGCTCGCTACCGCCCGAGCGTGCTCTGGAACGACATCGCGTGGCCGTCGGAGGGCAAGGCGCTGTGGGCGCTCTTCGAGCACTACTACCGGCGCGTGCCCGACGGCGTCGTCAACGACCGGTGGATGCCCTGGAACCCGGCGCTCGGGCTTGCCCGCCTGGCACCGGTGCAGCGCGTGATCGAAGCGGGCTCCGTGCGGCAGGCGAAGCGGGACGCCGGGTTGATCCCGCCCAAGCCGCCGTTCTTCGACGTGCGCACGCCAGAGTACGTGGTGTTCCCGGATGTGCGGTCCCTGCCCTGGGAGTGCGTGCGGGGCATGGACCGCAGCTTCGGCTACAACCGCGCGTCCCGCCCGCAGGACTTTTTTTCGCGGCGGGAGCTGTGCTGGTTGCTCGCCGACATCGCCGCGAAGGGCGGGAACTTGCTGCTCAACGTCGGGCCGCGCGGTGAGGACGCGCAGATCCCCGAACTGCAGGTGGAGCGGCTGGCCTGGCTCGAGCAGTGGATGTCGGCGAGCCGCGATGCCCTCGTCGCCACCCGTCCGTGGGTGTGTCCGGGCAGCACGACCGCGGAAGGGGTCCCGGTGCGCTACACGGCTCGGGCCGAGTCCGTCTTCGCCTTCCTCAGTGACCCGCCGGCGACGGTGACACTGTCCGAGATCGGGTCCACGCCCACCACGGTGGTCGAGACGATCGACGGGACGCCGCTCGCGTGGCGCGACTCCGATCGAGGGCTCACGATCGACCTCGGGATGGCGGCGAAGCGATCCGGTCCGGAACCCGTCGTGCTGGCGTTGCGTCAGGTCGACGCTCGACTCCTCGCCTGACTCGTCGCCGGTAGCATCGCCGGCTCGCGACAAGGGAGACGTGATGCGGGCGGCAGTGTTCGAGGCGGTCGGCAGGTCGGTCGAGGTCGACGAGGTCGAGATCCGGGGGCCGCGCAATGGAGAGGTTCTCGTGCGCGTGGCGGCGTGCGGCGTGTGCCACTCCGATCTGTCGGTGGTGGACGGGTCGTTCCCGAGCCCGCTGCCCGTCGTGCTCGGCCACGAGGCGGCCGGGGTCGTGGAGGAGGTCGGTGCCGGCGTCACGACCGTCGCCCCCGGCGACCACGTGGTGCTCGCACCGCTGCCGGCTTGTGGCACCTGCTACTTCTGCACGCGCGGCCAGCCCACCCTGTGCGCCCGGTTCAGCGCCTCGCTGTTCACGTCGTTGCTGCCCGACGGCACCAGCCCGCTGTCGCGTGGTGAGGAGGTCGTCTATCGCGGCCTGGGCACGGCGGCCTGGGCCGAGGGGGCGATCATGCCCGAGGTCGCGGTGGTGAAGATCGACACCGACGTCCCTCTCGACGTCGCTTGCGTGCTGGGCTGCGCGGTGCAGACCGGTGTCGGCGCGGTGCTCAACACGGCGAGGGTCGAGGAGGGCGCGAGCGTGCTCGTACTCGGAGCCGGGGGCATCGGCATCGCGGTGACCCAAGGTGCACGCCTCGCGGCAGCTTCTCGCATCGTCGTCGTCGATCCCGTTGCGCAGCGCCGCGACGCGGCGCTGCGGTTCGGTGCCACGGACGTCCTGGACCCAGGAGCCGACAACCCGGTGGCCGCTGCGTTCGCGTTCACGGGTGGGATCGGCATGGACTATGTGTTCGAGGCGGCCGGTCAGGCTGCGTTGATCGAGCAGGGGATCATGGCGGCGCGTCCGGGCGGGACGATCGTCTGCGTCGGGGCGCCGGCGCTGGACCAGGGGATCTCGATACCGGGCGTCGTCGGGTTCACGGCGTCGGAGAAGCGTCTCGTCGGTTGCCTGCTCGGCAGCGTCCATACTCAGCGCGACGTCCCGAGGCTGCTCGCGCTCTGGCGTCAGGGCCGGCTCGACCTCGAGGGGATGATCACCCACCGTCTCGGCCTGGCCGAGACAGAGCAGGGCCTCGACCTGCTCCGTCGCCGCGAGGGCATCCGCACCGTCCTTACGGTCTAGGGGCCGTCGGGGTGAACGCGTCCGGGTTCACCCTCGGGCCCCTCTGTCGCGTGCTGCTGGGGCTCCAGCAGCACCGATCGGGACGCTCGAAGTGAGCGCCGCGTCTGATCACGGCGGTTGCTTTGGGCTGCCGGTTTCCTAGGGTGCCCGCACCGGGCGGCGCCATTCGCCTGAGCCCGGGCGAGCGCGAACGGATCCGGGATGCGGAGAACCTCGGTCGTCGTGGGAACCCTGGTCATGCTCCTCGCGCTGACAGGCGCGCCCGCCGGAGCAGCCGACTGGTACTTCGAGACCCTCGACGGCGACGGCGGCACCAACGGACGCACCACCAACGACGTCGGGGCCTTCAACGCGGTCACGCTCTACGGGGGCGTCCCCCACGTCTGGTACTTCGACTTGAGCGTCGGCACCTTGCGCCAAGCGTGGTACAGCTAGGCGAGCACAGGCTCCCCGCCGCATGGGTGCCCTGGGCTGTCCCGACGGCACCAGGATC
>VGBT01000031.1 GCA_016870395.1 Actinomycetota bacterium | reverse complement strand
CCGGCCCCGATCCCCCGGCGAGCACCTCGACGGCCTCCCCCACCGTCCCTCCTGCCCGCAGGACGGCAGCCGTCCGGTCGAGGGCACCCGGCAGCTCGGCCGCGCTGCGCCGGTCGGCCCGGTCGCGGGCGAGTCGGAGCCACACCGGACCCGCGACCAGAACTGCGACCGCGGCCGGCAACGCCAGCCCCGGTGCGATCGCCGCGGTGAGCACCGCCGTCGCAAGAGCCGCAATCGCGAGCCGACCGACGGCGTCCTCCGGGCCCACGGCGAGGTCCGCCCGCGCCAGCGCGATCAGCAGGCGGGACCGAATCGGCGCGGGGATCCGCAGACGGCGTGGGTGCAGCGACCGGGCTCGCAGCGCGACGTCGGCGCGGCGCGCGTGTCGCGCGAGCAGCACGCTCACGAGCACGCCCACGGGGACCATCGACCAACCGCTCACGGCGTCCACGCCGCGACCTCCGATCGGCGGGGTGGGCGCAACGGGCTTCGACGCGCCTCGAGCCCGGATGCACCCCGCCCGAAGAGCTCGCGCACCGCGAACCCCGAGGGGTCGTCGCGAACCTCGGCGATCGCGGTGACGCGGCGGCTGCCGTCGTTCGACCGCTCGACCTGCACCACCGCGTCGAGCGCGACGGTGACCTGCTCGCGAATGGCCTCGTGGGGCAACCCGGTGCCACCGAGCAGCGCGAGCGTCGCGAGGCGCCGCAGCGCGTCGCGCGGACTGTTGGCATGGATGGTGGAAAGCGTCCCCTCGTGGCCGGTGTTGAGCGCCTGCAGGAGGTCGAACGCCTCGCCGCCGCGCACCTCCCCGACGACGATGCGATCGGGGCGCATCCGCAACGCGGCGCGCACGAGGTCGCGCACGCTCACTGCGCCGGCGCCCTCCGCGTTGGCCGGCCGCGCCTCGAGCCGGACCACGTGCGCGCCGGCAAGGCGCAGCTCGGCCGTCTCCTCGATCGTGAGCACGCGCTCGCCGGCGCCGATCGCGCCCGACAGCCCGTTGAGCAACGTGGTCTTGCCGGCCCCGGTGCCCCCCGAGACCATCAGGTTCCAGCCCGCGTCGACCGCCCAGCGCAAAAACCCGAGCGCGGTCGGGCCGACGCCGAACGCCTCGGCCGGGACCGGGCGAGCACCGAAGCGCCGGATCGTGAGGCAAGGCCCGTCGATCGCGAGCGGTGGGATCACGGCGTGGAGCCGGGACCCGTCGGGCAGGCGCGCGTCGACCATCGGCGAGGCCCGGTCGATCCGCAGGGCCAGCGGACCGAGGATGCGCTCGACCGCGCGGAGGATGCCGGAGGCGTCGAGCTCGAGCGGCACCGCTTCGAGCCGCCCGGCCCGTTCGACGAAGCACCGGCCGGGCCCGTTGACCATCACCTCCGTGACGGTCGGGTCGGCCAGCAGCGGCTCGAGGGGGCCGAGCCCCGTGACCTCGGCCGCGAGCTGGCGGACGAGATCGTCGTGCCTATCGACGGCGAGAAGCGGCTCCGCGGCGTGGAGCAACTCGCCGAGCCGACCGCGCAGCACCTCCGGTGACGCCGACGCGAGCTCCTCGATCGCGTCGGTGGCGACCAGCTCGGCGTGCACCCGGCGGCGAAGTGCGTGGTCGACGCCGGCGACCGCGCTCACGCGGCCGCTCCCCGCCGGGCCGGTCGGAGCCCGACCGCTCCGAGCGCGTCGTGCGCGGCGCGCGCGAGCGGCTCGGGAATCCGGTGCGGCATCGACCCCGCGTCGATCGTGCGCGCGACGCCCTCGCGCAGCGGCAGCCGGGCAACGACCGGTCGGCCGAGCACGTCGGTCACCTCCTTCGCGCCGAGCGACCGTCCGGGCTCGGTGACCAGCACGATGCCCGCAGCGCGTCCGATCAGCGGGAGCCGGGTGGCCCGGCGCAGCGCGAGATAGCACTCACGCAGGACCACGAGCGACGCGTCGGACACCTCGAGCAGAGCGCGCGCGGCCGGCACCTGCGCGAGCCCCGCGTCGACGATCGCGGGAACCGGGTTGTCGCGCAGGGCGACGCCGAGTGCGGCGCCGGCCTCCGCGGCCGCGACCGGCGCGAGGGTGCTGGGCACGGTGCCGAGCGCGAGCAGCGCGAGGCCCGGCGCGACCTCGACGGCCAGCCGGTCGAGGGCCTCGGTGGGCGCGGTGGGACCGGCCGCCAGCCAGTCGGCCACACCGGCGCTCGGCTCCGCGCCGAGACCGAGCAGCGCGGGTTGGTCGCCCGCGAGGTCGACAAGGCGCGCACCGGCGCGGCGGGCGAGGACGAGGGCGCACGCGGCGGCGACGGCGGAGGTGCCGGAGCCGCCCTTGGGGGACCAGATCGTGAGGAGCGGCAACGCTGCCTCCCTTCGGGCTGCGCCACAGGGCGCGAGGGACCAGGCCCGGGGAAGGGAGGGGGGAAGGACCGTCATGTTGCCGGGCGCGCCGCGCGCTGTCAAGACGCCGTAGTCTCGGACGCGTGACCGGTGCGACGGGCGCGGCGCGCGAAGCCGCCTTCTTCGATCTCGACAAGACGATCATCGCGAAGAGCTCGGTCCTCGCGTTCGGCAAGCCCTTCTACCGCGAGGGGCTCCTTTCGCGCCGTGCGATCGTGAAGAGCATCTACGCACAGATCGTCTTCATGCTCGTCGGGGCCGACGAGGCGAAGATGGAGAAGGTGCGCGAGTCGATGCTGTCGCTCACCCGGGGCTGGAACCAGCGCCACATCGCGGAGATCGTGCGCGAGACGCTCGACGAGGTGATCTCGCCGATCGTGTTCGCCGAGGCGCTCGAGCTCTTCGACGAGCACCACGCGGCTGGACGCAAGGTGGTGATCGTGTCGTCGTCACCGACCGAGGTGGTGGAGCCGCTCGGGGAGTACCTCGGCGCCGACGAGGTGATCGCCACCCGCGCGCGTATCGACGTCGACGGGAACTACACCGGCGAGCTCGAGTTCTACGCCTACGGGCCCCACAAGGCCGAGGCGGTGCGCGACGTGGCGACGCGCGAGGGGATCGACCTCGCGGCCTCGTACGCGTACTCCGACTCGATCACCGACCTGCCGATGCTCGAGGCCGTCGGGCATCCGGTCGCGGTGAACCCCGACAAGGACCTCGAACGCGACGCGACGGAGCGTGAATGGGAGGTGCGGCACTTCGCGCGGCCGGTACGCCTGCGCGACCGGGTCCCGGTTCCGCCGAAGGGGCCGACCATCGCCGTCGGCACTGCGCTCGCGGTGGGCAGTGCCGCCGCGGCGGCCTACGTGCTGTGGCGGCGCGCGACGCAGCGCACCGCCTGACGCCGGGTTGCTAGCCCTCGCGGACCTTGTAGGCGACGGCGGCGCCGATGGCGAGGACGAGCAGGAGCAGCAGGAGCTTCTTCACGGGTTGCCCTTTCGACGGAGTGGCCGGGGCCGAGCCTATCCGGCTGTGCGAGGCTGCCCGGTGGAGGTGAACGGGGCCTGGTGGCCCCCCTCGTCTTCAAAACGAGCGGGACGGGTGATCCCCGTCCGGTGGGTTCGATTCCTGCCACCTCCGCCGAACCTATCCGAACGCCGACGAGGGGAGCGACGATGGAGCAGCATCAGCTGGGACGGACGGGGCTGCGGGTCTCGGAGCTGTGTCTGGGGACGATGACGTTCGGGCGGGAGGCCGACGAGCGCACCAGCAAGGCGATCGTCGACCGATTCCTCGACGCGGGCGGCACGTTCCTGGACACCGCGAACGTGTACTCCCAGGGCGTCTCCGAGGAGATCACGGGCCGGGCGCTCGGCAAGCGCCGATCCGAAGTCGTGCTGGCAACCAAGGTGCGCTTCGGCATGGGCGACGGGCCGAACGACGTCGGGCTCTCACGCCGCAACATCCGCACGCAGGTCGAGGCGTCGCTGCGTCGCCTCGGCACCGACTGGATCGACCTCTACCAGGTGCACTGCTGGGACGCCCGCACGCCGCTCACCGAGACCCTCTCGACCCTCGACGCCCTCGTGGGCGAGGGCAAGGTCCGCTACCTCGGGGCGTCGAACTTCGCGGGCTGGCACCTTGCCAAGGCGCTCGGGCTCGCGGCGCAGCACGGCTGGGAGCCGTTCGTCTGCCTGCAGCCGGAGTACTCGCTCATCACCCGCGACGCGGAGCGCGAGCTCCTGCCGTTGTGCCGCAGCGAGGGGTTGGGCGTGATCCCGTGGAGCCCGCTCGCGGGCGGTGTGCTCACGGGCAAGTACACCAAGGACGAGGATTTCCCAGAAGGAACCCGCGGCGCGGAGACCGAGAACCCGATCACGTTCACGTACCGGCTCGACGACCGCGCGTGGCAGGTGGTCGAGGCGGTGAGGAGCGTCGCGGCGAAGACCGGGAAGTCGAACTCGCAGGTCGCGCTCAACTGGGTGGCCAACACCGACGGCGTCACCGCGCCAATCATCGGGGCCCGTAACCTCGACCAGCTCGAGGACAACCTCGCCGCCGTCGGCTGGCAGCTCGACGACGAGGAGCGCAAGACGCTCATCTGGGCGAGCGCGTTCCGGATGGGCTACCCCTACGAGTTCATCCAGTTCGCCGACATCCAGCTCTGACTCCCCCGAAACTGTCGCGGCCTTTTCACGCCAGGACGTGAGATACACGCGACAGTTTTCGCTGGGTTGCGCCGAAAGCGGGTAGTTGGGGTCAAACGGCGAGGAGGTCGCGGGCGCCGGTGTCGGCAGACGGGTGGCGCAGCTTGCTCATCGCCCGGGCCTCGATCTGGCGGATCCGCTCCCGGGTGAGGTTGAAGTACTCCCCCACCTCCTCGAGCGTGCGCGGTTCGCCGCGATCCAGCCCGAAGCGCAGCGCGAGGATCTGGCGCTCCCGCTCGTCGAGCGGGGACAGCAGCTTCTCGATCTCCGCCGGCAGCAGCGCGGTCGCGGCCACCTCGAACGGCGACTCGGCCGAGCGGTCCTCGACGATGTCGCCGAGCTCGGCGTCGCCGTCTTCGCGCAGCGGCTCGGACAGCGAGAGCGGCTCGGCCGCGAAGCGCAGTGCCTCGGTGACCTTGTCCTCGGGCATCTCCACCTCGGCCGACAGCTCCGCGAGCGTCGCCTGGCGGCCCAGCTTGAGCTCCAGGCGCGAGCGCGCTTTCTGGAGGCGCGCGAGAGTGTCGCCCGCGTGGACGGGCAGGCGGATCGTGCGGCCGGTGTTCGCGATGCCGCGGGTGATCGCCTGGCGGATCCACCACGTCGCGTAGGTGGAGAACTTGAAGCCCTTGCGCCAGTCGAACTTCTCGACCGCGTGCATCAGGCCAAGGTTGCCCTCCTGGATCAGGTCGAGCAGCGGCAGCCCGGAGGCCTGGTACTTCTTGGCGATCGAGACCACGAGCCGCAGGTTCGACTGTACGAAGGTCCGCTGGGCGTCGTCGCCCTCGCGGACGGTCTTGCGCAACTCGCGCTTCTTCGCCGGGGTGAACTCCTTGCCCCCGCCCTCGAGCTCCTCGCGCGCCTCGTTGCCCCGCTCGATCTGCTGGGCGAGACGGACCTCGTCATCCTTGGTGAGCAGCGGATACTGCCCGATATCGGTCAAATAGAGCCGGACGAGGTCTTCCTCGTCCCGCTCGACGCGCTCCTTCGCCACGCGGGAACCCTTCTGCGTCGTGGGCTGTGGACAGCAATACAACGCCAGGGCGCGTTCGACATGTTCCCAGTGGGTCGCCGATCCCGCCGCCTCGCCGTCGTGTCCGGATACGATACTCGACCCGTCAAGAAGGCTTTTCCACAGCCCTGTGGACAGAGCCCCGAGCGCCCGGAGGGCACGTGGCCGACGACGTCGAGATCTGGATGGTGGCCGGCCTCTACCAGGCCCGCACCGGTCGGGAGGCCGACCTCGCCGCGGTGCTCGCCCGCTACACCGTCCTCACCCGCTCGGTCGAGGGCTGTCGCAACGTCGACCTGGTCAGCTCGGCGGCGACGCCAGGCCGGTACCTGGTGGTGGAGAAGTGGGACGACCCCGACGCGCAGCGCGCCCACCTCGACTCCGACGTGATGGTCACGATGGCGACCGAGGCCTCGGCGATGCTCGCCGGCCCGCCCGACCTCGACCTGTACCAGACGATCAGCGCCTACGACGTCGAGTAGAGCGCCCCACCGACGGGGTGCGGCGTCTCAGGTCTGGCGGAGCGACTCGCGCCGCACCGGGGTGCGCTTCGGGCGTTCCCGCGGGTCTGCCGCGACGAGCCGCTCGTCGATCGACTTCACGTCGGCCCACGTGAGCGCCTCCGCGTTCCAGCACTGCGCGTACTCGGCGTCGGAGACGTCGTTGAACCCGCACTCGAGCCGGTACACGTAGCGGCGCCGCGGCTCCTTCACCGCGAAGCCAAGCCGCGCGAGCCGGCCGTCGGTGTAGACGTCCCAGATCGCGCGCTGGCGCTCCGGGAGCTCGGCATCGACCGGGGCATCGGCGAACGCGCCCGACAGTCGGTCCTTCGCCCGCAGCAGCGAGGCGCCGAGCGCGGTGCGCGTCAGCTCCTCGTCGAGGATGCGGCCCCGGTGCGTGTCCTCGAACGCCCCACCGGTGAACCACAGCTCCACCCGGTCGCCCCGGACGTCGACCTGGGAGCCGTTGAGCGGCGCCGGGAGCACCTCGTCGACCTCGATCGACACGTCGACGTCGTCGGGGAAGCCGACGGCGGCCGCCGCGTCGTGGGCGAGCTCGAGCACGCGCGCCGCGTCGAACTCGACGAGCGTGAACTGCTCGGGGATGAGCGCGAAGTCGGTCACGCGGAGCCGGCGGCTTCGACCGCAGCCTGCGCGTCGGCCTGCGCCTGGGCGGCGAGGTCGGCGATCTCGTCGATCTCGGTGGTGGTGAAGCCGGCCATCTGGCGCAGCTTGCGCGCGAGGTGGATCGGGTTGTCGTCGGTCTCGCCCCGGAAGCCGCCGAGGCTGAAGAGCTTGTCGACCGTCTTCTGGAACTCGAGCGCGCGCTCGCGCCGTTCCGGGTCGTCGGCGGTGAGGCGGCGAAGCCAGTCGGAGCCCATCTTCACGTGGGTGACCTCGTCGGCGAGCATCCAGTCCTCGCAGAACTCGAGCACCGGGTCGCCCGAGACGTCGCCGAACTCCTTCATCGTGTTGAACACGTCGATGGCGAGGCCTTCGAGCGCGCGGTTCACGCCGCAGAGGCGCAACACCGGGTCGGGCGCGCACGCGGCCTCGTAGAGGAACGTCGCCTCCGAGAACTCGCCGATCTCGGTGCCCATCCAGTCGCCGAGCTTGATCGAGATCTCGACGTGGCGCGCCTCGTCCCAGCACTGGCGGGCCATGTCGAGCTTGAGCGCGAACGGCGCCTCGGTCTCGTCGAAGTCGAAGGTGGTGCGACCCGCGCCCTCGAGCGCCTGGATCTCACCGGTGAAGATGCCGTGCATCAGGTTGCGGGCCCGGTCGCCCGCGGCCGGACGGCCCGGCTCGAGCTTCGCGGACCCGGTGTTGCGCTCCGCGATCTTCTGGTTCCGCGGATCCATGATCTGGTCCATGATCGAGGTGCGCACGAAGCGCGCGTCCCGCGCCAGCATCTCGGGCGGCAGCTGCTTCCTCATACCCCGGCTCCTTCGATCTCGGGCGTGACCCCGATGGTACCGGGCCCGGTGATCCCACCGGCCCGCAGGACGATCGCCTCCAGCTCCTGCTGACGGCGCATTGCCCGCTCCAGCTCATCGGGTGTGTCGATGAGCGACTGGAGCAGCATCTCTCCCTCGCGCCAGTCGTTCAGCTCGTCCTGGAGGATGAACTCGAGCGACCGCTCGGTGGGGGCGTCGGTGATCTTGGACGTGGCGTTCATGTGGAACGTGTACGCGGCGATCTTGCGCGGGGCGAGCACCCGGTAGACGCCGACGAGCTTCTCGATGGTGTGCTCGGGCGCCTCGGGCTCGCGCAGGGCCTCGACGAACTCCGCCATCGCGTCGTTGGCGGGCGCGCAGAGCCGCTCGGTGTTCATCTCGCGCAGCTCCGGGAGCCGCTTGTCGAACAGCTCGGCGTGCCAGGCGTGGTGGTAGCAGTGGCGGCCGAGGATCATCTTCACGTCGAGCTCGGGCACGGTCGCGACCCACCCGCCAAGTGCCTCGAACAGACGCATCTCGATCCACTTGTAGGTGCCAACCCTTCGGGCCGACTCCTCGACGTCGAAGAGGCCGGGGAGCTCGCGCCGGTCCCAGGGCGCGAACGCGGGGCGAGGCTTGAAGGGATCGGACATCCGGTCTCCGCTCGGTGGTGAGTGCGCCGCGACGACGGTCCCCCCGGACACGGCCTGTCCCCCCATTCTCGGCTCGCTTGACCGGAGGATCAAGAACGGGTGACGCCGGTCACATCGCGTCCGCTCGCCGCGCTCGGTGGGTCCCGAGCTGGGCGACGACCATGCCGGCGAGGATGAACAGGGCCCCGAGGTAGCCGGCCACCCCCAGCCGCTCGCCGATCGCATATCCCACGACACCTGCGACCACCGGCTCGAACAGCGTGAGGAAGCCGGCACGGCTCGGCTCGATCGTGCGTTGGGCCCACATCGAGAGGCTGAACGCGATGGCCGAGCAGCCGATCCCGGTGAAGACAACCGCCAGGATCACTGTCGCGTCGATCGTCCCCCAGCCCTCGAACGGCACGACGAGCAGCGAGAGCCCCGCGACGGTCACGAACTGCACCGCGGTGACCACCAGGATCTCGAAGCGCGGCGCGAGCTCGCCGATCACGACGAACCACGCGCCGAAGGACGCGGCCGCGAACAACGTGATCGCATCGCCGAACTCGAGCGTCGGCTCGGCTCCGGTGAGCAGGAACAACCCGAGCATCGACAGCGCGAGCGCGCCAAGGATCCCCCTCCGTGGAAGCCGCCGGAACCGGATCGCCTCGAACACTCCGGCGAAGACAGCGAACAGGCCCGTGATGAACGCCGAGTTGGAGGTCGTCGTGTGCTGGAGGCCGATGTTCTGCGTCTGGTACGCGAACGCGGTGAGCGCGCCGAGCATCGTCGCGCCGAGCGCCATCGTCCGCCAGGAGTCGCGGGACCGGGGCCGAGGTCCCTGCCAGCGCCTCCCGAGCGCGAACGGCAGGAGCACGAGCGTCCCCAGGCTGAACCGGAGCACGTTGAACCCGCTCGGCGTCGTGCTGTCGAGCGCGTCCTGCACGACGCTGAACGTCGCTCCGTAGAGCGTCGACGCGGCAATGATCGCCAGCTCGGGCAGGTACGCCCGCACCTTCACGACCATCAAGTCGTTAGCCAGGCCAGCGGTTCGTCAGCGGGAGCCGTCGATCCTTGCCGAAGGCCTTGGGCGACACGCGCACACCCGGTGGCGCCTGCCGACGCTTGTACTCACTGCGGTCGACCAGGGCGGCCACTTTGGCCACCACCTCGCGATCGAACCCCTCATCCCCGAGCTCGCCGACCGAGCGATCACGTTCCACGTAGCCCTCGAGCACCGCGTCGAGCACGGGATACGGCGGCAGGGAGTCCTCGTCGCGCTGGTCGGGACGCAGCTCCGCGCTCGGCGGCTTGTCGATCACGGACCTCGGGATCAGCTCGCGTCCGGCGCGCGCGTTGCGGTCCTCGCACAGGGCGTACACGAGCATCTTCGGCACGTCCTTGATCACCGCGAAGCCGCCGGCCATGTCGCCGTAGAGCGTGCTGTAGCCCGTCGCCATCTCGCTCTTGTTGCCGGTGGTGAGCACCAGCCAGCCGAACTTGTTGGAGATCGTCATCAGGATCGTGCCGCGGATCCGCGCCTGGAGGTTCTCTTCGGCCACGCCGGGCTCGGTGCCGGCGAACGGCTCCGCGAGCATCTGTGTGAACGCCGCGTGCGCCTCCTCGATCGGCACCGTCATCGTCTCGATCCCGAGGTTGCGCGCCAGCGCCTCCGCGTCGGTGACGCTGCCCTCGCTGGAGTACCGCG
Organism: Actinomycetota bacterium; assembly: GCA_016870395.1. Classification (GTDB taxonomy): domain Bacteria; phylum Actinomycetota; class Acidimicrobiia; order IMCC26256; family JAENVU01; genus SHUZ01. The sequence continues at coordinate 18,442 of VGBT01000031.1, read as the reverse complement.
ACGGCATCATGACGCCGACCACCCGATCCGGCCCGAGCGCGTCGGTGGCGACGGCGGCCACGAGCGACGAGTCGACTCCGCCGGACAGGCCGATCAGCACGCGCTGGAACCCGTTCTTGGTGACGTAGTCGCGCGTGCCGAGCACGAGTGCCTCGTAGACCTCGTGCACCGCGTCGAGGAGCGCCTCGACGCGGGGCGCCTCGTGCGGACCACCGATGCGGGCCTCGCTCACCTCCACCTCGGGGAGCGGCACGCCGCTCGTGCGCCCGCGTGGGTCGAGCAGCCGACGACGGAAGCCCGGCCGCGCGTCGAGATCGACGACCAACAGGTCCTCGCTGAACTGCTTCGCGCGGGCAATCAGGTGGCCGCCCTCGTCGAACACCATCGACGCGCCGTCGAAGACGAGCTCGTCCTGCCCACCGACGAGGTTCACGTAGACGACGGGGACGTGCGCATCGGCGGCGCGGGTCGCCAGCATGGTCTCGCGCTCGCGCAGCCGACCCGCGTAGTACGGCGAGGCATTGAGGTTGACGATCAGCTCGGCGCCGCCGGCGGCTTGCGTGACGATCGGGCCCATCGGGCTCCATGCGTCCTCGCACACCGTGACACCGACCTTGGTCCCGCTGATCACGAACAGGGGGCCGTCGATGGTGGACGGCGAGAAGTAGCGCTGCTCGTCGAACACCGCGTAGTTGGGGAGCAGGTGCTTGCGGTAGACCCCCTGCACCTTTCCGTTCGCGCAGACCGCCGCGGCGTTGAAGAGATCTCGGCCCGCCTCGGGGAAGCCGATCACCGCAGCCAGGCGACCCGTGCGCGCGGCCAGCTTGTCGAGCGTCTCGGCCGAGCAGGCGACGAACGCCGGACGGAGCAACAGGTCCTCGGGCGGGTAGCCGGTTATGGCGAGCTCGGGAAAGGCCACGAGGTCGCAGCCGAGCGTGTCGGCTTGCTCGTAGGCCGCGAGGATCCGTTCGGCGTTGCCCGCCAGGTCGCCGACCACGAGGTTCAGCTGCGCAGCCGCGATCCGGATCCGGGGCATCGTCCCAGGATACGGGGGCGGGGCGCGGCGTGGGACACTGCGAAGGTGCACCCGCACCACGTGCTCTCCGAGCCCGCGCTGGGTGAGCTGATCGACCGGGCCGCCGACCCAGGTCTGGCCCGCTCGGTGCTCGAACGGCTGCTCGACGAACATCCCACGGTCGCCGACGAGCTGCGGGGCGATGCCACCGTCCGCGCCGCGGTCGTGGCCCTCGCATGCGCGTCACGGTCGCTGACGACGTCGATCATCCAGGATCCGGCGCTGCTCGGATCGTTACGTGGCGGCCTCGACGCCGAGCGCGGGATCCACGACTACGACACGGCGGTGACGGGGGTCGGCGACGCCGACGCACTGCGCCGTTGGAAGCGGTACCAGTACGTACGGATCGCAGCGCGCGACCTGCTCGGGTTCGCCGACCTGCCGGCCGTCGGCCGCGAACTCGCGGCACTCGCCCAGGCCTGCCTCGGCGGCGCGCTCAGGATCGCCGAGCCCGAGCTTCCCCTCGCGGTGATCGGGATGGGCAAGCTCGGCGGTGTCGAGCTGAACTACGCGAGCGACGTCGACGTGCTGTTCGTGCACGAAGGCGAGGGACCCGACGCCGCCGAGCAGGCCGAGCAGGCCGCTCGGCGCGTCCTGTCGGTCATGGCCGAGCCGACCGAGGCCGGGATCGTGTTCCGGACCGATGCCGACCTCCGTCCCGAAGGCAAGGCCGGCGCGCTCTCCCGCAACCTCGACGCGTATCGCGTGTGGTGGGAGCGATGGGCGCGGACCTGGGAGTACCAAGCCCTCCTCAAGGCCCGGCCCGTGGCCGGCGACGCCGCGCTCGGAACGCAGTTTCTCGATGCCGCGTCGCCCTTCGTCTGGCCGGAGGTCCTCGGTCCCGACGTTGTGCGCGAGATCCGCGCCGGCAAGGCCCGCGCCGAGGCCGAGACCCATCGGCTCGGCCTGACCGAGCGCGAGCTCAAGCGCGGCCGAGGAGGAATCCGCGACATCGAGTTCGCGGTGCAGCTGCTCCAGCTCGTGCACGGTCGTCACGACGCCGGGGTCCGATCACCGAACACCCTCCAGGCGCTCGGGCAGCTCGCGGCTGCCGGCTACGTCGCCGCACGCGACGCCGTGCAGTTCGACACCGCGTATCGGTTCCTGCGCACCGCCGAGCATCGGCTCCAGCTCTGGGACGAGCGCCAGACCCACACGTTACCCGGGGACACCGCGGCCCATACGCGTCTGGCCCGCGTCCTCGGGTTCCGCGACCGCGGAGGGGAGTCCGCGGGGGCACAGCTCGCCACGCAGCACCGCGCGCACCAGGCGCACGTGCGGCGCGTCCACGAGAAGCTGTTCTTCGAACCGCTGCTCGACGCCATCGCGGGCGGCGCCGGACCGCTGTCTCCCGAAGCGGCCCAAGAGCGGATGCGAGCCTTCGGCTTCACCAACCTGCGCGCCGCTCGCGGCGCGTTCACCGAGCTGACCCAGGGCTTGACCCGCACGTCGCGGTTGATGGAGCAGCTGCTCCCCGTGCTGCTCGAGTGGTGCTCCGCGTCGCCCGACCCCGACCTCGCCCTCCTCCAGCTCCGCAGACTCGCCGAGGGCCCGGCGCGCTCGGCCACGCTCGCGGTCACCCTGCGCGAGTCGCCGCTCTCGGCCGAGCGAGCCTGCACGCTGCTCGGCTCCAGCCGCATGCTCGGCGACGCGCTCCGACGCCAGCCCGAGTACGTGACGACGCTCGGAGACGACACCCGGCTGGCCGAGGACAAGGACCGGACCCGGTTCGTGGAGGAGGCGCTCGCCACCGTCGAGTGGCGCGCTGCCGACGAGGACGCGCGTCGAAGCGGGCTCCGCAGGTTCAAGCGTCGGGAGCTCCTTCGCATCGGCGCACGTGACGTGCTCGGGGCGGCGGACCTGGGGGTGACCGGCCGCGAGCTCGCGACGCTCGGCGAGGCGTGCCTGGAGGCCGCACTCGACGGTCTCGACCCGCAGGTTCGGTTCGCGGTCATCGGCATGGGCCGGTTCGGGGGAGCCGACCTCTCGTACGCGTCGGACCTCGACGTCGTCTTCGTGCACGAGGGCAACGGGGCACCCGCCTTCGCCGAGGCCGAGCGGGTGGCCTCTCGCCTGCTGCGCGAGATCGGCGAGCCCACTGCCGAGGGGCGCACCTTCGCGATCGACCCCGACCTGCGACCCGAGGGTCGGCAGGGGGTGCTCACCAGGTCGCTCGACGCGTACGTCGAGTACTGGCAGCGTTGGGGCCTCACGTGGGAGCTCCAGGCGATGATCAAGGCGCGGCCGGTCGCCGGTGATTACGACCTGGGTGCGCGCCTGTGCGCGGCGGCGCGCCAGTTCGTCTACCGCGCGTCCTTCGACGACGAGGCGGTACGAGACGTGCGCCGAATGAAGCTGCGCATCGAACAGGGACGCATCCGACCGGGCGACGACCCGGACTTCCACCTCAAGCTCGGCCGCGGGTCGCTGTCCGATGTGGAGTTCACGGTCCAGCTCCTGCAGCTGACGCACGGCGCGCACCACGAGGCACTCCGAACGCCGGTCACCATGACCGCACTCGACGCGTTGGTCGCGCTGGACCTCCTCGAGGACGCGGACGCGGCGGCGCTACGGGACGCCTACGGGTTCTGCTCGGCCGCGCGCAACGCACGATTCCTCGTGACAGGCAGCGAGCGGGAGTCGCTGCCGAGCGACCCGTGGGAAGCCGAACGCGTGGCTCGCCTGCTCGGCTACGTCCACCGCCCTCAGGCGGGGCTACGCGACGACTATCGTCGCATCACCCGTCGTTGCCGGAAGGTGGTGAATTCCGTATTCTACGGCAAGGAACCCCAGTCCTGATCAACCTCGGTACCGCTTGCCGGTCGAAGGGTGCGACATGAGGCTCAAGACCCTCACCTTTGCGATGCTCGCGCTCGCGCTCGCGCTCGTTGCGTGCAGCAGCGACGACCAGTCCATGGACGACTCCGGTGGCTCGACCACCACGACGACCGGCTCGGATCGGACGTTGAAGATCACGGCGGCCGACGACGGCATGACCGTCCAGGTCGCGGAGGGCGACACCATCGAGGCGACGGTGGAGTCCTCGGCGGGCATCCCCTACACCTGGCGCGTCCTCGAACTGAACGACCAGGTCCTCGTCCAGGTACCCGGGTCCGGCGAGGATCCGGTGGCCGATGCCGAGATGCCGGGCGGGAAGCAGGCCTACGCCTTCCTCTTCGACGTCGAGGGCAAGGGGACGTCGCCCCTCACGATCGGGCTGGTGAGCATCACCGAGCCGTCCGACGTGGCCCAGCTCCTCTCGGTCACGGTGGACGCCTCCTAGCCCGCCCCCGGTACCATCCCGGCTCCGGCCGGGACCGCGGCCGCGTCACCGAGTTTTTGTGCCAAGGGTCTGCTGCACGTTCGGTTGACGGCGTGACCTGCCCCCAGATTGGTCTCCAGATGTGGTGGTGAGTCGAGGGCCTTGCTGAACGGCTTCGGCCGTGCCTCGTCCCTACCCTCCCGAGTTCCGAGCCCGCGCGATCGCGCTCGTGGGTTCGGGCAAGCAGGTGAAGCAGACCGCCTATGAGCTCGGCATCAGCGCCGGGTGCTTGCACGACTGGCTCAAGCAGGACCGAATCGATCGCGGCGAAATCGCGGGGAAGACGACCATCGAGTCGGTCGAACTGCGCGCTGCGCGCAAACGGATCCGGGAACTGGAGACCGAACTGGCGATCGTGCGCCAAGCCGGCAAGTCCCTCGGTCCTGAGCGGCCTCGCCCAAAAGGATCCACCCGGTGATCGACCGACTCGCTGACACCGGGATCCCCGTCGATCGTTGCTGCCGTGTCCTTGGCGTGTCGCGCCAGGGCTACTACCGCTACAAGCGTCGAGCGACCTCCGCGACCCAGCTGCGCCGCCAGTGGCTCACCGGGTTGATCCGCGAGGTCCACGTTGCATCTCGCGGGACATACGGCTATCGCCGAATCCACGCCGAGCTGACGATGGCCATGGGCGTCCAGGTCAGCTCGCGGCTCGTGTCGGTCCTGATGACCCAGGCCGGGATCTACGGCCTGCCAGGACCGGCTCGAGTGAAGCGGCTCCGTGGCGTCGTCACCGCCGACGATCTCGTCAACCGGAAGTTCCATCGCCTCCGCCCGAACGAGCTCTGGGTGACCGACATCACCGAACATCCCACGCGAGAAGGCAAGCTCTACTGCGCCGCCGTCATGGACGCGTTCAGTCGCCGGATCGTTGGCTGGTCCATCGACTCGCGCCAAGACAGTGCCCTCGTCGTCAATGCGCTCGACATGGCAATCAGGAACAGACGTCCTGAGCCCGGCGGGATCGTCCACGCCGATCACGGGGTCCAGTTCACCTCATGGGCCTTCAGCGACAAGATTCGATCCGCCGGGCTGATGCCGTCCTTCGGCAGTGTCGGCGACGGACTCGACAACGCCATGATGGAAAGCTTCTGGTCCTCGATGCAGATCGAGCTGCTCAACCGACGACGCTGGAAGACCCGCGTCGAGCTCCCCAACGCGATCCTCGATGACATCGAGATCTTCCACAATCGCCAACGACGACACTCCGCCCTCGGCTACCAGACCCCAACTGAATACGAACTCCGAAACGATCCCATCCCCGCCTGAGCACTCACCACCGAACTTGGAAACCAACCCATAGAACAGGTCAAGGTGTCAACCAACGATGCAGCAGACCCGACGCAGGTTTCTTCGCTCCCCGCGGCGACCCAGCCACCCGTGCTGGTCTGGCGAACATCGACGCACAGGGCGGTGCCGGAGGGCACCGCCCTGTGCGTCGACCTGTCCGGACCGATGCTCGACCTCGCGCGGAGCCGTGCGGACGGGGCCGGCATCGCCAACGCCACCTTGGTGACGGCCGAAGCGCAGACCCACCCGTTCGCCGAGGCCCCAGAGGTCGTCGCCCGCGCGCTCGACGCCGTTCGATCCGGGCTCGAGCCCTACGAGACAGGCGAAGGGATCGTGCTCGCGGTCCGGGCCTGGCTCGTCACCGACTTGCGCACTTGACGCGCTTCGCGCAACGCCCGCCCCTACGCTCGGCGTCATGCTCCAGCTGCGATTGATCACCCCGCGGAACCGGACCGATCTGATTCTGCGCGAACTCGTGGCCGAGGGCGGCGCGATCAGCGTCGTGGTGCATCGTGGTGCAGCCGTCAAACCGGAGGGGGACGACGTGATCGTCGCCGACGTCACCCGGACGGCCGTCAACGCGCTCCTCGCTCGGCTCCACCAGCTCGACATCGAGGAGCACGGCGAGCTGTCGGTGATCGAGATCGACGCGGCACGCTCGGATGCCGCCAAGCGCGCGCTGAGCGCTGCGCCCGGGCGCAGCGAGGACATCCTCGTCTGGGATGTCCTCGACGAACGGCTGCATCGAGAAGGGGTTCCGTCGCTCGCCTTCTACTGCTTCATGGCCGTCGCGGCGCTGATCGCAACCGTCGGTATCGTGATCGACTCGTCCGTGCTCATCGTCGGCGCGATGGTGGTGGGGCCCGAATACGGTCCTCTCGCCGCGCTCGCGGTCGGGATCTATCGTCGCCGGCCCGGCCAGGTCCGGTCGGCACTCGGCGTGGTGGTCTCGGGCCTGGCCCTCGCAGTCGTCACCGCGACGATCCTCACGTTCGTCTTCGAGCTCCTCGACACCGGGATCGTCGAACCCCAGACCCGCTTCTTCACCGGGTTCGTGACCCAGCCCAATGCGTACTCGGCGATCGTGGCGTTCGCCGCGGGCCTCGTGGGCGTGATGGCGATGGGTCTGGGCCGCTCCGGCGCGCTGACGGGCGTCGTAGTGTCGGCCACGACGATTCCCGCCGCCGCGGCGATCGGCGTGAGCGCGGCGGAGGGCGCGTGGCACGAGGCGCGCGGAGGCGTGATCCAGCTCGTCGTCAACGTCCTGTGCCTCACCCTCGGGAGCCTCGCCGCGCTCCTCGTATACCAGGCCGTGTGGACCCGAATCGACGAGCTCCCCGCGGGTCCGTCCTGACGGGTCAGCCGACGGTCGCGATCCCACCGTCGACGGGGATGATCGCGCCGGTCACGTAGCTCGCGGCGGGCGACGCCAGGTACAGCGCGATGCCGGCCATGTCGGACGGCTTGCCAATCCGCTTCATAGGTGCGCTCTCGGCGATCGCGTCTCCCGCCGCGGCGAGCGTCGCCGCCATCATCTTCGACTCGAACGGTCCCGGCGCGATCGCGTTCACGGTCACCTTCGGCGCGAGCCGCTTGGCGAGGTGGCGCGTGAGCTGGTGCACCGCAGCCTTGCTCGCGCTGTAGGCATAGGTCTCGAGCAGCGGCACCTGGATGCCGTCGATCGACCCGATGTTGATCACGCGCGCCGGGTCATCGGGCATCGAGGCCGCCTCCAGCTGGGGTCGGAGAAACTTGGTGAGGTGGAAGAGGCCCTTCACGTTGAGGTCGAGCACACGGCGCCAGGCGGCCTCGTCGTACTCGTCGATGGGTGCTCCCCAGGTGGCACCGGCGTTGTTCACGAGCACGTCGAGCTGCGGCGCACGTCTGGCGACCTCGCCGGCCAGACGGCGACACTCGGCCTCGGTGGAGAGGTCGGCCGGGATCCCGGCGCAGGTGCCGAGCTTCGACAGGCTCGCCTCGGCCACGGCCACGGCCTCGGCCTTGCGCGACGAGACGTAGACCGTGGCACCGGCACGCACGTAGCCCTCGGCGATCATGTAGCCGATGCCGCGGGTACCGCCGGTGACCACCACGGTCTTCCCGCGGACCGAGAACAGCTCCTCGTACACGTCACTCACGGCGCACCCTCCTCGTCGAGGAAACGACGCTAACCGCGGCCGGCCGCGCTGTCTGAGCCCGGCGATGCGTTCCTGGTACTCCTCGGTGCTGATCTCGCCGCGGGCATAGCGCTCAACCAGGATCGCGCGGGCACGGCTGAACCCGTCGTCGCGATCGCGCTGGGCGAGCAGCGTGGCGAGCAGGCTTACGGCACCTCCTGCAGTTTGAAGCGGACCGGGGTTGATGGAGGCTCTGATTCCACGAGAGGGTGGACGGATGCCTGCATCGAGGAAGTATCCGAACGAGTTGCGTGAGCGTGCGGTCCGGCTGGTGGTCGAGGCGCGTGCTGAGGACCCGTCACTGTCGTTGAACCGGGCGGTGGTCCGGATCGGCGAACGGGTCGGGGTCAACAAGGACACGCTGCGCGGCTGGGCGAAACAAGCCGAGATCGACAGTGGCCGCCGGCCGGGCACTACGACGACCGGCGCGGCGGAGATCAAGGCGCTCCGCCAAGAGGTCAAGGAACTCAAGCGGGCCAATGAGATTTTGCTGGCGGCGTCGAGTTTCTTTGCGCGGGAGCTCGACCCGCGACTGCCGTGGTGATCGACTTCATCGATCAACACAAGGACCGGTTCGGGGTCGAGCCGATCTGCAGGGTGCTCACCGAGCATGACTGTGGGATCGCCCCGTCCACCTATTACGCGTCGAAGACCCGACCGCTCTCAGCGCGGGCCGAGCGCGACGCGATCGTGCTCGAACATGTGCGACGGGTGTATGCGAGTCCGAGGATCGGCCGGCGGCTCTACGGGGTCCGCGAGGTGTGGCACGAACTCGCCCGGGAACAGGCCCGGGGTGAGTATCCCGAGCTCGGTCATGTGCCCCGGTGTCAGGTCGCCCGCCTGATGCGGACTCATGGTCTCCGGGGTGTACGTCGGGATGCACACCGCCGGTTCGTCACGACCCGCCCGGATCGGGACGCGGTCCGGCCGCCGGATCTCGTCCGACGAAACTTCACCGCGTCGCGTCCGAACGAACTGTGGGTGGTGGACTTCACCTACGTGCCGACCTGGTCGGGGATGGTGTTCTCCGCGTTCGTCACTGACGTGTTCTCGCGGCGGATCGTCGGGTGGCGGACGAAGGCGACGACGCCGACCGAGTTGCCCCTCGACGCGCTCGAGATGGCCCTCTGGACCCGTGAACAAGCCGCCCAGCTCGTCGACGGGCTGGTCCATCACTCGGATGCCGGGACGCAATACACATCGATTCGTTACGCGCATCGGCTCGCCGACGCGGGCGCGGTCGCGTCGATCGGCACCGTCGGTGACTCGTTCGACAATGCGATGGCTGAGAGCGTGATCGGTCTCTACAAGACCGAATGCGTCCGTCACGAAGGACCCTGGCGGGGCGTCGACGACCTCGAACTCGCCACCCTGAACTGGGTGTGGTGGTTCAACGAGGTCCGCATCCACGGCGAACTCGGCTACGTCACCCCGATCGAACACGAAGCCGCGTACTACACCCAAGAGCACCCGTTCTTGGGAGAACCCAGCCTCCACTGAACCCGGTCCGCTTCACGCGCCGCCGCCATCATCAAGCCGACCACCCCGCCGCTGCCCGTCACCCTCACCGGCACCTGGGCCTGGCCCGCACCGCCCACCCCCGGCGGCCTCCCCGACGGCGGCCTCCCCGCCACCCACCCCGCCACCTGCCCGTGAACCTCGCTGTTGCCGCGTTGGGCATCAAGTTCCGGGAGACCGGCTCACAACCATCTCCCGCAGTGGCGACTACACGAGCCTGAGTCCGCAAGGAGTCCGCGAAATCCCGAGGACACGGGCGGAGTCGGCACGACAGGCCAGTACGCACTGGACGGGTGTTTCCGCAGGTCAGAGCCCAGAAACGACCCCTGACCTGCGGACCGACCGAACCCCCCGACCTAGATGTCGTAGTAGAGGTGGAACTCCCACGGGTGCGGGCGGAGCTGCACCGGGTCTATCTCGTGCTCCCGCTTGTAGGCGACCCAGGTGTCGATCACATCGGAGGTAAACACGCCACCCGCGAGCAGGAACTCGGTGTCGGCCTCGAGCGCGGCGAGCGCCTCGTTCAGCGAGCCCGGCACCTGGGGCACCCGCGCCAGCTCCTCGGGCTGGAGGTCGTAGAGGTCGCGGTCGACCGGGTCGGGCGGCTCGATGCGGTTCTGGATGCCGTCGATGCCGGCCATGAGCATCGCCGAGAACGCGAGGTACGGGTTACAGCTCGGGTCGGGGCAGCGGAACTCGAGCCGCTTCGCCTTCGGGCTCTTCGAGTACAGCGGGATGCGCACCGACGCGGAACGGTTCCGCTGCGAGTACACCAGGTTCACCGGCGCCTCGTAACCGGGGACGAGCCGCTTGTACGAGTTCGTCGTCGGGTTCGTGAACGCGAGGATCGCCGGCGCGTGCGCGAGGAGGCCGCCGATGTACCAGCGCGCCATGTCGGACAGTCCCGCGTAGCCCTTCTCGTCGAAGAACAGCGGCTCGCCGCCTTTCCACAGAGACTGGTGCACGTGCATACCCGAACCGTTGTCCATGAAGATCGGCTTGGGCATGAACGTGACCGAGTACCCACGGGCCCGCGCGACGTTCTTCACCACGTACTTGTAGAGCATCAGCTTGTCGGCCATGGTCGCCATGGTGTCGAAGCGCATGTCGATCTCGGCCTGGCCCGCGGTGCCGACCTCGTGGTGCTGCACCTCGATCGGGATGCCCACGGCCTCGAGCACCAGCACCATCTCGGAGCGCAGGTCCTGGAACTGGTCCATCGGCGGGACCGGGAAGTAGCCCTCCTTGTACCTGGGCTTGTACCCGAGGTTCGGCGAGCCGTCGAGCTCGCGCTCGCGCCCCGAGTTCCACACACCTTCGACCGAGTCGACGAAGTAGTAGCCTGAGTGCTGGTTCTGGTCGAAGCGCACCGAGTCGAAGATGTAGAACTCGGCCTCCGGTCCGAAGTACGCGGTGTCGGCCAGCCCAGTGCTGCGCAGGTAGTCTTCGGCCTTCTTCACGATGAAGCGCGGGTCGCGCGTGTAGCTCTCGCCGGTAAGTGGGTCGCGCACGAAGCAGTTGATGTTGAGCGTCTTGTGCTCGCGGAACGGGTCGAGGACCGCTGTTTCGGGATCCGGGAGCAGGAGCATGTCGGACTCCTGGATCTCCTGGAAGCCCCGGATCGAGCTGCCGTCGAACCCGAGGCCGTCGTCGAACACGTCGGCGACGAGCTCGTGGGCCGGGATCGAGAAGTGCTGCATCAAGCCGGGAAGGTCGCAGAAGCGGACGTCGACGACCTCGACGCCCTCGTCCGCGATCAGTTTCAGCACGTCGCCGGGAGTTGCCACGGTTGTCTCCTTCTCGCGCATTGCCCAGGGACCTGGAACGAGCGGCACCACCGCCGATGCGGCGTGGGCGACGCTCTCACAAGATCGGACCGATGTCCACCGACGCTAGGCCAGCGCGGTGCACACCGTGTCGGTGATGAGTCGCGTCACCACGTAGGGGTCCATGTTGGCGTTGGGGCGCCGGTCCTCGATGTAGCCCTTCTGCTCAACCTCGACCTGCCACGGGATCCGCACCGACGCGCCGCGGTTCGACACGCCGTAGCTGAATTCGTGCCATGGCGCGGTCTCGTGCATGCCGGTGAGGCGGTGCTCGATGTCGGAGCCGTAGTTCTCGACGTGCTCCGACGCCTTCTTCCCGAGCGCCTCGCACGCAGTGATGACCGCTTCGTAGGACTCGCGCATCGCGTTGGTCGAGAAGTTCGTGTGCGCACCGGCGCCGTTCCAGTCGCCCTTCACCGGCTTCGGGTCGAGCGTGACCGCGATGTCGAACTCCTCGGCGATCCGGTAGAGCAGCCAGCGCGCGATCCAGAGCTGGTCGGACACCTCGAGCGGGCTCAACGGCCCGACCTGGAACTCCCACTGGCCGGGCATCACCTCGGCGTTGATGCCCGAGAGCGAGAGCCCCGCCTCGAGGCACGCGTCGAGGTGCGCCTCGACGACCTCACGCCCGTAGACCTCGTCGGCACCGACGCCGCAGTAGTAGAAGCCCTGCGGTGCCGGGAACCCACCCGGCGGAAAGCCGTGCGGCCGACCGTCCTTGAAGAACGTGTACTCCTGCTCGATGCCGAACAGGGGCTCCTGACCCGCGTACCGCTCCGCCACCGACGAGAGCAGCGCCCGGGTGTTGGTTGGGTGCGGGCTCATGTCGGTGAGCAGCACCTCGCACATGACGAGCACGTCGTCGCCGCCGCGGATCGGGTCGGGACACGAGAAGGCCGGCCTCAGCACGCAGTCGGAGTTGTCGCCCGGCGCCTGGTTGGTGCTGGAGCCGTCGAAGCCCCAGATGGGCAGCTCCGCGCCGTCGGCGAGGATCTTGGTCTTCGACCGCAGGCGCGCCGTCGGCTCGGTGCCGTCGATCCAGATGTACTCCGCCTTGTATGCCACGTGTGCTCCTGATCCTCGAACCCCAATGGGGAGTCGTCCGTTCGGCGGCCCACTCCGGGCCGTGACCCCCAAGAGCCTCCTCAGGGGCGATTGCCGACTGTTTGCAACAATGTGAACGCCGTGTTACCGGCCCGAGCGGGCCGATGGGATCCTAGGCGCGCCTTCCTAGAATGGGCACATGGCTGCCGTGGTCCGGCGCTCCGCATGAGCGCCCAGAGCCCCGTCGACTACGTGCTCCACACGGTCGAGGAGCGCGGCCTGCGCTTTGTGCGGCTCTGGTTCACCGACGTGCTCGGGCGGCTCAAGGGCTTCGCGATCACCCCGGCCGAGCTGGAGGGCGCCCTCGAGGAGGGCATGACCTTCGACGGCTCCGCCATCGAGGGCTACAGCCGCGTGCAGGAGTCCGACATGCTCGCGGTGCCGGACCCCAACACCTTCGAGATTGTCCCGTGGCGCGGCGACGATGCCCCGGCCGCACGGATGTTCTGCGACATCCGGCACCTGTCGGGCGAGCCGTTCAGCGGTGATCCCCGCTACGTGCTGAAGCGCAACCTCGACCGCGCCCGCGAGAAGGGCTTCACCTTCTTCGCCGGACCCGAGATCGAGTACTTCTACTTCACCTCCGCCACCGAGCCCGAGCCGCTCGACCACGCGGGTTTCTTCGACCTGACCCACACCGACGACGCCAACGAGCTGCGCAAGCGCACGATCCTCACGCTGGAGGCGATGGGCATCCCGGTCGAGTACTCGTTCCACGAGAACGGGCCGAGCCAGCACGAAATCGACCTGCGGTACACCGACGCGCTCACGATGGCCGACAACGTGCAGACGTTCCGCACGGTCGTGAAGCAGGTCGCAAGCGAGCTCGGCGTGCATGCGACGTTCATGCCCAAGCCGATCGCCGGTGCATTCGGCTCGGGGATGCACACGCACCTGTCGCTGTTCGAGGGCGACATCAATGCCTTTCACGACCCGGGCGACGTGCACGGGCTCTCGAAGGTCGGCAAGGCGTTCGTCGCAGGGCTGCTCCGCCACGCACGCGAGATCACCGCGGTCACGAACCAGACCGTCAACTCGTACAAGCGGCTGATCGAGGGCTACGAGGCGCCCACGTACATCTGTTGGGCACGCAACAACGAGTCGGCCCTCGTTCGAGTGCCGATCCCAAAGCGTGGCAAGGAGTCGAGCACGCGGGTGGAGTTCCGCTCTCCGGACCCCGCCTGCAACCCCTATCTCGCGTTCTCCGTGATGCTTGCAGCCGGCCTGGCCGGGATCGAGGAGGGCTACGACCTCGCGCCCGAGGCGACGAACAACATCTTCGAGATGACCGCCGAGGAGCGGACCGTGGAGGGAATCGCGGCGCTGCCCCAGTCTCTCGCGGAGGCCGTCGACGTGATGGAGCGCTCCGAGCTCACCGCCGAGGCACTCGGGGAGCACGTCTTCGACTACTTCATCCGCAACAAGCGCGCCGAGTGGGACGCCTACAAGGAGCAGGTCACTCCCTGGGAGGTCGACCGTTACCTGGGTTCGTTGTGAGGTCGGTGTGAGCGAAGCCGCGCTCGTCGAGCCGCTCGCGGTCTTTCCCGACCCGCCCCCGCCGCTGCTCGCGCAGACGCTCGACCTCGCGGGCTACGCGTGGAAGGCGGTCGGCAACGCCTCGATCGCGCTCCAGCATGAACCGGTCGACGGCTGGTCGGGAGCCGTGGTCGTGGCCAGCGCGGACCCCGAGGCCGCGTTCGGCATCTGTCGTGCGCTGCGCAAGCGCGACGCGCCCGTCGAGCGCGTCCTGCTCCTCGTGAGCGGCGCGCAGCTCGCCGAGCTCGAGCTGCGCGAAGACCTCTTCGACGACTTCTGCCTGTCACCGTTCCACCCCCAGGAGCTCGAGGCCCGCCTTCGCCACCTCTTCTTCCGCACCGGCCGCGGCACCGGTCCGGAGGTCATCGAGTACGGCGCTCTGGTGCTCAACCTGGAGACGTACCAGGCCGCGTTCGGCAACCAGCCACTCGACCTCACGTACATGGAGTACGAGCTGCTGAAGTTCTTCGCGCTTTACCCGGGCAAGGTGTTCACACGCGAGCAGCTGCTCTCGCGGGTGTGGGGTTACGAGTACTACGGCGGCGCCCGTACGGTCGACGTGCACGTGCGACGTTTGCGGGCGAAGCTCGGTGAGGAACACGCGACCTTGATCCAGACGGTGCGCTCGGTCGGCTACCGCTTCGGCCAGATCCGCCCGGTCACCGGCCGCTGACCGGGCCACCCGGCGATCAGGTGGGCGCGCCCTCGTGGAGGGTCTCCGCGTCGTCTTCGACGAGCCAGCCGATCAGGGCGCTCCAGACGGCACCGGCGAGCATCACCCCGACAGGGGCGACGAGCAGCATCACGATTGCCATGATCACGACTCCGTGCATGGCGGCCGACGTTAGCCGGGCAGGTACGCCCAGGCCTCGATCTCGACCGCGGCGCCGCCGGGAAGCGCCGCGACCTGCACCGTCGAGCGTGCGGGCTTGTGATCGCCGAACACCTCCGCGTACACCTCGTTCATCGCGAGGAAGTCGCCCAGGTCGGTGACGAACACGGTGGTCTTGGCGACGGCAGTCAGGCTTGCCCCGCAGTCGGCCAGTACCGCCGCGATGTTGTCGAGCACCCGGCGACATTGCACGGACGCATCGCCCTCCACGAAGCGCCCCGTGGTCGGGTCGAGCGCGACCTGCCCGGCGAGCACGATCCAGTCTCCGGCGCGGACGGCCGGCGAGTACGGCCCTGCGACCGGAGGTGCGCTCGGGGTCAGGACCGGATGAACGTGCTGCATCGGCTGCCTCCTGTGGTCAGCGCCGGAGCATACGGGCCGTGCGCGTCTCGCGGGCGGGGAGCACCTCCGGATGCGCGCCTTCGGCTCGGGCCAGCGCGTTCCACGTGGCTGCGGCCACTGCCGCGAACGCCGCGTCGGACACGCGTGGTCGAGGCGGACCGGGTTCGTCGACGATCTCGACGGCCACGGTCGGCATGGCCTTGGGCCGGACGATGCCGAAGCTGCGGATGGTCAGGTCGTGCACGTCGCCGGTGTTCGGGTCGACCGTGAGTCCCTCGGTGCACACCCAGCCGAGGGCCATGTGCGCGGCACCGATCACGTACGAGCGCAGGACCACGTCGTCGAGCGGATCACCGGCC
This sequence comes from Actinomycetota bacterium, assembly GCA_016870395.1. Classification (GTDB taxonomy): domain Bacteria; phylum Actinomycetota; class Acidimicrobiia; order IMCC26256; family JAENVU01; genus SHUZ01. The sequence continues at coordinate 3,001 of VGBT01000031.1, read as the reverse complement.
GCGACGCGCACCGAGATCTCCCGAATCGCGCACGTGTCGGGTTCGATCTCGACGCGTGCTCCGGCACGCGCGCCGTCGCCGTGGAGCACCGCGGTGTCGAGCAGCACCGCGGCTGTCGCCGCGTCGACGAGTGCGAGCCGGTCGGCGCCGGCTGCCTGCAGCGCACCCTCGACGAGCAACGCGTGTTCGGCCAATCCGACTGCGCGCAGCGCGGCCGAGGTGAGCGACCCGGACAGCGCGATGTGCTGCCAGCGCGCATCGAGCGCGAGGGCGTAGGCAAGCGCAGGAACTGGCATCGGACCGGCGGCGCGTCCTCGGACCTCGACGGCGTTCCCGTGCAGCACCGCGCTCGCCGCCATCGGCGGCCGCTTCGGGCCGAGGCGGACGACGTCCTCTCGCGAGTACACGACCCGGACCGAGCGCCCGAGCGCGTCGGCGAGCTCGCGGGCCGCGCGCGGTGCGGCGCTGTCAAGCTTTCCCCCGAACGCGCCGCCGTTGGCGAGCGGGCTCGCGGGCCGACCTCCGGGGGCGCACCACGATGCATCGGGCTCTAGGTAGGCCGGCTCCACCCAGCCGGTGGCGAGCCGGACTCCACCGGCCGGGCGGTCGGGCAACAGGATCGGCGCCACGTCGGCGACCGTCGTTCGCCTTCCCTGCACCTTGCCCGCCCGCTCGCGCGCCTCGGTGAGCGACGCGCCCAGGACCCATCGCAGCCCCGCGGCGTCCACCGTGTCGGCCGTGCTCCCGGGCGGGCACGGCACTGCGACCAGCGCGTCACGCGGCGCGGCGTCGTCGGCGAACCCGCCCTTGCCGAGCGCCGCGTCGATCCCGACCCGTTGCGGGACCCCGCCCTCGAGCTCCGCGCGCCGCTCCGCGCCCGTTCTCGGAACGATTCGGGCCGATATGGGGCCCGAATCGTTCCGAGAACTGCTCGGGGGATCGAGGGTGAGGTCGATGGCCTCGCGGATCGGCTGCCAACCGGTGCAGCGGCACAGGTGAGCGGCGAGCGCGCGGTCGACGTCGGCACGCGCATGACGCCCCCGAGCCGCCAGTGCGGCCGCTCGCACGACGATCCCCGTAGTGCAGAACCCGCACTGCGAGCCTCCGGTCGCCACGAACGCCTCGGCCAGCGCGTCGCGCGTCGCGGGATCGAGGCCCTCGATCGTGGTCACCACTCGTCCCGCGACGCGACCGACCGCCGTGACGCAGGACACGCGCGGCTCGCCGTCGACGAGCACCGTGCAACACCCGCACTGCCCCTGGGGCGCGCAGCCGTCCTTCACGCTCGTGATCCCGAGCTGCTCGCGCAACACGGTGAGTAGCGACGCGCCCGGCTCCGCGTCGAACACGACCTGCTCGCCGTTCACCGTGCAGTGGACCCGATCGGACATCGGCACCTCCTGGTGCGAGGATACGGGCATGGTCCCGAACGACATGAGCCGCCGCGCGTTCCTTGCGGCCGGCGGCAGCACGCTGCTGCTTGCCGCCTGCGGCGGATCCGGCGGCGACGCCAAGGTCGACACGGCCGATCCGGCTACCGAGGGCGCGGCGCAGGGCCTCCGCGTGTCGAGCGACCTCTACGCCGACCCCGCGCCCCAGCGGCTCGCGTTCGTGGTCCTCGAGGACAACCAGAGCGTGGTGGCGCCCACCAGCATCACGCTCGCACCCGATCGCGGCAGCGCGGGCGCGCCGCTCACCGCGACGTACCGCACCGACGGGCTCCCCGAAGGGCGCGGCGTATACACGGTCGACGCCGTGCTGCCCACCGCGGGCGTCTGGAAGGGGACGATCCACAGTGGGCGCGACGAGCTGCCTCTCTTCGTCGAGGTCCTTGGCACCCCCAACGCCCCGATCCCCGGGAGCGCGGCGCCCAGAGCGGCTTCGCCGACGGTCACGGCGCCCCTCGGTGTCGACCCCCTGTGCACCCGTGACCCCGCGTGCGACCTGCACAGCCGCTCGCTCGACCAGGTGCTCGGGGCGGGCCGCCCCGTCGCGGTGATGTTCGCCACGCCGGCACGCTGCCAGACGCAGTACTGCGGGCCGGTGCTCGACCAGCTGCTCTCGGTCGCCGACCAGTACCGCGACCGAGTCGACCTCGTACACGTGGAGATCTATCGGGACGCGACCTCGAACGCGGTCGTGCCCACGGTGGAGGCGTGGAGCCTCCAGTCGGAGCCGTGGCTGTTCGCGCTGGACGGCGCCGGGGTCGCGCAGGGCCGCCTCGACGGCGCGTTCGCAACGTCGGAGGTCACCGCACTGCTCGACCGCGTCGCCAGCTGAGCCCGCTCGGGCCCGGCGGCACCCGTCAGGAGAACGACTGGCCGCAGCCGCAGGTGCGCTGCGCGTTGGGGTTCGAGATGTGGAACCCCGAGCCATCGAGGCCGTCGCGGTAGTCGAGCGTGGCGCCACCGAGGTGCTGGAAGGACGCCGGATCGATCACGACGCTGACCCCGCCCTGCTCGGTGCGCACGTCGTCCTCGGCCACGTCGCCGTCGAAGAACATCTCGTAGCTGAAGCCGGAGCACCCCCCCGGACGCACCGCGACCCGCAGCGCCAGACCCGGCGTCTCCTCGGCCTCCAGCAGCGACGCGACCTTCGCGGCGGCGCTCTCGGTGAGCGCGAACTGCGCTCTCGCATCGGTGACGGTGAACGGGCTCATGGTGTCGAAGATCCTCCGGGGCCGGGTCGATCAGGGTACTGCGACGCGCACATGGCACGGGTCGGGGTCGTACAACGCCGAGAAGTCGGTGATCGTTCCCCGGCCGTCGGTGAGGCCCTCGCAGATCCCCCGGTGCAAGCTGCACACGAGTTCCGGATAGGCCTCCGCGAGCTCGCGGAACGGGCAGGCGAGGAAGTCGAGGCGCGCGGCACCCTCCACCGGCTCGCCGTCCGCGGCCGGCTCGAAGCCGAGCCGGTCGAGCTCGGCACCGAGCGCGGCCAGGCACGGCTGGCCGCCGGAGCGCTTGGCGGCCTCGGCGCCGAAGGCCCGCCCCGTCGCGGT
>VGBT01000030.1 GCA_016870395.1 Actinomycetota bacterium | reverse complement strand
CCGCCGTCGCCGTCGAGGGTCTCGAAGTACCAATCGGCTGCTCCGGCGGGCGCGCCTGTCAGCGCGAGGAGCATGACCAGGGTTCCCACGACGACCGAGGTTCTCCGCATCCCGAATCCCTTCGCGCCCGCCCGGGCTCAGGCGAATGGCGCCGCCCGGTGCGGGCACCCTAGGAAACCAGCAGCCCCAAAGCAACCGCCGTGATCAGACGCGGCGCTCACTTCGAGCGTCCCGATCGGTGCTGCTGGAGCCCCAGCAGAACGCGACAGAGGAGCCCGAGGGTGAACCCGGGGGCCCTCTGCGCTCGGCCGGCCATCCGAGAAGCCGGCACCAACCCGGAACGCCGCGCAGTGATCGGACGTGACGAGCGATACCCACGCGCTCACCGGATCACCTCGCTGTTTCGGGGGGCCCGACATTGCACATTTTGCGAGAAGGGGTGGTTCGGGTGCGGGGTGCGCCATGCGAGGGCACCGCCGGAGCATCCATGCCGCGTTCGCGCAGGTCTTGAGCGTGCGGTTCTCAGCGTTCGGAGCAGAGCTCGCTCCCCCGCTCGCGTCTCCGCAGATGCGCGCGTCGCTCGATCCGCCAGCGGGTAACGCGGTCCCGTGATTGCCTCTTGACGTGGACCCCGTTCTCGTTGTCGGTTCAGGTCGCTCGGGTTTGTAGAAGGTCTCCGTCGCGCCAGGTGTTGGCGACGTCGGTCGGGGTCCGGTAGGCGAGACCGCTGTGCGGCCGGTGGTGGTAGGTGTCGATGTACGCGCTGATCTCGGTGCGGGCTTGTTCCATGGTCTCCCATTCGGCGCGCCAGGCGCAGCGCTTCTTGAACTGCCCGAACCAGGACTCGATGAACGCCTGGGACTCGGGATCGCGATAGCCACCGCGCCGGTGGGTGATCCCACGCGCCGACAGGTGCCGGCGGAAGTCGCGGCTCGTGAACTGCGACCCGTTATCGCTGCCGAGCGTGAGCTCACCCGGCCGGACCCCGCGCGCGAGGACCGCGGCCTCGACCGCGTCGATGGCTTCGTTGTCGCGGCAACGCAGCTCGAGGTTCCAGCCCGTGATCTCGCGGGTGCAGCAGTCGATCATGGCGTGCAGGTAGACCCAGCCGTGCTGGGCGGTCCAGACCTTGGTCATGTCGATGTGCCACAGCTCGTCCGGGCGCGTCACGCGGAAGAACCCCGGCCGGCGACGCCGACCGCTGCCTCGTGTCGGCTGAAGGAGCTTGTGGGCGCGCATGACGCGTTGCACCCGCTTGCGGTTCACCGGCCGCCCGAGCTGCCGGCTCGCGAGCGCCGCGACCATCCGAGTCCCGTCAGTCGCGTTCTGTTTGGCGACCTCGACGATCGCCGCATCATCCGGGCCGACCCGACCGGGACCGGCCGCGGCGGGCCGGCGAGTGATGGGCCGGTAGACGGCTTGTCGGGAGATGCCCGCCACACGCGCCACCACTGCGGGGCGTCGTCCGGTGGCGACCACCGCGCGGGCTCTGGACACGCGGACGCTCACGTCCAGTCCCGCAAGAGTTCCCCCGCGACCTCCGCTTCGTAGGTCTTGCGACCGAGGGAACGCTCCAGCTGTGCGATGCGCTTCTTCGCCTCGCGCAGCTCGGCCACAGTCGGATCCGTCCCGCGGTCCCGGCTCGTCGCCAACGCTGCTTTGCCGCCCTCCAGCAGCCGGTCCCGCCACTGGTAGTAGAGCGTCTCGGCGATCCCGGCCTCGCGGCACACCTCCCGCACCGTGCGGTCACCGCGCAGTCCGGCGAGGACGATCTCGGTCTTCTGCTCCGGGGTGAAGGTTCGGTACTTGCGCTTCTCGCTCACGTTCCTCTCCTCGAGGTTCGAGAGCGACCATGCCCCAAGCCCTCAGGCCAGGGCAACCGTCAACGCGTTACCGGGGTCCGCGTCAGCCTCTACGGCCACCTGCTCGACAACGACGCGACCACCGAACGGGAGGCGCTCTCGGCCATCCGCGCGGCGGCGATCGAGGCGCGCGAACAGCGCGGCCAGGTGCTCACGATGGAGCCGCGACGCCGGTAGTTGCGCGACAAGTGGGGGCAGGACGGGGGCAGGAGCGGCGCAAGCGAGAACGCGGGCCGCTCGCGCAGGCTCCTGACCTGCGGTTTCGTGGTGGGCGATGAGGGACTCGAACCCCCGACCTCTGCCGTGTGAAGGCAGCGCTCTAACCATCTGAGCCAATCGCCCGGGACCGAGCAGGATACTCGCCGGCATGGCGTGGCACTACGCTCGGCGGTTCGCACTCGCGACGAGCGGGGGACGGAGGGGAGACGATGCCGGACTTCGCGGAGGTGGCCGACGGCCTGCGGATGCCGCTCGTCGACGCGATGCAGACCCAGCGCGCGGTGCGGCGCCTGCGGCCCGATCCCGTCGACGACGAGATCGTCCTCGAGCTGCTACGCCTGGCGACGAAAGCGCCGACCGGCGGGAACCTCCAGGGCTGGGAGTTCCTCGTGGTGCGCGACCCCGACGCGAAGCACCAGCTCGCCCGACTCAACCGCCAGGCCTGGTCGCTCTACCGGCGGATCGCGCGAAGCCGGGCCCGCGGCGACCTCGCGCAGGCCCGCATCCTCGCCGCCGTTCAGTGGCAGGCCGACCACCTCGAGGACGCTCCGGTCATCGTGGTGGCGTGCCTGCACGGCCGCGTCTGGCCCTCCTCGATGGGCAAGGCGTCGTTCTTCGGGTCGATTTTCCCCGCCGTCCAGAACCTCCTGCTCGCCGCGCGCGCCGTCGGCCTCGGGGCGACGCTCACCACGCTGCCCCTGTGGTCCCGGACCCTCGCCCGACGCACGCTCGGCCTGCCCGCCGGGATCACTCCCTGCGCCGTCGTCCCCCTGGGCTGGCCGATGCGGGGCGGCTACGGTCCCAACACCCGCCGGCCGGTCGAGGAGGTCGTGCACCTCGACCGCTTCGGGAATCGCCCGTATCTCGGGGCTCCGACGGCGATCTCGTCGGAATAGGCGTCGCCTCGGGGGGTTTGGTTCCACCCGAGGTCGCTGCATGCATGATAATAGACCCGCTGTGTGTCCGCACCGGAGTGCCCGGCCGGGCCATGGCGCCCGCATGTGGGGGTAGGTGAGCACGTGGCCAGAAAAGGACGAGCGCGGCGTTTCCGAGAGGCTCGCGAGCTGAAGCAGGGCTTCGACGACAGCCTCTTTCGCGACAACGGCGGCTCCCTCGCCGACGTCGACGACGAAAACGCCGGCATCATCTACCTCGAGGACGACGAGGAGGGCGGCCGCGACCAGGAGCCCTGGGACCCCGACGAGGAGCGCAACCGGGCCTGATCAGGCCAGCCGGGGGTCGATCGCCTCCGGGTCGATCCCGTGCCGCTCGATCGCGACCTGCACCTCCGAGCCCTCGGCCTCGCCGGCCTGCGCCAGGCCGTCGAGCACGCCCACCACCAGGTGGGCCGCGTCCACCTCGAAGTGGCGCCGCAGCGCCGGTCGGGTGTCGGAGTGGCCGAAGCCGTCGGTGCCGAGCGCGACGAACGGCTGGGGGACGAAGCGCGCCACCTGGTCGGGAACGAGCTTGAGGTAGTCGGTCACCGCCACCACGGGACCCGGAGCAGCACCGAGCTGCTCGGTCACGTACGGGGTGCGCGGCAGCTCCGTCGGGTGCAGGCGGTTCCAGCGTTCGCAGCTCAGCGCGTCCTCGCGCAACAACTTGTACGACGTCGCGCTCCACACGTCCACAGCAACGTCGTGATCCTCGGCCAGCTGCTCCTGGGCCTCGAGCGCGGCGTTCATCATCATCCCGCTCGCGAGCACCTGGGCCCGCCGCGCCTTGGCCTGGGGCGCGCCCCGGTAGCGGTACAGCCCGCGCACGATGCCGTCTTCCACCCCGTCGGGCATCGCGGGCATCACCACGTTCTCGTTGTAGAGCGTCAGGTAGTAGAAGCAGTCCTCCGGGTCGGGGCCGTACATGCGTCGGATGCCGTCACGCACGATCACCGCGAGCTCGTACGCGAACGCCGGGTCGTAGGCACGGCAGTTCGGCACCGCGGTCGCGAGCACCTGGCTGTGGCCGTCGCAATGCTGCAGGCCCTCCCCCATCAGGGTGGTGCGTCCCGCGGTGGCACCGAGCACGAAACCGCGCCCCCGCTGGTCGCCGAACGACCAGATCAGGTCGCCCACCCGCTGGAAGCTGAACATCGAGTAGCACACGAAGAACGGGATCATCGGCGCGCCCCACGTCGCGTAGGCCGTGCTCGCGGCGGTGAACGACGCCATCGACCCGGCCTCGGTGATGCCCTCCTCGAGAATCCGACCGTCGACCGCCTCGCGGTAGGACAGCAGCAGGCTCGCGTCGACCGGCTCGTAGCGCTGACCGATCGGCGAGTAGATCTTCACGTCGCGAAACAGAGCGTCGAGCCCGAACGTCCTGGCCTCGTCGGGGATGATCCCCACCACCCGCGCGCCGATCTGCGGATCGGCGAACAGCTTGCGGGCCAGTCGTGCGAACGCGGTCGTCGTCGACGCGGTGAGCCGCTCCCCCGTCCCGGCTTCGAGCTCGGCGAAGGCCTCCGGGCCCGGCATTGAGAGCGGCCGCGACCGATCGACGCGCTGGGGGAGCGAGCCGTCGAGCAGCTTCTGGCGTGCCACGAGGTAGGCGTGCTCGGGCGAGTCGACGCCCGGATGCGCGTAGGGAAACACGCCGTCGGCGAGCTCCGCGTCGGAGATCGGCAGCGCCAGCCGGTCGCGGAACGTCCGCAGCTCCTCGACGCTCATCTTCTTGATCTGGTGCGCGGCGTTGCGCGCCTCGATGTCGGCCCCGAGAGCCCAGCCCTTCACCGTCTTGGCAAGGATGACCGTGGGCCCGCTCTCGTGCTCGACCGCCGCCCGGTACGCGGCGTAGAGCTTGCGGTAGTCATGGCCGCCACGGGGCAGCCGCTGCAGATCCTCGTCGCTCAGGTGCTCGACCAACGCGCGCAGGCGGGCGTCGGGACCGAAGAAGTGCTCCCGGATGTAGGAACCCGACTCGGTGGCGTACTTCTGGAACTCGCCGTCGACCGTCGTGTTCATCTTGTTGACCAGCGCGCCGTCGACATCGCGCGCGAGCAGCTCGTCCCAACCCCGACCCCAGATCACCTTGATCACGTTCCAACCCGCGCCGCGGAAGGTCATCTCGAGCTCCTGGACGACCTTGTGGTTGCCGCGCACGGGACCGTCCAGGCGCTGCAAGTTGCAGTTGACGACGAAGATCAGGTTGTCGAGACCCTCGCGGGCTGCGATCGACAGGCCGGCCGTGGCCTCGGGCTCGTCCATCTCCCCGTCGCCCGCGAAGCACCAGACCCGCGCCGCACTCGTGTCGGCGATCTCGTGGTGGAGCAGGTACCGGTTGAACCGAGCCTGGGCGACTGCGTTGAGCGGGCCGAGGCCCATCGAGACCGTCGGGAACTCCCAGAAGTCGGGCAAGCGCCGCGGATGGGGATAGCTCGGCAGGCCCTGGCCGCCGACGTCGTGGCGAAACCCGTCGAGCTGCGCCGCGGTGAGCCGCCCTTCGAGGAACGCCCGCGCGTAGATCCCCGGGGCGGCGTGGCCCTGGAAGAACACCTGGTCGCCGTGGCCTCCGTCAGCCTTGCCGCGGAAGAAGTGGTTGAAGCCGACCTCGTAGAGCGAGGCGGCCGAGGCGTAGGTCGCGAGATGTCCGCCGAGGCCTTCGTAGAGGTGGTTGGCACGGTCCACCATCGCCACCGCGTTCCAGCGGATGTAGGCGCGGATCCGCTTCTCGATCGCCTCGTCGCCTGGGAACCACGGCTCGCGCTCGGGCGGGATCGTGTTGATGTAGGGCGTCGACGTACCCGGTGGCAGGCCCACGCCCTGCTCGTTGGCCCGCGCCGTCAGCCGCGCGAGCACGTAGCGGGCCCTCGCACGGCCGCCGCGCTCAACCAATGCGTCGAGGGAGTCGAGCCATTCGACGGTCTCGGTGGGGTCGGGGTCGGGGAGCTGTTGGATGAACCCGTCGACGAACAACCTCACCTCCGTTCCTGCGAGCTCGCGCGAGGTTAGGCCCGGTTCCGGTGACCGGTTGGTAACCGCGCGTCGACGTGCTCCGCCCGGAACAAGCGGACGGCGTCGGGCAGGCCCTTCATCACCGCGGGCCCGAGTTCGACGAACTCGACGCCCTCGCATGCTCCGGCCTCGGCGAGCAGCGGCGCGGACACCAGGAGCTCGCCGGGCGCGGCGACGTCGACGATGCGCACTGCGACGCGCGTTGGTGGCCCGAGACGGTGGATAGAGGTTCCCGGGATGTGACCGGCCCCCCGGCTGGACCGACGCGCACCACGCCGTCCCGTGGCATACAGGTGGACCCACCGACCTCGAGAACACCCTGCTCCTCTGCGACCACCACGACACCATCGCCCACCAACCCGGCTGGCTGGCCAAGTTCGACGGTAGCGAGCTCCACGTCAGCCGACCCGACGGCACCGAAGTCGTCCCAAGAGCGCAGGACCGTGCGACGGGCGTCGCCTCCGCGCGAAGCGGCCCGGCTGGGAGCCGGGGCGACGACTCCCACCGCCAGCACCGCCACCAACGCACTCCTGAGCTCCATCAGGCCGGCGCCCTCCCCTCCGGGGTCACTCGGCGTGAACCAGCTCTGGTGGTCTTGATCCCCACGCTCGACGGGTGCGCCAGGGTCTCCCTCGTGCCTAGGGTGTCGGCAAGCCACCTAGCGGGCAAAGGGCTTGAGTAATGCGAATGCGCAAACGTCCCGACGGCATTCACGCGGGCGCAGACCTCACCGGCGCGGACCTCACCGGCGCGGACCTCACCGGCGCGGACCTCACCGACGCGTCCCTCTCCAACGCGGACCTCACCGGCGCGGACCTCACCGGCGCGGACCTCACCGACGCTCGGCTTTACCGCGCAAGGCTCATTGACGCAGACCTCACCCGCGCGGTGCTCAGGTACGCGTACCTCACCGGCGCGTACCTCACCGGCGCCAACCTCACCGGCGCGAACCTCGACGGCGCGCGGCTCAAAGGCGCCAACCTCACCGGCGCCAACCTCACCGGCGCGAACCTCTCCTGCGCGAACCTCTCCAACGCGAAGCTCGACGGCGCGAACCTCTCCAACGCGAAGCTCGACGGCGCGCGGCTCACCGACGCGGACCTCAACAACTCCGTGCTCGACGGCGCTGTGCTCGACGGCGCGCGGCTCGACGGCGCGCGGCTCGACGGCGCGGACCTCGCCGGCGCGGTGCTCACCTACGCGAAGCTCGACGGCGCGTGGCTCGACGGCGCGAACCTCACCGGGGCGAACCTCACCGGGGCGAACCTCTTCTTCACGCACCTCTCCGGCGCGGACCTCAAGAACGCGGACCTCAAGAACGCGGACCTCACCGGCGCGAACCTCGCTCTGGCAACGCTCGACTACGCGAACCTCACTGGCTCGAACCTCACTGGCTCGAACCTCACTGGCGCCGTCTTCAAGCAGACGGCTTGCCCTGACGGGGTAACGGTTTCAGCACCAGACACCTGCGACGGGCACATGACCGCCTGACTCGTACTTCCGACGCCCAGCGCCCTGCCATTGGCTTCGTGCGCCGTCAGGTCGTCGCTGCGCTCCCGGGGGTCTGTCGCGACTTTGGTTGACGGTGTGACCTGCCCCTCGCTTGGTTTCCGGTTCTCCTGTTGAGTTGGGCGGTCTTCAGGGACAGTGAGCGTTCGAACTCGATCGGGGTGCGTTTGCCGAGCCCACGCTGCCGGCGGCGACTGTTGTAGGTGTGCTCGATCCAGGTGATCACCGACACACCCGCGTCACGACCACGCTCGCCGTCTACGGGCACCTGTTCCCCGGCACCGACGAGCGCCTCGACGGGCTGCTCGAAGCCACCCGCGCGGACGCTGCGGCGAATTTCTCGCGGCCTGCCCGCGGCCTGGACGTCGGCTAGACGCGACGCCGGCCCGGCAAAACCGGGCCTGACCTGCGCAAACGTGGTGGGCGGTAGAGGATTTGAACCTCTGACCCCTTCCGCGTCAAGGAAGTGCTCTCCCCCTGAGCTAACCGCCCTCGTGAGGGACGCCGATGGTAGCAGCCGGTCCCGAGCGCACCCGGCCTCGAAACTGCACCGCGGCGCTATTCCTCGGCGATCGCCTCGAGCACGTCGAGGCGGCTGGCGTGCCACGCGGGCAGCAACGCGGCAACGAGCCCGGCCAACACCGACACGACGAGGAACAGCCCGAGCTGACCCGGCGGCACGCTGAACTGGTCGACGAACTGGCCACGCAACGCCTGCACGACGCCCCACCCCCACAGCAGCCCCACCCCGGTTCCGAGCACGCAACCGATCACCGCGATGATCACCGACTCACCGCACACCATCGCCCAAACCTGGCGCCGGGTCGTGCCTACAGTGCGCAGCAGCCCGATCTCCCGGGTGCGCTCGTGGACCGACAGCATCAGCGTGTTCACGATGCCGAGCACCGCGATCACCTCCGACAGGAGGAGGAGCGCGAAGAACACGTTGAGGAACTGGTCGATCGTGCGCTCGCGATCTGCGAGGTACTCGTCGGGATCCTTCACGCGCACGTTCGGGAACGGTTCGGCGAGGCCTGCCCGCAGCGCGCTCCCGACCGCGGCCGCCCGACCGGGCTCGGCCTTCACGTACACGAGCGTGTCCCGCTGCTCGGCAGGGAAGCCGGCCGAGAACAGTTCCTGCGAGATGACGAAATCGATCGGGAAGGCACCGCTGAACCGCCTGGTCCGGTAGATCCCCACCACGTCAAGGCCCGTCGGGCCAAGGCGGGGCAGATCGACCACGAGCCGCTCCCCCACCCGCTTGTCGTAGCCGTCCGCCTCACGCTCGGAGAGCAGGATCCCGCGGTCGGCGAGTCCCGCCGTACCCCCGGCCAGGAACCGGAGATCGACCACGTCCTCGATCGCGGTGCCGCTGACTCCGTTGACGAGCTCGGCGTTGCCGTCGATACGCGCGTCGCCGAAGCGGAACGACACCACGCTCTGCACCCCGTCGACCTCACCGATGCGGCGCGCGACCTCGGGAGAGAAGCCGGCGAACTGGTCGGCCGTCACGATGAAGTCCGCGCGCACCTCCCGTAGCGCGCTGCGCACCGACAACTTGAGCGAGTCGGCGAAGATCGCGACGAGCGCGACCAGCGCCAGGCCCACCACGAGCGCGGCCGCCGTCGCCGAGGTCCGCCGCGGGTTGCGCATCGCGTTGCCACGGGCGAGCTGCCCGGTCACGCCCATGATCCGGGGCAGCGGGTGCCCGATCAGCGACGAAATCGGCCGTGCGACGAGCGGACCGAGCACGACGAGCCCGACGAACACCACGAACCCACCGACGAAAGTGACCGCGACCGCCAGGCTCGTCTCCAACGAGCCGCCGATCCCGTACGCGCCGATCGTCAGGCCGGCACACGCGACAAACAGGCCCAGGATCGCCCGCATCACCGAAAGACGCGGTCCGGGCGTGGTCCGCAGGTCGCCGATGGCGGCGATCGGCGGTACGCGCGAGGCGCGCACAGCCGGAACGACCGCGGCGAGCATCGCGATCCCGATGCCGACCACGATCGCGCTGACGTAGGTGCGGCCAATCACCACGAGTGGTCCGCTCGGCACGGGGAACCCGAGCTCCGGGAGAAGCCAGAACAGGAACCGGGCCAGCGCGATTCCCGCGAGGAGCCCGAGCGCCGATGCGACCACGCCCACCACCGCCGCTTCGGCGAGCACCGATCCGACGACCTGCGATCCGCTCGCTCCCATCGCTCGGAGCAAACCCAGCTCTCGGGTGCGCTGGGAGACGAGGATCGTGAACGTGTTGAAGATGATGAAGCCGCCGACGAGGAGGCCGACACCGGCGAAGCCGAGCAGCGCGTTGTTCAGGACGTCGAGGAACTCGTCGACCGGCTCGCGATTCTCGGCCGCGAACGCCTCGGAGGACATCACTTCGAAGGTCGGCCCGAGCGCACGTTCCAACGCGCCCCGCACCTCCGACGGCCTCGTGCCGTCGACGACACGCACGTTCACCGCGTCCCAGAGATCGGGGGCCCCGAACACACGTTGCGCAGTCGCGGGATCGAAGGCCGCGAAGCTCACGGCACCGAAGTCGCCGCGGTTGCCGAGCTTCAGGATTCCGACGATCTCGAACTGCTCGGCCTCACCGGTCAGGAGCACCTTGACGGTGTCACCGACCACGAAACCGTTGCGCGCCGCCGTTCCGGCATCCATCGCCACCTCGCCGTCTCGCACCGGGACGCGTCCCGAGACGACACCCGCCGACCCGACCTCGTCGGCACCACCCCACGAGATGCCGAACGTCGGGGCTCCGCCGGTCTGGATCGCAGTGCGGCCGTCCTTGGCGACGAACTGCGCGCTGCCGAGCAGGAACCCGTCTGCCGCGTCGACCCCTGCGACCGCACGTACCTCGTCGAGCACCCCGCCGGGCATCCGCTCGCGGCCGCCCTCGCCGTCGAACGGGGCACGGGTGCGTACGACGAGGTCGGAACCGGTGGCGAACTGCCTGAAGAGCGTGCCGAAGGAGCCCTTCAACGTGTCGGTTAGCACGTAGGTCCCGGCTACGAACGACACGCCCAGCACGATCGCCAGCCCGGTGAGGAGAAGCCGCACCTTGCGGGCGAGCACGCCCTTGATCGTCGCCCTCCACATCGGGCCCATCCTGCCCCAGGTGGTGTTGCCTCGGAACGCGCCCGATCAACTGGCTGCGTGAGACGCGTTCCTGAGGTGGTCACGGAACCAGTCGCCGGCCAGCGCCGCGACCGCCTCCAGCGTGCCCGGCTCCTCGAAAAGGTGGGTCGCCCCGGCGACGACGCTGAGCCGGTTCGAGCGCTGCAGTTGGCGTTGCGCGTCCTGGTTGAGCTCGAGGACCTGGGTGTCTACACCGCCGACGATCAGCAGGGTGGGGGCACGGACACTGGCGAGCACGGCTTCGGCGAGATCCGGGCGGCCTCCGCGCGACACCACGGCGGCCACCGGGCTCCCCGGAGCCACCGCAGCTACGAGCGCGGCCGCGGCACCGGTGCTCGCCCCGAAGTACCCGATCGGCAGCGCCTCGCACTCGGGGACCGCCCGAACCCACGCGGTCGCGGCGAGCAGGCGCTGCGCGAGCGACCCGATGTCGAACACGTTGGCGCGGTCCTCGGCCTCGGGCGGTTCGAGCAGGTCGAAGAGCAACGTCCCCAAGCTGCGCCCGTGCAGCGCCTCGGCCACGCTGCGGTTGCGGGGGGCTGTGGCGGCTACTGCCGGACCCGTGAGCGAACAGCACCACGCCCGGCGCGTCCGAAGCGACGGTGAGGTGGCCGGGAAGGCGTCTCCCGTCGGCTTGCACCTCGACCTCGCGGTCGCAACCGGCCGTCGGCGCCGACGGCCCGTTTTCGGTTAGGTCGGGATGCTAGCCGTGGACGCGCGCGAGCAGGTCGACGACCTCCTCATCGGAGGTCTGGCCGAAGTCCGCGTACCACTCTCCGATCGCGAACAATCGGTCGGGCACGAGAAGCGCGACGATCTCGTCCGCCTCGTCGGCGAGCGCGCGCAGGGTGTCGGACGGGGCAACAGGCACCGCGAGCACCAGACGGCGGGCACCGTGCGCCCGGGCGACCCGCAATGCGGCACGCGCGGTCCCACCCGTGGCGAAACCGTCGTCGACGACGATCACGGTGCGGTCGCGCAACGACATCGACTCCCGGCTGCCCCGATAGCGGCGAGCCCGGCGGGCGAGCTCCGCTCGTTCGCGGGTTTCGACCTCGGCGATCTCGGCGTCGGTGGCTCCGATAGTGCGCACGATGTCGACGTTCAGGACCCTGATACCGTCCTCTCCGATCGCTCCCATGCCGAGCTCGGGCTGCCTGGGAGCGCCGAGCTTGCGGACGATGAGCACGTCGAGCCCCGCGCCGAGTACCTTCGCGACCTCTGCGGCCACCGGGACACCGCCCCGGGGCAGGCCAGCGACGATCGGGGCCTCCGCGCTCATCGGCGCCAACCGCTCGGCGAGCTGCCTTCCTGCATCGGTCCGATCCCGGAACATCGCTGCCCTCCCGAATGTCGGTCGCTTCGCATCGATGGTCGTCCCCGACGCGATGGCTGTCCAGGGCACTACCACCCGGTAGGTTCGGCCGAGCTATGACGACCCAGATCCCGGACGAGTCAGCCGCTGACCAGGCGTTCCGAGCGGAGGCCCGCACCTTCCTGGAGGCCCACGCCCGACCGAGGCCCCCCGGGAGCTCCTCGAGCCCGCTCGGCAAGGAGATGACGGCCGAGGCCGAGGCGGCCCACGTGCAGGAGTGCCGCGACTGGCAGGCCACGCTCGCAGCGAACGGCTGGGCCGGGATCTCGTGGCCGGCCGAGTACGGGGGCCGCGGCGGCACCGTGGGGCAGGCTCGGATCTTCGCCCAGGAGGAGGCACGCTTCGACGTGTCTTCCGGGGCGTTCATGGTCGCGATCGCGATGGTCGGGCCGACGATCATCGCCCACGGCGTCGAGGAGCAGAAGGCGTACTACCTGCCACGGATGCTCGACGGCGAGCACGTGTGGTGCCAGCTCTTCTCCGAGCCCGGTGCCGGGTCGGACCTCGCCGGGCTCACGACGCGCGCCGAACGCGACGGCGACGAGTTCGTGGTGAACGGGCAGAAGGTGTGGACCTCGGGCGCGCACTTCAGCGACTGGGGAATGCTGCTGGCCCGGACCGACTGGGACGTGCCGAAGCACCGCGGCATCACGTACTTCCTCGTCGACATGCGCTCGCCGGGCATCGAGGTGCGACCACTGCGACAGATCACCGGCTACGCGCACTTCAACGAGGTGTTCCTCACCGACGTGCGGATCCCCGCGGCGAACGTGCTCGGGGAGGTCAACGGCGGCTGGGGCGTCGCGCAGACGACGTTGGGCAACGAGCGCGCAGCCATCGGCGGTGGCGGCTCGGGCATCGGCTTCAAGGCGCTGCTGCACCTCGCGGAGGCTCTCGGCCGTACCGGCGATCCCACCGTCCGCCAGGATCTGGCTCGGTCCTACACGCGCTTCGAGCTGCTGAACTGGCTCGGCCAGCGGGCCCGCGCACGGGCGAAGCAGGGAAAGCAGCCCGGGTCGGAAGCCTCGGTGATGAAGATGCTCGCGTCACAGCGAGTCGCGGCCGACAGCGACCTCGCGCTGGCGCTCGAAGGCCCGGCCGGGATGCTCCAAAGCGGCGACGCCCCCGAGGAGGGGATGTTTCAGCAGATGTTTCTCAACCAGTGGTCGGTGCGCATCGGTGGGGGGACCGAGCAGATCCAGCGCAACGTGCTGGGCGAGCGGGTGCTCGGGCTCCCCTCGGAGCCCCGGCCCGACAAGTCGCTCCCGTTCCGCGACCTCCCCCGCAACTGACCCATGTCCCGCCCCTCGGGCCCGAACCCTCCAACCCCCACCCACCAGCCCCGGATTGATGCGAAAGGAGCGGTATGCGCTCCTCAGCGCACAAACCCGGCCGGTGGGGCGGGACGCCTGGGGTGGGATTGTGAGGGCAGGACTACGGGGCGACCGACGTGAAGTCGGCAAAGCCGCTCGGGTCGTGGCGGCCGAAGCTCGCGTGCTCGAAGAGACCCCAGCCCTCCCGGTCCCCGCACACCGCGCGGCCCACGTGGTCGATCACGCCGAACGGCACGCGCCCCACGACTGCCGGATCGGTCATGTCGTAGCGCTGACCGTCGACCCACCCCCGCCCGCGCCACTCGCCGTGGGCCCAGTCGGGATCGCCGCCGTAGCCGGGACCGCAGTTCAACGCGACATGGCCGAGCGCCTCGACCTCCACCACCAACTCCTTGCGCCCGCGCTGTTGCAAGTAGAGCGTCGCGCCGGTCGGGATCCGGGTGCCCGAACCGTAGTGCACGTCGATCTCGGGCCAGCCGAGCTGCTCCGGCGGCCGGCCCGACTCGGCCGGGAACACGCGCATCGCCTCGTTCATCACTCGGGTGCCGTCGGCCTCCTCCTGGAGAATCACCAGGAGCGCATGGTCCTCGAAACGCATCGGCACGTAGGTCCACCAGAAGCCCTCGATGGGCTCGTCTCCCGCACGACCGGGCGGCTCGGCCTCCCCCACGGGCCGGATGCCCCACGACCGGTCGCGCGTCCCGACCCAGAGGTCGGGGTCAACCGGCAAGTCGGCGCCGTCGACGTTGAGGGTCCCCGACCAGGTTCCCACCTGCGCGAAGCGCTGCGCGTCGAGCGCGATCCGGCCGTTGCGACGCCAGACGTGGCGCGGCTCGTCCGCCGCGGGGAACGACCCCTCGAAGGTCATGTCGAACGCAACCCCGTGCTCCGGGGTGTCGCACACCACGCGCACGCGCTGCAACGGCTCGACCACCTCGATCCGGTACGGTCCCAGCGCGGGCACGCTCCGGTCGTCGCCGAGCGCGTCAGAGATCCGCACTGCGTGCTGCACGTCGCCGCGTCGCACGGTCGCGTACGCGTCGATCACCCCGAGGTTCGGGTAGACCCCGAGGCCGGTGATGAGGAACACGTCGCCGCTGCGGTCGTGCGCGTTCAGGTAGTAGCGGTCGTACGCGTTGCGGTCACTCGAGACCATGTGGCGCATCGACAGCGGTGCCTGGTGGACGGGGAGCTCGTCGAGCGGGACGGGCACGGCCTACCTCCTGAGCGGGATGGACAGGCAGGTTACGCGCGACCGCGCACGACCCGAGTCTCGACGCCTCGCGTCCCGCGCTCACCGCCGGACCGGAGGTCTCGGCGTCGCGAGCAGGCGAGCGATCTCGTCGACGAGCGGGTCGATGGCCGCCGGCGGATGGCTGCCGAGCGGCTCCACGCCGAGCATCACGGCGGTCCGGTGCGCGCCGGCCGGCTCCAGCAGCGCGAGCAGCGAGGTCGCCTGCCCCGGCGCCGGGGTGACGATCGTCTCGAGCACCGCGCTCTGCCGGTCGACGTAGGAGACCACGCCCACGACGTGGAAGACCTCGAGCAGCGCGAAGTACGCGTCTGCCTGCTCGGCCTCGAGCACCACCCGGCGGGTCTCGGCCGCCCCGGGCTCGACGCCGGCCGAGGCACGCGATCGAGCCACCGGGTCGCGCGGAACCTCCCGCGCCCGGGCAAGCACGGCATAGGCCTCCGTGACCTGCGCCGTCACGAGCGTACGGACCCCGACGTCGGCCACGTCGTACGCCGAATCGGGGTGGTGCTCGCGCACCAGTCGGAGGTACGCCGCCCGCACGTCGGTCCAGGGCGTGGTCGACACCACGCCGAGCACGCCGTACGCCGTCGGGAGATCCACGGCTCTATGGTCGCGCGGCCCCACCACTTGCCTCCCGTCGCCGGGCGCGTAGACCAAGACGGGCGGCCACCCGAGGAGCTCGCATGACCGAGACGGTGCCCGGTCCGACCGGTGCTGCCCCCACCGGCGTCGCCCCGTCCGGTGTCATCCAGGCCGCGGTCGAACGCGCCGTGGCCCGGCTCGAGGAGCTCCTTTCCCCCGAGCACGTGCTCACCGGCGACGCGTGCGCCGACGACTACGGCCACGACGAGTGCCTCACCGTCGCGCCGGTCCGCCCCGCGTGCGTGGTCCGGCCCGGGTCGACCGAAGACGTCGCGGCGATCCTGACCGTCGCCGGTGACCTCGGCGTGCCCGTCACGGCGCGCGGCAGCGGCACCGGGCTTTCGGGCGCGTGCCGCCCCACGGCGGCCTCGATCGTCGTGTCGTTCGAGCGCATGGCCGCGATCGTCGAGATCGACACGGAGAACCACGTCGCCGTGGTGCAGCCGGGCGTAACACTGCTCGAGCTCGACGAGGCGCTCGCAGCGCACGGTCTCGTCTACCCGGTCTTCCCCGGTGAGTACAGCGCGAGCCTCGGTGGCAACGTCGCAACGAACGCCGGAGGGATGCGCGCCGTCAAGTACGGCGTGACCCGCCACCAGGTGCTCGGGCTCGAGGCGGTCCTCCCCACCGGTGAAATCATCCGCACCGGCGGGAAGTTTGTAAAGGCGACGACGGGATACGACCTCACGCAGCTGGTGATCGGCTCGGAGGGCACGCTTGCGCTCGTCACGGAGGTGACGCTGCGCCTCTACCCGCGGCCCCCGCACCAGGCCACGGTGCTCGCGCCGTTCGGCACGCTCGAGGAGGTGACGGCCGCGATCCCCCGGATCGTGGCGAGCGGGATCGGCCCGATGATCCTCGAGTACATCGACATGATCACGCTCGGCGCCATCAGCGCGTTCGTCGGCCTCGACCTCGGGATCCCGGAGCCGATCAAGGACACAGCGCTCGCGTACCTCGTGGTGATGATGGAGCAGACGAGCGACACCCGCCTCGACGAGGACGTCGCCGCGCTGGCCGAGCAGCTCGGCGGGCTCGGCGCCATGGACGTCTTCGTGCTTCCGAGCCACTCGGCGGCACGGCTGATCGACGCCCGCGAGAAGGCATTCTGGGTGGCGAAGGCCAACAACGCCGACGACATCGTCGACATCGTGGTGCCCCGTGCGTCGCTGGCCGCGTTCATGGCGCGAACGACCGAGATCGCCACGCGTCACGGCGCGTGGGTCAGCGGCTGCGGCCACGCAGGGGACGGCAACGTGCACCTCTCGGTGTTCCAGCCCGATCCCGAGGTCCGCAGCCGGGTGATGCACGAGCTGTTCGCCGCGGGCATGGGGCTCGGCGGCGCGATCTCGGGTGAGCACGGGATCGGCCAGGCCAAGAAGCGGTACTTCCTCGAACTCGAGGACCCGGTGAAGGTCGACCTGATGCGACGCGTCAAGTCGGCGTTCGACCCGCATGGCATCCTCAACCCCGGCGTCCTCTTCGACTGACCGCCCGACCACGACCCGACCACGACCAAACCGACGAACGGAGCACCCGTGAACGGCGCGCAGGCCCTCATCCGCACTCTGGTCGACGCCGGTGTCGACGTGTGCTTCACGAACCCCGGCACCTCCGAGATGCACTTCGTGGCCGCGGTCGACTCGGTGCCCGAGATGCGCACCGTCCTCGCGCTCTTCGAGGGCGTCGCCACCGGCGCGGCCGACGGCTACGCGCGCATGGCAGACCGGCCCGCAACCACGCTCCTCCACCTCGGGCCCGGTCTCGGCAACGGCATCGCCAACCTCCACAACGCGCGCCGGGCCCACGTACCCGTCGTCAACATCGTCGGCGACCATGCGACGTACCACCACCGCTTCGACGCACCGCTCGAGTCCGACATCGCATCCCTCGCGCGGAACGTCTCGGGCTGGTGCCGCGCCTCGGCGAGCACCGAGGCTGTCGCGCGCGACGCGGCCGAGGCTGTCGCCGCCGCGCTCCAGCCGCCCGGCCAGGTCGCGACGCTCGTCCTCCCCGCCGACGTGTCCTGGACCGAGGGCGCCACCGCCGCCGACCCGGTTCCCCGGCCGGCGGCGACACCGGTCTCGGGCGAGGTCGTCGACGTGGTCGCGAAGGCGCTGCGGTCCGGCGAGCCCGCGGCGCTGATGGTCGGTGGGCAAGCGGTACGGGAGCGGGGGCTCCTCGCCGCGGCCCGCGCCGCTTCGGCCACAGGCGCCAAGGTCGTGGGCGAGACGTTCCCCACCCGCCTCGAACGCGGCGCCGGCCTACCCCCGCTGGAGCGACTCGGGTACCTGCCCGAATTCGCGATGGCGCAGCTCGCGGGACTGCGGCACCTCGTCCTCGTCGACACGAAGTCGCCGGCCTCGTTCTTCGCGTACCCGGAGAAGGCCAGCGACCTCGTGCCCGAGGGTTGCGAGGTCCATGTGCTGGCGACCGGCGCCGACGACGCCGTCGCCGCGCTGGAGGCACTCGTCGACGCGCTGGACGCGGCCGACACCCCGGTCACGCTGGCGCCCGCGGCCCGACCCGACCGGCCGAGCGGCGAGATCACGGGCGAGGCGATCGCCAACGCGCTTGGCGCGGTGCTGCCCGAGGGGGCGATCGTCGCCGACGAGGCGAACACCTCCGGCCTCTGGGCGAGCGGCGCGACCGCGGGCGCGCCGCGCCACGACTGGCTCACGCTCACCGGCGGTGCGATCGGCTTCGGGATGCCCGTCGCCACCGGCGCGGCCGTCGCGTGCCCCGACCGCCCGGTCGTGAGCCTCCAGGCCGACGGCTCGGCGATGTACACGCTGCAAGCGCTGTGGACCCAGGCCCGGGAGGCTCTCGACGTCACCACGGTGATCTTCAACAACCGCTCCTACGCGATCCTCAACCTCGAGCTGTCCCGCGTCGGGGTCGAAGCCCCGGGCCCCAAGGCGCTGTCGATGCTCGACCTGTCGAACCCCGACCTCGACTTCGTGTCGCTGGCGCGCGGCATGGGGGTGCCGGCCGAGCGACCCGAGACCGCCGACGCACTCACCGACGCACTCGAGCGCGCGATCGCCGAACCCGGACCGCACCTGATCGAGGCCATGCTGCCCGGGCGCTGGTGAGGTCGACGGCGCCGTGAGGGTTCACTGGTTCCTTCCGACGGGTGGCGACGCCCGCGACGTGCTGCCCACCGCGCCCGACGCGCATCCGCGCGCGCCCGACCACGGCTATCTCGCCCAGGTCGCCATGGCCTGTGACCGACTGGGCTACGACGCGATGCTCACACCGTGCGGCACCGGCTGCGAGGACGCCTGGCTCGCGACCGCGTCGCTCATCCCGCTGACGCGCCGAATCCGCTTCCTGGTCGCGTTCCGCCCCGCGCTGTTGACCCCGACCCTCGCTGCGCAGATGGCCTCGACGCACCAACGGCTCTCGGGCGGTCGAATGCTGGTCAACATCGTCACCGGCGCGGAGGCGGCCGAGCTGGCGCGCTTCGGCGTCCACGACGACAAGGACACGCGGTACGCGCAGACCGCGGAGTTCCTGCAGGTGATGCGGGGGGCGTGGAGCCGCGAGCCGTTCGACTTCGACGGGCGCTTCTACCGGGTCGCCGGCGCGACCACGCGCGAGGTGCCGGATCCGGTGCCCGAGATCTACTTCGGTGGCGCGTCGGACGCGGCCGAGCGGGTGGCGGCGGAACACGTCGACGTGTACCTGGCGTGGGGCGAGCCGCCGGCGATGGTGCGTGAGCGCGTCCAGCGCGTTCGATCCCTGGCCGCGGCTGCCGGCCGCACGCTGCGCCTCGGAATCCGGTTCCACGTGATCGCGCGTCCGACGGCGGCCGAGGCGTGGGCCTTCGCCGATCGGCTCCTGACCGGGATGGACGCCGAGGCGATCGCGGCCGCGCAGCACGACTTCGCGGCGACGCAGTCCGTCGGCCAGCGCCGCATGGCCGAGCTGCACGGCGGCGACCCGGGCCGGCTCGTGGTGCACCCGAACGTGTGGGCCGGCTTCGGGCTCGTGCGCGGCGGGGTGGGCACGGGACTCGTCGGCTCCTACGAGGAGGTGGCCGAGCGAATCGCCGAGTACCACGACCTCGGCTTCGAAGAGCTCATCCTCTCGGGCTACCCGCACCTCGAAGAGGCATACTGGTTCGGCGAGGGCGTGATGCCGATCCTGCGGGAGGCCGGCCTTCTGCCGCCGCTCGACGCTCCTGGCTCGCCCGTGTTCTCGTTCCGCTGATGCGCCGGGTCGGTCTGCTGATGGTCGGTCACGTCGCCCCTTCGGCCGTGCCGATCGGTGGCGACTACCCCGAGCTCTTCGCGGCGTTGCTCGACGGGCTCGGGATCGAGCTCGTGCGCTACGACCTGGACCGCGGCGTGCTGCCGGCGTCGGTCGACGAGTGTGACGGGTGGCTGTGCTCGCCGAGCCGCTGCTCGACCTACGACGGGCATCGCTGGATCTGCGACGCGGAGGAGTTGCTGCGCGAGCTGGTCCGACGCGAGCGGCCCTACGTCGGCATCTGCTTCGGGCATCAGCTGCTCGCCCAGGCCCTCGGCACCCCCGTGCGGCGCGCGGCGGACGGCTGGCTCGTCGGCGTGCACGACTACGAGATCGTGGCTCCCCAGCCGTGGATGGACCCGGCTCGCGACCGCGTCGCGTTGCTCGCGAGCCACGAGGACCAGGTGGCGGCGTTGCCCGACGGCGCCCAGCTGTTGGCTACGACCCCGGGATGCCCGGTCTCCGGCCTGCTCGTCGGTGAGCGGGCCTGGACGCTTCAGCCGCACCCCGAATTCACTGCGCCGCTCGCCGAGCACCTCTACGCGATGCGCCGCGAGACGATCGGCGACGCCCGGACTGATGCGGCGCTCGCCTCGCTGGCGCGGCCGCTCGACCGGCTCGAGGTCGGACGCTGGATCGCGAAATTCTTCGCGGATCAGTCCCCGTAGACCGCGACCTCGGTCGCCTTGACGCTGCACCACACCTGGGCGCCCGGCGCGAGCCCGAGCGCGTCCAGTGCGGCTGGCGTGACCTCCGCCACCAGTGGGACCGCGCCGTCGACGCGCACGCGGGCACGGGTCCCCAGCAGCTCGATCGCGCTCACCCGACCCCGCCAGGTGTTGCGAGCGCTCCCCGCTGGCTCGCGTGCATGCAGGGAGACGGCATGCGGGTAGATCGCGGCGAGCACGGCCCCGTACGCGGGCTCGGGCGCAACCAGGCGCGCCCCGCCGTCGAGCTCGACGTGATCGCCTCGGGCGATTCCGTGCAGCAGGTTGACCCCGACGAGGTCGGCGACGAAGCGCGACTGCGGCTGCGCCGCGAGCTCGGTCACCGTGCCCGCCTGGACGACACGGCCTTGCTCCAGCACGACGACCCGGTCGGCCAGGATCGCCGCGTCGATCGGATCGTGGGTCACGAGCAGCCGCGCGCCGGGGAACCCGACGAGCAGCGCGCGCAGCTCGCGCCGCACCGCGTCGCGGGTCGTGGCGTCGAGCGCGGCGAGCGGCTCGTCGAGCAGCAGCACTCCCGGATCGCCAGCGAGCGCCCGCGCCAGCGCCACCCGTTGGGTCTGCCCGCCGGAGAGCGCGCACGGCTTCGCATCCCCGAGGTCGGAAAGGCCGACGCGGGCCAGGAGAGCGTCTGCCGCGCGAGCTGCGGCGACGCGACCGACACCGCGGCAGCGGGGACCGAACGCGACGTTTTCGCGCGCGCTCAGGTGCTCGAACAGCAGGTAGTCCTGGAACACGACCCCCACCCGGCGCCGCTCCGGCGGGACGAACACGTGGCCGACCGGATCGTCGACTACCGCGCCGTCGAGCACGATGCGCCCCGCGTCGACCGGACGGAGGCCGCACACGGCGTGAAGGAACGTCGTCTTGCCCGCGCCGTTGGGTCCCAGCAGCGCGACGGTCTCCCCCGGCTCGATCGTCACCGTCGCGTCGAGGTCGAGCGTCCCGACGCGGACGCCGACGGCGGCGTCGATCTCGGCGCTCATCTCCCCACCAGCCAGCGACCGCGCAGGAGCGTGAGCACTGCCACGCACACCGCGACCATCACGAGGCTGAGGGCGATTGCAGTGCCCGGGTCGGTGTCGAGCAGCAGGTACACGGCGAGCGGAACGGTGCGGGTACGACCTTCGACGTTGCCGGCGAACGTGATCGTCGCGCCGAACTCGCCGAGTGCGCGCGCCCACGCGAGTGCCGCGCCGCCCAGCAGCGCGGGGGCGACGGCAGGGAGCGTCACCCGGCGCAACACGGTGAGCCGGCCCGCGCCAAGGGTCGCCGCGGCGTCCTCCACTCGCCGGTCCATGCCCCGCAGCGCCGCCTCGACCGTGATCACCACGAACGGCAAGGCCACGAACGTCTCCGCGAGCACGGCGCCCGCGGTGCTGAACGTGAGCTGCACACCCAGCCAGTCACCGAGCGGCTCTCCCACCAACCCGCGCCGGCTGAAGGCCTCCAGGAGCGCCACTCCGCCTACGACGGGCGGCAGCACCAGCGGGAGCAGCGCGAGGGCGCGTACGAACGACCGGCCCGGGAACTCGACGCGCGCGAGTACCCAGGCCAGCGGGACTCCGAACCCGAGCGCCAGGACGGTTGCCCACAGCGAGCACACCAGCGAGAGGCGGAGCGCGGCGCGTGCCTCCGGCGTGGAGAGCTGCGCGCCGAGGTCGGCCCACGGCGCGCGCTGCACGAGCCCCAGGAGCGGCAACAAGAGGAACAGCGCCGCGAGGGCGGCGGGAACCAGCAGGACCAGCGGTGGTCGCCGCACCGCGCTCCGGCGACGCCCCGTGCTCGCGGCCGCGGTGATCACGGCTCCCGGAACCCGAACGAGGCCAGGGTGCGTCGACCGGCCGGCGATGTCACGTACCGGACGAAGGCCCTGGCTGCCGCGGTGCCGCCCTCTCCGCGCAGCGCGACGATCGGGTAGGTCGCGACGGCGTTCTCCGCCGAAGGGATGGTCACGCCGTCCACCGTGGCGCGGGCGGCCTTCGCGTCTGTCGCGTACACGATGCCCGCGGCCGCGTCACCGTATGCCACCGCCCCGAGTGTCGCCTTCGCGCTCTCCCCCCGGGTGACGCGGTCGGAAGGAAGCTCGACGTCCGCATCGGCCAGCACCTGTTCGGCGTACCGCCCGCACGGCGCCTCGGCTGCGCACAGTGCCACGACACCCACATCCTCGAGGTCCGCGAGCGCATCGACCTGCTCGGGGTTGCCCGGCTTGGTGACAATCTCGAGCGCGTTGTGCGCGAACACCGTCGCGCCTCCGCGGGTGCGGCCGGCATCGACGACGCGGGCCATGTTCGCCTCGTCAGCCGACGCGAACACATCGATCGGCGCCCCGAGCTCGATCTGGCTCGCGAGGCTCGACGATGCGTCGAAGGTGAGCTCTACGTCGATCCCCGGATGGCGCGCTTCGACCTCGTCGGCGATCTGCTCGAACACGTCGGTGAGCGACGACGCGGCCGCCACGAGGATCGAGCCGCTCGGACCGTCGCGCGGGTCGGCCTCCCTTCCGGAGCTGCTGCCGCACGCGCCCAGCACAATCGTGACCAGCCCGCCGAGCAGCCCATCCCGCACCCGGCACGCCCTCACCCGGGCGGTACCTCGACGACGACATTCGTGGCCTTCACCGCGGCGACGGCGAGGTCGCCGGGCTCGAGGCCGAGCTCGTCGGCCCCCTCACGGGTCATGAGCGACAAAACGCGGTACGGCCCGACGCGCAGCTCCACGACGGCGGTCAGCGCGTCGCGCTCGACCCGGGTCACGATGCCGGTGAAGCGGTTGCGCGCCGACTGGGTCATCCCATCGGGCTCGGCCGCCAGCGGCTGGGCCGCGAGGAACCGGGCCAGGTCGGCGCCGTCGACCAGGCGGTGCCCACCCTCGGTGCGGGTCGTGACGAGCCGCCCCTCGTCGGCCCACCGCCGGACCGTGTCGACCGAGACGCCGAGCAGCGCGGCCACCTCCCCGGGTCGATAGTCCGGCATCCTCTAGATTCTAGACACTCATACCGTGAATCTGCCATGCTCAGCCGGTGTCGGCTCACGACGTCGTGGTGGTGGGTGGCGGCATCGCCGGCGCCTCGGTCGCGTGCGAGCTCGCTGCGCACGGCTCGGTCGCGCTCGTCGAGCAAGAGCCTCAGCTCGCGCACCACACGACCGGGCGCTCGGCTGCGGTCTTCGCCGAGAGCTACGAGGCGCCCGAGGTGCGGGCTCTGACCCGGGCCGCCCGCGGCGGCTTCGCCCTCGCCGCCGAGGAGGCGGGCACACCGATCCTCACGCCGCGACCGACCTTGTTGATCGCGGGACCCGAGGAGTGTGGCGCCCTCCAAGCGCTCGCTGCCTCCGATGCCGCGCTTCGCGCCCTCGACGCGCAGGAGGCGCTCGAGCTTTGTCCCGTGCTCCGCCCCAAGCGGCTCGCCGGCGCCGCGATCGACGCCGCGGCCCAGGACATCGACGTGCTCGCTCTTCACCAGCACTTCGTGCGGGTGGGCCGCTCGCGGGGCCTCGAGGTCCGTGCGTCGAGCCGGCTCACAACGGCACGGCGCGTCGGCGACGCCTGGGTGCTCACGGTCGGCGGCGAGACGCTTCACGCCGCTCTCGTGGTCGACGCAGCGGGGGCCTGGGCCGACGACGTGGCGCAACGCTGCGGGGTGACACCACTCGGCATGCGTCCGTTGCGACGCACCGCCGTCGTCGCGCGGACCGCCGGAACCTTGGTGGACCCCGCGTGGCCGTTCGTGATGGATGTCGCCGATCGCTTCTACTTCCGGCCCGAGGGCCCCCACGTCCTGTGCTCTCCCGAGGACGAGACGCCGAGCCCGCCCTGTGACGCCCGCCCCGAGGAGACCGACGTCGCACTCATCCTCGATCGCGTGAACGCGGCAACCAACCTCGGGCTGCGCTCGGTGGTGAGCGCCTGGGCCGGCCTGCGCACCTTCTCGCCCGACCGGCTGCCCGTCGTAGGGCGCGACGTGGGGGTGCCGGGCTTCGTCTGGCTGGTCGGCCAGGGCGGGTTCGGGATCATGACGGCACCCGCGATGGCGCGCCTCGGTGCGGCAGCGGTGCTCGGAGCAGAGCCCTTCGACCCGGCGCTCGCCGCTCGCCTCTCCCCCGCCCGCTTCACGGGTCCCTGAGGGCGGAGCGGCGCGGCTTGCCGCTCGGTGTCCGGGGGATCTCGCCCAGGAGCCGCAGCTCTCGGGGCAGCTCGGTGCCGGTGAGGCCCTGCGCGCTGCCGTAGGCGCGCAGCTCTTCCAACCGAGGCGGGGCCGCGGGATCCAGCGGCACGACGCACGCCACCACCCGCTCTCCCCACTCGGGGTCGCCCGCACCCACCACACAGCAGTCCGCGACGCCGGGCGCGTCGGCGAGTGCCTGCTCGACGGCCGTCGGGCTCACGTTCACACCCCCGGTGATCACGAGATCTCGCAGCCGGTCGACGACGTGAAGCCTCCCCTCGGCGTCCCATGCGCCGACGTCGCCCGTGTGGTGGAACCCGTCGGTGTCGATCGCGGCGAGCGTCGCCTCCGGGTCCCGGTGGTACCCCGCCATCACGACGGCACCGCGCACGAGAATCTCGTCGAGCTCGCCCAGCAGCACCTCGACGCCTTCGAGCGGGTACCCGTCGTGCACACAGCCCCCACCGGTCTCGGTGCAGCCGTAGGTGGTGACGACCACCGCCCCCGCCGCGTTCGCCTCGTCGAGCAGCACCTCCGGGATCGACCCGCCGCCGAGGAGCACCCGCCGGAAGCGCGCGGAAGCCGAGACGTCGTGTGCGAGCAGCCGCCTGAGCGCGGTCGGCACGAGCGAGACCAGCGTGCAGTCTCCCGCCGCGGTCGCAACCGCAGCCGGGTCGAACCCGTCATGCACCACCAGATCCGCACCGGTGAAGCGCGCCCGGGCGAGGATCGCGAGGCCTGCTACGTGGTGCAACGGCAGGCACGCAAGCCAACGATCGCCGATCAGATCCTCGCCGGTCGAGCCAGCATCGGCCCGCCGCCCGTCCAGCGCGCGATGCACCGCGACCGCGGAGGCCTCGAGCCCCGCGCCCGTCAGCGCCACGAGGCGAGGCGAGGTCGTCGTGCCGGAGGTGGCCACGACGGCCGAGACCGCTGGTTCCACCGGGGCGCCACCGACCTCTCGACGCCCCTCGTCGTCGACCACGTGCGTCGGAGCGAGACGATCGAGCAGTGCGGCCAGGCGCGCCGCGGGCAGCCGGGGGTCGAGCACCGCGGCGGCGCCACCGGCGTCCCACACCTCCCGCACCGCGGATGCTGCGGCCACGGGGGGCAGCACGATCGCGACCAGGTCCGACTCGTCGGTCTCCGGCATGCCCCGGTACCGTAACGCTGGGAGTGATCGCTCCCACGATCGTCGCCGACTCGGGCCCCCGATCGGTGACGATCGGTTCCCGCCGTACCCGGAGACGTCGTGACCAGCTCAGCCCCCGCGAACCCGATCCGACCTGGAGCCCCTTGGCACGCCGTCGACGCCGGCTTCACCGACGTGCGCTACGACACCGCCGAGGGCATCGCCAAGATCACCATCTGCCGGCCGGAGGTGCGCAACGCCTTTCGCCCGAAGACCCTCTTCGAGCTGCGCGATGCGTTCGAGCTGGCCCGCGACGACGCGGAGGTCGGCGTGATCGTGCTCACCGGTGAGGGTCCCGAGGCGTTCTGCTCTGGCGGCGACCAGCGGGTTCGCGGCGACGACGGGTACGTGGGCGACGACGGGATCGGTCGACTCAACGTCCTCGACCTCCAGATCCAGATCCGTCGGCTGCCGAAGCCGGTGGTGGGGATGGTCGCCGGGTACGCGATCGGCGGCGGCCACGTGCTGCACGTGGTCTGTGACCTCACCATCGCCGCCGACAACGCACGCTTCGGCCAGACGGGCCCCAAGGTCGGGTCGTTCGACGGTGGCTACGGCTCGGGGCTGCTCGCCCGGTCGGTCGGCCAGAAGAAGGCGCGCGAGATTTGGTACCTATGTCGCCAGTACGACGCGCAGCAGGCCCTCGACATGGGCCTGGTCAACGCGGTCGTCCCGCTCGACGCGCTCGAGGAGGAGACCGTCGGGTGGTGCCGCGAGATGCTCGCGATGAGCCCGCTCGCGCTGCGAATGGTCAAGGCCTCGATGAACGCAGCGGATGACGGCCTCGCCGGCATCCAGCAACTCGCCGGTGACGCCACGCTGCTCTACTACATGAGCGAGGAGGCGCAGGAGGGCAAGCGCGCGTACCTCGAGAAGCGGCGTCCAGAGTTCGAGCGGTTCCCCAAGCGGCCGTGAGCGCGCGATGACGAGCGTCGCGCAGTGGGTGGAGGGCGCGCGCCCGCGCACGCTCGGCGCCGCGGTGGCACCGGTCCTCGTCGGCACCGCGGCCGCGTCGACGGTGACCGAGGTGATCTGGTGGCGGGCGGGGGCCGCGCTCGTGGTCGCGCTCGCGCTCCAGGTCGGGGTCAACTACGCGAACGACTACTCCGACGGGGTGCGGGGCACCGACGCAGACCGCCGAGGCCCCTTGCGGCTGACCGCGTCGGGTGTGGCCACCCCGGGCGCCGTGCGCGCCGCCGCGTTCGGGTGCTTCGGCCTCGCGGCGGCGGTCGGCTTGGCGCTGGCGCTCGCCGCCGATCCCTGGCTCCTCGTGCTCGGTGCGGGGGCGATCGGCGCCGCGTGGTGCTACACCGGTGGTCCACGGCCGTACGGATACTCCGGGCTCGGCGAGGTTGCGGTCTTGGCGTTCTTCGGGTTCGGCGCCTGCGCCGGCTCCGCCTACGTCCAGGCGCTCGAAGTGCCCGCCGCGGCCTGGTGGGGCTCGCTCGTCGTCGGGCTCCCGGCCTGCGCGGTGCTCCTCGCCAACAACATCCGCGACGCGCAGAGCGACGCGAAGGCGGGCAAGCGCACGCTCGCCGTACGCATGGGCACCGCAGCCGCGAGCCGGCTGTTCGTCGCGTGCCTCGCCGGCGCGTTCCTCGCGGTGGTGCCGATCGGCGCCCGGCACCACCCGGCGCTCCTCGCGCTGGCGGCCCTCCCGCTGGCCATCCATCCCTCCCTGCTCGTGCTCACCCGCACCGACGCGCCGTCGCTCGTGAGCGCGCTCGTGGCCACGGTACGGGTGGAGATGGGGTTGGCGATCCTGCTGTCGTTGGGCCTCGCACTCGCATGATCGAGCACCGCCTGCGCATGGGCGACCGCGACGTGCTGCTCCTCGAGGGACCGGCCGGCTGGGGCGAGTGCTCCCCCCTCCCCGGCTATCCGTGCGACCCGGCCCGGGCGCGAGACGCAGCCGAGAAGGCAGCCCGCGACGGCTGGCCGGCGCCGGTGCGCTCGCGCATCCCGGTCAACGGCCTGGTTTCCGCGTCCGGTTCCTCCCTCGAGCAGCTGCGCGGCCTGCCGTGCGTGAAGGTGAAGGTGGGTGCGCGGCCTTGGCGAGACGACGTCGCCCGCGTACGGGAGGTGCGCGACCTGATCGGCCCGGCGGTCGGGCTACGCGTCGACGCCAACGGGGCCTGGGACGAGGAGACCGCGCTCGACGCGCTCGACGCGATGGCCGCGTGCGACCTGGAACTCGCTGAGCAGCCCGTCGCCACCATCGACGGGCTGGCCCGGCTCCGACGCCGGGTTACGGTGCCGATCGCGGCCGACGAGTGCGTCCGATCGGTCGACGACGCCCAACGCCTCGCGGCCATCGATGCGGCAGACGCAGTGGTCCTCAAGGTCCAACCGCTCGGGGGCGTGCGAGCCGCCCTCGACGTCGCCGACGCCGCGGGTGTCCCCGCGCTCGTCACGTCGATGTACGAGACGTCGATCGGGATCGCCGCAGGGGTCGCGCTCGCCGCCGCGCTGCCCGAGCTCCCGTACGCGTGCGGGCTCGCGACGCTCGACATGATCGCGGGCGACGTGGTCGCCGAGCCGCTCCGACCCGTCGACGGTGCGCTGACGGTCCCGACCAGGCCTCCCACACCCGACCCGGCGCTGATCGCGCGCTACGCGGTGCAGTCGTGAAGGAACGCGGTGATCGCCTCGGCGACCGCGCCCGGGCACTCCAGGGGCAGGGCGTGACCGCCCGGCAACGTGAGGACCATGCAGTCCTCGATGCGCTCGAACATCTCCTGGGCGAGCGCCGTGTACTTGGGATCGACGTCACCGGTCAGGAGGAGGACCGGCACGTCGAGATCCTCGAGCCGGTCCCAGCAGGACGGCATCGCCCCCTGACCCAGCACGCGGAGCTGATGGGTGAGCCGCGCCTCGCTCATGGCATCGGCACGCGCGTCGAGCATCGCGGCCGAGGCCGAGAGCGTCGCGAAGATCGGCTGCGCGAGCCAGCGCTCGAGGAAGACCTTGGCGCCGTCACGTTCGACGTCGGCGGCGAGCGCCCCGTCAGCGGCGCGCCGCGCCGTGCGCTCGGTCTCGTCGTCGATCCCGGGCGATGTGCTTACGAGCACCAGCGCTTCCACGCGCTCGGGGCGGTCGAGCGCGAGCCGAAGCACGAGGCGACCCCCCATCGAGTAGCCCACGTAGCAGCCCACGCCCCCGGCGTCGCCGAGCGCGGCCACGGTCCGCGCGGCGTCCAGACCGTCGGGCACCTCGAGCGCGACGGCTTCTTCACGCGGTGCCGGCGGCAGCGCGGCGACGACGCCGTCCCACACCGCGGCCGGCTGCGAGAACCCGGGAACAAACCGGAGGTGCATCGGGTGATGCTGCCATGACCCGCGATGCCAACACCGCCTTCGCCAGGGCGCTCGTGGACGAGTGGGTGCGCTGCGGCTGCCGCGACGCGGTGCTGTCACCGGGCTCCCGCTCGGCACCCCTTGCGCTCGCACTCGCCGACGACGGCCGCCTGCGCCTCCACGTCGTCCTCGACGAGCGTGCCGCGGGCTTCCTCGCGCTGGGGCTCGCCATCGCGACCGGTGCGCCACCGATCGTGTGCTGCACCTCGGGCACCGCCCCGGCGAACCTGCATCCCGCGGTGCTCGAGACGTCGCACGCTCGCCGGCCGATGATCATCTGCACCGCGGATCGGCCTCCGGAGCTGCGCGACGTGGGTGCCGGACAGACGATCGATCAGGTTCGCCTGTTCGGCACTGCCGTGCGGTGGTTCGCCGAGTGCGAGGTGCCGTCCGACCGGCCGGGTGCGGGCGC
>VGBT01000029.1 GCA_016870395.1 Actinomycetota bacterium | reverse complement strand
CGGCTCGCGGTGACGGCGCCGCCCGAGGTGGCCGTCACCCGCCAGGAAGTCTCCGGCCGGTAGTCCTAGACACCGAACACCCGCCCGGCCTGCTCGCGTCCCGTTGGCAATCGGTTAGCAATCGGCCCTTAGCGCGAAACACAAAGGCCCGAGAACCCCTGTGTTTCTTGGTCGGGCTGCCGGGACTCGAACCCGGGACCTTCGGTCCCCCAGACCGACGCGCTAACCAAGCTGCGCCACAGCCCGTGAAGGGGCGAGTCTACGCAACCGGGTGCTCACCCGGCCGATCGTCTGGCGGTTCAGTGGAGCTCGAGCGCGGTTCCGTCCCAGCGGCCGGTGACCGCGTCGGGACCGATCGCGAGCCCGGCGAGCGCGTGCGCGCGGCGCAGAGCCCCCGGATCCCTAGCCGGCGGGGGCGGCGCGACCTCGGGCACCATTCCGCCGCACGGGTGATGAAACGTCAGCCGCCAGTCGGCCTCGCCCTTCGCGTGCCAGCCACCCTCGTGCAACACCTTGTGGTGATACCGGCACACGAGGAACAGGCTGTCGGTCGACGTGCTCCCATCCTGTGACCACTGTCGCCAACGGTGGATCTGGAGCCAACCTCGGTTGGTACATCTTGGGAACCGGCAGGTCGCCCGGTCAGGGCCGTGCACCAGGCGAGCCAGCGCGCTCGACGCCCGCCGCGACCGACGGCCCACGTCGATTGTCCGGCTTCCCTCGGTGACCGGCACCTGCATCCCGCAATCCCACCCGTCGAGCACGCGACGGATCTCGTCGCGGCTCCCACGCACCACCAGCGTCGCGGTGCCCTCGTCGTCGAAGCGCGACCACACGCCTCGGCGGCGGAGTTCGTCCGCCGCACGGTCGACATGGGCCAGGCGCTGCGCCGGGTTGTAGCCCGACGCGACCCGCTGCGTCTGCGCGCCGGTCACACGCGTGGCCACGTCGACGAGGTCGGCATCAGTCTTCGGAATGGCGGACCAAGTGATCGCCCGGACCTCCGCGTACGAGAGCCGCCCAGCCGCGCACGCGGCCGACGTCGCCGGCAGGTCGGGCAGCGCGGCGGCGACACGAACCTGCTCCTGAGCCATCCGAGGGCCCATGCCCGTCTTCCACGACAGCCAATGCGCCATCGAGTGGCACTTTCACCTACGCCATGCCTCCCGTTGGTCCAGCTCGCCCACCAGCGCGTGGACACGACTCGTCGTCGCGTCGATGTGGCCGGCCAGCGTGCACACCTCCGACCCAAGCCACTCCGCGGGCTCGTCCGACAGCGCGGACAGCAGCTCGCCGGCCCGGACCGCGCGCGGCGCTGCGACATCCATCCGCTGACGGTCCCGCGGAACCGCCGTACGCCGCGGGCGGTTCCGCGGAACCGCCCTCGCGCGCCAGCGACCGACCCCCGGGCCGCCTCAGCCCAGGAGCCAGTCGACTCCCTGGACCAACCGCCAGGCGAGGTACACCACGATCGCCGCGGCGAGGAGCTTCAGGTGCCACGGGATCGGCGGGAGCGGCTCCTCGTCCGGCTCGGCCGAGCGCCGGGTCTCCCGGGCGCGCACCGCGAGCTCACCCCCCTCGACCGCGCGGCCGCAGTGGGGACACGTCCCGTCGTCGCGCACGCTCGACGGTGAGAGGAACCGGTCGCAGTCGGTGCACCAGGGCACGGGGCCCTCAGACGGGCGGGACGCCGTGACGGCGGGCAAAGTCCTCGCGGCAGCGCGTGCGGGCGAGCGCGAACCGGCCGAGGAGCTCCGCGCGCAGGTCCTCGGGCTGGACGACCGCGTCGACCAGGAGCTCCGCGGCCAGGTGCACGAGGTCGACGTCCTCCTCGTACTCGGCCCGGCGCGCCGCCACGAACGCGGCCCGTTCCTCGGGGTCGTCGATCGCCTGGATCTTGTTGTAGAAGACCGCGTTGACCGCGGGTTCCGGACCCATCACTGCGATCTGCGCGCTCGGCAGCGCGAGGCACGCGTCGGGGTCGAACGCCGGACCGCACATCGCGTAGAGCCCCGCGCCGTACGCCTTGCGAACGATCACGCTGATCTTCGGCACCGTCGCCTCGGTGACCGCGCTGATCATCTTGGCCCCGTGCCGGATGATCCCCTGGCGCTCCACCTGCGTCCCGATCATGAAGCCGGGGACGTCCGCGAGGAACAGGAGCGGCACGTTGAAGGCGTCGCAGAGCCACACGAAGCGCGCCGCCTTGTCGGCGCTGTCGACGAACAGGACGCCGCCGAGGTGCATCGGGTTGTTGGCGACGATCCCGATCGGCTGGCCGCCGAGCCGCGCAAACCCGGTGACCAGCTCCTTTGCGAAGAGCGGCTTCACCTCGAAGAACGACCCGTCGTCGACGAGTGACGCGATCACCTCGCGCATGTCGTACGCGCGGCGCTCCTCGGCGGGCACGAGCTCGGCGATGGGCTTCGCGGCGGCCGCGGGCGCGGTGGGCTCGGCGGTCGGCGGCGCCACCTTCCACGACGTGGGCAGGTACGACAGCCATCGCTTCGCCGCGTCGATCGCGGCGTCGTCGCCGGCCACGAGGTTGTCGCCGCAGCCGCTCACCGTCGCGTGCATCCGCGCGCCGCCCATCTCCTCCAGCGTCGGGTGCTCGCCGATCACCTCCTCGGCCATCCGCGGCGACCCGAGGTACATCGAGGCGTTGCCCTCCACCATGAACACCACGTCGCAGAAGGCGGGGATGTACGCGCCGCCCGCCGCCGACGGGCCGAAGAGGCAGCACACCTGGGGCACCCGGCCCGAGAGGCGCACCTGGTTTGCGAAGATCCGGCCCGCACCCCGCCGACCGGGGAACAGCTCCACCTGGTCGGTGATGCGCGCGCCCGCGCTGTCGACGAGGTAGACGACGGGCACCTCGAGGCGCAACGCGGTCTCGGTGAGCCTCACGATCTTCTCGACCGTGCGTGCCCCCCACGACCCGGCCTTCACCGTCGGGTCGTTGGCCATCACGCACACCGGACGGCCGTCGACGGTTCCAGTGCCGGTGACCACCCCGTCGGCGGGCAGGTCGTCGGCCAGCGCGTTGGCGAGCAGGCCGTCCTCCACAAAGGAACCCTCGTCGAGCAGGCGCGCAAGCCGGTCCCGCACGAAGACCTTGTTGGCCGCGGCAAGCTTGTCGCGGTCCTTGTGCAGGTTGCCCTGCAGGGCGCGCTCGGTTCTCTTCCTGATGTCCTCGTGCTCCGTCACGCGCTCGATGCCTCCACGGTCCTCGTGCGCGGGCCCGCGCGCAGCAGCTGGCCCGGCAGCTCGCGTCCCACGATCTTCTCGGCGAGCCGCGCACAGGTGAGCAGCGCGTCGAGGTCGACGCCCGTGTCGATGCCAATGTCGGCCAGCATGTGCACCAGGTCCTCGGACACCACGTTGCCCGTCGCGCCGGGCGCGTACGGGCAGCCGCCGAGCCCGCCGACCGACGCGTCGAACCGCACGACCCCGCGCTCCAGCCCGGCCAGCACGTTGACGAGCCCGGTGCCGCGCGTGTTGTGGAAGTGCAGGCCCACCTCGGCGGCGGCGATGCCGACCCCGTCGAGCGCGTCGAGCACGTCGTCGACCCGCCGGGGCGTGGCCATGCCGGTGGTGTCGCCGAACGACAGCCGGTCGGCTCCCCCGTCGCGCAGTGCGGCCGCGATCGCCGCGACCCGCGTGGGCTCGACGTCGCCTTCGTACGGGCAGCCGAAGCTCGTGGACACGATGGCCTCGACGGGTACGCCCGCGCCGTGGACGAGTGTGATCAGCTCGGCCGCGCCGGCCAGGGACGCATCGACGCTCCGGCGCACGTTGCGCTGGTTGTGCGTCTCGCTCGCGCTGACCACCACCTCGAGCTCGTCGGCGCCCGCAGCGAGGGCCCGCTCGGCACCCTTCACGTTGGGCACCAGGGCCGAGTACACGACGCCGGGCCGGCGGTCGATCGCGGCCATGACCTCCTCGGCTCCCGCCATCGCCGGGATCGCGGCCGGGGAGACGAACGACCCAGCTTCGATCCGGCGCAGGCCGGTGCCCGACAGGGCGTCCACCAGGCGCACCCGGTCGGCCACCGGCACCGGGTCCTCGTTCTGGAGCCCGTCGCGCGGGCCGACCTCGCGGATCTCCACGCTCGCCGGCAGCCCTCGCATCCCGGTCAGGCTACCGGCGGTTCCGCCGAACCCTCTTACGTCACCGTGAGGCAGCCGAGACAGACGCCCGAGCCGAACCCGACCGAGCCCAGGTTGGTGACCATAACGTCGTGAGCACCTGCCGGCGCGTCCGGCGCCACCGACACGTCGAGGGAGAGCAGGTCGGGACCGACCAGCGCGGCGCCGTGCACCGTGACGCCGTCGCCCATGGTGACCGTGAGCCCGGACAGGAAGCTCCCGTGCACCTGCACCGTCTGGTGGGTTGCTCCCCGAGCGAGCGACCCGGGGGCGATCCACGACACCGTCGGCCGGATCGAGAAGCGGGTGAAGACGTCGGCAACGCCGTTCGAGTCACCGGGAACCAGGTTCGTAGCTGGCGAGCCGAGCACGAGGAACCGGCCGCCGTCCGCGAGACTCGCCCACTGCGCGACCCCGTCGCCCGGCTGCCCGAAGAAGTCCGTGTCCGCCCGCTGCACGACACCCGTGAGGACGTCGACGACCTTCACCACGCCGGTACCGGTGCGGTACGCCACCAGCCGGCCGTCGTCGGAGAGCGAATACCGAGATGCGTCGGTGCCGTCACCCACCGCGGCCGCCGTCTTGGTCACGGTGTCCCAGCGCACGAGACCGATTGGCGCGGCACACGCGAAGAACGGATACGCGGCGTACTGACGACCGAGGACGTAGCGGCCGTCACTCGTCACGTCGTACGCGTTGAACCCGCAGCTGCTGTTGCTGCCCGCGGCGCCGTTGCCGACCGGCTCGCTCGTGCCCTGCATCCAGTGCTGCAGGACGGTGCTGCCCCGGCACGTCGAGCTCCCGCACCCGACGTCCTCGACGAACGCCGAGCCGTCGCCGGTCAGCTGCGCGTACAGCGCCCAGGTGGCCACGTGCGTCGTCGTGTCGGCCTGGCGGTCCCGGATGTACGTGTCTGCGCGGCCTGGCTGGCTGTAGACCATCAGGATGTAGCGGCCGTCGTCGCTCAACGACACGTGCGAGATCACCCCGGTCTGGCCCATCTTCACAATCGGTTCGCCGTTAGGAAGGATGGTGACCCTCTCGGTGGTCCCGGCGTCGACGGACCGAACGTAGATGTCCAACGCGTGGTTCGTGTCGGCGGACTCCAACGACGCCGCAGTTCCGAACCCGACGTGTGCGCCGTCTCCACTCATCGCGTAGAGATCGCTCGCAGCCGCGACCTGCGCGCCTGCGTCCTCTACGCTCACCCGCGTCGTCCCGCCCACCAGGTTGTCGTGGCGGAACACGTCGTTGGTCCCGTTCGTGTCGCTCTGGACGAGGTTCGACGCCGACGACACGAACGACACGAATCGACCGGTGTCGGAGATCACCGGGGCTCGGAGGTCCGCGGAGGCACCGTTGCTCTCGGCGCCGTCGGAGGAGACGCTGCTGCGGATCACCGTGGTACATCCCGACGCGACGACCGCCGTGACGAGCGCGACGGATGCCGTCCTCGCGAACCTGCCCATCCAGCCTCGACCGTTCATGTCCGGACAAGGTAGTACGCGTTCGGTGGCAGCGATCGTCCCCGCGGTCACGCTCGGCGCGCGTCAGTCGTTGCGGCGGCGGACCCGGAGCTTGATCGGGGTGGGACCGAGGTCGAAGTGCTCGCGGATGCGCCGCTCCAGGTACCGCAGGTACGTCGGCGGGAGCGAACGGGTCGCGAACAGGGTGAACGTCGGCGGGTCGGTGGCCCCCTGCGTCGCGTACAGGACGCGCGGCCGGTGCTTGCGGTCGACCGGCGGCGGGTGCCGCTGCTGCGCGTCGCGGATCACCCGGTTGAGCTCCGCGGTCGGCACGCGCACGTGGTACGCGGTCTCCGCGTCGCGCAACGCCGGCAGGATGTGCTTGAGGTTGCGACCGCTCAGCGCGCTCACCTTGAGCACCGGTGCGTAGCCGAGGAACCCGAGCCGGTCGGCGACGTCGATCTGCACCTGCGGGCGCCGCTCGGTGGGCACCAGGTCCCACTTGTTCAGCACCACAACTATCGCGGTTCCCGCCGCGTCGATGCGCTCCGCGAGGCGCTGGTCCTGGTGGCTCACACCTTCGGTCGCGTCGATCACGAGCAGCGCGGCGTCGGAGCGGTCGACCGCCTGCAGCGCGCGCACCACCGAGTAGTACTCGGTGGGCTCGTCGACCTTGCTGCGCCGGCGCATCCCCGCGGTGTCGACGAAGCGCAGCGGCCCCTCGTCGGTCTCGACGATCGTGTCGATCGTGTCGCGGGTGGTGCCGGGCAGGTCGTGCACCACCGAGCGCTCGTCGCCGACGAGCCGGTTGAACAGCGTCGACTTGCCGACGTTGGGCCGACCCACGATCGCGATCGAGAACGGCTGGGGTCCCTCGGGCTCCTCCGGCGCCTTGGGCTCCCGAGGCAGCCCGGCGACGAGCTCGTCGAGCAGGTCGCCGCTCCCCCGGCCGTGGATCGCGGACACCAGGTGGGGCTCGCCGAGACCCAGCCGGGTCAGCGCCCACGCGTCGGCCTCGCGCCGCTGGTCGTCGACCTTGTTGGCGACCAGGAGCACGGGCTTCTGCGAGCGCTGGAGGATCCGGGCCACCTGCCCGTCCTCCTCGGTGGCGCCCACCGTCGCGTCGACCACCATCAGGATCACGTCGGCTTCGCGCATCGCCCGCTCGGCCTGCTCGCTCACCTGCTTCGCGAGGGCCTCGCTCGTCGCGATCCAGCCGCCCGTGTCGACGATGCGGAACCGGCGGCCGATCCACTCCGCGACGAGCTCCTTGCGGTCGCGGGTGACGCCCGGCCGCTCCTCGACGATCGCTTCGCGCTTGCCCACGATCCGGTTGACGAGGGTGGACTTGCCCACGTTGGGGCGCCCGACCACCGCCACGACGGGAAGGGCGGCGTCGCCCACGGTCCCGCTCGCCGCGTCTCTCATCGGATTGCGCGTCCGAGCGCGTCGACCAGCGAGGCGCCGTCGGTCGGCACCACCTCGACCGGGCGGCCCAGGTCGGCGACGGTCGCACCGTCGAGGAAGGTGTCGCCGGAAAGCACGACGTCGGGCAGCAGCACCCGGTCGTCAACTGGCACCGTGGCGAGCGCCCGGGCCACATCTGCGCCCGTGAGAAGTCCGGTGACGGCGATGTTGCCGCCGAAGAACCCGTTCGTGACCGGCGCCAGGTGCACCGGGACCCCGGCATGATCCGCGAGCGCACCGACCAGAGGGGTGAGGACCCGCGCGCCGTACTCGCCGGTGACGATCCGCACCGGGGCGCCGGGGCGCGCGTCACGTACCGCGAGCGGATCGGTGGTGCGTGGCGCGCGGTAGCCCTCGGCGGGGGCGCCGTCGACCCACGCGAAGAAGCCCGGCCGCGGTCCGACACCCTCGACGTGCCGTCCGGCCAGCGCATCGCGCACCTCGGCCTCGAAGACCCGTGCCATCCCGATGCCGTTCTCGTGCTGGGCCACGCCCTCGTACGCGTCGAGCGCGGGGAAGGGGCGCGCGGTCATCAGGAAGTACTCGTCGGCGGCGAACACCATCCGGCGGTCGAGCGCGGCGAGGAAGATCTCCTGCCAGCGCTCGACGACGTCGAGCACGGCCTCGGCCTCGACTCGCGTGTGCGGGCGCATCGTGGGCTCCGCGTTGTGGCGGCTCACACCCAGCGGCACCGCGCCGACGCTCGCGAGGCGCGAGAAGCGGTCGAGGATCCCGAGCAGCGTGTCCTCGAGCACCGCGCCGTCGTTCACGCCGGGACACACCACGATCTGTCCGTGCACCTCGATCCCCGCGTCGAGCAGCGCGCCGAGCCATCGCAGGCTGGTCGCCCCCCGCCGGTTGCGCAGCAGCGCGGCGCGCACCTCCGGGTCGGTCGCGTGGATGCTCACGTAGAGCGGCCCCAGACCCTCGGTGACGACCCGCTCGAGGTCGGCCTCCGTGAACCGGGTGAGCGTGGTGAAGTTCCCGTAGAGGAACGAGAGCCGGTAGTCATCGTCTTTCAGGTAGAGGCTGGCGCGCATGCCCTTGGGCAGCTGGTAGATGAAGCAGAACGGACAGTGGTTGTCACAGGTCCGCACCCGGTCGAACACGGCGTGCTCGAGCTCGAGGCCGAGCGGGGCGCCGGCCGCCTTGTCGACGGTGACCACCCGCTCCCCGTCGGCGCGGCGCAGCGCCAGCTCCACGTGGGCGTCGTCGGTCTGCACCTGGTACCGGATCAC
This sequence comes from Actinomycetota bacterium, assembly GCA_016870395.1. Lineage (GTDB taxonomy): Bacteria > Actinomycetota > Acidimicrobiia > IMCC26256 > JAENVU01 > SHUZ01. The sequence goes on along the minus strand of VGBT01000029.1, from coordinate 21,785 downwards.
GTCGCGGAGGTCCTCGCCGTTGCACGCGACGAGCTCGTCGCCGGGGCGCACGCCCGCATCCGCGGCCGGGCTTCCGGGCGCGACGGACGACACGCGTGCGGGAGGCATCCAGCAAGTCTAGGGGGGCAGGGCCCCGGAGTTACCCTTGCGGCGATGGTCGGGAAGGTGCTGCTCGCCGAGCCACGCGGCTTCTGTGCCGGCGTGGAGATGGCGATCAAGGCGCTGGCGTGGATGGTCCGCCTGTTCCCACCGCCCGTGTACTGCTACCACGAGATCGTCCACAACCGCCTGGTGGTGGAGCGGTTCCGCGAGCTCGGGGTCGTCTTCGTCGACGACGTGCGCGAGGTCCCCGCGGGTGCGCCGCTCATGCTCTCGGCCCACGGCTCCGCTCCCGAGGTGGTCGACGCGGCCCGCGAGGAGGGGCGCTTCGTGGTCAACGCGGTGTGCCCGCTCGTGACCAAGGTGCACCACGAGGCTCGGGTGCGGGCAAAGCAGGGCTACACGATCCTCTACGTAGGCCACCCCGGCCACGACGAGGCCGTCGGCACCCTCGCGGTCGCACCCGACGCGATCCGCCTCGTCGACCACGACACCGATCTCTCGAGCGCGCTGGCCACCGTGTCGGACCCGGAGAAGGTCGCACTCCTGGCCCAGACGACCCTTGCGCTCCACGACTGGGAGGGCATCCGCGACGACGCCCGCACGCGCTTCCCTTCCCTGTGGACCGCGGCGCGCAACGACCTGTGCTTCGCGACCACGAACCGGCAGGCCGCGCTCTCGGCCATCGCGACCCGAGCCGACGCCGTCGTGGTGATCGGCAGCGCGAACTCGTCCAACACCGTCGCGCTCGCGAAGGTCGCCGAGACGGCCGGGTGCCCGAAGGTGCTGCGCGTCGACGGCCCGGACGAGCTCGACGTCGACGCACTCGGCGACGCCGCGGTCGTCGGAGTCACCGCGGGCGCGAGCGCGCCCGAGGACCTGGTCCAGGCCGTGATCGAGCGGCTCGGCCCCGCGGAGGGGGTGGAGGTGGTGCACGTCACCGAGGAGGACGAGTACTTCCCGCCCCCGCGGGAGCTGCGCGACCTGATCCCCGACGACGACGACCGGGGCCGCACGGCCTCGCAGGTGCTCGAGGAGCTCACCCGCCGTTGATCCCGATCACCGACACGACGATCCGGGTGTTCCTGCACGTGCTCGCGGCAACCGTGTGGGTCGGCGGCCAGCTCACGCTCGGCGCCGTGATCCCCGCGCTACGGCCGCAGCCGGGCACCACCCCCGAGGAGCAGGAGGCGGCCCGGGCCCGGATCCGGCTGGTCGCCCGCCGGTTCCAGGTGCTCGCGTGGAGCGCGTTCTTCGTGCTGCTCGCGACCGGGGTGTGGAACCTGCTCGCGCTCTCGGTCGGCGACCAGAGCACCGAATGGCTCGTGACGCTGTTCGTGAAGCTGACCTGCGTGGCGATCTCGGGCCTCGCGGCGCTGGAGGGGGTCTCGGTCCTCTTCGCGCTCGCCGCACTCTTCCTCGGCGTCCTCCTCAACCCCTGACCTGTCCAGCATCCCAGGGTTTTGGCGTCAGCAGACCGCGATATTCGCGGTGTCGCGACGCCAAAGCCCTGGGGGGTGAGCGGTCAGGTTTGGCCGGCCTGCTTCAGGGCTTCGTCGAAGAGCGGCTGCAACGCGTCCTGCAGCTCCTTGGTCAATGCCTGCAGGTCCCCCCGCCGGCGGGTGCTCGCCCCCGCGGGCGGGTAAATCGGGTCGCCGACCACCACCACGACCCGGTGCAGCTTCGGCACCACCTTGCCGCTGGAAAGGATCTGCTCGCTCCCGCCCACGCCGACCGGAACCAACGGCACCCCGAGCTTCACCGCGAGGTACGCCGCGCCGTCGAACAGCTCGTCGACGACCGGGCCGTGCCGGCGGGTGCCCTCGGGGAACACCGCTGCGGGCTCCCCGTCGGCGAGCGCGGCCTGCACGGCCTTCAACGCGCTGCGCGCGGTCGCGGACCCCCGTTCGACGGGGATCCCGCCCAGCTTCGTGAACAGCCACTCACCCATGCGTGACTCGAACAGCTCGCGCTTGGCCATGAACCGGACGCGACGCCGGGTGATGAACGACGCGAACGGCGTGTCGAGGATCGACCGGTGCGCGGGCGCGACGATGTACGCGCCCGTGGCCGGCACCTTCTCCGCGCCGATGACCCGGACGCGAAACAGCACGCGGCACAACATGTACACCACCGTCCAGGCAAACCGGTAGAACGTCATGCTCGCTCCGCGGCCGCCCGTTGCACGCGGCCCACGATCTCTTCGACGACTTCCTCTACACTGCGATCGGTGGTGTCGATCACGACGGCGTCGTCGGCCACTGCCGTCGGCGACGCCGTGCGGCCCGCATCCAACGCGTCGCGTCGGGCCATGGAGACCTGCACCTCCTCGACCGCACCTTCGCGCCCCGCGGCCTCCTCGTCGAGGCGCCGCCGCCGCGCCCGCTCCTCGTCCGACGCGGTCACGAACACCTTCAGCGTCGCGTGGGGGAACACGACGGTTCCGATGTCGCGCCCTTCCACCACTCCGCCGCCGTGGCGGTAGACCCAGGCGCGCTGGCGCGCCACCAGCACCTCGCGAACCCGCGGATGGGCGGATACCGCTGACACCGCCGCCGTCACCTCGGGACCGCGGATCGGTCCGCTCACGTCACGCCCGTCGAGAGCGACGGAGCCGTCCTCGAGCTCGACGCGCGCCTGCTCGGCGACCTCGGCGCATCCCTTCGGGTCGTCGGGGTCCACCCCCGACTCGAGCACCGCGAGCGTGACCGAGCGGTATATCGCGCCGGTGTCGAGCACCGGCAGGTCGAGCGCCTGCGCGACCCCGCGGGCCACCGTCGACTTCCCGGAGCCAGAGGGCCCGTCGATCGCCACCACACGGGGCGAAGTCTCGCTCACGCGTCCCCCAGCAGCCGGGCAAGGTCGTCGGCGAAGCGCGGGTAGCTCACGCCCACCGCGCTCCAGCCCCGCACCACGGTCTCCCCTTCGGCGGCGAGGCCCGCCACCGCGCCGCACAGGGCGACGCGGTGGTCACCGTGGCTCTTGAGCCGAGTGCCGCGCGGGCTGCCCCCGCGCACCACGATCCCGTCGGGCCGCGCCTCGACCTCGACGCCGAGCTGGGTCAGCTCCTGGGTCAACGTCGCAATCCGATTGCTCTCCTTCACCGCGAGCTCTCCCGCGTCGTGGATCGTGGTGAGCCCCTCAGCGAAGGCGGCGGCGATCGCGAGCACAGGCAGCTCGTCGATGATCGCCTCCTCGCCGGCGATCTCCGTGCCGTGCAGAGAGGCGTGCTCGACGGTGATGTCGCCGACCGGCTCACCGACCTCGATCCCGGTTTCGGTGATCTCGATCCGCGCGCCCATCCGCGTCAACACGTCGACGTACGCGATCCGACCCGGGTTCAGACTCACGCCTTCGATCACGATCGACGAGCCCGGCACGATCGTCGAGGCGACCACGAAGAACGCGGCCGACGAGGGGTCACCGGGCACGACGATCTCGAACGGCCGGGGCGCACCCGCCCGCAACGCAACCCGCGTCGGATCCCGCCGTTCGATCGGCACGCCCAGCGCCGCGAGCATCCGCTCCGTGTGGTCGCGGCTCGGTGCCGGCTCGACAATTTCCGTAACGCCCTCGGCCTGCAGCCCCGCGAGCAGCAGCGCTGTCTTCACCTGGCCGCTCGCCACCGCGAGCGCGTGGCGCGTCCCGCGCAGCGCTCCGCCTCGGATCACGAGCGGCGGGAGTGTGCCACCGGCGCGACCGTCGACGGTTGCGCCCATCGCCCGCAGCGGCTCGACCACCCGGCCCATCGGACGGGCCGACAGCGACGCGTCGCCGTCGAGCACCGCGAGCTGCGGTCGACCGGCGAGGAGCCCCGCAACCATCCGCATCGTGGTCCCGGAGTTGCCGCAGTCGAGCACCACGTCGGGCTCCCGGAACGTCTCGACCCCTCCCGAAGTGACCGTGGCGACACCGACGCCGCGCTCGTCGGGCGCGCCGTGGCGGAGCCGCACTCCGAGCCGGTCGAGCACCTCCGCGGTGTGCGCGACGTCGTCACCCTCGGCCATCCCGGCGATGCGGCTGCGACCGTCGGCCATCCCGGCGAGCAGCAGGGCCCGGTGCGAGATCCCCTTGCAGCCCGGCACCCGGATCCGACCGCGCAGCGGACGCCCACCGGCGAGGACCAGCTCCGAAGACATGCCGTGGCGAACCGTGCTCACAGCGCGCTCCGCGACACGTGGTAGCCGGCGTCGACGAGCGCGGCCTCGAACCTCGCCTCACCCGTCTGCGGCACGACGAGGGTGAGCACGCCGGCACCGCCCTCCATCGTGTGGGCGACCTCCACGTCGACGATGTTGACGCCGAGCCGACCGGCGAGCGTGGTGACCTCCGCGATCACCCCCGGACGGTCCGGCACCGGGATGCGCAGCTCGACCATCGGTCCGAGGTCGGGCCGACCGACGGGCAGGTTGCGACGCGCGACCCTAGCCCGGTCGAGCAGCGCGAGGAGCTCGCCGCCCTCCCCCGCGTCCACAAGGGAACGCACATCGGCGAGGGCGCCGAGATAGGCGTCGAGCGCGGCGAGGATCGCGTCGCGGTTGGCCACGCAGATGTCGGGCCAGATCCCCGGATGCCCCGCTGCGATCCGGGTCATGTCGCGAAAGCCGCCCGCCGCGAGCCGCAGCAACGTGGCCTGCTGCTCCCCCGACGTCGCGGCGACGTCCATCAGGGTGGTCGCCGCGAGCTGGGGCACGTGGCTCACCACCGCGACCAGCGCGTCGTGGTCCTCCGGCGTGACCTCGATGATCTCGGCGCCGAGCAGGCCCACCACCGACCGCACCGTCGTGTACGCCGCCGGATCGGTGCCGGCCGTCGGAGTGAGCACCCACGCCGCGCCGGCGAACAGGTCGGCATCGGCGCCAGCGAGCCCGTCCTGCTCCGATCCCGCCATCGGGTGACCGCCGACGAACTGGGACGCGAGCTGCGGACGGGCCGCTTCGACCTCCTGCACGATCGCGGCCTTCACGGAGCCGACGTCGGTGACAACCAACGCCCCAGCGTCGAGCGCCGCGATCGCAAGCCCCGCGACCGCGCCGACCGGGACCGCCACGATCGCGAGCTCGACACCCGCGACGGCGTCTCGCACCGTGGTGGCGACCTCCGTGATCGCCCCGAGGTCCCGGGCCTGCTCGGCGCGCGCCGGGTCGGTGTCGTAGCCGCGCACGACGAAGCCGCGCTTGGTGAGCGCGAGGCCGACCGAGCCCCCCACGAGGCCGGTGCCGAGCAGGGCGATGCGCGCCACCCCTACTCCGGCAGGTCGTCGCGCAGCGTCTTCGCCGCGCCGAGGTAGACGTGGCGCAGCTCCGTACGGGCCCGCTCGGTGTAGCAGTGCATGAGGACCCGTATGGTCCGGGGCATGCCGCCCTCCACGTCGAGCTCCTGCGCGCAGATCAGCGGCACGTCGCCGAGACCGATCGCCCGCGCCGCGGTGGCCGGGAACTGGGCGTGCAGGTCGTCGGTCGCGGTGAACAGGATGCTCACGATGTCGTCGTGCTCGATGCCGTTGCGAGCGAGCATCTCGGACACCAGCTCCTTCGTACGGGCGTCGATCTCGTCGGCGGTGTCGACGTCACAAGACGTCGCGCCACGCAGGGCCAGGAGCTTCACGGCACCCGAGGCTACCCGCTGCCCTCGGCAGCTCCCGGTCCGGTTGCCGGTCCGGAAGCCGGTTCGGTTGCCTGTGTCTCGCTCACCGCGGCCCAGAGCGCGCGCACCTCGTCGGGCCGCAGGCGGCGCCACGCACCCGGCTCCAGCGTGCGGTCCGCGAGCGGCCCGATGCGCGTCCGCACGAGGCGCCGGACCGGGTGACCGACCGCCTCGCACATTCGCCGCACCTGGCGGTTCCGACCCTCGTGGATCACCACCTCGATCGCGGCGTGGTCGCCCCGGGCCTGCACCAACCGGGCGGCCGCGGGGGCGGTGGGTCCGTCGTCGAGCTCGACGCCTTCGCGCAACGCCCGCAGCGCGGCCCGCGTCGGCACGCCCTCCACCTCGACCAGGTACTCCTTGTCGAGGCCGTGGCGGGGATGGGTCATCCGGTGCGCGAGCTCGCCGTCGTTGGTGAGCACGAGGAGCCCCTCGCTGTCCCGGTCGAGTCGACCGACCGGGAACACGCGGGGCTCGGCCGGCACCAACCCCGCCACGGTGGGCCGACCCTGCGGGTCGGACGCGGTCGTGACGACCCGGGGCGGCTTGTTCAAGAGGTAGTAGACGAGATCGGAACGCGTCGCGACGGGGATCCCGTCGACGTGGATGGCGTCGGCCTCGGCGTCGACGCGCCGTCCCAGCCGCGCGACCTCCCCGCCGACGGTGACCCGCCCGGCTGCGATGAGCTCCTCGCACGCGCGCCGCGAGCCGATGCCCGCGCGCGCCAGGACCTTCTGGAGCCGCTCGCCGGTCGGCGGCTCCGGTGTGCTCACCCCTCGCCGAGGGTGTCGGGCTGCTCGCCCGGATGCTGCGGCATCTCGGATTCGCCGGCCGGCGGGTCGACGCGCAGGTGCAGGCCGCGCTCGAGCGCCTCCACCACCTGCGCGTCGGGCACGAACTCGGCCAGCGGTGCCAGGTCGCGCAACGAGTCGAGGCCCATCTGCTCGAGGAAGCGCCGCGTGGTGCCGTAGAGGATCGCCTGCCCCGGCCCCGGGTCGTGACCGACCTCCTCGACGTAGCCGCGGGCCTCGAGGGTGGCGAGCGTGGACTCGACGTTCACGCCGCGGATCGCGCTCAGCTGGGCGCGTGAGACCGGCTGCTTGTAGGCGACGATCGCGAGCGTCTCGAGCGCGGCGTTCGACAGGCGCGAGGTCTGGCCCTCCAGCACGAACCGCTCGACGTAGGGAGCCAGGTCGGGATGGGTCTGGAAGCGGTAGCCGCCCGCAACCCGGGCGAGCACGAAGCCACGCCCCTCGCGCTCGTAGTCCTCGGCGAGCTCGGTGCAGAGCGCCTCCACCTCCGACACCGGGATCTCGGTGAGCTGGGCCAGCACCTGAGGCTCCACGGGCTCGACGGCCGCCATCAGCACGGCCTCGACCGCGCGCCGCGCCTCGGTGATCACGCGCTCCTCCACGACGGTCAGTCGCCCACCATGACCGGGGACTGCTCCCAGTCGTCGAGGCTCGTGGCGTCGAGCGAGCGGGCGCCATGGGCCAACCGCCGCACGACCAGGTCGCCGAAGGTCTCGGCTTGGTCGATGTCGACCAGGCCCTGTTTGTAGAGCTCGAGCACCGCCAGGAACCGCACGATCACCTCGAGGCGGTCGTCGATCCCGCGTACGAGCGCACGGAAGCTCGTCGAGGCGTCGGCCGGGAGCGCGACGAGCAGCGCCTCCACCGCGTCGCGCACCGAGACTCGGATCGGCGCGACGTGGTACGTGTCGACGACCGCGGGCTCCTTCACCGCGAGCGCCCGCTTCGCCGCGGCCAGCAGCGCCGCCGGGGTGACCCGCTCGAGCGGATCCGGCGCCATCGAACGGAACGGCTCCTCGGGCCCGGCACTGCGCGCGATCGTGCGGGCCCCGGCCCGCAGGCCCGACGCGATCACCGTCGCCGCGTCCTTGAAGGTCTTGCACTCGAGCAGGCGGGCCAGGAGCAGGTCGCGCTCCTCGAACCGGAGCAGCTCCTCGTCGAGCTCGGCGGGCTCGGCACCCGGGAGCAGCCGGCGGGCCTTGAGCTCCACCAGCGTGGACGCGATGAGCAGGAACTCGGTCGCAGTCTCGAGGTCGAGCCGGTCGAGGTGCTCGACCTCGACGAGGAACGCGTCGATCACCTGGGCGATCGAGACGTCCCAGAGCTCCACCTCCTCCTTCAGGATCAGGTGGAGCAGCAGCTCGAACGGGCCCTCGTAGACGGGGGTGCTGACCGCGTACGACATCTCCGGCCAGGGTAGCGAATGGACCCCGGCGGGCCATGGACCCTCCACTAGGTTCGGCGACCATGACCACCACGCGCACCCCCGGCGGCACGCCTTGACCCGGCGCTTCTCGGGCATCAAACCGTCCGGCGAGATGCATCTGGGCAACTACGCGGGCGCGGTGCGCCGGTGGGTCGACCTGCAGGACGACTCGATCTACTGCGTGGTCGACCTGCATGCCATGACGGTGCCCTACGAGCCCGCCGAGCTCACCGCCGAGACCCGGCGCCTCGCCATGCTGCTGCTCGCCTCCGGTCTCGACCCCGAGCGCTGCATCCTGTTCGTCCAGAGCCACGTGCCGCTCGTCGCCGAGCTGACCTGGGTGCTCAACTGCATCGCCACCGTCGGCGAGCTGCGGCGCATGACCCAGTTCAAGGAGAAGGGTCGGGGACAGGAGTCGGTCAGCGCCGGCCTGCTCGACTACCCGGTGCTCATGGCGGCCGACATCCTCCTCTACGACACCGACGAGGTACCGGTGGGCGAGGACCAGATCCAGCACGTCGAGCTCACCCGCGACGTCGCGACCCGGTTCAACCACCGCTTCGGGGACACGCTCGTGGTCCCCAAGGCGACCGTCCCCCCGGTCGGGGCGCGGGTCAAGGACCTGCAGGACCCGACCGCGAAGATGTCGAAGTCGGTCGACTCCCCCCAGGGGACGATCCTCGTGCTCGACGAGCCCGCCCGCATCACCAAGAAGGTGAAGTCCGCGGTGACCGACTCCGAGACCGAGGTCCGCTTCGACGTCGGGGCCAAGCCCGGGATCTCGAACCTGCTGTCGCTGCTGTCGGTGGCCACCGCGCGACCGGTGCCCGAGCTGGAGGCCGAGTACGGCACCGGTGGGTACGGCACGTTCAAGGGCGCGGTCGCCGAAGCACTCGTCGAGTACCTGCGCCCCGTGCGCGAGCGGTACCACGAGCTCGCGGCCGACCCCGGTGAGGTGACCCGTTGCCTCGCCCTCGGCGCCGAGAAGGCCGAGGCCATCGCGAGCGCGACGATGGACCGCGTGCGCGCCGCGACGGGCCTGCTGCCCTTGCGCTGAGCCCGTCCGCGGCGCTCAGGCGTTGTCGGCCGCGTCGAGCGCGTGCAGGACCTCGGGCGGCCAGCCCAACGCGGGCCAGGTACCAGCCGGGCGGTGGTGGGCCTCGGCCCACACGGCCGCCTCCTCCCGGCCGCCCACGGCCCGGATCTCGGCGGCACCGATGTCGCCATGGCGCGCGTAGGCCCCGACCCTCCCGCGCCATCCCCCCGACCAGGCGGCGACCCGGTCGCGCCCGCGGGCCAGGACCAGCAGGGTCGCCAGCACCCGTCCCGGCACGGAGAAGCGCGCCTCCTGCTTGCCGACGTCGTGCAGCAGCGCCGCGGCGAGCCAGCGCGGCTCCGAGGCCGCGCCGAGCATCCGATCGACGTCCCGAGCCACACCGATCGCGTGGCGCCGGTCGTGCGCGGGGAGCCGGTCGAACAGCGGGCGCTCCTCCGGGGTGAGCACCCCGTCCGCCCACGCCGCGTCGGCGGGCGCCGGTCCACCGGGGCGCAGGGTCCCGAGGAACCGTCGGGCCAGGTGCGTCGGGTTCACGCGAACACGAACTGCGCCAGGTTGCGGTACACGGGCGCGAACAGCTTGTCGATGACCCCGGTCCAGAAGACGAGGGCAAAGAGGATGAGCATGCCGTAGGGCCGGAACCGGTACCACCCGGGCAGGTAGCGCTCGGGCAGCACACGCTCGAGCAGCGACGAGCCGTCGAGCGGCGGGATCGGCAGCAGGTTGAAGATCCCGAGGAAGAAGTTGACCAACGCGAACGAGAACACGATCCGGATCAGGAGCGGCAGGTCCTCGAAGGAACCGATCCCGGAGGTGTCCATCCCCTCGTAGAGCGCCCGGGCCGCGAACGCGGCCGTGATCGCGAGGACGAAGTTGGAGAAGGGACCGACCAGGCCGACCCAGAGCATGTCGCGACGCGGTTCGCGCATCTTCGCCGGGTTGACCGGTACCGGCTTGGCCCAGGCGATCACGGGCACCCCCGTCAGCGCGCCGAACGCGGGGATGATGATCGACCCGAACGGGTCGATGTGGGGCACCGGGTTGAGGGTGAGCCTCCCCGCCCGCTGCGCGGTGTCGTCACCGAACCAGAGCGCGACGAGCCCGTGACTGATCTCGTGGAGGATCACGGCGACGATCAGGCAGCCGAACCAGATCAGCGACTGCTCGAGGTTCATCGGGGGTCGGTCGGCGGAGGCGGGCGCGCTAGCGGCGCGCCGAGGCGCAGGCGATGCAGTAGCGCGCCGACGGCATCGCCTCCAGGCGCGCGTCGGGAATCTGCTCGCCGCAGGACTCGCAGGGGCCGTAGGTGCCGCCATCCATCTTGGCCAGCGCCGCCTCGACGTCGCGCAGGTTCTCGAGGAGGCTGCCGGCAAGCGCGTCGACCTCGCCCCGCTCCGCGGTCACCTGGCCCGAGTCGGCGAAGCCATCGTCGAACTCGAGCTCGTGGGTGCCCGGGGCGCGGCCCATGTGCTCGAGCTGGGTGAGCAGGTGCTCGCGTTCCTCGGTCAGCTGGGCGCGTTGGGTCGAGAAGGTGGTCTCGGGCATCCCAGAAGGTTACTCCCGCCCCACCCCCGACCTGGCGCGCGGGTGGGCCAGCTCGTAGACGGCCCGCAGGCGCTCGGGCGAGACCTTCGTGTACACCTGGGTCGTCGACAGGCTGGCGTGGCCGAGCAGCTCCTGGACGACCCGGATGTCGGCGCCGTGCTCGAGCATGTGGGTCGCGCAGGAGTGCCGGAGCACGTGCGGGGAGAGGCGTCCGGCCAGCCCCACCCGCTCCCCCGCCGCGCTCACGATCTTCCAGCACGACTGCCGGGTGAGCCGCCCGCCCCGCGCGTTGAGCAGCAGCGGGTCGCCGGGAACCGTGCGCGTCACGGGGCGCTCCAGCTCGGGCCGGCCCCGCCACAGGTACTCGGCCAGCACCTCGCGGGCGGTTCGGCCAATGGGGACCACCCGCTCCTTGGCACCCTTGCCCAGCACTCGCACGAGGCCGTCCTCCAGGTCGAGATCGGCCCGGTCGAGCCCCACGAGCTCCGAGATCCGCACCCCGGTCGCGTACAGCGTCTCGAGGATCGCGCGGTCTCGCAGGGCCCTCGGGTCGTCGCCCTCCACGGCGCCGAGAAGGGCCTCCACCTCGGCTTCGGTCAGCGCCTTCGGGATCCCCTGTGGCACTCGCGGTGCACCGATTTCCTCGGACGGGTCCTCGTCGACGAAGCCTTCGTCGAGGCAGAAGCGGTGGAACGAGCGCACCGCGACGAGCGCCCGGGCCACTGACGCGGGGGCGTAGCGCGGGTGACCGTCGTCGTCGCGGGCCCGCTTGAGGTGCTCGACGTACGCGGCGACGGTCGCCTCGCGCACCCCGGCGGCGTCGGTGATCCCCCGTCGGCGCAGGAACGCCTCGTAGCGGCGCAGGTCGCGACGGTAGGCCGCGAGCGAGTTCGGCGCGAGGCCGCGCTCGACCGCGAGCCAGGTGTCGTGCTCGGCGAGCAGCCGCCCGAGCTCGTCAGGCTCCGGCAACGGTGCTGCGTTGGTCCGTGGCGAGGGGCAGGCGGGGGGCGCGGCCTTCCGCACGCTCCTTCGCAGCCGCCACGAACGTCGCGAACAGCGGGTGCGGCCGGTCGGGACGGCTCTTGAACTCCGGGTGTGCCTGGGTGGCGAGGAAGAACGGGTGGGCCGACTGGGGGAGCTCCACGAACTCGACCAGCCGGTCGTCGGGCGAGGTACCCGAGCACACCATCCCGGCTTCTTCGAGCCGACGGCGGTAGTGGTTGCTCACCTCGTAGCGGTGGCGATGCCGCTCGTAGACCACCTCCTCGCCGTACGCGTCGCGCACGCGCGTCCCTGAGGCGAGCCGGGCCGGATAGGCACCGAGGCGCATCGTGCCGCCCATCTCGACGATCTCGCGCTGGTCGTCCATCAGGTCGATCACCGGGTGCGGGGTGTGCGCGTCGAACTCCGACGAGTTCGCGCCGACGAGTCCGCACACGTCGCGGGCGAACTCGATCACCGCGCACTGCATGCCGAGACACAGCCCGAGGAACGGGATCTGCTGCAGTCGGGCGTAGCCGGCAGCGGCGATCTTGCCCTCGATGCCGCGGAACCCGAAACCGCCCGGGATGACGATGCCGTCGAGGTCGCGCAGGCGCCCGTCGGCCAGCAGGCCCTCGGTGTCGTCGGACGCGATCCAGTCGATCTGTACCCGCGCTCCGCAAGCGAACCCGCCGTGGCGCAACGCCTCGGCGACGGAGAGGTACGCGTCGGGGAGGTTCACGTACTTGCCGACGAGTCCGATGCGCACGTCGAAGGTGGCGGCGTGCACCCGGTCGACGAGCTGGCGCCAGCCGCCGAGGTCGGGCTCGTGCTCGTCGAGGCGCAGCATCCGGCACACGTAGTCGTCGAGGCCCTCGTCGTGGAGCACCAAGGGGATCTCGTAGAGCGTGTCTGCATCGACCGCGGAGACGATGCCCTTCTCGGGCACGTCGCAGAGCTGGCTGATCTTCTCCTTGAGCCGGGTCGGGATCGGCCGGTCGGACCGGCACACGATCGCGTCGGGCTGGATGCCGCGGCTGCGCAGCTCGGTGACGGAGTGCTGGGTGGGCTTGGTCTTCTGCTCCCCCGACGGCCCGATGAACGGCACGAGCGTGACGTGCACGTAGAACACGTCGTCGCGACCCACGTCCTTGCGGAACTGACGGATCGCCTCCAGGAACGGGAGGATCTCGATGTCACCGACGGTGCCGCCGACCTCGGTGATCACCACGTCGACGTCCTCGGCCGCGAGCGAGAGGATCCGCTCCTTGATCTCGTTGGTGATGTGCGGGATCACCTGCACCGTCTCACCGAGGTACGCGCCGTGGCGCTCCTTGGCCAGCACAGACTGGTAGATCGAGCCGGTCGTCGCGTTCGACTTGCGGTTGAGCGGCACATCGACGAACCGCTCGTAGTGGCCGAGGTCGAGGTCGGTCTCGCCGCCGTCGTCGGTGACGAACACCTCGCCGTGCTGGAAAGGGTTCATCGTGCCGGGGTCGACGTTGATGTAGGGGTCGAGCTTCTGCATCGTGACCCGCAGGCCGCGGGCCTTGAGCAAGCGGCCCAGCGAGGAGGCGGTGAGCCCCTTGCCGAGACTCGAGGCCACGCCTCCGGTCACGAAGATGTGCTTCGCCAACCCCATTCACCTCCGCCAGTGGTACACCGCCGTGCTTCCCGGTCCCACGCGCGCGCCCGACCAAAGGACGAATCGCGCCACGTGCCTTCGGGAGAGCGACGGTACCATGCCCACCTGCTCGCGCCGGCGATCCAGCCCGCGCGCCCCGGCCATCCTGGAGCTCGGTGACCACGATCACCCCGGCAGCCCTCGATCGCACGCCCGCCGCGGGGCGCGACGCCGGCCTCCTCGGGCTCCTCGCGTTCGCGCTGCGGGTCCCCGCGCTGCTCGCACCCACCAACCTCGGCTACGACGACGGCGGCTACGGCCTCGCGGTCGTCGCGATGCGCGAGGGTCACGCGCCGTTCCGCGACGTCTTCTCGCCCCAGGGGCCGCTCTTCCTGCCGCTCATGCGGGTGGCCGACCTCGTCGGCCTCGAGACCATGAACGCGCCCCGGCTCCTGTCGGTGCTCGCCGGTGTCGTGGTGAGCGTCGCGGTGTACTTCGCCGCGCGGGAGCTCATGGACCGGCCCCGCGCGCTGCTGGCCGGAGGGCTCACGGCGATCAGCGGCGTGCTCCTCTGGACCACCGGCCCGTTGACCGGCGATGGCCCGGCCGCCGCGTTCGCGACCACGGCGGTGGCCGTCGCGCTCGCGTACCGGCGCGCCCCGTCCGCCGGGAAGGTCGTGGCGATCACGCTGCTCGCCGGGGGCGCGCTCTCGGTCAAGAGCCTGCTCGTGGGACCGGCCCTGCTCGTCGCGTGGCTGCTCGTGGCGAGCCGGCGGCGTTGGACCCATGCCCTGGCCGTGGTGCTGGGTGCGCTGGCCGTCGTGCTCCTGGTGTCGCTGCCGTGGGGGCTCGGCCACGTCTACGACGACTACGTCGCGTACCACCTCGACAAGACGGCCGACCGCAAGCCCCTGGCCAACCTCGACAAGCTCGTGACCACGTTCGCGAGGCGCGACACCGTCCTGGTGGCGGTGCTGCTGCTCGGGCTGGGCTGGGCGCTGGCCCGCCGCCTCCGCGCCCACCCCGACCACCCCAGCCAGGTCGAGGGCGGACGGCTCGAGCGTGCGCTCTCCGGGAGCCGGGTGCTGTGGTGGTGGGCCGGCACGGCCTTCGTGGTCCTCCTCGCCCAGGACCCGATGTTTCGCAACCACCTCACCGCGCTCGTCGCGCCGCTCGCCCTCCTCGCGGCCTGGTACCGGCCGCCGTGGAAGGCGGTCGCCGTCGCCGTGGTGGTCACACTCGGGTTCCAGGTTGTCGAGCTGCGCCCGCTGCTGTGGCCGGAGGACTACACGGGCACCGACGCGCAGATCGTCGAGGCCCTGCGCGACCTGCCCGCCAGCGCCTGGGTGATCTCGGATGCCCCGGGACTCGTGTGGCGCGCCGGCAAGTCGACCGACCCGTTCTACGTCGACGCGTCGGTGCTGCGGATCCACTCCAACGTCGAGCACATCCAGATCACCGAGGACCGCCTCGTGGACGCCGCGGCGAACCCGAAGGTGTGCGCCGTTGTCGTGACCGCGAAGGTGCGCTTCGGCAGCTTCACCCATCTGCCCGAGCGCCTCGCCGAGCTCGGCTACGAGCCGAGCGCCGACGTCCCGGCGGTGTACGTGCGCCCCAACTGCGACCCGCCGACCTGACCCGAGCGTTCTGCGCACTTCCCAAACCGTCTGAAGACCCGAAGCGCTCCGAGATCGTCAGGGAGCAGGGAGGCGGCCGAGGCGGTCGAACCAGCGCAGCGGCGGTGTCCGGTCGATCACCCGGCTGAACGACACCAGCTCCGACGCGAGGTTCAGCGCGATCAGCACCACCAGGATCACGTTGCGTGCCGTCCGGCTGCACTCGAGCACCGCGGCGAGCCCGAGCACGCCGCCCACCACGTTCGCGCCGGTGTCTCCGAGCATCAGCCGCTCGCGCAGGTCCTCGGGCAGCAGGCCGGTCGTCGCCCCCATCACCGGCGCGAGCGCGACGCCGACCGCGCCGGTCCCGGCGACCACCGCGAGCGGCGCGTACGCGAGCAGGGAGCACTTGATCAGCCGGCCCGGTGCCCGGTCCAGCAGGTTGCCCAGGTTCGCGGCGAGTGCGATCAGCAGGGCGTCGGACACCAGGCGTTGCCCGGTCACGAACCCGCCCTGCGCGGCGAGGATGAGCGCGATCGCCGCCCCGCCGATGAGCTTCAGCATCCCCGAGGTCAGCCGCCCGTGTGAGAGGGCCTGCACGTGACCGCGAAACCCGCGGTCCTCGCTGCCCAGCATGTCATCCACGAAGCCGAGCAAGCCGAACCCGAACACGGCGAACAGCATCAGCGGACGGGCCGCGTCGCGGCCCGGCGGGTTGCCGACGTCGAACGCCCCGAGCACCGACCGTCCCGCCTCCACCAGCAGCACCGCCATCACGATGAACAGACCGCCGGCCGTCGCGATCCGCGCGCCCCGGAAGTTGACCCGCTCGAGCACCCGGGCATGCAGCATGTCTCGGCCCGCGAGCAACACGAACCGCAACGCGAGGAACCCGACGACGAAGCCCAGCGCGACCGTCACGGCGCGAAGTCTGCCCGTCCGGGGGCCGGGGACCGGGGACTCGTGCGCGATTCGCTACCGGGCAGCCGGCGTGGCCAGGGGCTCGGGCAAAGGCTGGTCGGCTCGGGCCCCGTATCCGTAGTGGCCGACGATCCCCCGGACGCGATCCGCCAGGACCAACGGAGCGGCGATCCGCCCTTCGACGAGGTCGACGTCGTCGAGGGTGCTGACCCGTTCCGCGAGGACGTCGTCGTCGAGGACCGGCGCGAGCCACGCCCCGCGCTCCACGCCGCCGGCGGTCTCGGCCCAGATCTCACCCACCGTGGTCGGCACGCTGAGGTCGCTCAACGCCGCGGTCAGCACGCTCGCGAAGGACGGCGAGGTGATGACGGCCTCGGGTCCACCCACGACGAAGGCGAGCGCGTCGGTGCCCGGATACGTCGCCGACCCAGGAGTGTCGCCGCCGGCCACGTCGGCCAGTGTCACGAAGCCGGCATCCGCGAGCTGGACCAGGAGGTCCGGCACGCTCACCGCCGCGCCGGCGGCAAGGCGCGCGGCGAGCGCGACGAGCCCCGCGGCGCGCAGGCCCCGCCCCGACGCATCGACGCCGAGGATCGCGCGCAGCTCGTCCTGCTGCTCGGCGTCGTCGAGGTTCCACGCCTCCTCGAGCCACAGGACCCCGTCGACACGCGCACCAGCGGTCTGCAACAGCTCGGCTTGCCCGGTCACGACGACCTCGTTCGCACCACGCATCGCGACGAGCGCCACGTTGCGGTTCGTCAGGCTCCCCCGCACCGCGAACGGCGCGAGGTCGTTGACGAACGCCTCGGTGCGGTCCAGCTCGGCCCGCAGCGCCGCGTTCTCCGCCTTCTGATCGTCGGCGTGCTTCTCGACGTTGTCGATCTGGCTGCGCAGTCCGTCGACGATGGCGCGGTCGACCACCGTCGAACCGAACACGACGCCGAGCGCGAGCGCGAGGAAGACCGCGATGAGAGAGACGATGTGATAGCGGAAGTTGATCATGTGCGATCGGCCGTCCCCGGTCAGTTTCCGCCGAGCGAGTACCAGAGGTCCTCGAGGGTCACCCGGATCCCGTCGAGAAACACGTGGATCGGCTCGCTGACGATACTGACCACGATCATCGCGAACAGCGCGGCCGCCACGAGGGCCACCACGTCGCGGCGCCGAACCCGGCCCTCGTATAGGCGGCTCACGCCCTTCGCGTCGACGAGCACCGGCCCGAGCCGCAGGCGGGTGAGGAACGTCGACGCCATGCCCTTGCGGCCCTTGTCGAGCATCTCGACCATCGTCGAATGCGTGCCCACGGCCACGATCAGCGGGGAGCCGCTTTCGTACGCGAGGAGCATCGCGACGTCTTCACTCATCCCTTCGGCCACGAATTCCTGGTAGTCGCGACCGGCGACCATCCCCCATGCCTCGAGGTTCTCGCGCCCGGGTGCACGCCCGTCGGGATGCACGTGGTGCACGAGGTCGGCCCCACAGTGCAGTGCTCGCTCCGACAGCGAGTCGAAGTCACCCAGGATCACGTCGGGCGTCAGCCCGATCTCGAGGAGTGCGTCGGCGCCGCCGTCGACGCCGATGAGCGCGGGGGCGTACTCCTTGATGTAGGGCTTCAGCGCCGCGAGGTCCTGCTGGTAGTCGTGGCCGCGCACCACCACGAGCGCATGGCGGCCCTTGAACGCCGTGTGCAGGGGCGGCAGCTCCAACGGCTCGAACATGACCCGGGCTTCGCCACTGATGTACTCCAGCGTGTTCGCCGCGAACCGCTCGAGCTCGACACCGATGTTGGCGCGCGCGGTGTCCATGTCGTCGAAGATCCCGGCCTCCGAGAGCACCGCGCCCGAGGCGAGCAACGCGTCACCGCGCCAGACCTCGCCATCGACCACCCGCAGCTCGTCACCCTCGGCCACCTGGTCCAGCAGGTTCGGTCCGAGGTCGTCGACCAGCACCGCGCCGCCCCGCACGATGCGGATCGGACCACCGTTCGGGTAGCGACCCGTGATCGAGGCGCTCGCGTTCAGGACCGCCGCGGCGCCCGCCGCGACCAGGCCCTCGGCCGCCACCCGGTCGATGTCGGCATGGTCGATCACCGCGATCTCACCGGGCTGGAGCCGCTTCACGAGGTCCTTCGTGCGCCGATCGACGCGCGCCGCCCCGGTGATCGCGGCGCGCGCGTCCGCCGGCCGACGAGGCTCCACGTTGCGGGCCATCATCGGGCCCCGAGATCGCTCAACAGCTCCTCCGCGTGGCGGCGGGCGTGCTCCGAGCCCTCCACCCCCGCCAGCATCCGGGACAGCTCGGCCACCCGCTCCTCCCCCGACACCGCCACCGCAGTTGTGGTCGTCCGACCGTCGCGCTCGGCCTTGCGCACGACGACCTGGGCGTCGGCCGCGGCGGCGACCTGGGCGAGATGGGTGATGCAGAGTACCTGGGCACCCCGGGCGAGCACCGAGAGCTCCCGTCCCACCGCCGCCCCGGCCTCGCCCCCGATCCCGGCGTCGACCTCGTCGAAGAGGAGCATGCCAGGGACGCGGTGCCCGTCCGATTCCATGAGGGCGGTGCGGAGGGCGAGCATGGCTCGGGAGAGCTCGCCGCCCGATGCCACCCGGGCCAGGGGTGCTGCGGGCTCGCCGGGGTTGGCCGCGAGCAGGAACGTCACCCGGTCCGCGCCGTCCTCGCCCGGCTCGGCTGCCTCCACCTCCACGGTGAGCCGCGCGCCGGGCATCGCGAGGCGCACCAGCCGCGTCTCGACCGCTTCCGCCAGCGGACCGGCTGCCGCGACTCGCGCCGCGCGCAGCCGTTGCGCGGCCTGCTGTGCGTCCGCGGCGGCCATCGCCCGGTCGTGCTCGATCGCCGCGGCCCGCTCCTCGTAGGCCCGCAGCTCGGCCAGCCGTGCCGCAGTCTCGCTGCAGAACTCGAGGACCTCCGCCAGGTCGGCTCCGTACTTGCGCTGCAGATCGAAGAGCAGGCGACGACGCGCGCGCACCGCGTCGAGACGCTGGGGGTCCTCGACCACACCGTCGGCCGCGGCGCGCAGGTCGTGTGCGAGCTCCGCGAGCTCGGCCTGCACCGCGCGCAGCCGCTGCTCCATGGATTCGAGCCCGGTCCGTCCGGAGAGCGCGGCAGCGGCCACGCCCGCCGCGTCCTGGGCCGTCTCCTCCACGGCGGCGTACGCGGCGGCGAGTGCCTCCCGCGCAGCCGCCGCGTCGCCCAGCCGGGCCTCCTCGGCTTCGAGCGCCGCGTCCTCGTCGGCCGAGCGGATCCCGGCGGCCTCGATCTCGCTCACCTGGTGCTCGCAGAGCGCGATCTCCCGTGCGCGCATCCGCTCGTCGCCGCCGAGCGCCTCGAGTGCACGCTCGGCGACGCGCACCGCGTCGCGCGCGGCGCGGTAGTCATCGAGCGCGACACGCGCGGGTTCACCCGCGAACGCGTCGAGCGCGGACCGCTGCGCGGCCGGTGCGAGCAGCGCCTGGTGGGCGTGCTGGCCGTGGAGGTCGAGGACGTGCACCGCGAGCTCCTGCAGCTCGGCGGCGGTCGCGAGCCGACCGTCGACGTAGGCACGACTCCGGCCGTTCGCCGGCACGATGCGGGCAAGCACCGTCTCCTCGCCCGTATCGGGGTGCTCGAAACGACCTTCCACCCGCGCCTCGACCACGCCGTCCCGCACCAGCCCGGGGTCGGCCCGCGCACCGGCCAGGAGCTCCAGGGCGTGCACGAGCAGGGTCTTGCCCGCACCGGTCTCACCGGTCACGGCCGTGAGCCCGTCGTCGAGCAGCAGGTGCAGCTCGTCGACGATGCCGAGACCCTCGACGCGCAGCTCGAGGAGCATCGCTAGCGGTCGGGAAGGCCGAACTTGGCCTTCAGGATCTGGTGGAAGTCGCGCGGACCGAAGGTGACGATGCGTGCCGGACGTGGCCCGCCGGTGCACACCGCCCGCGCCCCGGTCTCGAGCTCGCCGAGCTCCCGACCGTCGAGCGTCAGGAGCACCGGCCGGTCGCCGCTCACGGTGAGGACGAGCTCCTCGTCGCCGTCGAGAACCAGAGAGCGGTCGAAGAGCATGTGGGGCGAGACGGGTGTGAGCAGCATGCAGCGCAAGCGGGGCGACACGATCGGGCCGCGGGCGGAGAAGGAATACGCGGTGGAGCCAGTCGGGGTCGCGACGATCACCCCGTCGGCGGCGTACGAGGTGAAGAACGAACCGTTGATCACGACGTCGAGGCGTGCGAGGCGACCGGGGTGCGGCTTCTCGAGGACCGCCTCGTTCAGCGCCCACCACTTGCCCGCGGCGGGGCCGTTCGAGTCGACGGTCACCTGGAGCACCATGCGCTCCGTGACCGCGTAGTCGCCCGCGACGAGTCGCCCGAGCGCCTCGTCGAGCGCGGCCGGCTCGACCTCGGTGAGATAGCCCATCTGGCCCGCGTTCACCCCCAGCACGGGGACGCCGTGCACGACCGCGAGGTCGACGGCGCGCAGCATCGTGCCGTCGCCGCCGAACGAGACGACGAGGTCGACCCCGGCGCCGAGCTCCGACGCTTCGACCGCGAACTTCTCGAAGCCGACGGCGTCGGGCGCGGGGACGCGCACCTCGACACCGTGCTCGGCCAGCCAGCCTGCCGCGCGGTGTGCGAGCTCCCGGGCCGTGTTCCGATCCCGGTGCGGGACGAGACCGACCGCGCGCAGCGCCGTAGGCGTCACAGGTGGGCCTCCGTGACGACGGCGTCTCGCGTGCCCGCGGGAACCGGAGCACCCTGCTTCTCCACCCGCGCGAGGAACTCAGCGTTGCCGTCCGCGCCGCGAAGCGGCGAGACCATCAGGTCGGTCATGACGAGGCCGGTGGCGGCGAGCCCGTCGGCGACCTCGTCGAGCACCGCGCGATGCACCGCGGGGTCCTTCACGACGCCGCCCCGCGGCACCCGGGCTCGACCCGCCTCGAACTGCGGCTTCACGAGGAGCACCAACGTCGCGTCGTCGGTGGTGAGCGCGACGAGTGCCGGCGCGACGGTGGTCAGCGAGATGAACGACAGG
This sequence comes from Actinomycetota bacterium, assembly GCA_016870395.1. Taxonomy (GTDB): domain Bacteria; phylum Actinomycetota; class Acidimicrobiia; order IMCC26256; family JAENVU01; genus SHUZ01. The sequence continues at coordinate 1,033 of VGBT01000029.1, read as the reverse complement.
TCCGCCACCGCGAGCGGCACCGGCCCGCCTTCGAGCGCGCGCAGCGAGCGGAGGTTGGTGCGCTCGAGCACCCGCACGCGGGGGTCGTTGCGCAACCGCCAGTCGAGCTGACCGCGGCCGACGTCGACCGCGGTCACCTGCGCCGCGCCGCGCTGGAGCAGGCAGTCGGTGAAGCCGCCCGTCGACGCGCCCGCGTCGAGCGCCCGCCGCCCCTCGACCTCGACGCCGAAGCGTTCGAGTGCGGCCTCGAGCTTGTCGCCACCGCGAGACACGAAGCGCGGACCCTCGCCACCCACGGCGATCGCCTCGTCGGCGCCAACCTGGCGCGCCGCGGAGCGGGCCGGCGCGCCGGCGACGGTGACGCGGCCGTGCTCGATCGCCTCGACGGCCCTCGCGCGGCTGGGCGCGAGTCCCCGACGCACGAGCTCGGCGTCGAGCCGGCGGCGCACCCGTGACCCGCCGCTAGGACGCCTTGGCCGAGCGAGCGCCGTTGCTCGCAGCCTTCTTCGCCGCCGACTTCTTGGTGGGCTTCTTCGCCGGCTTCTTCGCGCTCTTCTTGGCTGCCTGGGCCTGCTTGGCCAGGCGGGCCTCGAGCCGGGCGAGGTCGTCCTTGGTGGCGATGCCGAGCGTCTGGACCTGACGCTGGACCTCCTTGCGGACCACGTCGAGCATCTCGTCGGTGCGGCGACGGCTCTCGGACACCAGGTCGTCGACGAACGCCTGCACCTGGCCCTGGGCGAGCTGACCGGAGGCCACGAGCTCCTGGGCGCGTCGGCGGGCCTGGGCGCGGGTCATCGCGACGAACTGCGCACCCGCGTCGAGGTACTTGGAGAGATCGGGAGCCTGCGGCATCGGAGCACTCCTCGGTGGGGTCCGGCCAGGCTACCGCGGGGCGCTCGAGGTGCCCGGACCAGCCGCCGCCGCCCGCGCGTGCTCGACGAGCGCGGGGGCCAACGCCCGGAGATCGGCACCGACGAAGCGGGGGGCCGGATCCGGAATCGGCTCCGCCGGGTCGTGCCCGCCGATGCCCGAC
>VGBT01000028.1 GCA_016870395.1 Actinomycetota bacterium | reverse complement strand
GACCGCACTGCCCGAGAACCCGGCGCAGCCCGCGCTCGACGCGGCCCGCGAGCTCACCGACCCGGTCGCGCAGCGCCGGGCGCTCGTCGAGGTCGCTGCCCGGCACCCGCGCAGCTGCGCCGCCTGGGCCGAGCTCGCCGCGCTCGCCAACGATCCGGTCGACGCCTACGCGTACGCCCGGGTCGGGTATCACCGCGGCCTCGACCAGCTCCGCCAGGCCGGTTGGCGGGGCAGCGGGTACGTGCGTTGGGCGGAACCGACGAACCACGGCTTCCTACGCTCGCTCGACGCCCTGCGGCGCGCCGCGGCCGCGATCGGAGAGGACGAGGAGGAGACCCGCTGCGCCGAGTTCCTGATGCAGCTCGACCCCGGAGGCCCCTGGAACCGGGACTAACCTCGTTCCACGCTCGGGTCCCGAGATCGGGATCCGGAGGGTCGCCCCCCGCCCGAGAGGTTGCCGCATGAAGCGCGCGCTCGTCACCGGCATCACCGGCCAGGACGGCCGGTATCTGAGCCAGCTCCTCACGAGCAAGGGCTACCAGGTCTTCGGGCTCATCCACGGCCAGGCGAACCCCAAGGCACGGCTCGTCATCGAGGAGAACTTCGGGGTGGAGCTGGTCGAGGGCGACCTGCGAGATTTCCCGTCGCTGATCGCGACCGTCGAGCAGGTCCAGCCCGACGAGGTCTACAACCTCGGCGCGATCAGCTTCGTCCAGCTGTCGTTCAAGCAGGCCGAGCTCACCGCGGAGATCACCGGCCTCGGGGTGCTGCGGATGCTCGAGGCCGTTCGCATCGTCGGGGGCTCCGAGCGCAACCCGACCCGCTTCTACCAGGCGTCGTCGTCGGAGATGTTCGGCAAGGTCCGCGAGACGCCTCAGACCGAACGCACGCCGTTCCACCCGCGCTCGCCGTACGGCGTGGCGAAGGTCTTCGGCCACGACATGACTGTCAACTACCGCGAGTCGTACGGTTTGCACGCGAGCAGCGGCATCCTCTTCAACCACGAGAGCGAGCGTCGCGGGCTCGAGTTCGTGACTCGCAAGATCACCAACTCGCTCGCACGCATCAAGCTCGGCCTGCAAGACACGATCAGCCTCGGCAACCTCGAGTCGGCACGCGACTGGGGGTACGCAGGCGACTACGTCGAGGCGATGTGGCTGATGCTCCAGCAGGACGAGCCCGACGACTACGTGATCGCGACCGGTGAGACCCACACCATCCGGGAGTTCCTCGACGTCGCGTTCCGGATCGCGGGCTACGACGGCTGGGAGCCCTACGTCACGCACGACACGCGCTTCAACCGCCCGGCGGAGGTCGACCTCCTGCTCGGCGACGCGTCGAAAGCCCGCGAGAAGCTGGGCTGGCAGCCGAAGGTCACCTTCGAGGAGCTCGTGCGCAGGATGTACGAGGCCGACCTGAAAGAAGAGCAGGCCCAGTTCGACACCGGGCGCCACTAGGGCGTCACTCGCCGACACCCTCACCCGGATTGTTGCGACAGGAGCGCTATCCGCTCCTCAGCGCACAAACCCGGCGTTGGATGGAGGTCAGCTCAACCGACGGTGGCGCCGGCTCGGGCGAGGGCCTGCTCGGCCTGCTCCACGATCGAGCGCACCAGCTCGCCCGCCGACGCGAGCTCGTGGATCGCGCCCACGCCCTGGCCCGCCGGGTAGCACTCGCGGTCGGGATCGACGCCCGGGGTGCGCTCGTCGGCGCCGAGGTGCATCCAGCCACCGGTCATCGACGCCATCAGCTGGTCCGGGAACGGCTTGAGCTCCTCGGGGTGCTCCTCGAAGTGGCGCGTGGTCTGGTTGGCGACGGCGCGGAGCGTCTTGCCGGTGAACGCCCGGCTGATCGCGGTGCCGTCCTCCATCGTGCGCAGCAGCGCGTCCTTGTAGCCCGGCGCGGAGCGCGCCTCGGGGGTCGCGATGAATCGCGTGCCCACCCACACACCGTCGGCGCCGAGCGCGAGCGCGGCCGCGAGCCCGCGACCGTCGAAGATGCCACCCGCGGCGACGACCGGCACCCGGTCGCCGACCGCGTCGACCACCTGCGGCACCAGCGGCATCGTCGCGACCTGGCCCGTGTGCCCGCCGGCCTCGGTGCCCTGCGCGACGACGATGTCGCAGCCTGCCTCGACCGCCGCGACGGCGTGACGGACCTTCCCGCACATCGACAGCACGAGCACGTTGTGCTCGTGACACAGCGAGATGACGTCGCGCGGCACGCCGAGGCCGGCCGCGAACACCGACGCCCCTTCGCGGATCAGGTTCTCGACGTCGGTCAACAGGCGATCGGGCATCGCGGTGAGCAGGTCGACGCCGAACGGCTTGTCGGTGAGCGCGCGGGCGGCGCGCATCTCGGCCACCATCTCCTCGCTGCTCATGGTGGATGCTCCGAAGCACCCGAAGCCGCCGGCCTCGGACACCGCAGCCACCAGCTTCGAGTAGGAGACGCCGCCCATTCCGGCCAGCATCACGGGGTGCTCGATGCCGAGCACGTCAGTCAGTCGGGTTCTCATGACGCGCAACCTACGGCGTGGGCGTGCCGCGGCGCTAACGTCGGAGGGTGACCGAGGGCACTCCGCTGGTGGGCGTGATCATGGGCAGCGACTCGGACCTGCCGGTCATGCAGGGTGCCGTCGACGTGCTCGCCGAGTTCGAGGTGCCGCACGAGGTGCGCATCATCTCGGCCCATCGCACCCCCGATGCGATGTTCGACTATGCCGAGACGGCCGCCGCGCGCGGGATGCGGGTGATCATCGCCGGCGCCGGCGGCGCGGCCCACCTCCCGGGCATGACGGCGTCGAAGACACCGCTGCCCGTCATCGGCGTGCCGGTGCCGCTCGGGAACCTCGACGGGCTCGACTCGCTGCTGTCCATCGTGCAGATGCCGAAGGGCATCCCGGTCGCGACGGTGGCGGTCGGCAACGCCGCCAACGCCGGCCTGCTCGCCGTGCGGATCCTCGGCGCGCACGACCCGACCCTACGCGCGCGGATGGAGCGGTACCAGGCCGGCCTCGAGCAGATGGTCCTCGACAAGGACGCCAAGCTGCGCGACCGCCGGTAGTCACCGCAGACGGGATCCCCATGACCGACCACGACGTGCTCGACGACGCCCTCGACGTGCTCGCTCCCTATGGCCCCGAATGGCACAACGGGCTCTCCAGCCACGGGCCGATGGCGGCCGAGGCGCTGCTTCGCATGGGACGCACCGAGGCCGTGATGCCCTGGGTGCAGCGTTACGTGGCGCACCTCGCGCCGGCGCCGCCCGTTGCGGCACCGCTCGCCGACGACGAGCGGCTTGCTGCGCTCGGTCACCATTCGGCGTACCCGGCGTGGCTGGCCCGGTTCCGAAGCGAGCTCGCGGCCTCGCCGCCGGACGACGTGCTGGCCCGATGGGCGCCGGTGCTCGCACCCGGCCTGTTCGGGGCCGCGTGTCATGGCGTGCTGCGCGCCGCACACGCGACGCGGGCGCTCACCGACCACCTGTCGCCCCAGCGCGTCGACGAGCTCGCGCGCGGGCTCGCGTACTGGTCGGCGCGCTACCAGACGCTCCCGGGCCGCCCGACGCTCTCGGGCGGCGTGCAGTTGGCCGACGCGCTGCACCGCGTCGGCGCGCTGGAGCTGCCCAGCCGGGGCGGGTGGCTGATCACCGAGGTCCTGGCCCCGCTGCCCGAGGTCACCGGCTTCGCCGGCGCGGTGGAGGCCCTCGAGCCCACCTCGCTCTCGGCGGTCACCGCGACCTTCGCCCGCGCGTACCTCGCGGTCGACGCGAGCGGCGTGATCCCGCTCGTGCACGCGGTGACGGGCCCAACCTGCCTACGCTCGTTGCTCTCCCACCTGCCGGCCGACGCCCAACCGGTCGCGCTCGGCGCCGCGTGGCAGGCGGCCGCCGCCCTGTACCTCGGCTGGGGCGAGCGTGGCCTCGCGACGGTCGACCCTTCGGACGCGAGAGGGCTCGACGCCGACGAGCTGGCCGACCGCGCGGTCGCGAGCGGTGACGAGCACGCGATCAAGCTGACCGAGGCCTGCCTGCGCGAGCACGCGATCGTTCCCGACCCGGTGTACCTGCTCGCCGCGGCCGACGTCTGCGAGCGCCTCCGCGCCTGATCTCGGCACGAATCGGCTCTGTATGCGGACCCGAGCGTGCCGAGATCCGGTCGGAGATGGGAGCTACTGGGTCTGGATGGCCTGGAGCACGTCCAGGCGGGAAGCACGGCGGGCCGGGAAGATCGCGGCGATGGTCGCGACCACCAACGCGATCGCGACCACCACGATCAGCTGGAACCCCGGGGGAGCGAACTCGGTGATGCCCTCGCTCTTCAGCGCCTCGACGACCGCCCAGCCGAAGAAGAGCCCGATCACCAAGCCGAGGCCGGTCCCGAACAGGGCGATGATCACGGCCTCCCACCGGACGGTCGAGCGGAGCTGGGCGCGGCTCATCCCGACGGCACGCAGGAGCCCGAGCTCGCGGGTCCGCTCGTAGATCGACAGCGCGAGCGTGTTGGCAATCCCGATCCCCGCGATGATCACGGCCAGCGCCAACATGAGGTACACGAGGTTGACGAACTGGTTGATCTGGGCCTCCTGCGCCTGCTTGTACTCGGCCTGGTCCTGGAGCTCGGCGTTCGGGTATCGCTTCACGACCGGCTCGATGGCCCGCTTGCCCTCCTCCGGGGTCACGCCCGGCCTCAGGCGCGCGTAGACCTGGTTGTCGAGATGCTCGTTGTAGCGGGAGTCGTATGCGGCGAGCGAGATGAAGTAGTCGCTCAGGCCCTCCTGCTGACCGGTGCCGTAGATCGCGCCGACCGTCATCGTCCCCTTGTTACCGACGGGGAACCTCACCGGCAGCTCGTCGCCGACCTTCCAACCCTTGGCGTCGGCCACCTTCTGAGAGATCGCGAGCTGGTTCACGCCGAGCGTGGCGAAGTCACCCGCGATCGGGTCGACGTCGAAGAGCTCGTCGATGCCGACGGGATCCGACGACGCGAAAAACTTGCTGCTCCCGTCGATCTCGAACACGTTGAAGCGCAGGCCGCTCGCGGTCTGGATCTCGGGCAGCGCGTCGACCTCCTCGGCGAGGTCAGGACTGAAGCCGCCGCCGAATCCTCCGCCATGCGTCGTGATGACGTAGTCGGCCCGGAACACACGGTCGACGGCGACGCTGATCGACTCCTTGGTGCTCGACGCGAAGATCGTGATGAACCCGACGAGCGCGACGCCGATCATCAGGGCCGCCGCGGTCAGCGAGGTGCGACGGGGGTTGCGCACCGAGTTTTCGCGAGCGAGCTCTCCCGTGATCCCCCGCAGCCGCGCGAGCGGCCATCCCAGTAGCCGTCCGACCGGACACGCGAGCGTCGGTCCGAGCACGGCCACGCCGATGAAGAGCACGAGCGCGCCGAAGCCGACGTACGCGATCCCGTTCTTCGGGCTGCCCAGGAGCCCGTAGAGCAGCACCGCGACGCCGAACGCGGTCAGCACAACACCCGCGACCGTCCAGCCCAGGCGGTGGCCCGCCCGCTCGATCGCCACGTCGCGCATCACCGCAATCGGTGGCACGCGGGCCGCTCGGCGCGCCGGGAACACCGCGGACACCGTCGTGATGAGCGTGCCGACGATGAGCCCGAGTACCACCACATCGGGAGCGACGACCAGCCCCTGTGACGGAAGCTCCATGCCGAAACCGGCGAACAACGCCTTGAGCACGCCAGCGACGACGACGCCGCCCAACACGCCGGCGGCGGACGCGAGCAGGCCGACCATGACCGCCTCCCCCAGGACCGACCAGCACACCTGACGGCCCGACGCGCCGATCGCCCGCAGCAGCGCGAGCTCGCGCAGCCGCTGGGCCACGACGATCGAGAAGGTGTTGAAGATGAGGAACACCGCGACGAACAGCGCGACGTAGGCGAAGATCGAGAGGCCGATCGTGAAGAACGACATGGCCCGCGCGATCTCGTCCTGGTTCTCCTTGGTGATCTCCGCTCCCGTGAGCACCTCGTACTGCTTCGGGTGCCCGATCGCGGCCTCGACCCGCCGGACCATCTCCGCCTGCGACACTCCATCGCCGTTCGCGACCGCGATCGAGTCGAACGCGTCGGGGGCAGCGGTGATCCGCTGCGACTCCGAGGTGGTGAAGATGCTCGCCGACGCCCCGCCCGGGCTGTCCACGTCACCGAACCTCACCACCCCGACCAGCGTGTACTCCTTCGGTGCCGCCTGGGTGAGCACCCGCACCTTCTCGCCGACCAAGAGGGCGCCCTTGTCGGCGGAGCTCTTGTCGACCACCACCTCGTCGGCGGTGCGCGGCGGCCGGCTCGCCGCCCCCTCGTAGCGCACGAGCTGCCACGGGTTGAGCAGGCCCTCGGGAGTCCAGTTCCCGCCGAAGGTCGGGTCGCCCTGGCCCGGGTTGCCGATCGCGTCGCCGTCACGGTCGACGAGCTGCGCGTAGAAGAACAGTGAGCCCTGGGCCTCACGGACCCCGTCGATCCGTCGGATCTCGGGCAAGAGGTTGGCCGGGATCCGATCCCGCTGGGGGCCGAACTGCGAGTCGATCTCGTCACGCGAACGCACGAACGCGTCGGTGCCCTCGTTGATGTCGGCGAAGAGATCGTCGAAGGTCCTGCGGATCGTGTCGGTGAGCACGTTCGTGCCCACCAGAAACGACACGCCGATCATCACCGCGAACGCGGTGAGGGCGAAGCGCACCTTGTGCGCGAGCAGTCCCTTCCAGGTGAGTCGGAACACGTCAGTCCCCGAAGGACTTCATGCGGTCGAGCACGCGCTCCGCGGTGGGGTCCTGCATCTCGTCGACGATCTTGCCGTCGGCAAGGAATACGACGCGGTCCGCGTAGCTCGCGGCTCCCGGGTCGTGGGTGACCATGACGATGGTCTGCTGCAGATCGGTGACGGCTTGGCGCATGAACGTGAGGATCTCCGCGCCACTGCGCGAGTCGAGGTTGCCCGTCGGCTCGTCGGCGAAGATCAGGTCGGGGCGCGAGACGAGCGCGCGGGCGACGGCGACGCGTTGCTGCTGGCCACCCGAGAGCTCACTCGGGCGGTGCGAAAGGCGGTCGCGCAGGTGCACGGCGTCGACCACGTTGTCGAACCACGCGCGGTCCGGCTTGTGACCCGCGAGCGCCATCGGGAGGGTGATGTTCTCCTCGGCGTTCAACGTGGGGATGAGGTTGTAGGCCTGGAAGACGAAGCCGATCCGGTCGCGCCGGATCAGGGTGAGCTGCTTCTCGGTGCACGCGCTGATCTCGACGTCGCCGAGGAACACCTGGCCGCTCGTCACCCTGTCGAGGCCTGCGAGGCAGTGCAGCAGCGTCGACTTCCCGGAACCAGACGGTCCCATGATCGCGGTGAACCGCGACTGCGCGAACTCGACGCTGATGCCGTCGAGCGCACGCACCTCGTTGTCACCCTGCCCGTAGATCTTCGATGCCATGACGGCCCGAGCCGCGATCGTCGCGGTGGTGGCAGGGGCGGCGTTCGTCACCTGGGCTCCAAGCGTCGGAGGTCGTGTGCGGAGGGTCGGCGAGGGGCGACCTCATCCTAGGGAGTCAGCGCGGTCTCGTGCGCCCGCTGACGGCGCCCGAGCACCACGAACGCCGTGACCGCCGTTACAAAGACCACGACGCTAACCCAACCGTTCACGCGCAGCGGCCCGATCTCATGCGCCTCGTCGCTGCGGATCAGCTCCATGAAGAAGCGGAACGCCGTGTAACCCGCACAGTACAGCGCGAAGAGCTGGCCCTTCGCGAGTGTGAAGCGCTTGTCGACCCAGAGGAGCGTGAACCCGAGCGCGGCGCACCACAGCGACTCGTAGAGGAACGTCGGGTGAAAGGTCGCGTACCGCTCGTAGCCGGCAGGACGGTGGACCGGGTCGATCTCGAGCCCCCACGGCAGCGTGGTCGGCCGACCGAACAGCTCCTGGTTGAACCAGTTGCCCCACCGACCGATCGCCTGCGCGAATGCGAGCGCCGGCGCCGCGCAGTCGAGGAGGTCCCCCAGGTCCAGGTGCCGTCGGCGCGTCATCACGACGGCCACGAGCGCGCCGCCGAGGACCGCGCCCCAGATCGCAAGCCCACCCTCCCAGATGCGCAAAACCCGGAGCGGGTCGTCGCGGAATAACTGGTAGTCGGTGACCACGTGGTAGAGCCGCGCCCCGACCACCCCGCCGAGGACGAGCCACACGACCAGGTCACCAAACTCCTTGGCGTCGTGGCCGCGCCTGACCCACCGGACCTCGGTGACCTTGGCCGCGACGAGCACCCCTATGGCGATCATCAGCCCGTACATGTGCAGGGGAACCGGGCCGATCCGGATCACGTCCTCGGGCGGGCTCGGGATCGAGGCGAGCAGGGCGGGGAGCATGTCGCCAGCCTAGAGAGTCGGGGTTGATCCGCCACTTCAGGTCACACGACCCCCTGCCGATATCGCAGGCGAGTCGAGACCTCGGCGGTGACCGCTCGAACGTCAGACGGCTGCCGCTGCAGGTTCGCGCTCACCCCAGCCACGGATGCCCCCGCCGCAAGGCGGGGGTGTTCCATCTCCCCGCTCTCGCTCCTACTTGACCAGGCGGGAGAGGCGGCGGTCGGCCAGCACCTTGCCACCGGTCTGGAACCCGGTGCAGTACGTGATCTCAGTGGACTCGTACCTGACTCGGCGCATGATCTCGCCGCACTCGGGGCACCGCGTGCCATGACGATTGTGGACGCGAAAGCGAGTCCCGAGCTTCGGCTCCGAGAGCCCACCGGTGCGCTCGCGCTCCGCGTCGAGTGCCTCCGCGAGCGTGGTGGCGTCGGCGTCGCGTACGGCGACACGTGCGGCGACACGTGCGCGCGGTGCAGCACGTGGCCGGTGTAGCCCCGCCCGAGTCGTTCGAGCGGACCGTCGTCACCCGGGGCGAGCACCCACCACGCCGCCTTGCGCTCGGTACCGTGCTTCCGCACGCGGATCGCGCGCCCGTCGAGCTCGACCACGAGGTACTTCCCCCGCCGCCTGATCTGCTCGACGCAGTGACCGCGCGTGGTCTCCGGGGCCGGTACATAGGTCTTGAGGGCCGCGAAGCCGAGCGGGACCACCGCCGCGATCTCGGCATCCGCGAACGCTGCGTCGAGCCGCTCGGCGAGTGCCTGCATCTTCAAAAGCTCGGACACGGCCGATGCCTAACGCTTTCGGCGATGCTCGTCCATGCGCCGCCGGATCACCTCGCGGCGGGCCCGCACGTCGGCATACGTGAGCGAGTCGCCCCAGTCCTCGCCCAGTCCCATCCCCGCCTTCACTGCCTCGAGATCGAGCTCGACTCGGGCGCCGGGGTCGAGACCGAGGTCGGCCGCGATCTGCTCACCGTAGGTCTCCTGGAAATAGGCGTAGATGTGCGCGACCTCGCCCAGGATGTCGAGGTCGGGAGCGAGCGAGGCGGTCGCGCCGTCGAGGAACATCATGTTCTTCACGAACAGCATCAGCTCCTTCGGTGCTCTCGCCCCGTACCCGAGCAGCTTCGTGGTCACCTCGCGCAGCTCCGCGACGAGGTCGTCGGCAGACATCGTCGTGGGATCCTTCACGGGTCCGTCGAGTCCCAGATCCGCGATCACGGCCTCGAGATCGGTGTCGGGCGGGAACGCGCCGAGATCGCGCAGCGCGCGGAGCTGGCCGCGCACGTCTCCCGCGGTGCCGAGCACCAGCAGCCGCAGGAACGCGAGCCGCTTGCGCTCGTCGAGGCGTCCGGTGATGCCGAAGTCGAGGAGTGCCGTGCGGCCGTCGGGGAACACGAACAAGTTGCCACCGTGCAAGTCGCCGTGGAAGACGCCGTGCAGTAGCGCGCCCTCGAGGAACGAGATCAGTCCGCTGCGAAGAAGGGCCGACGTGTCGATGCCCGCGGCCTGCATGCCCTCGACGTCGTCGAAGGCATAGCCGTGCAGCCGCTCCATCACGAGCACCCGACGGGTGACGAGCGTGGGATGCGGACGCGGCACGATCGTGTTGCGGATCCCGACGCGGGCGAGCACCGCGCCGATGTCGAGCATGTTCTCGGCCTCGAGCCGGAAGTCGAGCTCTTCGACGATCGTCTCCGCGAAGAGCTCCACGAGCGCAGGTGGGTTCGCGAGCGCGGCCACCGGGATGCGCCCGACGAGACGCGGCGCGAGCCAGGCCATCGATCCCAGGTCAGCACGCACACGGCGCTCGATGCCGGGGCGCTGCACCTTCACGACCACGGACTCACCCGTGCGGAGGGTCGCGGCGTGCACCTGCGCGATCGAGGCCGCGGCCAGCGGCACCTCGTCGAAGGTCGCGAAGACCTCGGGCAGCGCTCGACCGAGCTCGGCCTCCACCACGACGCGCACGTCGTCGAACGGCTCCGCCGGCACCCGGTCGCGCAGCAGCTTGAACTCGGCGACGAGCTCCTCGGGGAACAGGCCCTCGCCGCCGGAGACGATCTGGCCGAGCTTGATGTAGGTGGAGCCGAGCCGCTCGAACGCCTGGCGGAGACGGCGGGAGAGCCCGGCCCGGGACTGCTCGGTGCCCCGCTCGCCCAGGTACCAGCCCGCGAGCGCGCCGCCGACCCCGGCGATCACGGCCACGAAGCGGCCGACGGGCGGGACCCTGGGCGGCGTGGCGAGACGGGGTACCGACGCCGCGGTGCGAGCCCGCACCCCGGCCAGGCCCCGGCGCCAGGTGAGGGCACCCGGGTCGACCAGCCAGGGTGGGGCGTCGCTGAACGCGCCGACGTCTGCGTCGGCCGGTGCCGGGACCACCGAGGCACGGTACCGGCTGGGCAGACCCCCTCCGACGCCCCCGCCCTGCACCGCGCTAGCCGTAGGCCTTGCAGCCCCAGCCGGAAAGTCCGTGGCGGGCGTGGATCCGCTCGGCGACCACGATCTGCTGCTCGCGGGTCGCCTGGCTGCCGTACTCCGCGAACTGGCGTCCGCCGAACTCGACCCAGGCCGCGTGCAGGATCCCCAGGCCCCCGTCGTACTGGGTCTGGTGCGCCCAGTTGCCGCCCGTCTCGCAACGGGCGATTCCGTCCCAGTTCACACCCGTCTTCGGTCGATAGAACTCGGCGAGAGCAGCGAGGTAGCTCGCGACCCGCACGCGCTCCTCGGCGCGGGCCTGGGCCTGCCGGACGAGTGCCGGGTCGAGGTGGAGCTCGGTGACGTTGGACGGGACCTGCGCTCCGCGGGTCTCCACCTCGGCAACGGCAGCCCGAGAACCGGGGAGCACGGCGCGGGTCGTGAGCCCGATGCCCAGCAGGAGCAATGCGGAGCCCAGAGCGACTCCGAGACGACGAAACACGATCAGCCTCCCTTTCACGTGACGGGGTGAGACAGCGCGCGGGCCGCGCCTCGGTGACGCGGCCCGCGGGCGGCTAGCCGCAGGCGCCACCCCACGGACGGAGGCCCTGCATGGCCAGCAGGTGCTGGGCCAAGGCGTCCTGGTCCGCCGGACTGGCGTTGGCGGGGTTCAACCCGACGAGATCGGATCGGCCCGCGGAACGTGCGGTGCTGTTCCACGTTCCCGGCATGAACTGGTAGGCGCCCGAAGCTCCCGATCCGGAGTTCACGACGCCGTAGTTGCCTCGGCTCTCCCGATGGCGGATGCACGCGAGCACGCCGTCGGGGCCTTGCCAGGAGGAAGAGGGAGCGGATGCGCTCCGGCGACGGGCGGCTGCGCGCTCGGCGGCAGCTGCTTCGCGCCGGGCGTTCTCGACCAGCGCGTTGACCAGCACGGTCTCGGCGAGCCTGCGCTCGGCCGCCGCGGTGGCCTGGTTGAGGAGGGTCGGATCGATCGACCCGATGGTGAGGGATGCGGCGGCCGGCCGCACCTCATGCGGATGGTCGAGACGGGCATCGATGGCTTGGTCGCGTGAGGGGCCGGCGCTCGCGGCGGTCGCCGCGGCCATCACGAAGGCACCGCCGACGACAGCGGCGAACGCGGCCACGAAGGTCGCGCTGCGTCTGGTCTTCATCAGGTTCTCCTGTGCCTCCGCCAGGTGCACGCCGCCCCGTCGCCCTGCCACGGCGCGCGCGCCGAGAGCAGTACGAGGAAGGGGGCGGAAAGCCGCATACCGGAGGATCGGGGGCGTTTCCACCAGGGACGCTACCCGGTAGGGGGGGCACCCGGCGAGGCGTCTACCAGTATCTGGCACCCGGCGCAGGTCGACGGGAGGCCGCGGGAGTACCCGTTCGCCCCCGGAACCCGGGGCCCACCCGGCGCGGTCAGGGTCTCACGGGACCTGCTGGTGACCCTGTTCACACTGCCCGATTCGCGGGATTGGCTGGATTTCCCGGCGCCTCGAGGGTCCCGACGCCGGCCTCAGCGGCGAGCGAACGGCGGGGGGTCGCGGCCGTCGAGCACACCCTCGGGCGTCACCACGGTCCAGGTAAGGGTCTGGTCGACGTGCTCCATCCGCAAGGAGAGCAACCGCTGCGCGTAGCCGAGCACGGTCACGGCGTAGGCAGGATCCGTCGCCCGGTCGACCATCTCGTTCGGGTCCAGCTCGAGGTCGTAGAAGAGCGGTGGGAGCGCTGCGAAGTGGACGTACTTGCCGCGCTCGTCTCGCAGCACCGAGATCGCGCACTGGTCGCTCGTGATCCCGAGCGTTCGCTCGGCCCACTGGCCGATCGGATCGCGAAAGTCCCATTCCCAGTACGCGGCGCTGCGCCAGGGGAACGGATCCTCACCGCGCAGGAACGGCAGCAGCGATCGACCATCGCACTGTACCGGGACCGCTGCGCCGATCCACTCGAGGATCGTGGGCATCACGTCGACGTTCTCGGTGAAGCGGTGCTCCACCAGGCTCCCGCGTCCGGCGTCGGCCTCGGGCGAGGGGTCACGCACGATCAGGGGGATGTGGTAGCTCTCGTCGAACCAGCCAAGCTTGTCGGTGAGCCAGTGGTCGCCGAGCTGCTCCCCGTGGTCCGACGTCACCACCACGAGCGTGTCGTCCCATTGGCGGCGCTCGCGCAGGCCGTCGAACAGCCGGCCGAGCTGGGCGTCGACTTCGGCCATCATCCCGTAGTAGGTGGCGCGCAGCTGCCGGATCCCCTCCTCGTCGTGCGGCCCGGGCACGCCCGGCACCGAGACTGCGGCCGCGAGCAGGGGATGCGCCGCGCCCTCGACCTCCGGGCTCGGGTGGCGGATCGGGAGTCCCACGTCGGCCGGGTCGAACATCGACGCGTAGGGCTCGGGGGCCACGAACGGCGGGTGCGGGCGGATGAACGCGACATGTGCGAACCAGGGCTCGTCCCCGCAGCGGTCGACATGGGCGAGGACCTCGCCGACGAGGTACGCGGCCTCGGAGTGCTCCGGCGCGTACCGGACCGGCGCTCCGGGCGCGTCGGTCATCGGGTCGTACATACGCCGTACGTCGTCGGGCACCTCGTAGCCGAGCTCGCGCAGCCATGCTCCCCACGGCTCGAGGTGCTCGGGGAGGTCGACGACCGCACGGAAGCCGGGAAGCACGCCTTCATAGGTCCGCAGCCGCGGGTCGTCCACGTCGAGCACCCGCGGGTCGGGCGACTGGTCCGTGTAGCCGAACAGCACGGGGTCGTAACCGGCCGCGCGCGCAACGAGTGCGAGGTTGGTGAACCGGGAGTCGAGCGGCGTGCCGTTGAGCCCCGACCGGTGCTTGTGCAGGTACTGGCCCGTCAGCAGCGACGCCCGGCTGGGGCCGCAGGGCGTCGCCTGCGCATAGTGGCGCCGGAAGCACACACCCTCCGCGGCAAGACGGTCCAGCGCCGGGGTCCGCACCACGGGGTGCCCCGCCACGCCGAGACAGTCGCCCCGCCACTGGTCGACCGTGATGAAGCACACGTTGGCATGCCGGCCACTCACGACCGCACGCTAGCGCCCGACCCAAGGACCGGTGACCTTGGTAGACATCCGGCACGCGTCGAGGCGAGGAGTGGTGATGCGGGTCGGCGAGCTCTGGCGATATCCGGCGAAGTCGATGGGCGGCGAGCGGATCGACGGCACCGAACTGACGAGCGGCGGCGTGCTCGGCGACCGCGGCTGGGCGGTGCGAGACGAGGTACGCCGTGGGATTCGCGGCGCGAAGAAGATCGCCGGGCTCATGGGGCTCGCCGCGCGCTTCCTCGAACCGCCGGCGCTCGGAGCGCCCCCGCCGGAGATCGAGATCACGCTGCCCGACGGCAGCGCGGTCAGATCGAACGACGCCACGGTGCACGAGCGGCTGAGCGCCACGCTCGACCACCCCGTCACGCTCTGGCCACTCCAGGCCGACCCTGAGCACTACCGGCGAGGCGCGGCGGACAGCGACGACCTGCTCGAGGAGCTGCGCGGGATCTTCGGTCGCGAACAAGACGAGCCGCTGCCCGACCTCTCGGTGTTCCCGCCCGAGCTCGTCGAGTACGAGTCGCCCCCGGGCACCTACTTCGACGCGTACCCGCTGCTGCTCGTCACCGATCGCTCGCTCGCGACGCTGCAGCACCTGACACCTAGCTCGCGGGTGGACATCCGCCGCTTTCGGCCCAACGTGTTGGTCACCGTCGGCGACAGCGACGCGGCGAACGATGCGGGTGCGGGCTTCCCGGAGCAGGCCTGGATCGGACGCAGCATCATGATCGGCGGGACGATCCTCGACGTCGTCGCCCCCTGCCCACGATGCGTGATGATCACCCGAGGCTTCGCCGATCTGCCGGAGGATCGAGGGCTGCTGCGCACGGTGGTTCGCGACGCCGACCAGAACCTCGGGGTCTACGCGACCGTCCGGACCCCCGGCCCGGTTACCGTCGGGGAAGACATCCGGCTCGTCTAGCGCGCCCGGCGCCCGGCGCCCGGATGTGCGAAGGGAGAACCATGTCGCGCGGGTTCCCGCTGGTCGCGATCGCGGTCGTTATCACGCTCGCGCTGCTCGCCGGCGCGTGCACCGGCGACGACGGCGAGGGCGCCGCGTCGACCACCACCACGACGAGCACCGAGCGCGGCAACGTCGACGAGACGCTCGCGATCGGTCAGCTCGCTTCCGTCACCGGCGACCTCGCCCTGCTGTCTCCGTCGTTCACGAAGCCTGTCGAGCTCGCGGTGGCCGAGATGAACGTCGCCGGGGGCGTGAACGGTGCGCCGGTGACGCTCAGCGTCGCCGACGACGCCTCCACGCAGACGACCGCCGACGCGTCGCTCGCCAAGCTCGTCGACACCGACAAGGTCGACGTGGTGATCGGACCGTCGTCGTCCAACGTCGCCCTGGCCCAGCTCGAGCAGGTCGCCCAGGCCCGCGTGCTCGAGTGCGCCGGCTCCAACACCGCGCTCGCGCTCTCCCTCGCCGACTCCGACGGCTACTACTTCCGCACCACCCCGTCGGACCGCCTCCAGTCCCGCGCGCTCGCGCAGTTGCTGACCCAGGACGGCCGGAAGCAGCCTGGGTTCCTCGTGCGCGACGACGCGTACGGCCTCGGCCTCGCCCGCGCGACTGCTCGGGCCCTGCGCCGGGGCGGGGCGACGCCGAAGCCGATCGTGGCCTACGACCCCGCGGGCGCCGGCCTGGCGGCCGACGCGGCCCGCGTCGCCGAATCCGGTCCGGACGCCGTGGTCGTCATCGGCTTCCCCGAGGACGGAGCGAAGGCGCTCGCGGCCCTGAACTCGGTCGGCATCAACCCGACGACGCTGCCGACCTACGGGACCGACGCGATGGAGTCGACGCGTCTCGCTGGGCTCGTGGACCCGGCGAACCCCGCCATCATCGCGGGCATGAAGGGCACGACCCCGGCCGCGGTACCCGCCGGGGTGGGGAGCCCCTTCGACGCCGTCATCGCGACCAGCGGGGTGAACAACGTGTTCTCCTCCTACTACTACGACTGCGCGATCCTGAGCGCCCTCGCGGCGGTGAAGGCGGGCACCGACGACCCGGTCGCGCTGAAGCGCGCGTTCTCGAAGAACCTCGAGGGCAAGACCGAGTGCAACACGTTCGCGGCCTGCAAAGCCGCGCTCGAGGCCGGCCGGTCGATCCACTATCGCGGGGCATCTTCACGCTTCGACGACTGGGCCGGCTTCGAGCCAGGCCATGGCGCCTACGACGTGTGGTCCTACGACACGACGGGCAAGCCGGTGACCGCTCCCCGCCTTCAGATCGCCGTGTAGTGAGGCGTTCAGGCCAGCGCCACGACAGTGACGGTCGGACGTTCGGGCGTCGCCGCCGGATGGAACCACCGGAACCACAGCCGGCCGCGGCGATGGCCCTGGGTGCGAACCCAGTTCGGGTGGCCGGGGTCACTCCCGGCCACCACGATCTCCCAGGAGCCGTCCGCCTCGTAGCGCACCTGGCCGCCGTTGATGGTGACCCGGTCGTAGTCGTAGTTGTAGGTGTGCAGGAAAGGGTTCCAGAGGCACAGGTTCCAGAACGAGCACTCGGGGGAGCGGCCGCGTATCACCAGCGCCTGGCCTTCGGCAAGGTCGAACGCACCCATCGCGTACGCCGCGTCGCCCGCCGCCCAGCCGAAGGTCTCCGTGGGCACCGGGTACGGCTCTTCCACCACGTTCCCGTCGGCCTGGGCCAGCGGCGTGATCCGGGCCTGGTCCTCGATCCACGTGCGCACGGCCCGGAAGCGGCGGGCCAGCTCGGCGTCCGACAGGTTCGGTTCGCCCTCGCCGTCGAGACACTCGACCTGCCATGCCATCCGGCGTCCGACCGTGGGCTCGACAAGGTAGTCGCGGGTGATCGCGCAGACCGCGTCGGGCTGGAGCCGGATCGACGCGCCCGGGTGCTCGCGAGGTGAGAGCACGATCTCGATCGTGCCGTCCTCGGCTGGGGTGATGTCGCGGTCGTTGACCGAGCCCACGATGCGTTCCGAGTAGTGGCCGTCGTCGGGCCCGCCGTACACGGTGAGCGAGTAGTACGCCGCGTCGCCCTTGCGCGCCCGGACGCGGTAGGTGCGGGATGGGTCGATCGGCATGTACTGGTAGAACGCGTCGGCGTTGTCACCACCCCACTTCTTGTAGGGACCGACGATCTCGACGAACCGGGGGCGCTGGGCGTCTGCCCAGAGATGGACATCTGCGCCCACCTGGAGGATCGAGAAGATCCATCGGTACGCCTCGAGCAGTGATCGCTGGTCGGTCAGCGCGGGATCACCGGCGCTGAACCGCGCCTCCAGTGACGAGAGGACCGCGAGCAGGTCTCGCACCGCGGCGGCGGTCTCGGGCACGGTGATGTCGTCATGGCCGTCTTGCGTCTGCACACCGAGGGACGTTAGGTGTTGGTCATGACTGCCGCACGTCCCGAACCGGCCCGCATCGACGACTTCGCGGATCCGCGCTTCACGCCCGAGGTCGCGGCGGTCCGCGAGTCCCTGGGTCCGGTCGCCGACGAGCTCGAGCTCGAGGTGAGCGCGTTGACGGCACAGGCCGAGCGCGAGACAGGCCTCGACGACTTCGGCGACCCCGGCTTCCGCGAGCGGCTCGAGATCCTGTGCCGCTCCCTGCGTGACGAGGCGGGCCTGGCGCCGTTCGGCGTGGTGAGCAACCACGCGTTGCTGTCCGGCCTGCTGCGCAGCCGGCTGCTGATCCAGGATCTGCTCGTCCGCCACCCCGAGATCGCCGAGGTCCCCGTCGAGCGGCCGATCGTCATCGTCGGACTCCCGCGCACGGGCACCACCCACCTGCACAACCTGATCTCGGCGGACCCGGCGCTGCGCTCCCTGCCGTACTGGGAGAGCCTCGAGCCGGTGCTCCCACCCGCGGAGCGGGGCCTCGACCCCGATCCGCGCCTCGCCCGAACCGAGCTCGCGCTCGACTGGCTCGACCAGTCGATGCCGCTGTTCAAGCGGATGCACGAGATGACCGTCGACCACGTGCACGAGGAGATCCAGCTGCTCGCGATCGACTTTTCGTCGATGCTGTTCGAGTCGAGCTGCTTCGTCCCGACCTATCGCGACTACTACCTCGCGCACGACCAGACGCCGCACTACGGGTACCTGCGCCAGGTGCTGCAGGTTCTCACCTGGCTGCGCGGCGGGACGCGCTGGGTGCTGAAGTCGCCCCAGCACAGCGAGCAGCTCGTCCCGCTCTTGCGCGTGTTCCCGGACGCGACGTTCGTGGTGACCCATCGTGACCCCGTCGCGGTGACCGCATCGGTGTGCACGATGATCGCCTATGGCGCGCGCATGAACGCAGCCCACCCGGACCCGCTCGTCCTCGGCCGCTACTGGTCCCAACGTGTCGAGGAACTGCTGTGGGGCTGCGCCCGAGACCGCGACGTGCTCCCCGACGCGCAGGCCATCGACGTGCGGTTCCACGAGTACATGGCCGACGACCTCGCGATGGTGCGGCGGATCTACGAGGTCGCCGGTCAGCCCTTCACCGACGAGACCGAGGCCGCTCTGGGACGGTTCATGTCGGCGCACCCCCGTGGCCGCCACGGCACCGTCGTCTACGACGCGACCGCGCTGGGTCTGGACCTCGACGAACGTCGGCGGGCATTGGGCTTTTACACCGAACGCTTCGGGGTGGTCGAAGAGCTACGAGGGCCCTGAGCCGTTGGCACCACGACTTCGTCGCCGGAGCGGGGGGCGGCACGGCGAGTGCCGACCCCCTGCCACCTAGGTGTGGATCACGATCGAGCCGGCAGATACGAGCGTCGTGGCCGACGCGGTGTCGGGCGAGCCGACCATGTAGTCGTAGAGCACCTCACCAGTCGACGTCTTTCACACCCTGATGCGGAACTTGTCAGGTGAAGGTGACGATCGGCCATCGATCACCGACACGAGGAACTCGTAGCCGGTGACGCCGTTCACCTTTGCGGTGTTGCGGTGGACGGCCTTCGTGTTCGCGTCGGTCACGGCGAGCGACGTGTAGCTCGTCGACTTCAGGTTGAAGTTCGGAGCGCGGTTTCAGCAGTCGTCCCGACGGTCGTCACGCCGCCCGTGGGCGTCGTCGTCGTGACCGGGCTTGCGGATGCGCAGCTGGAACTCGGTGCTGCCGATCGGAGCCGGGTCCGACACGCGCTTCCTGATCACAAACCCGAATTCTGCCCGTCCCACGACATCGGGGTCGCTCGGGTTGCCTGGGGTGTACCCCCCTGAGGCCGACCCGCATCTGCGAGCTGCTCGGACGCACGACCGGCGGGATGACGCCCACCCTCGACCGGCTCGAGATGGCCGGCGTTCTCGAACGTGGGGCCGATCCCGATGACCGCAGCCGCATCACGCTGGCGTTGACCGAGCGCGGCCACCTGCTCGTGCGCAGGGTAAACCGCCAGCTCCACGACTGGGAGGCCGACCTCGACGCGGCGGGTCTGCACCATGGCTGTCACTCAGCAGGCACTGCTCACACTGCATCGTGGTTCGAGGACTCGACGGCGATCACGTCGTCATCGAGCCACTGCCGATCCTGGATCCCTGCACTGCCAGGAGCGCGGCGCGGTACTCCTCCTTGGTGAGGTTCAGGTTCGAGCCCGAGCCCGGGGCACGCTCGTCATCCACTGGCGCTTCATCGAGCCCCAGAGGTCCGACAGGTACCCTACGATCGCACGAGCACGATCCACGGCCTTGAGGTGCTCCGGATGGGTCCGGTCCGTCGCCTTGTCCCAGCGGCCGGGCCGAGTTCCTCGCTTCGACCGCGACGCGGTGCGGCGCCACACGCGCGGTCGCCGCGGCCCTGACCGTGCTCGACGCCGACCGGCTCGAACGAGCGGAAGCACTACCCCGTCGCCGGGCTGCGGAAAGCCAGTGACCCGCGCCCGCTCCGTGAGACGCGCAGAAGCGCCTCGACCTTCAGCGTGAAGCCGGCGAAATCTCGAGTCGGAGGCCGCAGTGCAGCCTCAGCGTCGGCAGCTCGGCGAGCTCCGGGCGCGTTGACCGAACCCGGAAGCGCGCGTACCTTACAGCGTTCACCTCAGGGGGTCGGGATGACATGACCACGAGATCG
Organism: Actinomycetota bacterium; assembly: GCA_016870395.1. Taxonomy (GTDB): domain Bacteria; phylum Actinomycetota; class Acidimicrobiia; order IMCC26256; family JAENVU01; genus SHUZ01. The sequence goes on along the minus strand of VGBT01000028.1, from coordinate 13,328 downwards.
CCGCGCCTGTCGCGCGACGCGATCCTCGACACGGCGCGAGCGATGATCGTCGCCCAGGGGATCGGCGCCTTCTCTCTCCGCGGACTTGCGGCCCGGCTCGGGGTCACCGCGCCGTCGCTCTACCGGTTCTTCGACTCGAAGGACGCGATCGTCGCCTCGATCGCCGACGCAGAGTTCGCGCTGCTGATCGACGCAATCGAACGCGCCGCCGACGCCGAGGTCGACCCGGTCGAGCAGATCAAGATGCAGAGCACCGCGTACGTCGAGTGCGCGGTGGCGAGTCCCGCACTTTTCGCGGTGATGTTCGCCTACCGACCGCCGTGGCTGGAGGACCCGGGCCCGGCCGAGCTGCCACTTGCGTCAAAGGCATGGAAGCTCGCGTCGAGCGCGGTGGAGGCCGCGATCGCACAGGGAAGCTTGCGCGAGTCAGATCCGGTTCTCGCGTCACTCACGATCTGGTCGGCGGTGCACGGCGTCGCGACGCTGCTCACCGTCGGCGACCCCGCCGCCGAGCAAACGATCGACCGCGCCCTCGCCACATCCGTCATCGACGCGGTGGTCGACGGCCTTGCGGTGCGGGATTCAGGTCCATGAGCCGCCTCCTCTCTCTCGTTGTCGCGGCGCTCGGGCTCGCCGGGCTCGCCGCGTGTTCGGAACCGATCCCGAAAAGTGCGACGGCACCAACCTCGACCTTGGCGGGCACCGACGACTGTGCCCACGCCACCTCGGTCCTAAAGTGCGCGCCGAAAGGCACGACGCTCGATCCACTTCTGCCCGAGAAGCCGACGAGAGCGACCGGCACCCCGATCAAGATCGGCACGATCAACCAAGACACGGGCGCGGCCGGCGCGTTCCCCGAGCTCACCGCCGCCGACCGCACCGCGATCGACTTCATCAACAACGAGCTGAACGGAGTCGACGGACACCCTATCGAGCTCGTAACCTGCGACACCCAGTTCAGCCCTGATCTGTCCCAGGCCTGCGCACAGCGGATGGTGGCGGAGGAGGTCGACGCCGTCGTCGGTGGTATCGACGTGTGGGGCACTGGCATCACCACCCTCGAGAACAACAACATCCCGTACGTTGGCGGGATCCCGGTGAGCTTCGAGGCTGCGCGCAGCCCGGTCAGCTTCCAGTTCAGCGGAGGCATCTGGGGTGCCGTGCTCGGCCATGGCGAGTACGCACTGCGAAAGCACCACGCGAAGCACGTGGCGATCATCGCAGCTGACTTCGGGCCGATCACAGACGCCGCCAAGCTCGGCCAGCGCGCGCTCGAACGGCGCGGAGTGAAGACCACCTTGGTGAGCGTCGCCACGATCAACGCCGACATGGTGCAGGCGCTCAACACGGCGGTCCAATCGGAACCCGACGCGATCATCGCCCTGACCGCAGACAGCGGCTGCAAGCCCACGATGCTGACTGCAAAGCAGCTCGGATTGAAGATGCCGATCATGTACACCGGCGCGTGCGCGGCGCCGAAGATCGTCGACTCGGTAGACGGCGCGGCCGAGGGAGCGGTGTTCAACCTCGAAGCAGATCTCGACCCGAGCCATCCCGACAACGTGCTGTACCGGTTGGTCTCGGCGCGCTACGGCCCGAAATACGGATACGAGGCGCTGAGTGCCGGCACCGTGTCGTTCAGAGCGGTCATGAACCTCTACGCCGTGTTGCGAACGATCGGAGGCGACGACGTTACGCGCACTCGCATCCTCCAGACCTTACGCGACGGGAAGAACCACCCGAGCTTCTTCGGTCACCCGTACACGTGCGACGGACACCAGCTGGAGGGCTACCCGGCGATGTGCTCGCCCCAGCAGTCCCTAGGTCGGCTCAGTGAGGGGGAGGTCACGGGTATCACCGGCTGGCTGGACGTCGGAGCGTTCGCGGGTCGGTCCGGGAAGTAGAGCGCGCCATCACGCCCTACTTCCAGCAATCGCTGACAGGCCTCGGTACCGGGGCAGTCGTCGCGGTTCTCGCGATCGGGCTCGTCCTGACGTTCCGCGCGTCGAACGTCCTGAACTTCGCGCACGCGGCGATGGGCATGTACGTGGCGTACGCGTACTTCTCGATGCGCAACTTCGACGTGCGCAGCACCGAGCTGGGGGGCGACCTCATCCTGCCGATCCTCGGACTGCCCGCGAGGGTGCACGTGATCGACCGGCCAACGGTGCTCACGGCGCTGACCGTCGCGATCCTCGTCGCAGCTGCGCTCGGTGCTGCCGTCTACGGCCTGGTCTTCCGACCTCTGCGTCACGCGCCACCGCTGGCACGCGTCGTCGCGTCACTCGGCGTCTTCCTCTACCTGCAGTCGGTGATGGCCTTGCGCGTGGGACAATCGGGGGGCGGCGCGGTCTCGCTGCGCCTCGACTCGCTGCTGCCGACCGACGCCGTCTACATCGGCAGCGCTCGCGTCCCGCAGTACGCCTTCGTGCTGCTCGGACTCGCAATCGTCCTTACCTTCGTGCTGTCGCTCGTGTTCCGCCTGACGCGCTTCGGACTCGCCACGCGGGCCGGCGCCGAGCACGAGACCGGCCTCATGCTGATGGGCATCTCGCCGAGCCGCCTCGGCTTCGCCAACTGGATCATCGCCACTGTCACCGCCGGACTCGCGATCATCTTGTTCGCCGGCGTCTCCGGCCGGCTCGACCCCCTGGACACGAGCCTGCTCATCGTCCCGGCGCTCGCCGCGGCACTGATCGGTGGGCTGTCGAGCTTCGGCGCGACCCTCGCGAGCGCGGTCGTGATCTCGATGGCGGCCGGGGCGCTCGGGACGTTCCAGGCCCGGGCCGACTGGACCGGCGACTGGCTGCCTCGCGGGGGTCTCGCGGCGGCGCTGCCGGTGATCGTGATCATCGTCGCGATCACCTGGCGCGGCCCGAAGCTGCCGATGCGCGAGTCGCTCGTCGAGGGGCGCCCTCCCGCTGCCCCCGTGCCGTACCGCCCGGTGCCGGTTGCTCTCGTCCTCGGTGCACTCGCGCTGATGGCCCTTTTCACGCTCGAGGATCTCTGGCGCCTCGCGATCGTGGTGTCGATGATCGCGGCGATCGTCGGGTTGTCCAGCGTGGTGCTCACCGGCTACCTCGGCCAGATCTCCCTCGCGCAGTACGCGTTCACCGGCCTCGCCGCGTTCTCGACCGCGAAGCTCGCGCTCGAGGGCGTGCCGTTCCCGTGGGCACCTCTCCTCGCGATCGCGCTCACGGTCGTCGTCGGCGTGCTCGTCGGCATTCCGGCGCTTCGGGTGCGCGGGATGACGCTCGCGGTCGCGACGCTCGGGGCCGCGGTGGCGATCGAACAGCTGGTGTTCGCGTCGCCTGAGCTCAACGGCCTGTCAGGGGTCCCCCGGCCGCGGCTGTTGGGGATCGACCTCGGCTTTCTCGGCCAGGGGCGCGACAGCTTCCGACCCGAGTTCGGTGTGCTGGTGCTCACCGCCCTGCTGGTCTGCGCTCTCGGGGTCGCCAACCTACGGCGCAGCTCTACGGGGCTGCGGTGGCTGGCGGTGCGCAGCAATGAGCGGGCGGCCGCGGCGAGTGGCATCGACGTGCGCGCCGCGAAGCTCGGTGCGTTCGCGCTGTCGAGCGGGCTGGCCGGTGTTGCAGGCGCGCTGCTCGCCTACGAGCTGCCCGCTTTGTCGCCGCAGCAGTTCATAGTCGTGGGCGGTCTTGCTGTGCTCGCTCTCTGCTATCTCGGGGGCATCGCCGCGATCTCGGGCGCGGTCGTCGCCGGACTGCTCGCGTCCGGGGGTGTCCTGACTCAGCTGCAGGGCGGGACCACCGGTTCCACTTCGGCAACGCAGTTCGCGGTGAGCGGCGCGCTGCTCGTCGTGGTGGTGATCTTCGCCCCCGACGGATTGGCGGCGCTCGCGGCGCGCGGCGCGCGGCGGCTGCAACGGAAGCAGACATGACCGGCACGCTCGCGGTCCGGGGTCTCTCCGTCTCCTTCGGCGGGCTGCTCGCCGTGGAGAACGTCGATCTGGACGTTGCGCTCGACTCGGTGACCGGGCTCATCGGCCCGAACGGTGCCGGGAAGACGACGACCATCGACGCGCTGTGTGGGTTCGTCGCGGCCCACGGCACCGTGATGCTTGGCAGCCGTCGTCTCGAAGGCCTCGAGCCACACGAGCGGGCACGTGCCGGGCTCGCTCGCACCTTCCAGTCGATCGAGCTGTTCGACGACCTCACCGTCGCCGAGAACGTGCAGGTCGCGGCAAGCATCGGACACTGGTGGTCGACGCTGCTCGACCTCGTCGCCCCGTTCCGGAGCTCGCGTCGTGTGGACGTCGCCAGGCTGCTCGAGCTGGTGGGGGTCCCGGACCTCGCGGCGGAGCGGCCACAGGCGCTGTCGCACGGCCAGCGGCGTCTCGTGAGCGTCGCCCGCGCGCTGGCCACCGGCCCGCGCCTGCTTCTGCTCGACGAGCCCGCGGCCGGTCTCGACCCCAATGAGACGGTCGCGCTGGCTGGGTTGTTGCGCCGGTTGCCTGCCACCGGCGTCGGTGTTCTCCTCGTCGACCACGACATGTCACTCGTGCTCGACGTCTGCCGGGACCTCGTGGTGCTCGACGTCGGCTCGGTGATCGCGAGCGGCCCAACTGCGACGGTGGCAAGCGACCCGGCGGTGACCGCCGCATACCTCGGGAACGCGACATGAGTAGGCCCGAGGTGCTGCTCGATATCCGCGGATTGCATGCCGGCTACGGCGAGGTCGAGATCGTGCACGGACTGGACCTGCGGGTGCACGCGGGCGAGGTGGTCGCGCTGCTAGGCCCGAACGGCGCCGGCAAGACCACCACGCTGCGCACCGTCTCCGCTCTGCTGCCGTTGCTGGCAGGTGAGGTCGACGTGCTCTCGGTGTCACTGCGGCCGCGCGTCCGTGGCACGCGCGGTGTCGGTCCGACGGTGGTCGCGCGCGCTGGCGTCGCGCACGTTCCGGAGGACCGCGGCCTGTTCTTCGGGCTCACCGGTCGCGAGCACCTGCGGCTCGCGGCACGGCGCGGCGATCACGCGGCGGTCGACGAGGTGCTCGCGGCGATGCCGCATCTCGCCGCGGTCGTCGACCGCAAGGCCGGGCTCATGTCGGGTGGCGAACAGCAGATGCTCGCCATCGCACGGGCACTTGTCGCCCGGCCCCGCCTCGTGATGCTGGACGAGCTGAGCCTCGGCCTCGCTCCGATCGTCGTGCAGCAGCTGCTGCCCCTCGTTCGCGGGTTGGCCCGCGAGCACGACCTTGGCGTGCTGCTCGTCGAGCAGTACGTCACTGCTGCCCTCGCAGTGGCCGACCGGGCGCACGTCCTGTTCAACGGCCGCGTCGTGCTCACGGGTGAGGCCGCGGCCCTGCTGGGCGATCAGGACCGCATTGCGCGCAGCTACCTGGGGCTCGCCGAGTGACCGGGCACCGGAGCGCGACCAGGTGATAAACACTGTTCACTTGCTGTGGATCGGGGGACCCCATGACCGTCACAATGCCGCCGTCGCCGTTCCTTACCGGACTGATGACACCCGTCACCGACGAGCGCGACGACCGCGATCTCACCGTGACCGGTGAGGTCCCGGCCGGATTGCACGGGATGTTCGTGCGCAACGGCCCGAACCCGCAGTTCGCGCCCCGCGGGAAGTACCACCCGTTCGACGGTGACGGCATGGTGCACGCCGTCTACTTCGAGGACGGCGGAGTGCGATACCGCAACCGCTGGGTGGAGTCCAAGGGCCTGCTGGCCGAACGCGCCCGGGGCCGCGCGCTCTACGGCGGGCTGGCCGAGTTCGCGATCCCCGAGCCCGACGTCGCCGCCGAAGGCGGGATGATCAAGAACACCTCCAACACGCACACCGTGCGCCATGCGAACCGGATCCTCTCCCTCATGGAGGCGTGCCCCCCGACGATGCTCAGCCGCGAGCTCGAGACGCTCGGTGAGTGCGACTTCGACGGCCGACTCGTCGGCTCGTTCACCGCACACCCGAAGATCGATCCGGTCTCGGGCGAGATGTTGTTCTTCGGCTACTCCCCGTTCCCGCCGTACCTCCGGTATCACGTCGTCGACGCGTCCGGGGTGCTCGTGCACTCCGCCGACATCGACATCCCCAACGCCGTGATGATCCACGACTTCGCGGTGACCGAGAAGCACGTCGTGTTCCTCGACTCGCCCGCGCTGTTCGATGCCGAGTCGATGATGAGCGGGGGCCCAATGATGCGGTGGGCACCCGATCAGGGCACGCGGCTCGGCGTGATGCCCCGCCGCGGCAACAACGCCGACATCCGTTGGTACGACGTGGACAACCAGTACATCGTGCACTTCTTCAACGCCTGGGACGAGGACGGGCGTGTCGAGGTGCGTGCGCCACGCTTCTCGCACATGCCCGGTGGCTTCGAGTTCGACGAACCGACCGGCAAGGAGGCACCCGTCCCGTGGTCGTGGTCGATCGACCTCGCTGCGAACACGGTTCGTGCCGAGCAGACCGACGACCGTGGGGGCGAGTTCCCGAGGGTGAACGACGATCTCGCCACCCGACCCACTCGGTACCTCTACAACTGCATGGCCCGCACCTGGGAGTTCGAGTTCGAGTTCCACGGGGTCGTGAAGTACGACACCCAGACCGGGAACGCCACCGAGTGCTTCTACGCCGACTCGGAGGTCTCCGGCGAGCACGCGTTTGCGCCGGACCCGAACGGCACCGCCGAGGACGACGGCTGGCTGCTCACGCTCGTCACCGACCGCGCCACGGACTGCACCGACCTCGCGATCCTCGACGCGCGTGACGTGGCGGCCGGCCCGGTCGCGCGGGTGCACATCCCGCGCCGCGTGCCGATCGGTTTCCATGCCAACTGGTTCGCTGAGGCGGTCTAGAGCTTCCGCAACCGCGCCGAGTCGACGGAACGCACGCCTACAATCGAGAGACCCCCGGATACCGGTCGAGCGGCCCTTCCCCGCCCCGAACCCGCCGCGACGATGGGCACTGATGGAGGTCTCAGGGATCCTTCCGATCGGTCGTCGAGCGGGTCGAGCGCACCGGCGGCGCGCCGTTACTGAGCTCGCAGACCCGCTTCGATGAGGCCGGCGCGCTCGGCGGCGGCGATCGCGGCGCCGGGCTCGCTCAGGCGTTCAAGCGTCACACCACGGATCGTCGCCGTACATGGGAACAGGTGAGGGTACGGTCCGACCGGTGAACCGGTATCGGTCCCGACGTCGAAGGTCTCGCCGCTCATCGAAAACACGATCGGCACGGTGCGCTCAACCCGGCCTGAGACAACCGCAACACCATCGACGGACAACGTGACGACTCCAGGTGGACCGACTCCCCCATCCGAATCGAACTCGACAACGACGAAGTGCCCGCCAACCGCAAGTGCGTGCGGGGCGGATACGAACGTGAGCTCTTTGCCGAACCAGTTGTACAAATAGGTTGGTCGGCCATCGTCGAGGTAGAGCGACCAGCCTGCCATAGTGCCGCCCTGACATGCGATTACGCCGCGCGCAGGAGCGATACCGACGTCGATTTCCGCAGTGATCCGCCACGAACAATTCTTCAGATTGACGACCGACGACTCAGGCATGCGCACGTGCGATGCGGTGTACGTCACCGCAGTGGCTTCACCGAGTGAGGACGGTACGGAGAACTCGCCCCAGAAGGGAGAGCCTGGGTCGCGTAGCGGGTACACGCCGCAGCGCGAGGCGGCCTCGTCGAAACGATCTTGCATCGCCACAAGCAACTCAGGGTGAAGCGCGGCGAGGTCGACCGACTGAGAAAAGTCGTCGCGTATGTCGTATAGCTCCCAGTGCTCTTGCGGGCCGTCGAACTCGTAGCCCTGAACTCGCACCCACGGGAGGCGACCGTGAAAGCACGAGGCGATCCAGCCGTCGTGGTAGATCGCGCGATTTCCGAGGATCTCGAAGTACTGCGTGGTACGAGCGCTGGGGCCGTCGACAGCGAAGGTGTACTCCATCGACACACCGTCAAGCGGCATCTGCGTGATCCCGTTGACCCGCGCCGGTGGTGTGACCCCAGCCGCGGCATAGATCGTCGGTGCGATGTCGATGACGTGATGGAACTGCGTGCGCAGCGCCCCGGCGTCGCCGATGCGCCTCGGCCACGACAACGCCATGCCGTTGCGGGTGCCGCCGAAATGCGAGGCGACTTGCTTCATCCATTGGAACGGCGAGTCGAGCGCCCAGGCCCACCCAACGTTGAAGTGGTTTTCGCAACGGGCGGTTCCGAAGTCGTCGATGTGCTCCAACAACCACTCGGGATCTTCTTGGAATCCATTTTGGAACGCGGGTGCGCTCCACGCGCCGTGGACGGTTCCTTCTGCGGACGCGCCGTTGTCGCCGGTGATGTAGATGACCAACGTGTCGTCGAGCAGACCGAGCCGGCCGATCGCATCAATTACCCGCCCGATCTGCGCGTCGGTGTGCGCGAGAAATCCGGCGAAGCACTCCATCAGCCGGCGGGCAATGGGTCGGTAGCGCTCCGGGTATTCATCCCACGCCGGTACCTGCTCGGGGCGCGGTGTCAGGCGTGTCCCATCGGGGATCACGCCGAGCCGCCGTTGCTCCGCGAAGATCCGCTCGCGCAACGCGTCCCAACCGTCGTCGAACTCCCCGGCGAACCGGTCGATCCACTCCTTCGGGGCGTGGTGGGGCGCGTGCACCGCCGGCGTGGAGAAGTAACAGAAGAACGGCTTACCGGGCGCGGATGCGGTCACTCGCTCGATCCACTCGATCGCGCGATCGGCGAGGTCTTCGGTGAGGTGGTAGTCGTCGCGGCCGACATACGGGGCGATGGGCGTCGTCTGGTCGTAGACGGGCGGCTCGAACTGCGACGCCTCGGCGCCCAGAACTCCGTAGAACCGGTCGAACCCCAGCCCGGTCGGCCAGCGATCGAAAGGCCCCGCGGGGCCTTGTTCCCATCCCGGCGCGAGGTGCCATTTGCCGAAGCATCCGGTGGCGTAGCCGGACATGCGCAGCACTTGGGCCACGGTTGCAGCCTCGGGAGGGATCGCTGAGTCGTATCCGGGAAATGAGTTCGCGATCTCGGTGATCCCGCCCATGTGCACCGCGTGGTGGTTGCGGCCCGTCAACAGCGCGGCACGGGTCGGTGAACACAGCGCCGTCGTGTGAAACTGGTTGTAGCGCAGCCCTCGATCCGCGACGGCCTGACAGGCAGGCGTCGGAACCGGACCGCCGAACGTGGAATGTGCTCCGAATCCGACATCGTCGAGGAGGACAAGCAGCACGTTCGGTGCGCCCTCGGGTGCGGACGGACTGGCGAGTCGCCGTGGGGTCGCATCCTTGATCAGACGGGCGATCTTCCCGGAGAACTCTGGCGTTGGACGAGGCAGTTCGGATGCGGTCACCGGAACGCGGGGAGGTCGATGCAGCGAAGCGCAGCGCGGACCGCAGCGACGTCTCCGTCGATCGTGACTCGCGCGTCGCCAATCGCGTCGCCAAGCGCGAGAGTTCCGTCGAGCAACTCCGCCCACGTCGCGTGCTTTGTGTGCAGGGTTGCTTCGGCTCCGGCGCCGTCGGTCGGACACGCGATCGCGTTGCGGAAGTGAAGACCCGCTCGGTCTTCGTCCAGTTCGACGCAAAGATGCAGATTGACGCCAGAGAGCAACCTGGGATCGACAAGCACGCGCAGCATGTGAACTGCGGTAGTCGCTGGCCAGTCGAGGACCTGCTCGCGATTGAAGCGGTGCGCGCGCATGAGTGACAGATCGCCGGTTCCCTCGACGTCACGCGCTCGAGTGAGGCACCAGTTACGAATGTTTGCGGCGGTCGTACGGCGGGCGGCGACGCGCAACGCTGCGGCGAGCAGTTCGCGATCCTCGCTCTGCGCGTCAGCTGCAGCGGCGAGGATGCCTGCGAGCTCGAGCGACCAGCGCACGTCGTCGTCGAGTGCCGCTCGAACGCGATCGCGCACGGCATCACGCCCGCCCATCGCGTCGATGAACCGCTCTGAACGCAGCGCAGGAGGCAGCGGGAGCAGCTGCTGTGGATCACCGTCGAAGAACCCGAACAGGCCACTGCGAATCTGACGCGTGTGGTGCTCGACGAGGCCATAGAGCTGCTGGGTGAGGTAGTCGTCGTCGTAGCATTCGGGCAGCACGACGAGGTGCGCGAGCTCGGGTCCGGTCGCACCGCGGTTGGTCCAACGAACCGTCTGATCCCATAGGAACTGGATCGCGTCGCGCGAACGGGTAACGCGCGCCGCGATCTCGTCACGACCAGACATCGGCGGGCCGTGAGTGCCGATCAAGTGCTCGGCGCTGAGCCCGTGAAGGTGATCCATTCCGCTCAGCAGGATGCAAGGGTCGCGGTACTCCTCGCCGCGAATCGCGAACACGTTGAACAACACGGGCCACACAATGTTGTGAACCGCGAGCTCGAGCTCGGGGAACCAGATGGTGACAGAGTCGTCGGCATCCGACGGCGCGAGCGTTATCTGCAGTTCGAGACCCGCTACCGAGATCGTCGTGTCCGCGTCGAAGGTGTGGGTCGGCGCCACGTAGCCACTCGTGAAGGGAGCGTGCTCCGCGTTGTGCCATGCCTGGCCGAGGCCGACGTTGACAACGGCATCGTCTCCCTCGGACGGAAGCGCAATCCCGAACTGTTCGATCACCCCGCGGATGTACGTCGGGCCAATCTCACCTTGGGCTCTGCTGCGGTTCGCGTCGATCATCGCATGACCCCAGATCGGGGTGTCAGCTCCGGCCTCGTCGAGCACCGCCTGCGTACCGGCAACGTAGTGGAAGTGCGTGTACACGACAGCGACGATCGGTTCGCCGGTCACCTCACGCAGAGCGGCGATGGCGGCCCGCATTTCCTCGATCGACTCGCCCGTGTCGATCGCGATGATGCCTTCGGGCCCCCGCACGAACGTCTGATTCGCGAGCCCGTTGCCCACGAGACACCACGCGTCGTCACCGACTGCAAAGAACTTTCGAGCGACGCGTTCGGATTGCGCGACGTGAAGCCGATGTGCGCGCTGCCCACCCGGGGTCGTGACGGTCTGACGGTCGTCCGGCTCGACACCGCGGGCATGCGATTCGGTGATCTCGATCATGCGCCCGAAACTACAACGAGCATGGTCACGTCGTCACGTGCCGGTCGGAGCCCACGCATCGACAGCTCGATAATGCTGCCGAGTCGGGCGAACTCACCGGGAACAAGGAATTCAGTTGGACTCAATTGGGTCGAGGATGCGACAGAGAGCCTTGTGAAGCAGGAACGGTGCGACGGTGTCGAAGAGCACGGCGGCGGGCGACGTCACGCAGAAGCGAACACCCGTGCGATGGTCGAGAACGAGCAGAAGTAGAGGTCGTGATCCCAACCCGCGGCCGGAAGGAGCACCGACTGCACGGCACTCTGAATCGCCCTGGTTGGAGGCTCGGGTTATTGGTTTCCGACCCCTCTGGGGTGGCCTGGTCGGCAGCGTAGAACGCGGCTTCGAACTCGTCCGGTGGCACGTCGCTGGAGTGACTGTGGAGCCGCGCGGTGTTGTGACAGTGCACCCAGCTCAGGGTCGCGAGCTCGAAATCCTCGACCGTCTTCCACGGTCCCTGGTCGGGTCCGTAGATCAGCTCGGTCTTGTAGAGCGCGTTCACCGATTCGGCCAGGGCATTGTCGAAGCTTTCGCCGACGCTGCCGATCGATGGGACCGCGCCGAGCTCCGCGAGTCGTTCGCCGTATCGCACACTCGTGAACTGACCGGGTTCAACCAGTCGTTGCAGCAGCTCGCCGTCGGGCGCACGGCGCGCGAGTGCCATCACGAGCGCGTTGACGACGAGGTCGGTGGTCTGACGTTCACCCATCGACCAACCCGCCAGCGCCAGGTCGCAGAGGTCCTTGATGCCGGCAAGGAACAGCTTGCCGTCGAGACACGCGAACTCGGTGATGTCAGCGACTTACCGCTGGTTCGACCGCTCGGCGGTGAAGTCCCGCTCCAACAGGTCACCCGCGGGGGCGGTGTCTCGCTTGCCGCGCCGCCACTTGCGTCGCCCGTGCACGCCGACCAGCCCGCACTCGCCCATGAGTCGAGCAACCCGCTTGCGGCCGTGCCGGCGGCCACGATTGCGAAGCTGGCCGTGGACTCGCGGCGACCCGTACGTGCAACGCGACGTAGATGTCGCAGATCTCGTTCGCGCGCGACGCGTCGTCGACGTCGTGGTCCGACAGCCGGCGGCTGGCCCACCCGTAGAAACTCGACCGAGAGACCCCGACCAGCTCACAGAGCCACTTGATCGGGAACGTCCCGGCGTGCTCGAAGACGAATGCGCGGCTCACCTGTTCGTCTTCCGCGCGACATACGCGGCTGCCTTCCGCAGGATCTCGCGATCCATCCGCAAGTCCTTGTTCTCCTCACGAAGCCGCTCGAGCTCCGCCCGCTCGTCAGGGTCGAGCGCGCCCGGCGCCTCGTCGCGCGCCGCGGCCTTCACCCAAGCGGCGAGTGAACCATGCCCGATCCCCAACGACTTCGCGACCTCAGCCCGAGATCGATCCGAACCGCGGTACAACGCGACCGCTTCACGCCGGAACTCCTCGGGGTACTTCGCTGGACGACCCACCTCGGGTCTCCTCCCCCTCGACAACGCCCAGGATCGGGTGTCCAGGAAAGCGGGGCAACTCCAAGGCGAGGGTTCCACAGCCTTCGGCATTCAGCCGCAACGGCGATGCTGGCGGCGGGGTGCCGTTGAGGTCGTCTCCCGAACACTGGGGCATGCGGGGCTGGCGATCACGGCAGATATCTACGCAGGCGTTCTGCCGCCAGCGCAACGCGAGGCGGCCGATCGCTTGGAGGCGGCGCTCGGCACAGGCTGAAATCACCACCGGCCCTGGTGGCTGCCGATCTGGCTGCCATCCTCCGAAGCAGTCCGGCCCTCGCTTAGGGCGCTACAGCCTGACCTGCGCCTTCTTCCGCGCGCTCGGAGGGATTCGAACCCCCAACCTTCTGATCCGTAGCGCCGCTTCCGTGGTCCGGGTCGCGCGACCCGGTCCTCGGCTGTGTTGTCGAGATCGACGCTACCAGCGGCGACGCGCTCGTCGTCGTCCGACCGGTGCGGCTCGGTCCGCGCTCGTCCGCCGAAGTTGGTTAGCAGCTGGTTAGCACCAAGGGCCAGGAGGGGCGCGCCGAGGTCTCCGACATTCGATGCGTACGCTTCCGGTCCCTTCCCAGCGCTCCGCCAGACTGTCACACCCAGTGCTTACGATGGCCCCGTGCTTCCCCCTGCCCAACCCTCAACGATCAGGGGAACTTCGCGATGCGCCAACCGCCGAGCCAGAATTCGCTCTTGGAGCCCCCGCTTGCCCCGTTGCCGGATCAAGACATCGACAGGTCTGACTG
>VGBT01000027.1 GCA_016870395.1 Actinomycetota bacterium | reverse complement strand
GGCCCGGACGTCGCGACACACCGGCACGCCGTCGCCGTCGGGCAGGCGCACGTCGAGCACGGCGACGTCGGGCCTCGTCGGCGGGATCCGGGCGAGCGCCTCGGCCGCGGTGCCGGCCTCGCCGACCACGACCAGGTCGCCGTCCGCCTCGAGCAGCTCCTTCAGCCCGCGCCGGACGACCTCGTGATCGTCGAGCAGGAACACTCGTGTCGGCTCCGCCATCGGATCATCCTCCACTTCGCCTCGTACACTCCGGGCATGGCCGTCGACGCTGCGGGCCCCGCCATCCCGGGAGACGGGGACCGGCTGGCGCGCCTGCTCGACGCGGTCTTAGCCGTCGCCTCGGACCTCACGCTACCCGTGGTCCTGCAACGCATCGTGGAGTCGGCCCGATCGCTCGCCAGCGCCCGGTATGCCGCGCTCGGCGTGATCGGCCCCGAGGGTCACCTCGTCGAGTTCCTCTACGCCGGACTCGGCGCCGACGCAGCGGCCAGGATCGGCCACCTCCCGGAGGGCCGAGGCATCCTGGGCCTGCTGGTCAACCATCCCGAGCCCATCCGGCTCCGAGACCTGAGCGAGCACCCCGACTCGGCCGGGTTCCCGGCCCACCACCCGGAGATACGCTCCTTTCTCGGCGTTCCGATCCGCGTCCGCGACCAGGTGTTCGGGAACCTCTACCTGTGCGAAAAGGTCGACGCGACCGAGTTCAGCCAGGACGACGAGACCCTCGTCATCGCACTCGCCGCCGCGGCCGCGGTCGCCGTCGACAACGCCCGGCTGCACGCGCAGGTGCAGGAGCTCGCGATCATCGAGGACCGCGAGCGCATCGCGCGCGACCTCCACGACAAGGTGATCCAGCGCCTGTTCGCGACGGGGATGTCGCTCCAGGCGACGGAGCGCCTCGTGGTGCACAAGGAGGTGGGCGACCGGGTCGCCACCGCGATCGACGATCTCGACGCCACGGTGCGCGAGATCCGATCGACGATCTTCGCGCTCCAGCACGACTCGCACCGCGGCCTGCGCAGCGAGGTGCTCGACCTTGTCGCCGAGGCCGAGCCGTCGCTGGGTGTTGCTCCTGTCGTCCACTTCGATGGGCCCGTCGACAGCGTGGTCCCGCACGACGTGGCCGAGCACCTGCTCGCCTCGCTGCGCGAGGCGCTCGCGAACGTGGCCCGCCACGCGCAGGCTCACCGCGTCGACGTGCTGATCGAGGTCGGCGCCGACATCGTGCTGCGCGTCGCCGACGACGGCCGCGGCCTGGCGTCGATGGCGGCCGACGAGCACACCGGACACGGCCTGCGCAACCTCGCCGAGCGAGCACACACCCTCGGAGGCACCTGCACGGTCACGGACCGTCCGGACGGCGGCGTCCTCCTCGAATGGCGAGCCCCCCTCGACACCAAGATCTGAGCAGCTTCGACGACGGTCCCGCAGGGCCAACGCTTACCGGTGTTCGACCTAGCCGGCGCGACGTCCGGGATGCTCAGCGAGAGCCTGATCAGGGTGCTGAAGTCTCTGGTTGCCGTGACCTTCGGCCCTGTACCGCCCGGGGCGCCAGCCGCGACGCTCGGCGGAGCCATGTTCGTCTACGACTTCACCCCGGTGGCCCAGCCGTTCGCCGCGGCGCGCGAGGTGCTCGCGGCCGATCCCGGTGGCGTCGTCGCCGAGGCCATCCGGGCCGCGACGGCCGGCGATCGAGGGAACCCGGTGGTCCGCGTCGACGTCGGGCCGCCACGCGAGCGCGAGGAGGCCGTGGTAGTCACCCTCGCGTGGGGCGAGCCGCTGCAATCGGTGGGGCTCCTGGAGGGCGATCTGGAGCTCGCTCCCCTCGGGCCGGGGCTCAGCCACCTCAGCCTCAGCGCCAACTACCGCCCCGCTCGGCGCGAGCTGGCCCGGCGGCTCGACGAGCAACGGGACCGACGGTCCACCGAGGCCCTGGTCCGGGAATTCCTCGTCTCCCTGGCGCGTCGGCTGGAGCGCGCCGGGGGGCCGCCGCAACCCACGCCACGACGCCAGTTCCTCTGACCACCCGCGACGAGAGGAGCCTCCGTTGTCCGGTCCCCCGAGCGAGCTGAGGACGGCAGCGATCCTCGCCGAGCTGGAGCTGGCGCCGCTGCCCACCTTCAGCAGCGACGCCACCCTGCAACAGGTCGCCCAGGCCATGATCCGCACCAGTGCGCCCGCGGAGCTGCTCGGTGGCTCCGCCACGATCGTCACCGAGCGCGACGTCGTCGAGGCGATGGCGCGCGGCCAGTCGCCGGTGGCTCCCGCCATCCTCGCCGGACAGGCCGAGCCCCCGAACGTTCACGGAGCAGGCATCGGTCCTCGAGGCACTCGCCCTGATGCTGCGCCGCGGGCACCGTGCCCTCGTGGTGGTCGACCCCGCGGGACGGGCCGTCGGCCTGCTCACGTTGGCCGCAGCCGCCGCTGCGCTCCTCGGCCGCACCGACGTCCCGTCGTGGCTTCCGGCGCTGCGAATGGCGCTGCACCTGGAGATCACCCTCGACTGACCCACGGCCTCTCTAGGCTCGCAGGGATGATCCAGGCGTGGCGGTACCGGCAAGGGGTCGAGCAGGCCGAGCCGGTCGATGCAAACACGTTGAGCTCTGCGCTCGAGCGATCCCGGGCCGAGAGGTGTTCGCTCCTGCGGATCGACGTCGCCGCGCCGTCAGCCGCGGACCTCGACGCGCTCGCGGCCACGCTTCCCCTGCACCCCTTGACCCTCGACGACCTCCGGAGCGCGAACCAGCGCACGAAGCTCGAGCAATTCGGCGACCACTGGCACGTCGCCGTCTACGTGCTCGCTCCCGTCGATGAGCGGCTGCAGGTGCAAAAGGTCGACGTCGTGTTCGCCCGGGACTGGCTGCTCACGGTCCGCCAGGCCGCACCGGGTGAGCAGCCGACACCCCTGGAGCCCTCCCTGCATCGCTTCGAGCTCGCCCGCGCACAGACCGACGACGACCTCGGCACGCTGCTCTGGAGCGTGCTCGACACGATCGTGGACGGCTACTTCGTGGTGGCGGAATGGATGGACGACCGGCTCGACGCGATCGAGGACGTCGTGTTCGACGGCGACGCCCGGGATGCGATCCCGAGGGACATCTTCGAGGTCCGGCGCGACCTCGTGCGCTTCCGTCGGGCCGCGCTGCCGGTGCGCGAGGTCGCGCACGCGCTGTCGCGGCGGGAGGTGCCATGGATCGGCTCCGAGTCGGCGGCGCGGATGAACGACGTGTGGGACCAAGCGATGCGGATCGCCGACACCCTCGACTCGCAACGCGATCTGCTGACCGCACTGCTCGAGGGCCACCTCGCGATCGTCTCGAACTACATGAACGACGTGATGAAGAAGATGTCCAGCTGGGGGGCGCTGATCCTCGTCCCGTCGTTGATCGCCGGCATCTACGGCATGAACTTCCACAACATGGCCTTGCAGGAGGTGTCGTTCGGCTACCCGGCCGTGCTCGCGTTGATGGCCACGGTGAGCTTCGGGCTCTACGCGTTCTTCCGTCGCCACCAATGGCTCTGAGCCGGTCGGCGCGAGGTCCACCATCGCACTGACCGATCGGTCCGATCGGTACCAGCACCCGGGACCTTCGGCCCTGGGATGGCCCGGCAGGCGCCAGGAGGATGGGCGGGATTTCGTCGCCGAGCGCTGGAGAGGGCGTGCTGCGAAGCTGACGGGTGAGGACAAGAAGGTGTTCGGTCTCGGCGCATGGGTCTTCGCCCTGTTCGCGGTGCTGCTCGCGTTCGGCGCCCTCTGGGTCGCGGGCAGCGCGATGAACAAGAGCGAGGACGCGGAGCAGGCCGCCGCGAGCGGCGGGACCGGCGCGAAGGCGAGCCTCACCGAGTTCGCGATCACACCGGGAACCCTGAACGTCGAGAAGGACGGCACCGTCGCAGTGTCGAACGACGGCACCGTCGAGCACGACCTCGTGCTGAAGAACACCGACAAGAAGACCAAGGCCCTCCAGCCCGGAGAGAGCGACGCGATCGACCTCGGCGGTCTGAAGGCCGGCCACTACACGATCTTCTGCTCCATCCCCGGTCACGAGGCCGCCGGCATGAGCGGCCACCTCTACGCCGGTGAGGCCGTGCCCGCCACCGAGGAGTCGGGCTCCTCGGGCGCGAGCGCGCAACAGCTGCTTCGCAGCAACAAGACCGACGACGAGACCATGAAGAAGCCGGTTCTCGACTACGTCGCCCAGCTCCAGGACGGTCCCAACACCAAGGGCATCGGCAACCAGCCACTTCCCCCGACCGTTCTGCCCGACGGCACCAAGGAGTTCCGCATCACGGGCAAGGTCGTCGACTGGGAGGTCTCGCCGGGTCAGACGGTCAAGGCCTGGGCGTACGGACCCACCGGCGGCAAGGACGAGGAGTTCACCGTGCCCGGACCGCTGCTCAAGGTGGACGTGGGCGACAAGGTGCGGTTCGTGTTCACGAACAAGCTGCCGCAGTCCACCGGTGTGCACTTCCACGGCATGGAGCTGCCGAACTCGATGGACGGCGTCCCCTTCGTCACCCAGGACCCGATCCTGCCCGGCAAGACCTTCGTCTACGAGTTCACCGCGGTTCGCTCCCAGGTGAGCATGTACCACTCGCACCACCACGCCGAGCACCAGGTGCCGGACGGCCAGCTCGGAGTGTTCCTCGTCGGCGACATCCCGATCCCCGACGGCCTGCCGACCCCGGCCCGGGTCGAGCCCATGGTGCTCAACGACGCCGGCGTGATCGGGCTCACCCTCAACGGCAAGTCGTTCCCCGCAACGCTGCCGATCATGGCCAAGCCCGGGGAGACGATCCGGATCGACTACTACAACGAGGGCCTGCAGATCCACCCGATGCACCTGCACGGCATCACCCAGACCGTCGTCGCCAAGGACGGCTACCCGGTCGCCCCCTACGAGCTCGACACGCTCAACGTGGCTCCCGGCGAGCGCTGGTCTGTGCTCGTCACCCCCCGGGCCGACCAGGCCGGCGTGTGGGCGTCCCACTGCCACATCCTCACGCATGCCGAGCGCGCCGACGGGATGTTCGGCATGGTGACGACGGTGATCGTGCAGTAGCTCACCCGGCGGTGGTACCGGCTCGCCGTTGGGCGAGCCGATACCAGGCCTCGATCAACGCGCAGCCGGCCACTGCGATGAGAAGCCCCCCGATGACGACGTCGCCCGGGGGAAGCGCGAAGCGGAGCAGGTCGCGCAGCGGCTCGAACATCACCGCGACCACGAAGGCACCGGTCATCGCGGCGACCAGCGCGTAGCGGTACACGGTGAAGGGCCGAGCCAGGATGACGAGCACCCAGAGGCCGATGACCATCAGGACGATGGTCGCGGCGGTCCTGGCCTCTCGGGTCGACAGACCTTGCTGGCGGCCGAGGGCGTAGGTCGCGAAGACGCACGCGGCCGCGATCGTGCCCGCCGGGATCGCGAAGCGCAGCACGCGATCGACGAAGCCGGGCAGGTAGCGGCGCGTGTTCGGGGCGAGCGCGAGGAAGAACGCGGGCACGCCGATCGTGAGCGTGCTGATCACCGTGAAGTGCCGCGGCAGGAACGGGAACGGCCAGCCGGTGACCGCGATCGCGATCGCGAGGAGCGCGGCGTAGGTGGTCTTGGTGAGGAACAGGTTCGCGACCCGCTCGATGTTGGCCGTCACCCGCCGGCCCTCCGCCACCACCCCGGGCAGGGTCGCGAAGCGGCCGTCGAGGAGCACGAGCTGCGCGACCGCCCGGGTCGCGGGCGCACCGGAGCCCATGGCGACGCCGATGTCGGCGTCCTTCAGCGCGAGCGCGTCGTTCACCCCGTCGCCGGTCATGGCGACCACGTGGCCACGCGCCTGGAGCGCCTTGACCATCGCCCGCTTCTGGTGCGGCGTGACCCGGCCGAACACCGAGTGGGTCTCGAGCACCTCGGCCAGCGCGGCTTCGTCCTCGGGCAGCTCGCGCGCGTCGATCGGCGCACCGGCCTCGGGCAACGACACCCGCTGCGCGACGGCGCCGACCGTGCGCGGGTTGTCGCCCGAGATGACCTTGAGGGCGACACCCTGACGACGGAAGTAGTCGAGCGTCTCCGCCGCGTCGGGCCGCACCTTCTCCTCGAGCAGTACCAGCGCGATCGGCGCCATGCTCGAAGGCAGCGCCTCGCCGTCGAGCCCCTCCGCGCTGTGGGTGAGCAGGAGCACCCGGCTGCCCGCAGCCGCGAGGTCGTCGGCCAGGCGCCGGACCGGCGCGGCGGCGTCGACCCAGACCATCTCCGGGCCGCCCAGCACCCAGGTCCCGTGGCCGGCGAAGCTGGCCGCGCTCCACTTGCGCGCCGACGAGAACGGTACCGTCGCGGTCCGCGCCCAGCCCGAGGGCGCGGGATACGCGTCGCGGATGGCTGCCATCGTGGCGTTCGCGTTCTCGTCGTCGGCGAGCGCCCCGAGCGCAGCCGCGAGTGTGTCGGGTTCGGGCGTGTCGACGGGGACCACCCGGTCCAGCTCGACGATGCCCTCTGTGAGCGTCCCGGTCTTGTCCAGGCACACCACGTCCACGCGGGCCAGGCCTTCGACCGCCGGGAGCTCCCGCACGAGGACATGGCGACGCGCCAGTGTGACCGCGGCGACCCCGAAAGCGATGCTCGTGAGCAGCACCAGCCCTTCAGGCACCATCCCCACGACGCCCGCCACCGCACCCGTCACCGCGTGCGAGAAGTCCTCGTCGTCGAGCTGGCGCCAGAAGAGCAGCGGGCCCACCGTCACCAGCACCCAGGTCACGAGCCGCAGGATCCGGTTGATGCCGCTGATCAGATCGGAGCTCACCACCGTGAATTGCCGGGCCTCGGCCGCGAGCCGGCGCGCGTAGGCCGCCTCACCGACCGCGGTGGCCTGGGCCCGGCCGACGCCGGCGACCACGATGCTGCCCGACAGCAACGAGTCGCCGGGATGCTTGCCGACCGCGTCGGACTCGCCGGTGAGCAGCGACTCGTCGACCTCCAGACCGTCGGCGGCGCGCACCACGAGGTCGGCCGGCACCTGGTCGCCGGCCCGGAGCTCGAGCAGGTCGTCGAGCACCACGTCTTCCACCGCGATCTCCGCAAGCGCCCCGTCGCGCACCACGCGGGCCACCGGCGCGTTGAGCACCGCGAGCGCGTCGAGCGTGCGCTTGGCCCGCAGCTCCTGGACGATCCCGATCAACGCGTTGGCGACCAGCACGATGCCGAAGAGCCCGTCCAGTGGGGAGCCGAACACGAGGATCAGCACGAACATCGATCCGAGGATCGCGTTGAAGCGGGTCAGGAGGTTGGCCCGAGCGATCTCACCGAAGGTCCGGCTCGTCCGCTCGCCGACCCCGTTGACCTCGCCGCGCTCCACCCGCTCGGCCACCGCCACGGCCGTGAGGCCGTCGGCACCGGTCACGGTGCGGGGCGCGGGCGCCGCGACCGCGTCCGGAGGAGGCGGAGGCGCCCCGCCAGGACGAGTCTGGCCATGACCGGCGCCGGAGCCGACCGTCCGAGGGGGAGGCGTCTCGGTCACGCATCGACGCTACCCGGCCTACGCTCGCGGTCGTGGACGAGCGGTACCCGGGCCAGTGGGAGTCCGACGTCGTCCTCGCCGACGGCGGCACCGTTCACCTCGGCCCGATCCGCCGCTCCGACGACACCGGGCTGCTCGGCCTGTACGAGCGCCTCTCCGACGAGTCGATCTACCTGCGCTTCTTCTCACCGGTGTCACGCCCGACCGCGCAACAGCTCGAACGGCTCAGCGCCGTGGACTACAAGAAGCGCTTCGCCCTCGTCGCCGAGCTCGGCGACGACATCGTCGCCGTCGCGCGCTTCGATCGCAGGCGGGGCAGCGACGAACCCGAGGTCGCCTTCACGGTGCAGGACGACCAGCAAGGCCGCGGCCGCTACGAGCTGTTCGCCCACTCAGCGGAAGTCCCGTGAAGGCAGCGCCTCGGCGTGGGTGCCGGATCCCCCCGCCCCGCCGGATCCCCCCGCCCCGTAGGTGCGAGCGCGGAGGAGCGCGTGCAGGGGCAGCGCTTCGATGCGGTGCGCGAGGACGTTGACCACCCCCTGGTGGCGCTCGAGCACCCCGCGGACATACAGCGCGGGGGCGATCCGGGCAACCTTGCGGTAGCGCTTCCACACCCCGGGCGGGCAGATCACGTTCACCAACCCGGTCTCGTCCTCGAGGTTGACGAACACCGTCCCCTTCGCGGTTTCGGGCTGCTGGCGGTGGGTGACGACCCCCGCCACCTCCACCACCTGCCGGGGCGTGGCCTCCCGCAGCCGAGCCGCGGTGAACACCCCGCGCGCATCGAGCTCGGCGCGCACGTGCTCGATGGGGTGCACCCCGGGCGCCATGCCGGTCGACCACAGGTCGGCCGCCGTCTCCTCCACCTCGCTCATCCCCGGCAGCGCCGGAGCCTCCACCCCCACCGCGGTGCCCGGCAGCCGCGGCGCCACGGTGCCCGCGCTGCGACCCGGACGCGCGTCGCGCAACGCACCCGCGGCCCAGAGCCCGGCGCGACGATCCACCCCGAAGCACGCGAACGCGCCGGCAGTGGCCAGCGCCTCCAGCGCGTCGACCGGTGCCTCCGTGCGTCGGGCGAAGTCTTCGAGGTCGTGGAACGGACCGACGTCGCGTTCGGCGTCGATGCGATCGAGCAGTGAGCCCGAAAGACCCCGGACGTAGCGCAGCCCGATGCGCACCGCGTGCACCGACGGGTACGCGTGCCATCCGGGCAGCGGTCGACCGATCGGTCCCGCGGCGCCCGAACGAGGCTCGAGCGTGCAGTCTCGACGCGACTGCGCCACGCACGGACTCAGGATCTCCACCCCGTGCCGGCGCGCGTCGCGCACCAGCGTGTGCGGCGAGTAGAAGCCCATCGGCTGCGCGTTGCACAGCGCAGCCACGAACTCGGCCGGGTGGTGCAGCTTCACCCAGGCGCTCGCGTACACGAGGTAGGCGAAGCTCACCGAGTGACTCTCGGGGAACCCGAAGCTCGCGAACGCCTCGAGCTTGTGCGCGATCTCCGCGGCCACCTCGGAGGTGATACCCCGTGCAGCCATGCCTTCCATGAGCCGGTCGTGCATGCGCGCCATGCGGGCTTTCGAGCGCTTCGAGCCCATCGCCTGGCGCAGCTGGTCGGCCTCGCCGGGGCTGAAGCCAGCGGCGTCGATCGCCATCTGCATCAGCTGCTCCTGGAACAGCGGCACGCCGAGGGTCTTGCGCAGGCACGGCTCCACGAGCGGGTGGGGGTAGGTGACCTCCTCCTCGCCGTTGCGCCGACGGAGGTAGGGATGCACGGAGCCGCCCTGGATCGGGCCGGGGCGGATGAGGGCCACCTCCACCACCAGGTCGTAGAAGTGCTCGGGTCGGAGCCGGGGCAGCGTCGCCATCTGCGCGCGGCTCTCCACCTGGAACACGCCGACGGTGTCGGCCGCGCTCAGGAGCGCGTAGACCTCCGGCTCCTGGGGGATGGTGGCGAGGTCGACCTCGAGGCCCTCGTGCTCCCGGATCAGGTCGACGGCGAGGTGCAGCATCGTGAGCATCCCGAGCCCGAGCAGGTCGAACTTCACCAGCCCCGCAGCCGCGCAGTCGTCCTTGTCCCACTGGAGGACCGATCGGCCCTCCATGCGGGCCCACTCCACCGGACAGCACTCCACGAGCGGCCGATCGGCCATCACCATCCCGCCCGAGTGGATGCCGAGGTGCCGGGGGAAGTCCTGCACCGCCTCCGCGAGCTCCAGCACGAGCTCCGGGACCGGAGGCGCGCCCTCCTCTGCTGGGCGCGCTCGCTGCGAGGGGGCTCCGCCTGCGCCCGCCGCCGCTTCCGTCCGGAGCTCCGCGTACGGGTCCTCACGAGATGCCCAGCGGTCGATCCAGCGGGTGAGGGCGTCGGCATGACCGGGTGAGAGCCCCGCGACCTTCGCCATCTCGCGCAGCGCCGAGCGCGGCCGGTACGTGACCACGTTCGCGACCTGCGCGGCACGATCCCGCCCGTAGCGGTCGTACACGTACTGGATCACCTCCTCGCGGCGCTGGTGCTCGATGTCGAGATCGATGTCGGGGGGACCATCACGCTCGGGGGAGAGGAAGCGCTCGAAGAGCAGGCCGAGCGCGACCGCGTCGGCCTTGGTGACCCCGAGCGCGTAGCAGACCGCGCTGTTCGCCGCGCTCCCCCGGCCCTGGCAGTAGATGTCGTGGGTGCGGCAGAACTCGACGATGTCGTGCAGCAGGAGAAAGTAGCCCGGGAAGCCGAGGTGCTCGATCACCCCGAGCTCGTGGTCGATCTGGCGCATCGCCTGCTCGTGGTGCGGGTGGGTGATCGGGTAGTACGCCGACGCGCCGCGGCGGGTGAGCTCCCGGAGCCAGCTCGCGTCGGTGTGACCCTCGGGCACCGGGTAGTCGGGCAGATCCGGCACCGCGACCTTCAGGTCGAAGGCGCATGCGGCCGCGACCTCCACGGTCCGCTCCACCGCGCCGGGGTAGCGGGCAAAGCGACGGGCCTGCTCGGCCGGGCTGCGCAGGTGCGCGAACGGTGTGGCCGGGAGCCAGCCGTCCATCTCGTCGAGGCTGCGCCGGCTGCGGATCGCGGCGAGGGCGGTGGCGAGCCGGTGCTGCGCGGGCGTCGCGTAGTGCACGTTGTTCGTCGCGATCACCTCGACGTCGGCGCGTGCCGCGAGGCGCGCCAGCGCGTCGTTGCGCGGTCGGTCGAGCGGGTCGCCGTGGTCCCACAGCTCGACGAGCACGCGGTCGCGGCCGAACGCGTGCACCAGGCGCGCGAGCTCCTGCTCGGCCGCCGACGGGCCGTCGCGTACGAGCGCGCGCGGCACCGCACCCTTGCGGCATCCGGTGAGGACGAACCAGCTACCGGTCGCGCTCGCAAGCTCGCTGCTCCTGCGAGCGGCCTGCGCACCCTGCGGGCTGCTCCGGCCGCCGCTCCGCACCGGCCGTGGCCGCACCTCGGCCAGTTGCTCCAACGTGAGGTCCGGGCTGCCCTTCTCGCCGCGCAGCTGGGCCTCGCTGATGGCCCGCGCGAGCGCGGCGTAGCCGGCCGGGCCCTCGGCGAGGACGAGCACGTGCTCCCCCGACGGATCGGCCATGCCGTTCGACGGCCTCGTCGCCCCGAGCGTGAGCTCCGCGCCGAACACGGTGGGGAGCGCGAGCGGGCGGGCGGCCTCGGCGAAGCGCACGACGCCGTAGAGACCGTCGTGGTCGGTGACCGCGAGGGCCGCGAGCCCGAGCCGGTGGGCCTCCTCGGCCAGCTCCTCGGCGTGGCTCGCGCCGTCGAGGAAGGAGAAGTTGGTGTGGCAGTGCAGCTCCGCATACGCACCCACGAGCGGGACCCTACCGAACACCTGTTCGGTACCGCAATGGCCTGGCGGGCGGTCACCCGAGCCCCGATCTCGGAACGATTCAGGCCCCTATGGGGCCTCCAGCGTGCCGAGATCGGGCGGTGGTCAGTCGTAGAGGGCCTCGATCGCGGCTTCGCCGCGCTCGACCCGCACCAGGCACGCGGTCTCCCCCACCACCACCTGCCAGTAGCTGCGGCGCGCCCGCGCCCGGCGGTCCCACCAGCGCACGTCCTGGGCCCACGGCCCCGCCCACGCGCCGACCTCGCCGCCACCACCCGGCAGCACCGGGCTCACCAGCCGCGCCGGTGGCGCGCTCGGCTCCCCCCGGCTCGAGACGGTGACCGCCTCCCCGGCGGCGTCGAGCAACACCGCGCGGGGAGCGACCGCGAACACCCGCGCCGGCGACGGGCCCGGGACCGTCCCCGGCCAGTCGGGGGTCTCCGTGCTCACCGGCCCCGCGACCGCATCGACCGGTCGCTGCGCCTCACGCGGCTCACCCCATGGCACCCAGCGCACCCGCTCGAGCGGGGTCCGCCCGCCCTGGGGCACCGCGGTGACCACGTGCTCGGGCCCGAGGATGCCCTGCACCCGCGCCAGCACGCGCGCGGCGCGGTCGGCGGCGGCCGCGTCGCCGCCCCAGAACCCGAGCTGGCGACCGGTCGCCGGGATCACCTGCTCGGGCACCAGACGCAAGAGCGCGAGGCCACCGGTGAGCCCACCGGTCTCAGTCAGCCACCCGTCGAGCTGCCAGCGCACCCGCTCGGCCAGCGTGGCCGCGGTCAACGCCCCTTCGTGGCGCCAGCCGCGCGCCAGGTGCTCGCCGTGCTCGGTCTCGGCCTCCACCACCACGTGCGTGCACGCGAGGCCCACGGCCGCGAGCCGCTCGAGCAGGCGGTCGGCGAGCGCCTTCGCCACGAACGCGGCGGCATCCACCCGCGCCGCGGGCGGATCCAGCTCGCAGACCTCCACCAGGTCGGGCGGCGGGGTGGTGAGCGCAGGCGGGTGCTCGTCCTCCCCGCGGGCCAGGCGATGCACCCCGAGCCCCCTCGCCCCGAACCGGGCGAGCACCGCCCCCGGCGGCAGCGCCGCGAAATCCCCGAGGGTGCGCAGGCCGAGGCGGCACAGCAACGACGCGAGGTCCTCGTCGCCCAGCGCGCCGACGGGCCACGGCGCGAGGAACGTCGGCGTGGCGTCCACGGGCACGAGCACCCCGCGGCGGGCCGCGAGGCGGGCCGCGAACACCCCGTCGGCAACGCCCACCCGGGCATCCGGCACCGCCGTGTCACGCACCACGTCGAGCACGCGCGCCACGAGTGCCTCGTCGCCACCGAAGTAGCGCGACGGGCCACGCGTCGGGAACGACAGCAGACCGGGCCGCTCCAGCGCGAGGCGCGGCGCGAGTGCCTCCACCGCGCGCGCGACCGGCTCGAACGCGCGCGCGTCGCCGGCCGGATCGACCTCGAGCACCACCACGCCCGGGGCCCGGACCTCGACCTCACGGCGGCGCAGGCCGATCGTCACGTCGTGTGCTCGCGCCTCCGCCGAGCACGCGAGCACGCGTCCCTGCGCCAGCACGACGACCGGCGCGTCGGTCGGGCCGTCGCCGCGCAGACGGGCCGCGACCACCGGCCAGTCCGGACACCACAGGCAGAGCGTGCGCGCGGCCATCCTTGCTAGACCGCGATCGCGACGTGACCGCGAACGGGCGCCCCCGGTCCTTCGACCCGCACGGCGAGCTCGCGCGCGGTGAGCACACCGTCACCGGCACCGAGCCCCGTCCACACGCCGCCCTCCGCGTGCAGGCGCAACGTGGCCGCGGCCGGCCACGCCCCCAACGTGACGAGCACCGTGTCCCGCTCGCGCGCGCGGGCGACCAGCCGACGCGCGTCGGCCACCCGTACCCCGCGCGGCACCTCGGCGAGCACCACGCTCATCCCGTCGAGCAGCGCGGCGACCACCGCCGCCCACCGGTCACCCGGCACGTCGCGGACCACGGCGAAGCGCGCGAGGTCCACACCGGCCGCGATTGCCGCGAGCCCCCCGAGCGTGCCCGAGCCATCGACCGCGGCCGCCCACTCCCGGGCCGCGCTCGCCGCGGCAACCAGCCCGAGCGCGAGCGAGGTCGCACCCGCGGAGGGTGGGCCCTCCACCGCCACCACCGCACCACGCCGGAGCCCGGGCACCACCTCGCCGAGCGGGCCGGGCACCTCCAGGCACCGTTCACGGGCCAACACCACCGGCGCCCCCGCCCGTGCCACCTCCCGCAGGCGCGCGCGGGCAGCGACCCTCGGAACGTCAGGGGAAGCCCCGGCCGTCGCCACCTCCGCACCCTATCGAACATCTGTTCGAGAGGCCAGGGGCCGGCCCGAGGAGCGGGCTACTGCACCGCGGGCGCCGGTGCCTCGAGGCCGCGGGCCTCGTAGGACCAGCCGGCATCGTCGCCGTAGTACTCGAAGAGGTGGGCGACGAGATGCATCGCCTTCGGCTCCAGCTCGGCCCAGCCGTCGGGTGACGCCTCGACGGTGATGACGTTGCCGTACACGGTGACCCGCGTCGCGCCCGCGGCGAGGATGCGGGCAGCCAGCACGTCGGGGGGACGGCCACCGCGCGCCTCGTCCTCGGCCACCGAGGAGTAGCGCTCGATCGCCATGCCCGTGAGGGAGCGGTTGCACTCGAAGATGCGCACCGCGGGCGACGCGCCCGGACGCGCGGTCACGCTGATCGGCTGGCCCATGGGCGCAGAGGGTACCTCCCGGCGCGCCAGAGCTCGTGATCAGAAGAGACGGCCGGGCGCGGGGGCGAGCCCGCCCCAGGGCAGGCCCTCCATGAAGACCCAGGAGCGGCGATGGATCGTCGTCGGCCCCCACGCGCCCAACGCGGCCTTGTGCGCGGGGGCGGGATAGCCCTTGTTCGACTCGAACCCGAAGGCCGGGAAGTGCTCCGCCTCCTCGCGCATGAGCGCGTCACGGGTGACCTTGGCCACGCACGACGCCGCGGCGACCGCGAGCGAGGTGGTGTCGCCCTTCACGACCGTCGTGACCCGAGCGCCGATGCGCAGGTAGTCGTGGTTGCCGTCGAGGATCACCCGGTCGGGCTCGTAGCCCTGCGCCGCGAGGTCGGCCAGGGCCCGCCGACCCGCGAGGCGCAGTGCCGCGGTCATCCCAAGGGTGTCGCACTCCTCGTGGCTCGCGTGGCCGACGGCGAAGGCCTGGGCCCACTCCTGCACGGCCGCGGCCGCCCGCTCCCGCTCTTCGGGGGCGAGCAGCTTCGAGTCGCGCACCCCGCGCAGGTGCTCCGGGGCGGGGATCACCGCGGCGACCGTGACCGGGCCGGCCCACGCGCCGCGGCCGACCTCGTCGATGCCGCACACCAGCCGCTCACCGGCCCTCCAGCACTTCCGCTCCAGCCGGAGCGTGGGTCGAGGCACCACCGCGGTCACGGACGTCGACGGTAGCCCTCACCATCGCGCGATCCCAGCATGCAACCGTGGGGACGCGCTTGCCCCCCCGGTTTACGATCGGGTGGTGATGCCCGGTACCCGCGTCGAGGTGCGCTCGAGGTTCGAGGGCTCCTGGGCGCGTGGCTTCGAGATCGTCGAGGTCATGGAACAAAACGGCGGCGCCGCGTTCCGGGTCCGACGCCGCTCCGACGGCTCGGTGCTGCCCGCCCTCTTCGCCGACGGCGACGTCCGCGAGGAGCGCGGCAAGAACGACATGTGGTGGATCTAACCGTCCTCCAACGCGGCGACCAGCTCGTCGATGGGGATGGCCTGGAGCGTCGTGGTGCGCATCGTGCCTCGCGCCGCGAGCGCCGTCGCGCAGCGGGCCATGGCCTTCTCGTCGGGAGCCTCGATGATGTTGAGGAAGTCCCACTGGCCGAGCAGGGCGTACTGGGCGATCACCTTGAGGCCCATCGCCTCGACCTCACGGGTCACCTCGTGCATGCGCTCCGGCTTCTCCCGCAGCGTCGCCCACCCGCCGGGGCCAAGCGTCGAGAGCATCGCGTAGGTCGCCACGACCGTTCAGGTTAGCCCTCGAGTCGGGCCACGTTCTCAGCCTCGCCGGGGTCGGGCTCGGTGTCGAACCACACGGTGAGCATCTCGCGGGCGAGCTCCGGCGTCGTCAGCCGCAAACTCATCACCAGCACGTTGGCATCGTTCCAGCGGCGCGCGCCGGCGGCGGTGGCCGCGTCGGTACACAGCGCGGCCCGAACGCCGGCCACCTTGTTCGCCGCGATCGACGCGCCGGTGCCCGTCCAGCAGAACAGCACTCCGGTCTCCGCCGCGCCGGTGGCGACCGCCTCGCCGACCTCGCGACCGACCTGCGCCCACTGCTTCGCGTCGTCGGCGGGCGTCCTCGCCACCGGCCCGACGAGGAGCACCTCGCATCCTCGACCGCGCAGGTCCTCGGCCACCGCGTCGGTGAGCGGCGTCCGCTCGTCCGAGCCCATCACCACCCTCATCAAAGCAGTGCCTCACCGACATCGGCCAGGCACTCGAAGCGGTGGTGGACGACTCCGTTCGCCGCGCACCAGGCCGCGAGCGAGCCCTTGGCGAACACCACGTCGGCGAGGAGCGCGGCCTTGCGGTCGCTGGTGCCGTCGCCGACCACGACGGTGGTTCGGCCACGCCGCGCGGCCTCCTTGACCGGAGCTTGCTTGCAGGTGCCGCAGCTCGAGCACGCGCAGCACCGGTCCTCGTGCGGGAACGTCAACGCCCCCGTGCCCCAGTCGACCGCGTTGGTGAGCACCGGGATTCCGAGCCCGTCGCACACGTCGTGCGCATAGAAGCCGAAGCCGTCGGACAGCACGACCACCTCGGAGCCGGCGGCGAGCAGCCCAGCAACAAGGGCTTCGAGATCGGGGTCGATCGGCACCTCGAAGGCCACCGAGCGCAGGAGGTCGGCGTCGTGCGGGAGCAGGTCCCACTCGTCGAGGAGGCAGACCCGGCTGCCGGTCTCGCCCGCGTCGTACTCGGCGTCGATCGCCTTCCACTCCGGCGGGGCCAGACGCTCGAGGAGGTGCAGGCCCACGTCGGTGGTGCTGATGGTGCCGTCGAAATCGAGGAACACGGAGGCCGCGGCGAGGTCGGGAACGGGCACGTCACGAGGGTATCGGCCGCAACTCGTGACAAGCCCGTCCGATTCCAGCAACAATGCGTGATTCGGCTGGGAGGCGGGGGGCGATGGATCGTCGGACGTTCCTCAAGCGCGCGGGCCTCGTCGGCGGTGCGCTTGCGGCGAGCACCGCGATCCCGGGCTGCCGGTGGCTGTACCCACCGGGCTTCGAGCCCGGACAGTCGCTGCTCGACGGCCTCGCGTCGGACTGCCCGGTCGACACCGTCGTCGTCCTGATGATGGAAAACCGCTCCTTCGACCACTGGCTCGGCTGGCTCGCGTCTGACCAGCAGTACCTCGAAGCGGGCCGCAGCCGCTACGGCGCGCTGTTCGGCGTCGATGGCAACCAGCACCAGACCTACGCCGGCCCGGACGGGCCCGTCGACACCCGCTACCTGTTCGCCTGGGACCAGATCACCAACCCCTGGCGCGGCTGCGACTTCGGGGACCCGGGCCACTCGTGGACCACGGGTCGGGTCCAGCGCGACCAAGGCTTCCTCGCGCCGGGATCGGGCAACGACGAGTTCGCGCTCGGCTACTACAACGCCCCCGACCTGGCCTTCAGCGCCCGGCTGACCAAGCGCTTCACCACCTTCGACAGCTACCACTGCTCGGTGCTCGGTCCGACCAATCCGAACCGCGAGTACCTGCACTCGGCGCAGTCGGGCGGCGTGAAGAGCAACTACCTGCCGATCGCCGAAGGTGGGTTCAGCTGGCCGACGATCTGGGACCGGCTCGGCGCCGCCGGGGTGCCGGCCCGGTACTACTACTCGGACCTGCCGGTCACCTTCCTGTGGGGTGAGCGCCTGAACCCGTTCAACCGCCCGATCGCGGAGTTCTACGCGGACTGCGCGGCAGGCACGCTGCCCAACGTGGTGTTCCTCGACCCGTCGTTCGTGGGCGAGAACCGCACCGACGACCACCCGCTCGCCGACGTCCGCGCCGGCCAGGGCTTCATGCGCGATGTGTTCCAGGCGTTCGCGCAGTCGCCGCAGTGGGAGCGGGGCGTGTTCCTCGTCACCTACGACGAGTGGGGCGGCTTCTTCGACCACGTCGCCCCGCCGCACCTCGCCGACGACCGCACGAGCACGAACGACCAGGACGACTTCTCGCAGGCGGGGTTCCGGGTGCCCACGGTGATGGCGTCGCCGTTCGCGCGCCCCGGCTTCGTCGACCGGCGCGTGTACGACCACACGTCGATCCTGCGCTTCCTCGAGTGGCGCTTCCTCGGCGCGCCGCCCGAAGGCCCCGGGGGCCCCGGCGCCGGATGGTTCCTCACCCAGCGCGACCAGCACGCGAACAACATCGGTGCCAGCCTCATGGCCCAACCGTTCTCACCCGACCTGTGGTTCGACCCGGCCGCGCTCGACGTCGGCCAGGTCTCGACCTTGTGCGCCGGTGGGACCACCGGCGGATTGTCCGCCGCAAGAGGAGCGCCGGGCGCGGCGGACCAGGCGTTCGACGAGGCCCAGTGGGCGGTCTACCTGGACCGCCTCGGCGTCGCATAGGGCCGCCGGAGGCGAGGGACCGTACCGGAGGTACCGCAGGTACCGCCCACCCAGGGCCAGGAGCCCGGATTCGACGGTCTCACCTTCGCAGCCGAGCGCGCCGCCGAGGTCCGCACCCGCCGCGAGGTCGAGCGGATCGTCCGCGACTTCGACGCTGAGGAGGTCGACTGGTGACCGCCCGCGACCTGTCCCGCGCCGTCCGGGAGACCGAGGCCAGGTACGAACGGTGGGCGCGCGCCATCGGCCTCCGCCCATCGCAGGCGCAGCGTTGTCCCCGAGTCGTCGCCGGCCTCCGCTGCACCGCTTGGCGAAGCGCTGCCCCGTGCGCCTGCCAGGCGCTCGATCGAGTGCTCGACCACGCGCGGGTCTGGCTCCGCGCTGACGGGCGACGGGTTCTCAGCGCCGAGCCCTACGACGTGACGAGCGACGACCTCGCCGCCCTCCTCGTGTGCGCGATCGAGCTCGGGCTCGTGTTCTCGATCCACGGGGCGAGCCCCTGGAACCCCGGCGCCACGGTGCTCCTCGTGATCGAGCGAGCCCAGCCAGATCCCATGCAAGCCCAACACAAAGGAGAACAACAATGAAACACTACGGATACAGCAGGGTCTGCTGTCGGTTTGGTTGACATCGTTTACGCCCCGGTGTCCGGGCGGGAAGGATGTTTCCCATGCCGAAGAAGTTCCCCGAAGAGTTCAAGCGTGACGTCGCGAACGTCGCACGTCGCGGTGAGCTGACTCTTGCCGAGGTCGCTCACGACTTCGATGTGTCGGTCGAGTCGGTGCGCCGTTGGGTGCGCCAGGCCGACATCGACGACGGTGTCAGCGATGGGCTCACCACGTCGGAGCAGTCCGAGCTCGTGCAGCTCCGTCGCGACAAGCGTCGTCTCGAGCAGGAGGTCGAGATCCTGCGGCGGGCAACCGCGTACTTCGCGAAGGACGCAGCCCCAAAATGATGTTCCCGCTCGTCGCGGATCTCGCCGCCGACGGTGTGCCGATCCGGTTGACGTGCGGGGTGCTCGGATTCTCCCCGCAGGCGTTCTACAAGTGGCGATCGAAGCCGTGCTCGGACCGTGACCTCGACGACGCCTACGTCACGAACGCGCTCGTCGACCTCAACGGCGAGGACCCCGAGTTCGGGTACCGGCTCCTCTTCGATGAACTCGAGACCGCAGGCCACCAGCTCAGTGAGCGGCGTGTGTGGCGGCTGTGCCGCGATCAACGGTTGTGGTCGACCACGACCCGCAAGGGACGCCGTAACGGCAAGGGCCGACCCGGGCCTGCGGTCCATGACGACTTGGTCAAGCGTCAGTTCCGAGCTGATGCACCCGACACCGTGTGGTTGACCGACATCACCGAGCACCCCACGTCCGAAGGGAAGCTCTACGTGTGTGCGATCAAGGACGTGTTCTCGAACCGGATCGTCGGCTACTCGATCGATGAACGCATGACCGCCCAGCTCGCCGTCACGGCGCTACGTTCCGCCGTCGCACGACGGGCCCCGACGGGCACGGTCGTGGTTCACAGCGACCGCGGCAGCCAGTTCCGCTCACGGGCATTCCGATCGGTTCTCGGTGCTGCGGGGCTCACCGGGTCGATGGGACGGGTCGCGTCAGCGGGTGACAACGCGGCGATGGAGTCGTTCTTCTCGCTGCTGCAGAAGAACGTGCTCGACCAGCAGCGTTGGGCGACCCGTTCCGAGCTCCGCTACGCGATCGTCACCTGGATCGAGCACACCTACAACCACCGGCGCCGCCAACGCGGCCTCGGCAGACTCACCCCGGTCGAGTTCGAACTCGCCTTCACCCAACCCGCCGCTCACGCGGCATGATCAGTCTCAACCACCGTCAACTGAACCTGCAGCAGACCCCTCACCAACCACATCAGACGCTCACCCCGACCACCGTCAGCGCCCTCCCGCCGGCCCGAACGCCCAAGAATGCACGAATGGTGAAAGACCGTCAATCGGGGTATTGACGTACCTCACTCACTCCCCAACCCCAACTCTGGGGATCGTGACCCGAGGCGGTGACGCTCGGGTCACGTGAGCCGTTCCGTCGTCGGGAGCGTCTTCCTCCCTGACGCCTGCCCGCAGGCATGGAGGGCGCTCCCACCTAACGGTCGAGTCGTTCCCAGCCCAGCATCTTCCCGGCGGCGCTGATGCGCACGATCCGCTCCCGGCTCGCTTGGATGTAAACGCTCATCGAAAACGGGAGCACTCCTGATCGGTTTTTGATGAGCGTTTACATCCCTTTTTTGGCCTCTCATAACTTCCAGAACCTCTCCGGTGGTGCAGCTGCCGGATCGGGTTGCTGCGAGGTCCGGCTCGATGCGTTTGACGTACGTTTGACGAGGCCCCCGGAACGCAGAAGGACCCCGCACTCGGCGGGGCCCTGACCTGCATTCTCGATGGTGGCGGGGGGAGGATTTGAACCTCCGACCTTCGGGTTATGAGCCCGACGAGCTACCAGACTGCTCCACCCCGCGGCGTGCGAGTGAGGATATCAGGACACCGGAGCCCCGCCCGGGTCGGAGAGTCCTACGGTCGTAGGGCGCGGCGGACCGACGCTCGCATGCTCGGCAGCGAGGAGGTCAGGGTGCCCGACATCCAGTGCGCACGTATCGGCGACCATCGGCCGCCGGTACGTGCGCGGCCTTCGGTCGTCTCGACGGCAGCAGATCACGCGGTCGAGGCGGAAGCCGAAATCCGGTCTCTGTCCGAGGCCGACGTGCTTGCCGGCATCGAGCGTCTCCGACTCGCTGCAGCTCTCGCAGCAGGCCGGCGCCACCCCCAAATCGCTGATCCTGTTCTGCGGGGTGCAGTTCATGGCCGAGACCGCGGCCGTGCTCTGCCCCGACAAGCGTGTCCTCATCCCGGACCAGGAAGCCGGCTGCTCTCTCGCCGCGACTTCCCCGGTCGACCAAATGCGGGCATCGAAGGCCGAGCGTCCCGGCGCAGTCGTCGTCGCGTACGTCAGCACCGACGCCGAGGTCAACACCGAGGCCGATTACTGCTGCACATCGACGAGCGCGGCGCAGATCGTGCAGTCGATCCCCGAAGACCGCGAAATCTTGTTCTCGCCCGACATGTTCCTCGGCCTCTACATCGAGCGCCGCGCGGGCCGAAAGCTGCACCTGTGGCTCGGCGAGTGCCACGTGCACGCCGGGATCCGCACCGAGGACGTCACTTCGCTCATGGACGCCCACTCCGACGCCGAGCTCCTGCTCCATCCCGAGTGCCGATGCATCAGCCAGTGCATGTTCGCACCCTCGGAACGCCAGCTGCCGGCCGACCGTACCTTCGTCCTGAGCACCGGCGGGATGGTGAGGAACGCTCGGGAGTGCACCGCTCCCGTCGACCTCGTCGGCACCGAGGTCGGGATGCTCCACCGATTGCGCACCGAAGCCCCTGGCAAAAGTTTCGTCCCGCTCGATGCCGATGCCGTCTGCGAGTACATGAAGACGATCACACTGCCCAAGCTCTACCCGTCGTTGCGCGACGACGTCGAAGCAGTGACAGTCCCCGAACCTGTTGCCGACCGCGCCCGGCTGGTGATCGAGCGGATGGTCGCCAACTGATGATTGACGAAGGGTGCGAATCGGATCACTCTGCCTCTTCGCTCGACCCGGAGGGCGCGACCGGTCACGATGCACCAATGGAAGACACCTACACGCACGGGCATCACGCGTCGGTGCTGCGCTCGCACACCTGGCGCACCGCGAAGAACTCCGCCGCGTATCTGCTCCCCCACCTCGAGCCCGGCCAGCACGTGCTCGACGTGGGCTGCGGTCCCGGCACGATCACCCTCGACCTCGCCGCGCTGGTCACCCCCGGCACCGTCACCGGTATCGACCGCGCCGCAGAGGTGGTGGCCCAGGCCGCCCAGGCGGCAGCCGCCGCACACACCGACAACGTCGCGTTCGCGGTCGGCGACGTGTACGCGCTCGACTTCGACGACGACCGCTTCGACGTCGTGCACGCGCACCAGGTGCTCCAGCACCTCACCGATCCGGTGGCCGCGCTCGGGGAGACGCGCCGAGTGCTGCGCGACGGTGGACTGCTCGCGGTGCGCGACAGCGACTATGCCGCGTTCGCGTGGGCGCCCGACGACCCGCGCCTCGACCGCTGGAACGAGCTGTACCACCACGTGACCGCGCGCAACGGGGCCGAGGCCGACGCTGGCCGCTACCTGCTCGGGTGGGTGCGGCGCGCCGGGTTCTCGGACGTCGCGGTCTCGAGCTCCACGTGGACGTTCGCCGAACCCGAGTCGCGTGCATGGTGGGGGGAGCTGTGGGCCGACCGCTGCCTGCACTCGGGGCTGGCCGAGCAGGCGCTCGCGTACGGCCTGTCCGACCGGGCCGAGTTGGAGACGCTCGCGGCCGCGTGGCGGGAGTGGGCCACACATCCCGACGCCTGCATCGCGGTGCTGCACTGGGAGGTCCTCGCCCGCGCCTGACGACATCACCCCGACCGGTTGGTGGTCCACACCGTCGCCACGACCGGCTCGATCACCAACGTGGGGAGGCGCGGTGTGCTGGACTCCTCGTCATGGCGCGCAACGTCCTCGGCGGTGACCTCGAGCACTGCGGCATCGAGCCGCTCACCGGCTTCTACCGTGACGGCTGCTGCAACACCGGGGCCGACGACGCGGGCGTCCACGTCGTGTGCACCCAGGTCACCGAGGAGTTCCTCGCTTTCTCCCAGCAGGCCGGCAACGACCTCACCACCCCCCAGCCAGGCTTCGCCGGGCTCAGGCCCGGTGACCGCTGGTGCCTGTGCGCGTCACGCTGGGCGGAAGCGCTCGACGCCGGCGTGGCCCCTCCGGTCATCCTCGAGGCCACACACCTGCAGGCGCTCGAGTGGGTCACCCTCGACGACCTCCGCCGCCACGCGCTCTGACCGCGCCTGGGCTCAGTCGGCTTCGCTGATGTCCACGTTGTACGCGTCGTAGACCAGCTCCGCGCCCCGGTCGCGGTGGCGGTCGAACCACCGGCGCAGGTCGGCCGCGTCGGCCGCGACGCCCTCCACGGAGTCGTCGGGCCCGAGGGCCCGCACCGCGGCCTCGCAGACGTCGATCTGACGGCTCAGCTCGTCGTGCTCCGCGTGGAGGTGCTTCACCGCGTTGGCGAGCCGCGGCGCATGCTCGACGACTTCGGCGAAGAGCCCGTCGGGCGCCTCCGTGAACTGCGCGTGCCGCACCAGCGCCGCCCGCACGCCTTCGAGCGCCGCGAGAACCTCGGCCTGCCAGCGCTTCTGGCCCTCCATGGGGGCCTGCACCGCTTCGTCGAGCGCGGCCAACGCGACGAGGAGCCCTCGTCGTTGCGCCCGCGCCAGGGGCTGCTCGGGAAGAACGTCGTCGCTCACCGGGCTGATTCTCTCACCGAACCACGACCGACGCTTCGGTCGAAGGTCATCTCACGCTGAGCGCGCGCCCCGCCCGAGTGAGCGCGGTCCGGATTGGTGCACCTCGGCGGCCCGGTACCGGTGTGCGCGCAGTCCCCGCGGCCAATGCCCCACCTGCCAGCCGGCCTTGCGCCACAGCGCGGCCAGGAAATCCTCCGGCCCCGGCAGGCTCGTCCAGACCGACGGGAGGAAGGTCGCGCCGCCCGGCGGAGCTTCGACCAGCAGCCCGTCGACGCCGGGGACGAGCGCCGCCGCGAGCTCGGCGTGCGAGCCCGCGGCCACGGGCACCATCGGCGACAGCACCGACACCTTCACCGACATCGCCTCGAAGTCGGCCACCGTGATCGGTGGCAGTCGAGGATCCGCGAACGCGGCCGACAGCGAGTGGCGGGCGACGGCCTGCCCCAACGGCTCCTCCGCCCGCAGCGTGCCGATGCAACCGAGCAGCGCGCCCTCACGCTCCAGGGTGGTGAACGCCGCACCCGGACACCGGAGGCGGGGCGGGAGCAGGCCGAGCTCGGGGAGCCGTGGCACCTCGCCTCGGAGGACTGCACCCACCGGCTCGATCGCGCAGCCCAGCAGCGCCTGACGGTCGTCGGCGTCGAGGCTGCTCGACTCGACGATCACGAAGGCGCCGTACCCCACCACCTGGTCGCGCGGACCCGCGGTGTCGCCCGACGAACGCAGGTCGAGCGCGCGGACAGCGAGGTCGCGCGCCAACGCCGCGCGCAGCAGGCCGCGCAAGGCATGGACGCCGCAGGCGTCGGTGCCGGTCAGCAGGTCGCCGTCCCGCCGGAGGATCGCATCTGCAGTCTGCGCGTCGTGGCGGCGCGCCGACTCGTAGGTGTCGTAGTGGCTCAGGTCGGTCGACACGACGACCAGGGTGCCGTCGTCCCACAGGGCGTCGATCGCGCGCTCGACGTCGGACGCGGCCGCAGCGCCCACCGCGACCGGCAGGACCGGCACACCGGGAAAAACACGCTGCAGGAACGGGAGCTGCACCTCGAAACTGTGCTCGAGCGCGTGGGCGTCGTCGTCCACGATCGCGAGGCCAAGCATGACGAGCCGCGCGCGCGCGTCGTCGGCGACCTCGACCGCGCCAAGCGGGGTCAGCAGCAAGGCCACCGAGGGGACAGCCATGCCGCGCAGCGGGACCCGGTGGGCCGGACCGAGCAGCACTACGCGACGGATACCGGCCGCAGCATCCGCGACGGTCGCGTACGCGCTGGCGGCAACGGGGCCCGAGTAGACGTAGCCGGCGTGCGGGACGACGAGCGCCCTCGGCACCGACGCGAGCTCCAGTCCCCGGGCTCGGGCATCGGCCAGCAGCCCGTCGACCTCGGCGCGCAGGGCGCCGGGCTCACGCGGGTAGAACGCACCCGCCACCGCGGAAGGGCGGACGTGGCGATCGGCGGCGGTCACCCGCCACCACCTTCCGTACGCCCCGCGAGGCGAACCGGGCGGCGCCGCGCGCCCCACTCCCCCGGCGGCCCGTCGAAGACACCGGGGATCGCAGCACCGCACGTTCGGCAGTGCCCGTCACCGCTGAGGCGGTACGCGCGCAGCTCGTACCAGTCGCGCTGCACCACGGTGGTGCCGCACGACGGGCAGACGGTCGCGTCGCCTTCGGCGTCGTGCACGTTGCCCGTGTACACGAAGCGCAGCCCGTGCTCCATCGCGATCCGGCGGGCCCGCGTGAGGGTCTCCTTCGGAGTTGGCGCCACGTCGAGCATGCGGTAGTCGGGGTGGAATCCGCTGAAGTGCATCGGGAAGTCGATACCCAGGTGGTCGACCACCCATTCGGACATCCGGTGGAGCTCGTCGTCGCTGTCGTTGTGGCCGGGGATCAGCAGCGTCGTGGTCTCCACCCACACGTCGGTGTCGTGCACGAGGTACTCGAGCGTCTCGAGCACCGGTGCGAGCGCGCCGCCGGCGACGTGTCGGTAGAAGTCCTCGGTGAAGCCCTTGAGGTCGACGTTCGCCGCGTCCACATGGGCGAAGAAGTCCCGGCGCGGCTCGTCACACACGTACCCGGCAGTCACCGCCACCGTGCGTATCCCAACCTCGTGGCACGCGTCGGCCACATCGTTCGCGTACTCGAGGAACACGATCGGGTCGTTGTAGGTGAAGGCGACGCTCGACGCGCCGAGCTCCCGGGCGGCACGGGCCAGGTCTTCGGGGCCGGCCGCGTCGGCGAGCGTGTCGATCTCCTTCGACTTCGAGATGTCCCAGTTCTGGCAGAACCGGCACGCCAGGTTGCAGCCGGCGGTGCCGAACGACAGCACGGAGGTGCCCGGCAGGAAGTGATTGAGCGGCTTCTTCTCGATCGGGTCGACGCAGAAGCCACTGGACCGGCCGTAGGTGGTGAGGACGATCTGGTCGTCCGCACGGGCCCGAACGAAGCACACCCCGCGCTGACCCTCACGCAACTTGCACGCGCGCGGACAGACGTCACACTGGATGCGCCCGTCCTCGAGCGCGTGCCAATACTTGGTGGGAACCACCGTCGCGTCCATCTGCGCATGCGAACGGTTCCAGCCCCTCGGGGCATTCCCGCCGGCGCTGCTCCGGGTCGAACGTCCCGATCCGGAAGGCCCCGCCTCGGCGCCGTCGACGCGGTCCACGCCGTGGAACACCGAGTCGGTGTCGAGCACGAGCGCGGTGTCGGAGCGGATCGCGTGGCGCGCCGGCGGCCCGTCGGGGCCTTCGGGCCAATACAGCAGAGCGCCGCCCACGTCGTCGGAGAAGTACGAGATCCCCGTGGCGATCGGCATCCGCCAAGCGTCGAAGCACCCGGAGTGGTGCATCACCACGAGCAGCCACTGCGGCACCACCTTGCGGTTCGCGCCACGGAATTCGGGAACGTCGGTGTGCACTGCGAGCTCCTGGCCGGGGACGAGCAGGTTGACGAACGCGATCTGCGGCTCGACGATCGGTCTTCCGTGCACCCGGCGCGCGGCATCGAGCAGTCCCTGCCGAACGGCGCCACGCCGTCCGCTCCCCGGAACGCCTCCGGGATCGACATCCGCGCTTGCGCGAGAAGGGCGTCGGCGAGTGCAGGGTCGAGATCGGTCGACTGCCCGGTGGCGCGGGCGAGATCCCATCCGTGGGTGAAGGTGTCGCTGGTCGCGAGGCCCATGAAGACCGCGCCCGGGAAGGTGCCGAAGGGCAGCTCGATCATCTTCTCCTGCGCGCCCGGAGCACCGAAGGCGGCGACGGTGCGCTCGACACCCTCGTCGAAGCTGGCGACGAAGTCACCGTCGGCCCATTCGCCGGCCGCAAATTCGTCGACCGACTTCCCGGCCTCGACCGAGGCGCCGAACCACCGACTCCCACCGACGATGTGGTTGACCAGCCCGCGGACGTCCCACGACTGGCAAGGCGTGGGGAGGTCGAGCTGCGCGGCCGTGACCTGCGCCAACACCCCTCGGGTGCTCGCGAACGCCTGCTGGAGCTGCTCGGTGCTCATGGGGTCCTCCTGCTTCGATGGTCGGCTCCGGTGCTCGCCATGCCGGTCTCGCCAGTGGCGAGCACCTCAGCCTCCTGGGTCGTGATCTCGGGCCCGAACCGGAGCGCCCATCCGGCACGCCCGGCCGTGGCTGCTGCTCCGGCGACACTTCGGCGGGCGGTTTTGCGGAACCCGGGTGACAGAACCACACCTCAGCGGAGTGCGTTGGCAAAGCGGTCTTCGTGCTCGGCCCACCAGCGGCGCCGGCGATCGAACCGCTCCATGCCACCCATGTCGTTCCACATCGCCAAGAAGTTCGGATCGCCGGCCTCCACCCTGAGGCGCACGAACTCACCACCGCGAGCAATGGAGTCAGCCAGCGCTTCCCCGAGCTGGACTCGCCCCGGTGCGTCGAGTCCGTACGCGTCCGCGATCAGCCTGAGCCGTGCCGGTCGGTCCGCCGGATGCCAACCCAACCGGGCGGCGCTGACGTCGTCGTCGATCGGCACGCACATCCGTGCGAACGCAGCGAGGTCGTACACGGGGCGACCGGGGGCAGCGAAGTCGAAGTCCACAAGACCCACTGCGACACCCTCCCGAAAGACCACGTTCTCCAGGCAGACGTCGTTGTGGCACACGATCGGGCCACCGACCGGATCTGCCATCTCGGCACTCCAGGTCAGACCACTCGGATCGAAGGCACGCGACGCTTCATGAAAAGCCGCCATGAGTACCGCAATCGAGCTCAGGGCCGCGTCCGACTGCGCCCAGTCCGGATACGGCGGCACCGCGACATCGCCCTCGATGAACACGAGCCGCTCCCGGCCGCTCTCGTCGATGCCGACCGGCAACGAGGCGCCTTCGAAACCCTCCTCACGGAGTGCACGCAGAAAGCGATGGATGACTCGAGACTGCGGGTTCGAAGGTCGAAGCACCTGTTCACCGACCCGGACCACGCTTCCCGCGTTCGCGACGCCTCCGGCGAGCTCCTGTTCCTCCATCCGGCAAGTCTTGTCCGGCCCCGAGGCCACCGCAGGCGACCCGATGGCTACGCCCTCGGGAGGTTCCAGTGGCGCAGGGTGCGGTAGTCGTGCTCGTGGCCGATCACGCCGATCCCGGCCGTTTCGAGCGCGAGCTGCGCGCCAGCTTCCGGCGGGAGCCCGAGGCAGCAGGCCGTGAGCACGCGCAGCACGTGGCCGTGGGCGAAGCACAGGACCCGGCCGTCGGCGTCGCTCGTGCGCGCCAGCACCCGTCGGGCGCGCGCCGCGACGTCGCCGACCGACTCCCCGCCCGGTACGGATCCGGTCCAGATCGTCCAGCCCGGGTCGTGCTCGCGGATCTCGGCGATCGTCAACCCCTCGTACTCGCCGTAGTCCCACTCGAGCAGGTCGTCGTCGATGGTCGCGTCGGCGAACCCGGCGAGGCGCGCGGTCTCACGCGCGCGTCCGAGCGGGCTCACCAGCACACGCGCGTAGCGCTGCCGGTCGAGCGCCTTCACCAGTGCCGCGGCCTGCTGTTGCCCCTCCGGCGTGAGCGGCACGTCGGTGCGCCCGGTATGACGGCCGGCGTCGCTCCATGCGGTCGCGCCGTGCCGGACGACCCAGACGTCCGGCGGCGATCCTTCCATCACAGCGCGGGTCGGTGCTCGACGCCGTCGGCGCCGGCGACAAGCAGGTCCGTCGCGAGGCCGAGGAAGAGCCCGTGTGCCACGACGCCCGCGCGCCGGTCGAGCAGCGCGGCGAGGCGCTCCGGATCCGCGATCGGGCCGAACGCCGCATCGAGGATCCAGTTGCCTTCCTCGGTGACGAGCGGCTCGTCGTAGGGCCCGCGCCGCAGGGTGACGTCGGCGCCGAGGTCGTCGAGGTACTCCGACTCCGGTCGCCATCCGAAGGCGAGCACCTCCACCGGGAGCGCGCAGCGCGTTCCCAGCCGCTCCGAGCACTTCGCGTCGTCGACGACGATCACCTCGCGCAGGCTGGCCTGGGCGACGACCTTCTCGTGCAGCAGCGCGGCGCCTCCGCCCTTGATCAGACGCAGGTCGGGATCGACCTCGTCGGCACCGTCGATCGTGAGATCGATGACGGGGTGGTCGGCGAGGGACCCGAGCGGGATCCCGAGCTCCTCGGCCGCGTCAGCGCTCGCCTTCGACGTGGGGATCGCAACGACGCCCGTGAGCGACCCCTCGGCGATCCGTACGCCGACCGCGGTGATGGCGTGGATCGCCGTGCTGCCGGTTCCGAGGCCGACGACCATCCCCGAGTCGACCCACTCTGCCGCCTGCACGCCGGCGGCCTGCTTCAGCGCGTCGCGATCCGTCACACCGTGGACACTACGATGTCACGCCACCCGCCCACCGCCTCCACGAAGCGGTTCGCCTCCCACGGCCCCCAGCTTCCCTTGGCATACGGATGCGCCGCATGGTGACGGGTCAGGACCCGGTCGACGACCCGCCACGCCTGCTCCACGCCGTCTTCGCGGGCGAAGAGCAGCGCCTCTCCGTTCATCGCGTCGCCCAGCAGACGCTCGTAGGGCGACATCTCGTCGGGGAACTGGTTGCAGAGGTAGAGCTCGCGCTGCTCGCCCACCATCGCCTCACCGGGCACCTTGGCCCGCGCCCCGATCGCGATCGCGATCTCGGGGTTGAAGCGGAAGCGGACGTAGTTGCTCTGCTCGAGCTCGGGCTCCGAGTCGGAGAACACCCGCTGGGGAGCTCCCTTCAGCTCCACGACCACCTCGGTCGCGTGCACTGGCAGCTCCTTGCCGG
The DNA here is from genome assembly GCA_016870395.1 of Actinomycetota bacterium. GTDB lineage: Bacteria > Actinomycetota > Acidimicrobiia > IMCC26256 > JAENVU01 > SHUZ01. Next base: position 5,514 of record VGBT01000027.1, on the reverse strand, counting down.
CGCGGATGTACCAAGGGACGCCGTTCCAGCGCCACGAGTCGACGTGCAGCCGGACAGCGGCGTACGTCTCGACGTCGGATTCGGCGGCGACGCCGGGTTCGTTGCGGTACCCCTCGAACTGGCCGCGGGTGAGGTCCTGCTCGCGCATGGTCTCGACGGAGCCGAACACCCGCTCCTTCGCGTCGCGCAGCGCCTGCTCCCCCATGCCCTGGGGCGGCTCCATGGCGAGCAGCGCGACCATCTGGAAGAGGTGGTTCTGCACCACGTCGCGCAGCGCGCCGACCTCCTCGTAGAAGCGGCCACGCCCTTGCACGCCGAAGTCCTCGGCCATCGTGATCTGCACGCTCGAGACGTAGTTGCGGTTCCAGATCGGCTCAAGGAACGAGTTCGCGAAGCGGAAGTAGAGGAGGTTCTGCACCTCCTCCTTCCCGAGGAAGTGGTCGATCCGGTAGACCGCGTCCTCGGGAAAGACCGAGTGCACGATCCGGTTGAGATCCTGCGCTGACGCGAGGTCACGCCCGAAGGGCTTCTCCACGATGACGCGCGCGTTCTCTGCCGCGCCGCTGGTCCCGAGCGCCTCGATCACCGTGCCGAAGAGGCTCGGAGGGATCGCCAGGTAGTGCGCCGGGCGGGTCGCTCCGACCCGGTCGAGCTGCTGCTTCAGCGCCGCGAACGTGGCGGGCTCCGTGTAGTCGCCGTCGACGTAGTGCAGCGCGCGCACAAGGTGGTCGAACGCCTTGGCATCGGTGATCCCCCCGCCATATTGCTCGATCGAGTCGCGCGCGCGGTCTTTGAGGTCGTCGAGCGTCGAGCCGGCCCGGGCGATGCCGATGATCGGCCGCGTAAGCGTCCCGTGACGGGCCATCCCGTACAACGCCGGGAAGGTCATCTTGTACCCGAGATCACCGGTGCAGCCGAACCAGCACAGCGCGTCGGCGCTCCCCCGCTTCCGCCGCGGCACCTCAGGAACCCCCCGACTTCTCGTCGTGACCGCCGAACTCCTTGCGCATCGCCGAGAGCAGCCGGTTGGCGAACTCCGACTCGGCCCGACTCTCGAACCGGTCGAACAGCGCGGCGGAGAGCACGTGCACCGGTACCCCCTCGTCGACCGCGGCATGGATGGTCCAGCGCCCCTCGCCCGAGTCGGAGACCCGGCCCGCGAAGTCCGACAGGTCGGGCGACACCGACAGCGCGTGGGCCGTGAGGTCGAGCAGCCACGACGACACCACGCTGCCGCGCCGCCACACCTCCGCGACGGCGGGGATGTCGAGGTCGTACCGGTAGTACTGCGGGTCGCGCAGGGGCGTGGTCTCCGCATCCGCGTCGCGCTGCTGCGTTCCGGCGTTCGCGTGCTTCAGCACGTTGAGCCCCTCGGCGTACGCGGCCATGATCCCGTACTCGATCCCGTTGTGGACCATCTTCACGAAGTGCCCCGCGCCGTTGGGACCGCAGTGCAGGTAGCCGCGCTCCGCCGTGGACGGTGCACCAGTGAGCCCCTCGGTGCGCGGGGCGGCGTCGATCCCCGGTGCGATCGTGGCGAAGATCGGGTCGAGGTGCGCGACGACCTCGTCCTCGCCCCCGATCATGAGGCAGAAGCCGCGCTCGAGTCCGAAGACGCCACCGCTGGTCCCGCAGTCGACGTAATGGATCTGCTGCTGCGCGAGTGCGGCGGCCCGGTCGACGTCGTCGCGGTAGTACGAGTTGCCGCCGTCGATCACGATGTCGCCGGGCTCCATGAGGTCGGCGAGCTTCGCCACCATCTCGCCGGTGAACGCCGCGGGCACCATCACCCAGGCAGCCCGCGGCGTCGTCAGCTTCGCGACGAAGTCCTCGAGCGTCGTGGCACCCGTCGCACCCTCGCCGACGAGTGCCTGCACCGCGTCGGCGCTCACGTCGTAGACGACGCACTCGTGGCCGTCGTCCATGAGACGGCGGACGAGGTTGGCACCCATCCGCCCGAGACCCACCATGCCTAGCTGCATTCGTGCTCCTCTCAGATCCGGGTCAGGACAATCGCAGCCGCCGGTACCGGCGGATCAGCGCGTTCGTGGACGAGTCGTGCGCGAGCGCCGGCTCTGCGGGCGCCTGCAGCTCCGGGATGATGTTCTGCGCGAGCTTCTTGCCCAGCTCCACACCCCACTGGTCGAAGCTGTTGATGTTCCAGATCGCACCCTGGGTGAACACCTTGTGCTCGTAGCAGGCGACGAGCTGGCCGAGGGTGTGCGGCGTGAGCTCGGTGGCCATGATCACGTTCGTCGGGTGGTTGCCCTCGAAGACGCGGTGGGACACCTGGTGCGCTGGGACCCCCTCCGCCTCCACCTCGGCGCGAGTCTTGCCGAACGCGAGCGCCTCGGGCTGCGCGAGCAGGTTCGCCACCAGCAGGTCCTGGTGATCACCGACCGGGTGGTTGGCTCGAGCGAACCCGATGAAGTCGCAGGGGATCAGCTTCGTCCCCTGGTGGATGAGCTGGTAGTACGCGTGCTGCCCGTTGGTGCCGGGCTGGCCCCACACGATCGGCCCGGTCTGCCAGGCGACCCCTTCGCCCTCGCGGGTGACCGACTTGCCGTCGCTCTCCATGTCGAGCTGCTGGAGGTAGGCGGGCAGGTGGGCGAGGTACTGGCTGTACGGCAGGACGGCGACGGTCTCCGCACCGAAGAAGTTGTCGTACCAGCAGCCGATGAGCCCAAGCAGCATCGGCAGGTTGGACTCGACCGGCGCGGTGCGAAAGTGCTCGTCCATCGCGTGGAACCCGGCAAGCATGTCGGCGAAGTGCTCCGGGCCGATCGCGAGCATCAGCGAGAGGCCGATCGCGGACTCGTACGAGTAGCGACCGCCCACCCAGTCCCAGAACTCGAACATGTTGTCGGTGTCGATGCCGAACGCGGCCACCTCGGCAGCGTTCGTGGACACGGCGACGAAGTGCTTTGCGACGGCGGCGTCGTCGTCCAGGGTCGCGAGGGCCCAGTCGCGCGCCGTGCGCGCGTTGGTCATCGTCTCGAGCGTGGTGAACGTCTTCGACGCGACGATGAAGAGGGTCTCGGCCGGGTCGAGGTCTCGGGTCGTCTCGTAGAAGTCTGTGCCGTCGACGTTCGAGACGAAGCGGGAGGTCATCGACCGCTCCGAGTAGGCGGCGAGCGCGGTCGTGGCCATTCGGGGGCCGAGGTCGCTCCCGCCGATGCCGATGTTGACGACGTTACGAATCCGCCGACCGGTGTGGCCGGTCCAGGCACCGCTGCGCACGCGGCGGGAGAAGTCGGCCATCCGGTCGAGCACCCGGTGCACATCGGGCACCACGTCGACACCGTCGACCAGGATCTGGCAGGACCGGGGGGTCCGTAGCGCCACGTGCAGCACGGCGCGGTCCTCGGTGACGTTGATCTTCTCGCCGGCGAGCATCGCGTCGCGCAGGCGTTCGACCCCCGCCCGGCGGGCGAGAGCCGCGAGCAGCGTGACGGTCTCGGGGGTCAGACGGTTCTTGGAGTAGTCGAGGTAGAGGTCGCCGACCTCGAGCACCATCGACGTGCCGCGATCGGGATCGGCGGCGAAGAGGTCGCGCAGGTGGGCGCCACGGATCGCGCGGTGATGGGCGGCCAGCGCCGCCCACTCGGGGGTGTTGACGATGTCACCCGACGCCGCTCCGGTTGTCGTTCCCGCCATGCTCCCGTGTCCGCCACCGCCGCCGATGGACTCTGGCAGCGCCCAGCGCTCCCCATCGGCACCTTCGCTCGAAAAATGTCGCGTGTATCTCACGTTACAGCACGAGAGAGCCGCGACGGTTTCCGGCTGTGGAATCCGGGTACGGGCGCGCCGGGTGCGGTCAGGTCAGCCGAGCTCGACGAGCTTGGTGAGACCGAGCGAGTCGAGGAAGTCGGTCAGCTGACGGGTCAGCCACCACAGCTTGTCCATCACCAGTAGCACCCCGAACAGCGCCAGCACCGCGGCCGACACGAGCGTGATGGTCTTGAGGTGTTGCTTCACGAAGTCGAGCGGCGCGGCCCAGTGGCCGAACGCGAGCCCCACCGCGAGGAACGAGACCCCCATCCCGATCGAGTACGACGCGAGCAGCGCGACCGCGCGGGCAGTGGTCTGCGTCGCGGCTACCCCGAAGATCGCGGCGATCACCGGGCCGAGGCACGGCGACCAGCCGAAGCCGAAAGCGGCGCCCGCGATCGGCGCGGTCAGCATCCCGAACTTGTCGGTGACGTGGAACCGCATCTCCGGGTAGAGGCGCGGGGCGATGACGAGCTGCGAGCCCGCGAGGTACACGGCCATCACGATCACCACGACGCCGGAGATCCGCGTCAAAGTCTCCTGGTTCTCGAAGAGCGCGTTGCCGATGCCCGACGCGGCCAGCCCGAGCAGCGTGAACACCGACCCGAACCCGAGGGTGAACAGTCCGGTCATCGCCGCGATCCGCCAGAGGTGCTTGCGTTCCCCCTCGCGCAGCTCGGTGACCGAGAGGCCGGTGACGAGGCTCAGGTACCCGGGCACCATCGGCAGCACGCACGGCGACAGAATCGAGACGACACCCCCGCCGAACGCCACGAGAACGCTGACGTTGGACGACGAGATCTCGGCCAGCACGGTGTGCAGGCTAGGACCGAGACCGAGGGATCCACGGGTCGGCGGGACCGCTCGGGACTAACGGCCCGGCGCCGCAGAGGCATCTGACTACCGTGCCGGTCGGCGCCGGCGCCGGACGAGGACGATCGCCACGACCAACGCCGCGAGCAGCACCCCGAACAGCAACAGCGACGTCGGGCCATCCGAGCCGGTGCCCGAATCCGCTCCGACCGCGGAGCCCAGCTCCCGTCGTCCGGACGCGAGCACCGCGGTGCCGCGATCACCGCCTTCGCGCCGAGCCGCACTCGCACCACCCGTGCCCGGGAGGGTCGAAGCGGTCGGAGCTGCGGTGGGTGCCGTGCGCTCCGGCGATCCGTCCCCGAGCACCGCTGCGCCACCACCACCCGAGCCACCCGCGGTCACCGCCGGACCCGGAGGGGCGCTCGCCGGTGGGTCGGTCACGGGAACTGCGCTGCTCGGCGGTGTGGCCGCCGGGAACGGCGGCGCGCCCCCGAGGCCGAAGCGCCACCCTTCGACGTCGCCGTCGCGCACGGAGGTCGACCCGGCCCCGACCGGCGAGTAGCCGAACTTCGTCGCGCCGTTTGTCGCTTGGTAGTACGCCCAGTAGCGCGCGTCGCCACCTTCCCCGCCCAGACATCCGGGGCCCGCGTCCCTGCCGACGCCGAACAGGCGACACACCGCGCCGCCCTGTCCCGAGTAGCTCCAGACCACCGGGTCGGCACCGGCGAGGTCGAGGGCCTGGAGCCCGGTGACCGACGACGACGTGAACTCGATGGTGCGCGTGATCACACCCTGACCGGTGTCGACCACCACGGTCGCATGGTTCACCGGCGCCGCCGTGGCTGGCGACGGAGCTCCGTGGGCCGCCGCGACGAGCACCGCGAGCACGCCCACGCGCGCGCCGGCGCGCCGGCCGAGCCGGCGCAGCCG
>VGBT01000026.1 GCA_016870395.1 Actinomycetota bacterium | reverse complement strand
GATCGGCGTCGATGCGCAGGAACGGCGCGGCCTTCTTCACGCGCTCCGCGATTCCGCGCAGGTACATGATCTTGGTGTCGGAGGTGATCTGCCCGGAGATCATCAGGTTCACGTCGTTGAACCGCAACGCGAACGCGGCCCGGCGCACCCAACTCGACAGGCCGATGCCGCCCGATCCTTCGTACCGGGTGAAGACGTCCTTCTCGCCCTTGCGGTAGTTGAACTCGTCCTGCTTCGCGTCGACCAGCGAGAACCCGTCGAGCTTCTCGCCGAAGTACACCTCGGGCCGGTCAAGCGGGATGTCGCCGACCGGCGGGACGTCCTGAAGCAGGTACGACGGCTGCCCGTCGGTGTCCGCGGAGTTGGCGCGGGACACGACCGCGCCGTAGCCGTGCGTGTAGACGATGCGGCGATTCACCCACGTCTGGCTCGGCAGGTCCTCCTGGTTCAGCTCGCGGGCCGCGATCAGCACCTGGCGCAGCTCGCCGTCGATGACGTAGCGGTCGACGTCCGCGTCGGCGAACTTGTAGAAGGTCACGAGGCCCTGGAAGAGCGTGTAGTCCCTGACCGCGGTGTCGGGGTCCCACAGTCGTGCGTTCTCGAGCGTCTGCGCGTTGCTCACGAGGTCGGCGTCGGTGAGATCCTCGGCGTACGGGAACGCCTGCACCGACACCTCGTCAAGGTCGAACGCGGCCCGCGTGGCCTCGATGTTGCGACCGATGTACGGCTTTTCCTTCGCCTGCTCGTTCGGGTTCACGAAGAACTGCTGGTAGACGGCGGGCACGACCGCGCCGATCACCAGAGACACGAAGGCCCACAGGCCGACCGCGATGACCGGCAGGACCCACCCGCGCCGCCAGATGTTCCACACGAACAGGCCAGCCGCGACCACGGAGATGACCATCAGCAGGTTGAGCGCCGGCAGCTCGGCGGCCACATCGGTCTTACTGGCGCCCTCCACCACCCCACGTGTCGAGAAGTTGAGCTCGAAGCGCGCCAGGTAGTACTGCGCCGTCTTCACCAAGGCCATCAGCGCCAGGATCACCGACAGGTGCGCCTTCACCTGCGGGGTCACCCGCTGGAACGGGGCCTGCAACCGGATACCGCCGTTGAGGTAGTGCGCGACCGAGGTCACGATCAGCACGATGAGCAGCGCGGCGAACAGCCAGTCGAACACGAAGGTGAGGAACGGGAGTCGGAAGATGTAGAAGCCCACGTCCTTGTGGAACTGCGGGTCGTCGATCCCGAAGCTCTGCGCGTGCGTGAAGAGGATCCAGTCCTGCCACTGGCCCGATACGCTCCCCCCGGCGACCAGGGCGAAGAACGCCGACACCGCGATGCGGATCCGCCCGCTGTAGGGGCCGACCGACTGCTGGTACCGGGCGAGCATCTCGTCCTCGGGCCCGAGCGCACGGGTCCCCGGCGCGAGGCGGTCGGCGATCGTGAGGCTGGCCATCATCAGCGCGAAGAACACGGCGGTGAACACGGCGGCAGGCGCGAAGCGGGCCCACAGCAGCCCCCGCCAGGTCTTGCCGTACCCGATCGCGTCGAACCACAGGTAGTCCGTGTAGAACCCAGCCAGGCCCCGCGCGCTGAGGAACAGCACGACGAGCACCACGAACAGTGCGATCATCCACCCGCGGACGCGCAGGCTGCGTCTGGGCCGCTTCTCGACAGGGGGGACGCGCATCGCCGGCGAGCCTACGTGATCCCGGCGGGGGACCCGCCGCGCCGGGATCGGCCTTGGGTCAGGCCTTCTCGGGCACCAACAGGCAACGACACCCGGGATGCGCGGGCGGGTGCGGCGTCCCCGTGGGGAACGGCTCGCCCCGGACGGTCGGCTCGAGCGAGTTGTCGTCGCAGTCGGGACAACGACCCTCCACCTCCGGGACCCATCGCAGGCTCGTCCCGGCCGGGCTGACGTCGAACGTGCCCCTGGCCCATGCCGCGGCGAGCGCGTCGCCGAGCGCCCGATCCAGGTCCTGCCCCTTGAACTCCCGGTAGCGCGCACCGAGTCGCTGGGTGACGTCGTCGGTGTCGGCCGCTTCGTCGATCGCGACAACCAGGCGGTCGCGCAATCGTGCGACGAGGTCGTCGGCCAGCTCGTCGAGCATCTGTGCCGGTACCTGCTTGCGCGTCTTGCCCCCACCGCCAAGTCCGTACCCACCCGCGTACGCCGCCGTGAGCGGTGCGCGCAGCACGTCGCACCACGCCCGGTGCCGGCCTTCCTGCGGGGTCAGGACGTCGAGCGCCCTCGGAGCTCCCTTGACCTTGCGGATGCGATCGAGCAAATCGTTCTGCTCGTCCTGGAGCGCTCGCTTGGCCTTGCGCGCGAGCTCCCGGCCGAGCGGGTCGAGCACCGCGGCGCGCTCCGCGCGGATCGAGTCGTCACCGGTGAGCTCGGCTTCCGGTGCTGCCTCCGTCGCCGCGCCGGCTGCGTCGGCGATCTCCACCGGTGCCGTCCCGGATCCCGCCGCGGTTTCGGATCCCGCCTCCGCCCCCGGTGCCGGGAGCTGGACCGGTGCAGCCGGCGCCTCGCGCTCACTCGCCTCGGCCTTGAGCCGAGCGAACAGGGCGTCGACCTCCGCCCCGGAGCCCTCCCCCGGCTCGCCGACCAGCGCGGCGACCGCGTCGATCTCGACGGCGACCACCTCCGCGGAGGGCGTCTGCTCACCCGAAAGGGTCTCGAGCTCGCCCTCGACCGGCGGGACCTCGACCGCGGGCGCAGGACCCGAGAGCTCGGCGGCCGCGCGAACCTCGACGCCGGCGAGCGCCTCGGTGGCGTCGGTAAGCGTGCGCTTCACCACCCGATACCCGTCGAGCAGCCGGTCGCGGCCGGCGCGCAGCTCGTCGACTTGCACCTGCAGCAGGTTCCGGCGGCGCCCGAGGTCGGCGAGCACACGCTCGCGCACGGCACGCGCCTCGTTGACCAGACCGCGCCCCGTCTCCTTCGCCGCCTCGACCTCGGCTTCCGACTCGGCGGACGCGGCTTCGCGGATGGCGTGCGCCTCCCGCTCGGCCGCGGCCCGAAGCTCGGCCGCGGCCCGTTCGGCGTCGTCACGTAGCTGCTTGGCCGCGGCCTCCGCGGCCTCGGTGCGCTCGGTGGCGACCTGCTCCGCGCCTTCGAGGCGCTCGCGGGACGCAACCTCGCTCTGCTCGCGGCGACGCGTCGCTTCCTCCTGCGCCTCGCGAACGAGGACGGCGGCGCGCTCCTCGGCGCGGGAACGGATCTCCTCGGCGGCCTCCTGCGCCGAGCGCAGCACGCGGGCAGTCTCCTCACCCAGCGAGTCGAGCAGCTGTTGCTCGGTCAGCGGCGCCGGGCTGCGCAGCTGCGCGCGCAGGTCGTCGACCAACGCCGCGAGCTCGACCTCACGGTTCCGGGTGGCCGCCATCTCGTCGGCGACCCGTTTCAGGAAGTTGCGGACCTCGGTCTCCGAGATCCCGCGGAACGCGCTCGCGAAACCGCGATTGGCGATCTCCTCCGGCGAAAGCCGGGGCGCGCTCGAAACCACGCGCCTTTGCACGTCAGCCATCGCAGGCTCCCGATGTCGTCACGACCGCCCATCGTATTTCCGCGAGCGGGCGGCCGGAGGGATGCGCGCCGCCGCCGGCTCAGGCCGCGGGCGCAATCGCGCGCACCGGCGCGCCGCCATGGCGCCGCAGCACGCGCAGCACGTCCTCGAGCGTCCGTACGCCGACCACCTCCATGTCGCCCGCCGCCGGCAGGGCCAGCCCGACCTCGGAGCGCGGGACGAGCATCAGCGTCGCGCCGGCGTCCTTCGCGGCCGCGGTCTTCTGACGGACCCCACCGACTTCGCCCACGTTGCCTTCCGCGTCGATCGTACCGGTGACCGCCACCGACTTCCCACCGGTGAGATCGCCCGGCGACAGCTCGTCGATGATCGTGAGCGTGAACGCAAGGCCTGCCGACGGACCCGAGACGGGCCCCGGGTCGATCTGCACGTCGACGGGGAACTCGACGTCGAGGTCCTCGGTGACGGCGGAGATGCCGACGTGGGGCTTGCCGCGCAGCTCCCCGCTCGTCGCCTCCTCGGTGGTGATCGCCGTCGTCACGGTCTGGCCCTTGCGCACCAGGGTGAGCGAGAAGATCGTGCCGACGGGCTGCGCCCGCACGATCTCGCCGACCTGCTCGCGCAGGCGCACGGGAACCCCGTCGATCGCGGTGATCACGTCGCCGCGACGCAGCACGCCGTCGGCAGGGCTGTCCGGCATGACCTGGACGACCCGCGCGCCGGCCCCGGTCACGGTCACGCGGTAGCCGAGCTCCTCCAGTGCGACCTTCTTGGCGAGGAGCTGCGACTCGTCCATCTGGACCACGCTCTGGCGCTCCACGTTCTTCGGCGACTGGCCCTGGAGATAGTCGTCCTCGGAGATGACTTCGGCGTCGGGGTCGTTGCTCGCCCACACGAAGCGCCACAGGTTGGGCCGCTTGCTCGACACCGAGACCGTGAGGAACAGCACCTCGCCTCGGTGCCGGTACGTCTTCGTGCCCTCGATCCGCACCACGTCTCGCACCGGCGTCGCGGCGCCGGGCGAGGAGATCACGTAGGGCACCCGGATCAGGGTCCCCGCGATCACGACCACCAGGGCGCCGACGAACGCGACGGTGAGCGCGGCCAACCATCGGCGCCGCCGGGTCGGCGGGGGCGGGATCGGCGGAGCGGAGTCGGCAGGAGGCGCCGGAGGGGCGGTTGGGATGCTCATGACGGGTTCCCCAGCCTGCCACGCGATGCCCCGCGACGGGGCGCGCCGGTGAGGAACCCGAGCCGGTGCCGGTCAGACGTGGTGCCGAGCGCCCGGGACCGTCGTTGCCCCGAGCCTGAGCGTCGGCCTGAGGCGACCGAGCGACCGCCGTCGCCGAACGAGCCTCAGGCCTCGGTGCGAGGCCTGGTCGTGAGCTCTGCCCGCACGACCAGCCGTTGCGCGCTCGACCCGATCGGGTGGCACGTGAAGACGGTCAGCGTGCGACCCGGGTGCTGGTCGACGATCCAGAGCGCGGTCGCGTCGACCACCTCCAGCGCGGTCACCCGGTAGGAGTAGGAGCCGGTGAGGTCGGAGAGCACGATCAGGTCACCCGGCGTGAGCTCGCCGTTGCGCAGGAACGGTGACGTCGAGGAGCTGCGATGGCCGGCGAGCACGACGTTGCCCCAGCCCCCGAACGCGGCGGTGCCGGGCCAGTGGGCGGGCCCGGCGTCGATGACCATCTGCTCCACACCCTCGCGCACCACGTCGTCGACGCCGATGCGCGGGATCTGGATGCGACCGACCTCCACGAGCGGCACGCGCGTCGACGGGTCCGGCAGGGGTACCGGTGTCGGCAGCCACGCCGGATCGACTACCGGTGTGACCGCGGCGACCAGCGCCGGGTCGACGGTGGGCACAGGAGTCATCGCGAGCCGGTTGGCCGTCGGCCCCCGCCGAAGCGAGCTGGTCGGCACGTCGGCCTGAACCGGAACCGCGACGAACGCCACGGCGAGGAGCACCATCGTGGCGAGCAGGGAGACCCAGAACGGGCGGCGGCAGCGGTACGAGGCCCTCATCACCAGGGTGATCGGCGCGCCTGCGAGGGCCCTGTAGGGTCGAACGACCTACTCGGGGACGGTGAGGGTGTCCGACACAGCGCGAGCAGCCCGCTTCGCGGTGGCCGACGCGACCGACCCGGCCCTGTGGCACAAGGCCCGGGCCGCGCTGCACGACGACCCCGACCCGCGCGTGCGCGCCGCGGCGCTCGGCGCCGTCGTTCGGGCCGCGACCGCCGCCGCGAGGACCGTCGACGACACCACCGAGCATGCGCTCGAGCTCTGGCGCAGCACGACGGCCGACCCCGACCGGACGGTGCGCCGGCGCGCCGCCGAGCTCGCGCCGAGCGTGCCCCATGTCGTCCCCGGACCGTTGCTCGAGCTCCTCACCGACCCCGACCCCCTGGTGGCGGAGGCGGCCGCATGGGCGCTCGGCGAGGTCGCATGGGAACCGCCCGGTGCCAACGAGGTGGTGCGCGCGCTGGCCACCGCCACGGTGACCCACGGCGACCCGCTGGTACGGGAGGCGGCCGTCGCGGCGCTCGGGGCGTTGGGCGACCCGGCCGGCGTCGACGCCGTCCTCAGCGCCTGCCGCGACCGGCCCGCGATCAGGCGGCGGGCGGTCCTCGCCCTCGCGCCCTTCGAGGGTCCGGCGGTGGAGGCAGCGCTGGCCGAGGCCCTCGCGGACCCCGACTGGCAGGTCCGTCAGGCCGCGGAGGACCTCAGGTCCGCGGGCGACCCATGAACATGTCCTTCAGGCGGTCGAAGGACTCGAGACAACGGCCGGCGCCGAGCACGACGCACTCGAGCGGGGCCTCCACGAGGTACACCGGCAGCGCGGTCTCCTTCGCGATCCGCAAGTCGAGACCGCGCAACATCGCGCCGCCGCCGACCAGGTGGATGCCGCGGGTGATCAGGTCCTGGGACAGCTCGGGCGGCGTCTGTGCCAACGCGGCGATCACCGCGTCGCAGATGGCCCGCACCTGCTCCTCGATCGCTTCCCGCACCTCCTCGGGCGAGAGGATGATCGTCTTCGGCAGGCCGCTCATCAGGTCGCGCCCCCGCACCTCCGCCTTGTACTCGTCGGGAGTGGGGAACGCGGAACCGATCGCGAGCTTGATCTCCTCGGCGGTGCGCTCGCCGATCGCGATGCCGTATTCGCGCCTCACGTACGCCTGGATCGCGGCATCGATGTCGAACGAGCCGACGCGCACCGCCTCCAGCGCGACGACGCCACCCAGCGAGATCACCGCGACCTCGGTGGTTCCACCGCCGACGTCGACGACCATGTTGCCCATCGGCTCGTGGATCGGCAGCCCGGCCCCGATCGCCGCGGCCATCGGCTGCTCGATCAGGTAGGTCGCCGCCGCACCGGCACGGCGCGCGGCCTCGAGCACCGCGCGTTGCTCGACGTGGGTGATCGCGGAGGGCACGCAGATCAGCACCCGCGCGCGGTAGAGCCGTGACACCCCGGCGCGCTGGAACAGGAGCCGGATCATCCGCTGCGTGATCTCGAAGTCGGTGATCGCGCCACCGCGCAGCGGGCGCACCGCGACGATGTAGCCGGGGGTGCGGCCGATCATCTGCCAGGCCTCGTGGCCCATGGCCAGCACGTCCTGCGTGCGGCTGTTGAGCGCGATGACCGTCGGCTCGTTGAGGATGATGCCCTGGCCGCGCGAGTAGACGAGCGTGTTGGCGGTGCCGAGGTCGATCGCCAGGTCCCTAGCCAAGGCCGCGGCCGCCCCTGGGCTCCGGCTGCTCCTCGTCGGAGGCGAGCGCCCGGCGGCGGGCCTCGAAGTCCTCGATGCCGGCGTCGATGCCCGTCGGCCGCCGGTTGCGCAGCACGACGAACACGACCCCGACGACGATCAACCCGAGCGCGAGCGCGAGGAACGCCACGTCAGGCGCCCGGTTCCGCGGACACGGGCCGGATCGGCACCGCCCCCAGGCCCCAGCCGGAGCCGTCGGCCCAGTGCTCCTGCTTCCAGATCGGCACCGCCTCCTTCAGCGTGTCGATGCAGTACCGGGCGGCGTCGAACGCCTCCGCCCGGTGCGGGGCCGACACCACGACTGCCACCGAGGTCTCCGAGAGCTCGAGCCGGCCGGTGCGGTGCAGGATCGCCAACCGACACAGCGTCGGCCACCGGCGGCGGGCCGCCTCGAGGATCCCGCGCAAGCCGCGCTCGGCTTCGGACAGGTACGCCTCGTAGGTGAGCGCGACGACGTCGGTGCGTCCCTCCGCGTGGTCGCGCACCACACCGAGGAAGCTCACGACGGCTCCGGCGGAGGGCTCGGTCGCCCAGACCACCGCGGCGTCGACGGGCAGGGGATCCTCGGAGCACGCGACCCAATCGGGCCCGGCAGGGGGAGCGAGCACGGCGCGATGGTACCGAGCGGCGGAGGCGGTGGTCCCGTCCGGTCACCCCGCGCCACTGCGTCGACGGGCCCAGGGGCGCGGTCAATCCACCAGGGGGCGTCGGTACACTCGGCCGGGTGCCCGACGACGAGCCTGGGGACGAGGGCGTGAGCGGGCCGCCGCCGCATCCCCTCGACCGCCCCTGGGTGCACCCCAGCGAGATGTTCGCCCGCTCGAGGGCCCCGCGCCCCACCGCGCGCGCCGCCCCCCGGGCCGCCCGATCCTCCCGGGGTCGCGACCTCACGCTCGCGCTAGCTGGTGGCGTGGTCGGAGCACTGGGCATGGTGCTCATGCTCGGAGCCGCCGGGATCCTGGGCGACGGTGAGTCGACCCACCTGGTACGCGACCGGACCGCCGAGACCGAGACCGCAGCCCGGCTCGCCGCAACAGCCAGCCCCACCGTGGGCGGCGTGGTCGCGGCGACCGCGATGGGCCCGCGCCGCTCGTCGGGGGTTGGGCTGCGCGACGGCCTCGTGCTCACCACGACCGCGGCGGTCGACGGGAGCAGCACGATCTCGGTGTCGGGTGACGACGGCGCCAGCCATGCGGCGACGGTGGTCGGTCGCGACGAGCTGGCGGGTCTGGCGCTGCTGCAGGTGGAGGGATCACCGCTGGAGCCGGCGCGCCTGGCCAGCGGCAATCCCGTGGACGTCGGTGCCTGGGTGCTCGCCCTCGGCGCCAGCGAGGGCACGCCCTGGGTGAGCACGGGGGTCGTCTCCTCACTGGGCGGCTGGGTCGAGGACGGCACCGGCACCAAACGGGCGGGGATGATCGTCACCAACGCATCCGCGGCCGGGGGTGCCCACGGGGGTGCGCTCGTCGACCGCAGCGGGCACGTCGTGGGGATCCTGGCCGGCAGGGCCGGTGGCGACGGCGCGCTCGTCGCCATCCCGGTCTCGGTGGCGCGCGGCGTTTCGACGCAGCTCGCGCAACAGGGCTGGGCCGTGCACGGCGCGCTGGGCGCCCATGTGCAAGACGAGGACGCACCCCGCGGGGCGCGCGTGACTGCCGTCGAGTCCGACAGCGGTGCAGCCGCGGCCGGGATCGAGCCCGGCGACGTGGTGGTCGCCGTAGCCGGAAGCCCGGTACGCGACACCGCAGACCTGATCGTGGTGATCCGCCGACGCCTGCCGGGCGAGACCGTCGAGGTGCGCGTTCGGAGGGGCGGCACGGCCCGGCGGATCGCCGTCGTGCTCGGCACGGCCACCTCGACCGGCGCAGACGAACCGGCCCAGGTGGCCGGGGCGGTTCCGCTCGACGCGGCCGGGTAGCCCAACCGCGGCCGCCGAGTGAGACAATGACGGCGATGCGCCCGAGCCCCGGTACCGAGCCGCCCGCCGTCGAGCTGACCGACGCCGATCGCGAGCTCCTCAACGCGATCCAGTGGGACTTCCCGCTCGAGGCCCAGCCGTTCTCCGAGCTCGCCGAGCGCCTCGGCAGCACCGAGCCCGAGGTGCGCGCGTCGTTGGGCCGCTTCAAGGAGCTCGGCGTGCTGCGCCAGCTCTCTGCGATCTTCGACACCCGAGCCCTCGGGTACTCCTCGGCGCTGGTCGCCGCGAAGGTCGACCCCGAACGGGTCGACCAGGCCGCCGAGGTCATCAACGGTCACCCCGGGGTCAGCCACAACTACAAGCGCAACCACGCCTACAACCTCTGGTACACGCTGGCTGTGCCGCCGGGTGAGGACTTCGACGAGCACCTCGACGTGCTGCACCGCGCCTCGGGGGCGCTCGTCACCCGCAAGCTCCCCACCCTCCAGCTCTTCAAGATCGGCGTGAAGCTCGACATGACAGGCAAGAACAAAGCGAACGCCAAGTCCGAGGTGCTCGAGCACGAGCGACCCGAGCGCACACCCGACATGGAGGCCCCGACGCTCTCCGAACGCGACATGGCCGTCATCCGTGTCGCCCAGGGCGACCTCCCACTCGTAGAGCGTCCCTTCACCGCGCTCGCCGAGCAGGCCGGCTGCACCGAGGGCGAGCTGCTCGACACGCTGCACTCGCTCGAGGAGCGCAAGCTGATGCGTCGCTTCGCGGCGGTGATGAACCACCGCACCGCAGGCTTCAAGGCGAACGCGATGGGCGTGTGGGCGGTCGCCGAGGACGCGCTGAGCGAGATCGGACCGCAGATGGCCGGGTTCGCGGCCGTGTCGCACTGCTACCGACGGCCCACCTACGACGACTGGCCCTACACGGTGTTCACCATGGTCCACGGCCGCTCCGCGCGCGACTGCCAGGAGACGATCGAGGCCATCCGTGACGAGACGGGGATCACCGACTACGCGTTGTTGTGGTCGGTAAAGGAGTACAAGAAGGTGCGTGTCCGCTACTTCAGTCCCGAGTGGGACGAGTGGCGCGACCAGCACCTCGCCCCCATCTCCTCCTGACCGTCAGCGCCGCATGGCCCTCCGACGCAGCGAGCGGAGGGTCAGCCCCGCGGCGATGCCGGCCGCGGTGGCGCCGGCGACGATCGCGATCGTGCGCAACGACGGCATCGCGCTGGTCGGTGCGGCGTCCACCGTCTCCATCAGCGTCTCCTCGATGCTGTACGCGGGCCGCCAGCCGAGCGCCTCGAGTCGGTCGGACGCTACGACCCACGGGTGCACGAGATAGGGCACCACGCCGAGCGGGATGTCCCCGACGCCCGTGGCCCACGTGCGCGCGAGCGCGCGCCGCAGTACCTCGGAGGGCAGCGCCGGCATCGTGGCCGGCGGCACGAGCGCGGCGACCGCATCGGGCCCGAGCCAGCCCTCCGCGGCGACGTTGAACACCCCGGGATGCTCGCCGTGCACCACGCACAGCAGCGCGCTGACGACGTCGTCGACGTGGACGACTTGCACGGGCGGCGCCTCGCCCCGCACCCGCACCCGGCCGGGTGCGGTGAGCAGGCGGGCCCAGAGGTGAGCGGCACCGGCGCCGAGCACGGGCGCCGCCCGGAGTGTGGTGACGGTGACGTCGGGGTGCTCTCGCTGCCACTCGTAGAGCATCCGCTCGACCTCGGCCGCCTGCACCGCCGGGCCGAACCCGGGGTTCGGTCGGAGCGGCGCATCCTCGGTGAGCGGCACCGGGTTGGTCGGCCAGGCGCCGTAGGCCGCCGCGGTCGACACCCGGATGACCGTGCGCGCGCCCACCGCCGCGGCCGCGTCGAGCACCCGCCGCGTGCCGTGGACGTTGACCCGCGCCATCAGCGCGTCGTCTGCGATCGGGTCGACGACGGCCGCTAGGTGCACCACCGTGTCGACGCCTGCGAGCAACGGCTGGAGGTCATGACCGGCGATGTCGACGCGGTGGTGCTCAAGGTGCGCGGTGCGCCGCGGCGACTCACGCACGTCGAGCCCGACGATGCGTGTAACCCCCGGCACGGGCTCGAGCCTCGGGGCGAGCTGCTGCCCGAGGAAGCCTGAGATGCCGGTGACCGCGACGACGGAAGCTGCCATGGGGATCCCTAGACTGGCCGGGTGACGGACGATCCTCAAACCGGCAAGCCCGACGGCGAGCCGAACGAGCCCGACCGGCCCGAGGGGTTCTACTCGCCACAGATCCCCGGATTCCCGCAGATCCCTGGGTTCGACGTCAGCCAGATCGATCTCGCCCAGGTGATGCGCTGGCTCGCGTCACCCGGTCCGGTCAACTGGGAGATCGCGCACCAGGTCGCGGGCCTTGTCGCGCTCGACGGCGAGACCGACGAGCCGCCGGTGGCCGACAGCGCCGTGGAGGAGCTCACCGAGCTGGCCCGCGCCGCGGAGAGCCACGTGGCCGCCGAGACCGGCTTCGACAGCCCACTCGGTCTCACTGTGAGCGTCGTCGGCCGACGCGAGTGGGCCGACCTCCATCTCGACGCACTGCGCCGCGTGCTCGAGGCGCTCGCGGTCGCGATGCGCGGCACGCTGGAGCCCGAGATGCCCGAGGGCGACGAGCCCGGTGTCCCCGGGCATCCGTCGGAGCTGGGTTTCGGCACGGCGTTCGGCCTGCCCGGCGGCGACGACCCTTTCGCCGGGATGCTCACGATGCTCGCGCCGCTTCTGCTCGGCGTGCAGTCCGGGTCGATGGTGGGGCATCTCGCCCAGCACGCGCTCGGTCGCTACGATTTGCCGCTGCCGACCGACGACGCGCCCATGCTGCTGTTCGTCGCGCCGAACCTCGTGACGTTCGAGGAGGCCTGGTCGCTCGACCGGCGCGATTTGCGCTTCTACGTCGCGTTGCACGAGGTGGTGCACGCCACCGAGCGCTCGGTACCGTGGGTCCGCGAACACCTCGTGGCGCTCGCGGTCGAGTACGTGAGCGCGTTCGAGATGGACGCGCACCTGCTCGAGGAGCAGTTCGGCGCGATCGACCCCACCGACCCCACGTCGCTGTCGAGCGTCGCGGCCCATCCCGAGGCGCTGCTCGGCGCGATGCACTCCGAGCGCCAGGACAGGGTGCTGGCGCGCCTCCAGGGGTTCACGATGGTGATCGAGGGCTACTCCGACGTGGTGCTCGAGCGGCTCGGCGAACGCCTGCTGCCCGACTTCTCCCGCATTCACGAGGCGATGCAGCGCCACCACGTCGACCGCGGCGATGCCGGCCGGTTCGTGGAGGGACTGCTCGGGCTTCACCTCGATCGTGAGCACTACGAGAAGGGCCAGGCGTTCGCGCGCGGCGTGATCGAGCGCGCCGGCATCGAAGGGCTGAACCGGCTGTGGGCGTCGCCACGGATGCTGCCGACGCCCAACGAGCTCGACGCACCCGGCCTCTGGCTCGCCCGCATCGACCTCCCCGAGCTCGGGGACGACCAAGGAGCAGCTCAGTGACCGACGTTGCCCGGATCGGCGTGCTCGGCGCAGGTGTGATGGGCGGCGGCATCGCCCAGGTGTGCGCGACGGCCGGCTACGAGGTGACCTGCTACGACATCGAGCAGGCCGCGCTCGACGCGGGGCTCGAGCACGCGACCACGGGGCGATTCGGGCTCGACGGCGGGGTCGAGCGGGGCAAGCTCAGCCGTGAGGAGGCCGACGTCGCGCTGGCGCGGCTCACGTTCACCGGCGACTACGACGCGGTGGTGTCCTCCGATTTGATCGTGGAGGCCGTGCCCGAGCGCCTCGACCTGAAGATCCGCGTGTTCCGCGACCTCGACAGGGCTGCGCCGGCGCACACGATCCTCGCGTCGAACACGTCGGGGTTCCCGATCCAGGCGATCGGCGCGGCCACCGATCGGCCCGAGAAGGTGATCGGCTGGCACTGGGCGTCGCCCGCACCGGTGATGAAGCTCGCGGAGATCATCCGCACACGTGACACCAGCGACGAGACGGTCCAGACGGTGCGCGCGGTCGCGCAGCGTTGCGGGAAGAACGCGGTGGTGGTGAAGGACACCGCGATGGCGTGGGGCTTCGTCGCGAACCGCGTGTACTTCGCGATGGTGACCGAGGCCCAGAAGGTGGTGAACGAGGGCATCGCGTCGGCCGACGAGGTCGACCGGCTCATGATGGACTGCTACCGCTGGCCCTCGGGCCCGTTCGGCATGGTGAAGGGCGCCGGCAGCGGCTGGAGCTGAGGGCCGGCCCCGACCGTCGGCCCGGATTGTTGCAGGAGGAGCGCTATCCGCTCCTCGACGCACGAACCCAACCCGACCGTCGGCCCGGATTGTTGCAGGAGGAGCGGTATGCGCTCCTCAGCGCACGAACCCGGAGGTGGGCCGGGACTGGTGGGCGGCCGGTCAGGAGAGGTCGGTCAGAGGTCGGTCAGGAGGCGGTGACCAGGACGTCGTCGTAGTTGACGGTGATCGTCTTCGCTTCGTTGTCGCCGATCTGCACCCGGCCGAACTGCGCGGAGCCGTTGTTGGCGTTCCAGGTGGGCGAGCTCGTGCCGTCGAGCTCCGCTCGCCAGGTGCCCGCGGCGCCCGCGGTGCCGCAGAGCCGCACGGTGTGCCAGGTGCCGAGCTGCATCGTGAGCGTGGACGTGAACACGGTACCGGGCACGTCGGCGCGCACCTGCAGGCGGCGGGTCGAGCCGTTGACGCTCAGCCGTCCGATCGCGCTGCCGGTCGCGCTGCGCAGCTTGAGCAGGGCCACGCCCGCGGTGCCGATGCTCTCGACGCGCACCCGCGCCGACGCGCAGGCGGTGGACGTGGTCGCAGCCAGCGGGGCGTAGGTCCACCCCACCTGCCCGTTCACGCTGACCCGCGCGCTCGGGGCCGCGCTGCCGGGTGGGAAAAGCGTCGTGTCGACCGAGACGTCGACCGGCGAGCTCCAGCCGGTCAAGCCGGTGTCGAAGCCGCTCAAGAAGAGCGCCGGATTCGGGGGTGGCGGCGGCGGGTCGTCTCCGGATCGCAGCGCGATGCTGTACTGGCGCCCGGCGCCGACGTCGACCACGTCGGAGATCCCGGCGACGCGCGCGGGGACGCGACGGTCGATGGTGGTGCCGTCGCCGACCTGGCCGGCCTCGTTGCGACCCCACGCCCACAGGTCGCCGGTTGCGGTGAGCGCGAGCGAGTGGTTGCGACCGCCGTGGACCTCCACGACGGTGGGCAGGCCCTGCACCCTGGTGGGGACGCGCCGGGCGGTGAACGTACCGTCGCCGAGCTCCCCGTCGGCGTTGCGGCCCCAGGCCCACGCCCCCGCGCCGTTGACCGCGAGGCTGTGGTTCGCGCCCGCACCGATCGCGGTCACCCCCGAGAGCGCCCCGACGAGCGTCGGCGACGAGCGGTCGGCGGTGTCGCCCTGCCCGAGCTCGCCCAGCCCGTTCTCACCCCACGCGTAGACGGCGCCGCTCGATGTGAGTGCCAGGCTGTAGTTGCGGCCCGCCGCGACCGCCACGACACCGCCGAGCCCGAGGACCTGGACCGGGCTGTTGTGCCGCGTCGTGGTCCCGTCGCCGATCTCGCCAGACGCGTTGAGCCCCCAGGCGAACACGCGACCGTCGACGGTGCGCGCGACCGTGTGGTCGCGCCCACCCGAGACCGCCGCGATCGGCGGCAGGCCAGCAATCGCGACCGGACGGCTGCGGTTGGTCGTGGTGCCGTCGCCGACGGTGCCGCTCGCATTGCGGCCCCAGCCGTAGAGCGCGCCGGTCGTCGTGACTGCGTAGCTGTGGTAGTGGCCGCTCGAGACCGCACCGATCCCGCTGAGCGTGGTGACCGCGACCGGGCTGTTGCGCTGCGTGACCGTGCCGTCGCCGACCTGGCCACTGCCGTTCTCACCCCACGCGAAGACGCGACCGTCGGTCAGGAGCGCGACGGCGTGATCACGGCCGCCCGCCACGTCGGCGACGTCGCCGAACGCCGCGGTGAGACCGGGGGTGAGCCGGCCGATACCGCCGCCGATCCCGAGCTCGCCGAGCGAGTTACCGCCCCAGGTGTACGCCTCGCCGGTCGCCGCCGCGGCCGGTACCACGCCAAGCCCGGTTGCCGCGAGCACGACGACCCCTATCAGCCCAGTGATCCGAAGGCTCCGCCCGCTGGTACCCATGCCCGATCCCCCACAGCGTGTCGCCACAGCGTGTCACCACAGCGACCAACCGGGGAAGCGTACCCGGACCGCGAGCAGGAGCGATCATCCAGGCGGGCGGGGCACCGTCACCAGCTTCACCTGCAATCGGGAGTCGGCTCGCGGAGATCGGAAGGTACCTCCGTCCAAGACAGGTCCTGGCTCACGAAGTACTCGTCGTAGCCTCGCTCGAGCACCAGGATGCCGTCCCCACAGTCGACAAGATCGTCGGCATTGTCGGCGTCTTGGGGAAGGTAACCGCATCTCGCTGCCTCCTGCCCTTCGGGTCTTCCAGACCAGGGCGGGCGATCCGCAGGGTGCGACACAAGTGCCTTAGCAACCTCTCCGGCAATCATGGGCTCGGACGTAACCCATTCGCCAATAGCCCGTCGATCGCGAAAGCGAGTGCACTGGTCAGCAGCCTCGGCAGCGCGCAACCCCCCGTACAGCGAATCCGAGGTCAGCGTCCGAGGCTTATTTGCCAGTGCGGCACTGCCGCCGTTCGCGCTGCACGCAGTTAGGACGAGTGCGCTCAAGAGAAGGCGCACTGCCGAGGTTCTCGCCATCACAGTGAAGTGCTGGAAATGTCGCCCACCAACCATCCCGGCTCGCTCGCTAACGGGGTAGCTAGGGCAACTTGAACGATCCATTGCCGATCGCAGCGATCGCCCAGAACAAGAGGAACACGATGACCAACCCTGCGACTATCGCCAACCCGATTGCAGTCCAGATGACCGTTGAGACGGGCCGAGGCTCACGCATGGCCAAACTCAAGCTTCAGATGCTCTACCAGGTCGGCTCAACAGCTGTAGTCGTTTCTGTCGAGGACCGTCTGAACACTGGTAGAAGTCAAGCCCTCAGAACCAGGTGAAGCACGTCGGGGCGCGGTCGGTGGCAAGCATCCGCCGCGCGCGCGAGACCGCGCCTTCAACATGCTCCTCCACCCTTCCTGCACGCGCGAGCGTCACCGGTGAGAGCGCGCCGAGCGAGATGGAGCCGAGGTCCGCCACCCCAAGCGTGAGATCGGCGCGCGCGTCGGTGCGCGCGCAGGTCGCACCGTCGGGACCACCCTCGAGCAGGAACCGGCCCGCGGCCGCACCGTCGGGACGCATCTCGTCGCGCACCTCGAGCACGAGCTCGCCCGACTCGGCGTAGGTCCGGGCCGAGAGCAGCGCGCCGACGTCGAGCGGGCGCAGCCACAGGAAGTCGCGCATCGACGTGGTGCGGACCTGGCGCGCGTCGTGTAGCTGCCAGGCCAGCTCGGTGTCGACCGGCACCGCGAAGGCCCGCACCTCCTGCACCAGGTCGATCTCGCAGAGGTACCGCCACAGCGCGCGCTCCGCCTCGGGGGTCGCGGCCACGAGGTCGCGCACCTCGACGTGCTTGTCCGAGAACCCCTCGCCCCAGTCGCCGAGCACCCGGTAGACGACGTATCCGTCGAGCCGGCCGTCGACCTCGTACACCACGTCGAATCGGTGGCCCGGTTCGCGCGGCGCCCACTCCCCCGGCCACCAGATGTCGGGACGCGACACGGCGCCCGCCCGCGCGCGGCGCACGCGGTCGAACAGCTCGGGCGCGAGCTTGGACGCCTCCTCGAGCTCCACCAGCCGGAGCCGGCCGGGCGCCGGCGGATCACGGAACGCGACCGCCGCTGACTCGAGCCGCACCCCCATCACCGTCGTCGCGGGACCGAACCCGAAACGCCCGTAGATCGAGCCCTCCGACGCGGTGAGCATCGCCGCGGACTCACCATGCGCGACCGCGTCCTCGAGCAAATACGTCATGACCGCGCGCAGCACCCCGCGCCGCCGATGCGTTGGGCGCGTCGAGATCCAGCTCACCCCGGCCGCGGGCAGGATCGCTCCGCCGGGGAGCGTCACCTCGAGCGAGTAGTTGCGGCCGGTGCCCACGATCGCGTCGCCCTCGAACGCGGCCACCGTCCGATCGAGCTCGCCGGTGATCCACGTCTCGTGGCGCTCGACGTCGTCGAGGCGCTCGCCGAAGCCGTACGCGTCGGCGAGCACGAAGGCGTCGACCTCGTCGGAGACGATCGGGCGCAGGAGGAGGTCCACGGCGAATGGTCTACCAATCGCGGCCGGTCTCCGCCCCACGATTATCCGGCGGGTCCGGCACCGGCTCGGTCGTACGCGTCGGGGGCAACGGCTCCGGCCCGGGAGACGGCGGCGATACCGGCCGTTGCGGACCCCACTCGTGGCGCGCCCGGAGGCCGCCCACGTACGAGAGCCCCGCGAAGCCGAGTACGAGCGCGAGCAGGAAGAACCCGCTGCGCTTCGTGATCACGTCGAGCAGCGCCACCGACACGAGGGCGCCGGCCACCCAGGCGAGCTGGAACCGGGTCTCGAAGCGAGCGAACGCGCGGCCGTGCAGATGCTTGGGACCGTCGCGATGCAGGAGCGAGTCGAACGCGATCCGGCCGGCCGACGCTCCCACCGCCACGACGAACGCGATCGAGATCGCGCCGAGCCGCCCCCCGTCACGCGCGGCGAACAAGGCGACGATTGCCGGCACGATCAGGGAGCTCGCGAGGATCGTCTCCTCGTTCACCCGCCGGCGCAGCCACGGAGTGACGATCACCCCCAGGAACCCGCCGACCGCGCTCGCCACGAGCACCAGACCGAAGAACCACGCCGGCTGGCCCGCCTGCTTGAGCAGGAACGCGAGCAGGAACGTGAGGAACCCGACCCCGCCGCGCAGCACCGCCATCGCGGTGCCCGCGAACACGATGCTCGGCACCGCGAGCTCGGAACGCTCCTCCGAAGTCTCGGCCGCGGTCGGTTTGGCGGCGGCCGGGATCCGGAACGACAGGAGGCCACCCACCACGAACACCGCGGCCGCGAGCAGCAGCGACGGGCGCGCGTTCAGGATCGCGACGAGCGCCGCGGCGGGAAGGCCGCCCACGACGGCCGCGACCACCGAGATCAGCGACAGGCGCGAGTTGGCCTCCACAAGCACCGCTTCGTCGGCGACGACCGCTGGTACCAGCGCCGACTTGGCGACCGCGTGGCCCTTGGCCAGCACCAGCGCCACGAACGCAAGCGGGAAGAGCAGCACACTGTCGAGCTGGCCGACCATGAGGAAGCACACCAGGGCCCGGCCGAAGCAGCCGATTGCCATGAGTGTGCGCCGGCCCGCCCGGCTGCGGTCGAGGGCCGGGCCGATCACCGGGCCGACGACCGCGAACGGTGCGACGGTCAGCAGCAGGTACAGCAGCACCTGGGTCCGCGACTCGCCGACCTGCTGAGTGAAAAAGATCGACCCCGCGAGCGACACCGTGAGGCAGGCGTCTCCGACGACCGAGCAGGCGTGTGCGGCCGCGAGCCGACCGAACGGGTTCAACGTGTAGGTACGCGGATCACGGCTGACCATCCGCCGATCCAGGCTACCGGGGCGCCCCTCGCGCCCGGACGCACCGGCCGCCCTTGCGCCGAGCCCACCCACCAGGCGCGCGAACCAGGGCTCCTCGCCCCGCGAACCCCTGTCCAGGTTCGGGAAAGCACCGGTACCATGCACAGGTGGATCGGCAGGACGACCCGGCCGCGCCGGGCAAGCGACTTCTCAACCGCGAACTCTCGTGGCTCGACTTCAACGCGCGCGTGCTGGCGATCGGCGAGGACCAGAACCGCCCGCTGCTGGAGAGGGCCAAGTTCCTCGCGATCTTCTCGACGAACCTCGACGAGTTCGTCCAGGTGCGGGTCTCCGGGCTCCAGGAGCAGGTTGCCGTCGGCGCGCGCGGCCGCACCCCTGACGGCATGAACCCGCTCGACCAGCTGCGCGCGATCCGCGCCCGCATGGAGGAGCTGGTCGGCCGCCAGGCCGCCGTCTTCACGAAGGAGATCGCGCCCGCGCTCGAGGAGGTCGGCATCGTCTTCTTGCGCTGGGACGAGCTCGACGACGACGACCGCGAGTACCTCGTCGAGGTGTTCGACGCACAGGTCTTCCCCGTGCTCACCCCGCTCGCGGTCGACCCGGCGCATCCGTTCCCCTACATCTCCAACCTCTCGCTCAACCTCGCGGTCGTCGTGCGCGACCCCGAGAGCGGCGAACAGCGCTTCGCCCGGGTGAAGGTGCCGCAGCTGCTCCCCCGCTTCGTGGTGATGCCCGATGGCGAGCGGTTCGTGCCGCTCGAGCAGGTGATCGCCGCGCACCTCGACGAGCTGTTCCCCGGGATGGAGGTGCTCGCCCACCACCCCTTCCGCGTCACGCGCGACGCCGACTTCGAGCTTGAGGACGAAGACGAGGACCTGCTCGAGGCGATCGAAAGCGTGCTCACGCTGCGCAAGCGCTCGGGCCACGTGGTGCGCCTCGAGGTGGAAGCCAGCATCACCGACGAGGTGCTCGAGCTGCTCTGCCGCGAACTCGAGCTCTCACAGCAGGACGCGTTCGTGATCGACGGGCCACTCGACCTCTCGGGCCTCTGGGCGCTGTACGCGCTCGACCGACCCGAGCTCAAGGGCGAGCCGTGGGTGCCCCAGACCCAGGCCGTCCTGGCGCGCACCGAACCGCCCGCCGACCTCTTCCGGGTGCTCCGGTCCGGCGACGTGCTCGTGCACCACCCGTACGACTCGTTCGCGACGAGCGTCGAAGCGTTCGTCGACCAGGCCAGTCGCGATCCCGACGTGCTGGCCATCAAGCAGACGCTCTATCGCACCGCCGGGCCCGCGAGCCCGATCGTCGCCTCGCTCGTGCGCGCCGCGGACGCGGGCAAGCAGGTGGTCGCGCTCGTGGAGTTGAAGGCCCGCTTCGACGAGCAGGCCAACGTCGAGCGGGCCCGCGAGCTGGAAGAGGCCGGCGTGCACGTCGTGTACGGGCTCGTCGGCCTCAAGACGCACACCAAGATCCTCCTCGTCGTGCGTCAGGAGCACGACGGCATCCGCCGCTACTGCCACATCGGCACCGGCAACTACAACCCGGTCACCGCGAACCTCTACGAGGACCTCGGTCTGCTGACCACGGATCCGGAGCTCGGAGCCGATCTCACCGAGCTGTTCAACTACCTCACCGGCTACTCGCGTCAGGGCCGGTACCGGAAGCTGCTCGTCGCGCCGGTCAGCTTGCGTCCCGGCCTCCTCGCGCGCATCGAGCGCGAAGCGGCCAAGGGCGCCGACGGCCGGATCGTCATGAAGATGAACAGTCTCGTTGACCCTGCACTGATCGACGCGCTGTACGCGGCGTCGAAGACCGGGGTTCCGATCGACCTCATCGTGCGCGGCATCTGCTGCCTGAGTCCCGGCGTTCCCGACCTCTCCGAGAACATCCGCGTCAGATCGCTCATCGGCGAGTTCCTCGAGCACAGCCGCATCTACCGCTTCGGGGCCGACGCGGCGAGCGCCGAGTACCTCATCGGCTCCGCCGACCTGATGCCTCGCAACCTCGACCGCAGGGTCGAGGCCGTCACCCCGGTCACCGCGCCCGCGCTGCGCGCGCGCCTCGACGAGATCCTCACGATCAACCTCGCCGACGACGCGCTCGCGTGGGACCTGCACGCCGACGGCTCGTGGAGCCAGGTTCCCACCGTCCGGAGCGTCAACACCCACCGGCGGCTGGCCGAGCTCGCCAAAGCTCGCGCCAGGGAGGCGTGGGCGCCCGATGCCCGAACGTGAGGTGAAGCTCCGCCCGTTGCCGGGCTTCCGGCTGCCGCCGCTCCACGGCGTCGCGGAAGGGCTCGCCGCGCGGCCCGACGAGATCCTCGACCTCTCGGCGGTCTACTGGGACACCCCCGACCTCCGCCTGGCCCGCTCGGGGGCGAGCCTCCGCCATCGCGATCCCGACCGCTGGACGGTCAAGCTGCCGGCCACGAGCGACGGCCCGCTGCTGAGCCGCGCCGAGCTCACGGTGCCGGGCGACGCCGGCGACCCGCCCGCGTTCGCCGTCGACCTGGTGCGTGCGTGGGTGCGCACCTCGCGCCTCGTCCCCGTCGCGCGCCTCAAGACCCGGCGTCGGCGCGTCGAGCTGCGTGACGCGACAGGCAAGGACGCGGCCGAGGTCGTCGACGACGAGGTGACCGTGCTCCACGACGGCCACATCACCGCCCGCTTCCGGGAGGTCGAGGTGGAGCTCGCCGCCGGGACGGCGGACGCCGTGGCCGACGCGCTCGTCTCCCGCCTGCGCGCGGCGGGCACCGGCGAACCCGATCCCACTCCGAAGATCGTGCGCGCGCTCGGCTGGCGCGCCACACAGCCGCCCGACGTGGTCGTGCCCACCGACCTCGGGCCCGGTTCGAGTGCACGCGAGGTGGTGCGCGCTGCCGTCGCGACCTCGGTGGCGCACCTGCTCGCTCACGACGCCGGCGCCCGTCTCGGTGACGATCCTGAGATGGTGCACCAGGCCCGGGTCGCGTCCCGTCGCCTCCGATCCGACCTGCGCACGTTCCGTCTGTTGCTCGAGCCCGAGTGGGACGAAGCGCTCCGATGCGAGCTCGCCTGGCTCGGCTCCGAGCTCGGCAAAGTCCGGGACACGGAGGTGCTGCTCGAGCTCCTACGAGTCAAGGCGGCGGCGCTCACGGCCGCCGAGCGGACCGCGTTCGAGCACCTCCTCGAGCGGCTCGTCGCGCGCTGGCAGACGGCGCGCATCGAGCTGCTCGTCGCGTTGCGCTCCGGTCGATACGCCGCACTCCTCGATCGACTGGTCGCCGCGGCGAACGAGCCTGCGCTGCTGCCCGTGGCCGACGCGCCGGCGACCGCGGTGCTCCCCGCGCTCGTACGCACGCCGTGGAAGCACCTGCGCCGCGACGTCGAGGCGCTGAGCGCCGAGCCGCCCGACGCTGCGCTGCACGCGATCCGGATTCGTGCCAAGCGGCTGCGCTACGCCAGCGAAGCGGTCGCACCGGCGTTCGGCAAGCGCTCGCGCGACCTCGCGAAGGCAGCGGCCGCGCTGCAGACGGTGCTCGGCGACCACCAGGACGCCGTGATCGCGATCGCGTGGCTCCGAGACGCGGCAAGGACCGCTCAGACCCGGTCCGAGGCGTTCGTGGCCGGGATGGTCGCCGGGATGGTGCGCGTCGACGAGCGGGCCACCCGCGCTGTGTGGCCCGATGCGTGGGCTCGGGTGAACCACAAGCGCCTGCGCAGCTGGCTGTGACCACCGAACCGGCCAACCCGCCCGCGACGCATGAAGTCTTGCGCGCCGCTGGAGGACTGGTGTGGCGTCGTGGGCCCGACGACACGGAGGTGCTGCTCGTGCATCGCCCCCGCTACGACGACTGGAGCCTGCCGAAGGGCAAGCGCGACCCTGGCGAGTCCGACGAGGACTGCGCACTCCGGGAGGTCGAAGAGGAAACCGGCGTTCACGCGGCGATCGAGGTTCCGGCCGGCGAGGTGCGCTACCTGGACCGGAGGGGTCGGCCGAAGCTCGTACGCTACTGGCGGATGACCGTGCTCGGCATAGGGTCCTTCGCTCCCAACGACGAGGTCGACGAGATCCGCTGGTGCCCGCTCGCCACCGCGCGCGAGCTGTGCACCTACGACCACGACCGCGATCTCGTCCTGACCCTCATCGGCATCTAGCCTCCAGCCCTCGTGGAAGTCTTTGTCGTCCGCCATGCGAAGGCGGAGAGCCGCAGCCGCTGGGACGGCGACGATCGCGACCGGCCTCTCACCGCCAACGGTCGCGCCCAGGCGAAGGCCATCGTCGCGTTGCTCGAGCACCAACCGATCGAGCGGATCGCCACGAGCCCGTACGTCCGCTGCATCCAGACGGTGAAGCCGCTGGCCAAGGGGCTCGGCCTGGCCGTCGAGGAGGACGAGCGGCTCGCCGAGGGCGCGGGCTGGGCACACGCGCTCGCGTGCGTGGAGCACGCGGGCGCGCCGATCGTGCTGTGCAGCCACGGCGACGTGATCGGCGACCTGATGTGGACCCTCGAGCGACGCGGCGTCCCCCTCGACGACGACCGGATCGAGAAGGCATCGACCTGGGCGATCTGCGTGGAAGACGGCAAGGTCACGAAGGCCCGCTACCTCGAGCCGCCGGGCTGACGCCGGGCTGACCCCAGCCGACCACGGCAGACCACCGCTGCGTCAGCCGGTGTAGATCCGCTACGGGTACCGTCCTCGCCGTGCGCGTGCTGGTCACCAACGACGACGGCGTCGAGTCACCCGGGATCCAGGCGTTGGCCGCCGCGCTCCACGACGCCGGCCACGAGGTGTTCGTCGTGGCCCCCGCGTCCGACCTGAGCGGCGCCGGCGCCGCGATCGGCCCGCTCCACCGCTCCGAGCCGATCCCCGTCGCGCAGCGGCACTGGGACGAGCTCCCGGACATCCGGGTGCTCGCGCTCGAGCGGCCACCGGCGACCGCCGTGTACCTCGCCTGCCTGGGTGCGTTCGGGGGCCGTCCGGACGCGGTGGCGTCGGGCATCAACCCCGGCGCGAACACCGGGCACCTCGTGCTGCACTCCGGCACCGTCGGGGCCGCGCTCACCGCTGCCGGGCTCGGCGTGCCGGCGCTGGCGGTCAGCATGAAGTGGAGCACCGAGGAGTACCACTGGCAGACCGCCGCCCAGCTCGCGGTTCCCGCGCTCGCCTGGGCCGCCGAACCGGCCGACAGCCCTCGCGTGTGCAACCTCAACGTGCCGAACCTGCCGCTGGCCGAGGTGCGGGGCGTGCGCCAGGCCCACCTCGCGCCGTACGGCGAGTTCTGGGTGGCCTCGGCCGACGTCCGCGAGGGAGACGTGCGCATCGAGTTCCAGGGGGCGGACCACGAGCCGCATCCCGAGAGCGACGCGGCACTGGTCGAGGCGGGCTGGGCCACGGTGACGCCGCTGCTCGGCATCGTGGCAGCGCCCCTCAAGGGAGCGGCGGAAGTGGTCGAGAACAGGCTCCGGAAAGCACCACGCGGCCCGGGGACCTGACCCGATCCGACCTCTACACTGCGCCGGTCCGCCACCGCAGCGCGAGGAGACCGACCGAGATGGCCGTCGAGCCGGGGCAACCCGCACCCGATTTCACCCTCAAGGACCAAGCAGGCAACGACGTGAGCCTCGAGGACTACCGCGGCAAGCAGCCGGTAGTGTTGGTCTTCTACCCGTTCACGTTCTCCGGCTTGTGCCAGGGAGAGCTCTGCGAGATCCGCGACGACCCGTCGACCTTCGAGGACGCCGGGGCCGCCGTGCTCGCGATCTCCTGCGACACCCGTCATGCCCAAGGCATCTGGGCGGAGCAACAGGGGTTCACGTTCCCGGTGCTCTCCGACTTCTGGCCGCACGGCGCCGTGGCCAAGGCCTATGGCGTCTTCAACGAGCAGCTCGGCTGCGCGAACCGCGGGAGCTTCGTGATCGACAAGGACGGTACGGTGGTCGCGGCGTTCGCGTCGGCGAACCTCTCGACCCCACGGGCCCGCGCCGAGTACGAGGCAGCGCTCGCCGAGGTGTCATGAAGTTCTCGGACCTGCTGGGCGACGAGCGGCCGGACGGCGAGGCACCGCCGACGACGACCCCCGCTCCCCGCGCGGCGGAGCCGATCGGTGTGCTCGATCGGGGCTCGCACCTCGCGGCGCTGAACGTCGCGCCCGAGCCGGCCGCGATTCCCACCACCGCGCCCGTAGAAGATCACGTCGACGAGCTCGCGGCGTTCGACGACGACCTGCTCCCGTCGGCCCGGACCCGCCGCGGCCGCCACTGACCGACCCACCTCGGGGTTTCGGCGTCAGCAGACCGCGATAATCGCGGTGCTGTGACGCCAAAGGCCTGGCGGTTGCTACTGCGCGGGGACTCGGGGCTTCTCGAAGCGGTAGCCGACACCCCGCACGGTGACGATCCGTGTTGGGTGGGTCGGATCGTCCTCGACCTTCGCCCGCAGCCGCTTGACGTGCACGTCGAGCGTCTTGGTGTCGCCGAAGTAGTTGGGTCCCCAGATCCGGTCGATGAGCACGTCACGGGTCAGGACCCGTCCCGCGTTGGCCAGCAGGAGCTCGAGCAGCTCGAACTCCTTCAACGGCAGCGCCACGAGCTCGCCGCGCACGGCAACCTCGTGGCGCCCGGAATCGAGGCGCACGTCGCCGATCTCGATGACCTCCTGGTGGGTCCCCGTGAGCTCCTCCCCCGCCGGGACTCGACGAAGCGCGGCGCGCACCCGGGCGATCAGCTCACGGAGACGGAACGGCTTCGACACGTAGTCGTCGGCGCCCACCTCGAGGCCGACGACGGCGTCGATCTCGGTGTTGCGCGCGGTCACCATGATGATGGGCACCCGAGACTGCGCGCGGATCTGGCGGCACACGTCGACGCCGGAGATCTTGGGCAGCATGAGGTCGAGCAGCACAAGCGCGGGGCGCGTGGCGTTGAACCGCTCGAGCGCCTCGACGCCATCTGCCGCGGTCTCGACGAGGAAGCCCTCGCGTTGCAGCGCGACCGAGAGCGCATCACGGTACGACTGCTCGTCGTCGACGACGAGCACGAGCGGTAAGTCGGCCATCAGGTTGCTTCCTCGGGCGACGCAGCGAGCGGTCGGCCACGGGCGTTGGCCCCCGGCAGCCGCAGCCTGAACACCGATCCCTCGCCCTCACGGGACTCCACCATCACGTCGCCCCCATGGGCCTGCGCCACGTGTCGCACGATGGAAAGGCCCAGACCGGTGCCACCGGTGGCGCGGCTGCGGGCCCGATCGACCCGGTAGAACCGTTCGAAGATCCGCTCCAGATCGCGTGACGGGATCCCGATGCCGTGGTCGCGCACCTCGATCGTGGCGAGATCCGACGCGGCGTACGCGCCGACCTCGACCGGCCGACCCTGCTCCGAGTACTTGATCGCGTTGTCGAGCAGGTTCGTAAGCGCGCTCACGACTTGCGTGCGATCACAGTCGACCACGAGCTCACCCTCGATCTCGGTCGTCTCCAGCGGGATCTCCGCCGCGGCTGCCGCCGGACGGACCCGCTCGATCGCCTCGCTCGTGAGCACCGCGACCGGCACGGGCTCGCGCGTCGGCGCTTCCTGGGCCTCGATGTGGCTGAGGTCGAGCAAGTCGTCGACGATGCGTCCGAGCCGCTCGGCCTCCCGGGCCATCCGCTCGGCCATCTGGCGCAGCATCACCTCGTCGCCACCCGCCGCCATCGTCTCGGCGAGCAGCGCGAGCGCGCCGATCGGCGTCTTGAGCTCGTGGCTCACGTTGGCGACGAAGTCACGCCGCACGCTCTCGGTGCGCCGCGCCTCGGTGACGTCGCGCGCGAACACGACACCACCGTTGATCATCCCGTGCGCTACCAGCGGCTGCGCGCGCAGGTGCAGGACTTCCCGAGGCGGGCCGAAGAGCTGGAGCTCCCGCTCGCCGGTGAGCCCGCGACGCGCGTCTTCGAGCAGCGTGCGGATGGCATCCGCAACAAGCGCGGCGCCATGGCGCCCGTCCGCGAAGCGCTGCGCCGGTCCGTTGCGCAACACCTCGTTGCCCTCGAGGTCGACGATCACGACCGCATCGGGCACTGCCTCCAACGCCTGGGCGAGCTGATCGCACTGTGCGGCGAGCTGCTCGGCGCTCGCCTTGTGACGATCGACCGGCGCGCGCCGGGTGCTGCTCATCCGAACCGTCCGGTGATGTACCCCTCCGTGCGCGGATCGGACGGAGACGTGAAGATCGTCTCGGTCTGGTCGTACTCCACCAGTACGCCGACCCGCGCGCCGCTCTCGCGGATCTCGGCCGTGAAGAAGGCGGTGCGGTCCGACACGCGGGCGGCCTGCTGCATGTTGTGGGTGACGATGACGATCGTGTAGTCGCGCTTGAGCTCTACCATCAGGTCCTCGATGCGCGAACTCGCGATCGGGTCGAGCGCGGAGCACGGCTCGTCCATCAGCACCACGTCGGGTTCGACCGCGAGCGCACGGGCGATGCAGAGTCGCTGCTGCTGGCCGCCGGAGAGCGCGAGCGCGCTCTTCTTGAGCTTGTCCTTCACCTCGTCCCACAGCGCGGCACGCGCGAGCGCGTGCTCGACCAGGTCGTCGAGACCCCTGCGCTGACCGTTGACCCGCGGTCCGAACGCGACGTTGTCGTAGATCGACTTGGGGAACGGGTTCGGCTTCTGGAACACCATGCCGATCCGGCGGCGCACCTCGACGGGATCGATCTGGGGCCCGTAGAGCTCGAGCCCGTGGTACAGCACCGACCCGCTCACCCGCGCACCCGGGATGAGGTCGTTCATGCGGTTGAGGCAACGCAGAAAGGTGCTCTTGCCGCAGCCCGACGGCCCGATCAGCGCGGTGATCTCCCTCGCGGCCACCGCGAGGTCCACTTCGGCGACCGCGAGCACCGGTCCGTAGTGGACATCGAGCCCGCGGATGTCGAACACGACCTGGCGCGTGTCGGGCTCCGGCGCCCCCGGAACGGACTCCGCCTGCATCTCGCGAGTCAACACGATGTCCGCGGGCGGTGCCGAACGGACAGGGTCGCCGTGGCCCAGGTCGGGGGACTCCATGCTCACCATCTTTGTTGGTACCGGTTGCGCAGCCAGATCGCCAGGGCGTTCATGAAGAGCAGGATGATCAGCAGGAGGATGCACGCGGCGGCCGCCAGCTGGGTGAAGCCCTCTTGGGGCCGGCCGATCCAGTCGAAGATCTGGATCGGCAGGACCGTGAACTTGCTGTCCAGTCTGGTCGGGTTGAACGGCACGTAGGTGAAGGCGCCGATCATGATCAGCGGCGCCGCCTCGCCGATGGCCCGTGACAGGGCCAGGATCACGCCGGTCGCGATCCCGGGGATGGCGGCCGGGAGCAACTGGCGCCGCACCGTCTGGAGCCGGGTCGCGCCCAACGCGAGCGAGCCGTCGCGGATCGAGGGTGGCACCGCTCGGATGGCTTCGCGCGAGGCGATGATGACGATGGGCAGGACGAGCAGCGCCAGGATCATCCCTCCGGTCAACACGGTCGGCCCGAGGCCGAGGGGTCCGCGGGCGATGAACGCGAGCCCGAGGATGCCGTAGACGATCGACGGCACCCCGGCGAGGTTCTGGATGTTGAGCGCGATCCAGCGCGTGTACCAGCGGTCGTGCGACGCGAACTCCTCGAGGTACACGGCGGCGCCGATGCCGATCGGCACCGCGAGCGCCGCGGTGATGCCGAGCACCCAGATCGTGCCGAACACCGCCGAGCGCGCGCCGGCGATCTCGGGATCGAGCGACGGGAACCTGCGCCAGAGGCGGCCACCGAAGGCCGGCCAACCCGTGTCGAACACGTACCAGAGCAGCGCCACCAGTCCGACGACCGCGACGCCGAAGCTCACGAAGAGCACCACCCAGAACGCGCGGTCGGCCAGCCGCTTGCCGGTGGACTGGCGCGGCAGCGGGGTGACGGCAGCGGCGTCAGCCTCGAGCAGGCTCACTCGTACACCTCCCGGAAGCGGCGCACGACCCGGTTGCTGAACACGTTCATGAAAAACGTCACGACAAAGAGGAGCGACCCGACCGCGAAGATCGTCTGGTAGCCGGTGCTGCCTTGCGACAGGTCGCCCGTACCGGCCGCGGCGATGAACGCGGTCATCGTCTGCATGGCCTCACCGGGGTTCCAGGTGAGGTTGGGGGTGCCCCCCGCGGCGATGAGCACGATCATCGTCTCTCCCACCGCGCGGGACACGGCAAGCACGAACGCCGCGACGATCCCCGAGAGCGCCGCAGGAACACTGACCCGGCTGGCCACCTCGAACTTCGAGCTCCCGAGCGCGTATGCGCCCTCGCGCAGCCCTGCGGGCACCGCGGCCAACGCGTCCTCGGAGAGCGACGCGACCATTGGGAGGATCATGATGCCCATCACCAGCCCGGCCGAGAGCGCGTTGAACACGCCGGGCGGGTCGCCGATCGGCCACAGGTCCTGCACGTAGGGGCTCACGAACTTCAGGGCGAAGTACCCGTACACGACGGTGGGGATCCCGGCGAGCACCTCGATCATGGGCTTGAGCCACTTGCGGATGCGGGGCCGGGCGTACTCGCTGAGGAACACCGCGGTCCCGAGCCCGAACGGCAGTGCAATCGCGATCGCGCACACGGTGACGACCAGCGTGCCGGCGACGATCGGAAGGACGCCGAACTTCGGCGGCGTGAACAGCGGGGCCCACTCGGTACCCGTGAGGAACTCGCCGAGGTCGACCTCCTGGAAGAACTCCACCGTCGGCGGGATCAGCGACAGGACGATGCCGATAGTGACCACCACCGAAAGCGCCGCGCAGAGGAAGAGGATCCCGATCACCACACGCTCACCGTGACGCGGCCGCCCGCGCAGGATCCCCGGGTCGCTCGTGAGCGACCCGGGGATCTGCAGTGCGGTCGATGAGCCGGTGATCAACGCAGCCCTACGTCGAGGACGTGGTGCCCGCGCCGGCCAGCGCGCGGACTTCGTCGAGCGAGGTCTGGCGCTGCTCCGCCGTCAGCGGCACGAACAGGGACTTCTTGGCGATCTCGTCGGAGTTCTCGATGTAGAACGTCACGAAGCCGACGCCCTCGGGGCGGACCACGAGCGCGCTGCTCGGGTAGATGAACAGCGGGCGGGAGAGCGGTGCGTAGCTGCCGTCCTGGACCGTGTCGGTCGACGGCTTCACGCACCCCTCGCCGTCGTCGACCTCGACCACGTTGAGCTTGTCCTGGTTCTTCTCGTAGTACGAGAGGCCGAAGTAGCCCAGCGCGCCCTTGTCACCCTCGACGCCCTGCACCGTGACGTTGTCGTCCTCGGTCGCGTTGTAGTCGGACCGGCTCGCACCCTCTTCGCCGTTGATTTGGTCGGTGAAGAAGTCGAAAGTGCCCGACGACGTACCCGCGCCGAAGAGCGTGAGCTTCTGGTCGGGGAACGACGGGTCGACCTGGTTCCAGTTGGAGACGGTCGAGTCGGGCGCCCAGATCTTGTTGAGCTGCTCGACGGTCAGGCACTCGGCCCAGGTGTTCTCCTTGTTGGTGACGAGCGCGATGCCGTCGTTCGCGACCTCGATCTCCTCGTACTCGATCCCGTTCGCCTCGCAGGCGGGTGCCTCGCCCTCGTCGTCGTCCTTGATCGGACGGGACGCGTCGGCCATGTCGGTCTCGCCGGCGCAGAACTTCTTGAACCCGCCGCCGGTGCCCGACGTGCCGACCGTGATCTGGACGTCGGGATTGTCCTGTTGGAACAGCTCGGCTGCGGCCGAGGTGAGCGCAGCGACCGTCGACGACCCGTCGACGCTGATCGAGCCCGAGAGCTTCGACCCACCTCCGTCCCCGTTGCCCGAGACGCTCTTGTCCTCGCTGCATGCCGCTGCGACGAGCACCAGCAGCACGGCTGCCGCTGCCGTGCGACGCAACGTACGAGTGCACATCATCCTGGTGACCTCCTAGCGGGCTCGATGACCCGGGTCACGGTACGGCTGCTGCCTTGACGGTCGGAATCCACGTGATGAACCAGAGGTGAACGCCGGCCGATGATTGCGCTTCCAGGCAGAGGCGCGCGGGGATCTGCCGAACCTGTTCACTGCTCGTTCACCTGTGCGCCACCTGCCGGGCCACGCCGGCACCGCCGGCGGCGCGAACATGATGGGAACCCGACCTCACCCGAGGAGCCCATGGAAGCAGTACCTGCCGCCCGTCGCCCACTCGAGGACGAGCTGGGCGAGATCCGCAACGACATCATCCGGCTGGCCGCGCTGAGCACCGAGGCAATCGCCGGCGGCACCCAGGCCTTCCTCGACGGCGACCTCGCCGTGGCCGAGGCGGTGGTGGAGGGCGACGACAAGATCGACGAGCTCTACCACCACGTCGAGGACCGGTTGCTCCTCGTGCTCGCTACGCAGTCACCGGTCGCGGCCGACCTGCGCGCCGTGATCACCATGATGCGGATCAACCACGAGCTCGAACGCGATGCCGACCTGATGGTGAACGTCGCGAAGACGACGAGACGCATCTACCCCCATGAGCTCGACCCGAAGGTGCGCGGGATCATCGACCGCATGGGCATCCAGGCCTCGAACCAGACCCGCCTCGCCATCGACGCCTTCGCCGACTCCGACCCGAACTGGGCCGCCGCCCTCCAGGACATGGACGACTCGATGGACGAGCTCACCAAGAGCCTGTTCCGCCACATCCTGGCCTGGGGGGCGTCGGACGAGGGCACCGTCCTCCAGGCCGTGCAGGTCGCGCTGGTGGCCCGGCACTACGAGCGGATCGCCGACCACGCGGTGACGATCGCCGAGCGCGTCCAGTGGATGGTCACCGGCACCCACCCCGGCGCCGAGGAGTAGGGCGACGCCTACGCCTCTTCCTCGTCGTGGCCGAGGTCCCACTCGAGGATGAGGTTCTCGCGCTCCGCGTCGCGCACCACTCGCTCCCGGTTGCGGCGGAACTGTGGGTCGTGCGGCGGCAGCAGCTGCAGGCGCGCCATCGCCCGCTCACGGAACTCGTCGATGAGCTGCCGATCGCCGAAAACCCCCTGCACCTCCCAGTGGGGAGACACAGGACCGAGGTAGACCACGCGCACGTGGCCCACCGGCGGCAGCTGCTCGAGCTCTTCGGGTTGGACGGCCATCAACACTCCCCCAAGACGGTTCAGGGCCGAACGCAGCGTACTGCGCCCGACCCCGAGCCCCGCATCGGCGCGTGCCGCGCCCCGCGTCAGCCGGCGCTCACCCGGCCTCACCGGTCGTCAGGCCGCACTCCCAGCTTCACCGTGAAGGTCTTCTGCTCGCCGGCTCGCTCGACCGTGACCTCGATCTGGTCCCCGGGCTGGTAGCGCCGGATCGACGCCGCGACGTCGTCAGGACGGGCGACCTCCCGCCCGTCGATCGCCACGATCACGTCGTTCGCCTCGAGCCCGGCCGCCTCGGCTCCCGAGTCCTCGGTGGTCCTCCGGATCAGCGCACCCCGCTTCGTGAGGAGATCGAGCTCGCGGGCCAGCGCCGGCGTGACCTCCCGGGACTCGACGCCCAGGAACGCGATGCGCACCTCCTTGCCCTGACGGAGGTCGTCGATCACCTGCTTCGCGGAGTCGATGCTGATAGCGAACCCGACGTTCTGGCTCCCACCGGCAAGCGCGGTGTTGATCCCCACCACCTCGCCGGCCGAGTTCACCAACGGGCCACCCGAGTTGCCTTGGTTGATCGCCGCGTCGGTCTGCAAGACGTTGAAGAGCGTCGCCCCCGTCTCGGCCTCCGGCACCGTGCGTCCCTTCGCCGAGATGATCCCGCGAGTGACGCTGAGCCCGCCGTCGAGCGCGAGCGCGTTGCCGATCGCGACGACCTCGTCACCGACGGCAAGGGAATCGGAGCTGCCGAGCTGCGCGACCGGGAGGTTCTTCCCGTCGACCTTCAGCACCGCGAGGTCGTTGTCGGCGGACCCGCCGAGCACCTCGGCGTCGAGGCTGGTGCCGTCGCCGAACGCGACCTCGATCTGACCGCCGGATCCCTCGATGACGTGGTTGTTCGTCACGATCACACCGTCGGACGAGATCACAAACCCCGTGCCCGCGCCTCCATCGGCGCCGTCGGCCGCTGTCGCGTCGCTCGTCGCCGCGCCCGTACGGACCGCGACCACGGCCGGCTCGACCTTGGCAAGGATCCCCCGGATGTCCTGCGGCTCGCCGATCACCGACGTGTTGCGCGGCGGGCCCGAGTCGGCATCGGACGGACGTCCGACCACCGTGGCGCTCCCCGGTGCCGTGCGGCTCCCCGGTTCGTCGTCGTTCGTGGCGAGGAACACCCCACTCGCCGTGGCCCCACCCACCAGCGCGCCGACCAGCGCGCTCACGAACACCAGCTTCCATGCACCGGGCCGCGAGCCCGAAGGAGCCCGGTCACTCGGCGCCGGCGGCACACCCCGCCCGCCGTCGGGCGTCGACGCGGGCCAGGGCGGCGGTCCGTCGAGAACGACCTCGAGGCGCTCGGCCGGCGCCGTATCGGTGGCCGCTACTGATGCCGCGTCGATGCCGGCGGGCTCGATCTTGGGCTCGATGACGGTGGGAGCGTCGCTCACGGGACCCTCTGCTTCGTGAAATGGTCGGCTCCGGTGCCCGGCGCCTACGATGTCGTCGACCTGGGGCACCTGCGCCTCCTCCGGCAGGTCAGTCGTCATTGAACGAATCCTCCGCTTCCAGCGTTCCACGGGCACCTGAGACAGCCCTGAGGGAAGTGTGACCCACGAGCCATGCCGCACAGGAACCATCGAGCAGGCTGGACCGTTGAATCACCATGATGGACGACTACCCGCTCCCAGAGTACGACGCCGAACACACCTGGATGCTCGACGGCCTGTGTCGTGACCGGGACCCGTCGTTCTTCTTCCCGTCCGACGGCGTCGGCGTCGAGCAGGCCCGCAAGGTCTGCGCCACCTGCCCGGTGCAGGTCGACTGCCTCGAGTACGCGCTGCGCTACCGCATCGAGCATGGAGTGTGGGGCGGTGCCTCCGAGCGCGAGCGACGCCGCATCTTGCGCAGCCGTCGCGTCGGCACGGTGAGTGGCTAGCTCCAGCTGAACGGAGCGGTTACGAACCGCGTGACCTCCTCCAGCATCCCCGGCTCGTCCCCGTCCGCGAGATCCGCGATCACGCCCGCCACCTCGAGCGATGGGATCTCGCTGACCAGCGTATAGACCCGGCCGTCGGAAGCCCAGACGACACCGGTGCCCGCGGCGTTCGTATAGAGGTGCGCGTCTGTACCGGCCATCGCGACGTCGCGGCCGCCTTCGGGGAGCTCGTCCCACGCGAGATCGCCGTCGCGCTCGAACACCGAGATCCCGTGGAGGCCGTCGCTGTAGTACCACTGCATGCCGTCGCTGCCGCGCCGATAGGCCCCCGTGAGCTCGAAGCCGTCGCCCAAGCGGCGCGGCGCGTCGACGCCGACGTCGGCGACGGACAGCACCGCGTGACCGCGAGGCTCGCGGCCCGGCAGGTCGGTCGAGTGCGGCGTCGTGCTCGCGACGGGAACCGACGCGAGCATCACCTGCATGTCGCGCCAGACCTCCTCGTCGTCGTCGAACTGCACCCGCCGCAGGAGCAATCCGGTCTCGTCGTCGAACGTGAGGCGCTCGCGGACCGGATTCCCGTGCCCGCGGCGCACGGCGATCACACGGGTCGCGGCGCGGCCGTCCCAGTCGACGTCCTCCCGAACGCGAAGCAGGTACTTGCGTGCCGGGTCGACGCCGCCGTGCGCGACCTTCCCCTCCCAGAGCACGTGCCAGCCGTCGTCGCTGCCGACCACCCGCTGGTCGGCGTCGCCGAGCACCTCGCCGTCACCGAGACGGAGCACGCCGGCTCGGGCGCTGGCCTCGACGCGTCGGGTCCTCGACCTCGCGCCGTCCTGCCAGGTCATCACGATGACGGCGTCGAAGTCGTAGCGCAGGGCGGCAGAACGCGCGCGTTCGAGCAGGGACCGCGCCTGTTCCGCGTCTGAGCCCGAGGCCCGGCCCGTCGGAGCACCCAGGCCGGCCACGAGCGCGCCGAGGCCCAGCACGAACAGCAACATCGCGCCGCGTACCGGCCGACGCGCGTCTCGACTCATCCGCGCCGCCGCCGATGGGTCGGTCGCCCCGAGCAGTTGGTCATCGGTGGGCTCGCAGGGGTGCTCCCACCGTGGCCAGCTCGACGATCGGCTCGCTGCGAACGGACTCGATCGCATGGTGCTGGTCGAACTCGCGCGCGACCAACGGCGCGCCGGGCGAGTCGTGTGGGAGGAGGAGGACCGCGGCGATCACCGCGGCCGCGGCGCCACCAGTCACCCAGCGCAACGCGCGCGCCCCACGCCGGTGCGCCTGTGCGACGGGTGCGCTCGGCCCCGCGTTCGGATCGAGCAGCGTGTCCCAGAAACCCGGTGGCGCCTCCCGGATTGGCAGCGCACGGAGCAGCGTGCGTGCTTCCTCCACCTCGGCGAGCTCGGTTCGCCAGGTCGCGTCGTCGGCCAGGCGCGCGTCCACAGCCTCGCGCTCGGCATCGGAGCACTCGCCGTCGGCATACGCCGAGAGCATGTCGTCGCCCGGCTCGATCACACGACCACCCCTCTGGCGACAAGTGCCGCCCGCAACATGCGTCGACCCCGGTGGAGACGGGACCGCACCGTACCGACCGGCACCCCGAGCGTGGCGGCGATCTCCTCGTACGAGCGGTCGGCGACGTCGCAGAGC
>VGBT01000025.1 GCA_016870395.1 Actinomycetota bacterium | reverse complement strand
GGATGCCCGTGTAGGTGCCCGCGCCCGTGAACGTCCGGGTCGGCAGCGGACCGGTGTTGGTCAGGGTCCCGAACGTCCAGGAGTACGTCAAGGTGGTCGGGTTCTCGTCGGTCGACGAGCGGCCGTCGAACGTGCACACGTTCTGGTTGCAGCTCATCGTGTAGCTCGCGACCGGCGGGGCGTTCACCGGTGTGGTCACCGTGACGCCGCGCTGGCTCGGCACGGGCGTCCCCTGGCCGTTCTGGTCCACGCCGCGGACGAGCACGGTGTAGCCCCCGGCCGGGATCACCGGCGTCGTGTACGAGAAGTTCGACCCGGGCGAGCCGGGGCTGTTGAGGAACGCGTTGCGCCACGAGAGCGTGGTGCTGGTGAACGTGCCGTCGGACGCCATGTAGCGCCCGAAGGCGTCGCGGATCGCCACCTCGGCCCGCGCGATCTGCACGTCGTCTTCGACCCGGCCGCTCACGAAGATCCGGCCGTCGGTGAACACGTTGCCCTCGGTCGGGGCGAGCAGGTTCTCGGTGACGGTGGGAGGCAGGTCCCCGGGGAAGACCTGGTACCGCGCGGTCGCGCCCGTCGTCGACGGGTCCTGCTGGTTCGACGTGTCGAACGCGAACGCGGTGACGTCGTAGTCGCCGTTCACCGGGAGGTCGACGGAGCGGGCGAAGTTGGTGCTCAGCGCGCCCGGGCTGGACAGCGTAGCGTCCAGGTAGGCGAACTGCGACAGCATCGTGCCGTCGGGCTGGAGGTACCGGCTCGTCGTGCGGTCCCGGATCGTCAGCCGCACCGCGGAGACGCCGATGTCGTCGGTGGCACGGCCGGTCAGGTCGAGGTGCCGGCTCGTGAGCCCGGTGAGGGTTCCGGTCACGTCGAGCAGCCCGTCCGGGTACGCGTCGCCGGGCACCTGGACGTTGATCGTCAGGAGCCCCCGGTTCGTCGTCGAGGTCGTGAGGTCGAGGTTGTCAGTGGCGCGCACCTCGAACTCGTAGGGGCCCGGCACCGTGGTGAACGGCGTCGTGTACGACCAGTTGTAGGACGTCCCGCCCACGTTGAACGGCGTGATGCGGTGCCAGCCGCGGATCACGTCCTCGCCCCAGGTCCCGTCGGCGCCCAGGTTCTCGCGGGTGGCGGTGTTGCGCAGCCGGATCTCGACCCGGTTGAGGCTCTGGTCGTCGGAGGCCGACCCCGCGAACGTGATCGACGAGCCCGGCGCCAGCGTCAGCGGGAACGCGGCGGTCGGCGGGTTCATCACCGCCGGTGCGGTGATCGCCACGTTGGGCGCGACCGCAGTGGAGCTCACGAGCCAGCTCCGGTCCGCGCTGCGGATGTCGGGCTGCCCCGCGGTGTCGACGGCGATCGCCTGCACCGTCCACTCACCCTCGTAGGGCACCGTGACCTCGTAGGACCACGTCGTGTTCGGTGACCCGACGACGTCGGGCAGACCGGCGAACGTGTTGTAGATCGCGTCGACCGTGCCGTCGTCCTGGAGGTAGCGGTTCTGCTCGTCCCGGAACGAGAA
The DNA here is from genome assembly GCA_016870395.1 of Actinomycetota bacterium. Lineage (GTDB taxonomy): Bacteria > Actinomycetota > Acidimicrobiia > IMCC26256 > JAENVU01 > SHUZ01. The sequence continues at coordinate 34,512 of VGBT01000025.1, read as the reverse complement.
CCGGATCGAGTCGACGCCGACGTCGTCCTGGGCACTGCCGGTCATCGTGAACGTCGTCGTGGGGATCACACTGCCCGAGGGGCCCGAGATCGTCGTTGTCGGCGTGTCGTCGAGGAGGCCGAACGTCTCGATCTTGGTGATGGCCTTGGTGTTGTCGCTGGTGCCGTTGAGCCCGAAGGCGCGGGCCTGGAGCTGGAGCCTGCGGTTCCCCGAGATCGTCAGCGCCTGCGACCAGCCGGTGGAGGTGGCGTTGGGTGTGGTGAGGGTCGTCTCGATCGTGTTCGAGCTCCCCCAGGTGACCAGGTCGTCCTGGAGGTACCGGTTGGTGTCGCGGTCGAGCACCTCGAGCCGGACCCGGCGGACGCCGCTCGTGGCCGTCGCCGTGCCCTCCACGACGAACTCCTCGTCGGGCGGCTCCACCCGGCCCTTGATCGGGGTGTCGATCGTGGTCTCGTTCTGGTTGGGCGCGGGAACGCTGTTGAAGTCGTAGAACGCCACGCGTCCGACGTTCTGGCCGCCCTGGGTGGTGGCGTCGCCGCCGGCGAACAGACCCCGCGGGGTCACCAGCATCGCCTTGTTGCCCTCGAACGAGTTCGAGCTCGGGTCCCAGGGCAGCGCCTTGCCGTCGGCCGGGCTGACCGCGCCGATGTGGTCGCGGATCACGATGTCGTCGCCGAGGCCGTAGCCGCCGAGGCCCTGGCCGCGGCCATACCCGGTCGTGGTGAGGCCCGGCCACGGATCGGGCGCGGTCGGCGACTCCATGTAGTTCATGTGGCCGCCCAGGAACACGGCCTGCTCGCTGATCGCGATCGAGTACACGCTGTCGAAGTTGCGCGAGATCCACAGCGGCTCCACGAAGTCGCCGCCGGCGATCGGGTAGGCCACGGCGGTGTCGCTGATCGGCGGCCGGTCGCCGCCCGAGCCGCTACCGACCACGAAGTACTGGTCGTTCGGCGCGATCGCGCCCGCGTAGATGCGGTTGACGCCACCGACGAACTGCAGGTTGTCATCCCAGAGCCGGCTGCGCCAGGGGAGCAGCTGGTTGGTCTGCGTGTCGATGAGGCCCATCCCGTAGCGGTCCTGGCCCGCGATCTGGCGGCCGGTGTGCACCACGAGCAGCTTCGAGTCGTCGTGGGTCAGTGCCAGGGCCTGCACGCTCAGGGCCCCGTCGACCCCGATGCCGCCCGAGAGGTTGTTCACGAAGCCGTTGACGAGCGCCCCGGTGTTGGCGTTGACCGCGGCGAGGCCGACCCGCGTGACGTTGTTGACGGTCGTGAACTGCCCACCGACGTACACGGTGGTGTTCGTCGCCTCGACCGAGGTCGCGGCCGCGTTCGCGTTGGCCGTGAACCCGGTGATCGTCGCTCCCGTGACGGGGTTGATGGAGGCGATCTTGCGCTTGGTCACGCCGTTGACGGTGTTGAACCGGCCGACGACGAAGAGCTTGGTCCCGTCGGGGGTGGCCTCGATCTCGGTGATGCCGCTGCCGAACACGGGCCGGAAGCCCGTGTCGATCAGGCCGGTGTCGATGTTGTAGGACGCGAGCCGGGGCTGGTTGACCGTCGTCGTGTTGTTGGTCGTGTTGTTCCGGATCGAGGTGAAGGTGCCCGCGATGAACACGCGGTTGCCGATGTACTCGAGGTCGGTGATCTCGCCGGTGGTGATCCGTGGGACGTTCGTGCGCGGCGTCTCCGGTGGCAGCTTCGTGTGCCCGGGGGAGGGCTGCACCGCGTGCGCGGCCGGTGCGGTCGCCAGCATCCCCGCCGCCACGATCCCCGTCAGCCCGAGGAGCGTGACCGCCCGCATCGCCGTGCTCCGCCCACGTCCCGCCATCGTTGTCCCCGTCCTTCTCGGTGGCGGGAACGGTCGTGCCGGGGGTCCGGCCACGCTCGGTGGCCATCTGTGCCGACACCCCGGCCCGCATCCCGGACCGTGTTCGAGGTGCCGCCCGACGTCCGCGCGGTCGCGTCGTCGGAGTTGTCGCGTCCCAGCGCTGCCCGCTCCGCCAATGTGCCCGGGAAAGGCTAGACGCGGGCCCGCCGCGACGCAAAGGGGACGAGACCGTCCAAGTCGGCCCGCGGTCGCGGCAAACACCCGCCCCGCGACGTCGTGGCCACCGAGCGCGTCGATCGTGCCGAGCGGTGACGACCGGACCGGCCCTCGGGACCGGAGCCGGACGGTGGTGGAGGTGGGGGGAGTCGAACCCCCGTCTTCCGAGTCCTTGGTGGGGCTTCTCCGAGCGCAGCCGATGGGTTGGTCTCGGACCCGCGCCGCCCACCGGCGGCCTGCGTGGGTCCCAGCCCCGCTGCGATGTCCCGCCGGGCCACGGGGCCCGTCCCGGCGGTGAGCCGCTCTTTATGACGTCCCGGTTCCGGCCGAGCGGCTGGGCCGGGTAAGACGCGCTACCTATTCCTAGGCGGCGAGTGCGAGGTTGTCCTCGGCAAGTGTTCAGTGTGCCGGCTCTTTCGCGACGATCCGGCGACGTCGGCTCGCTTCACCCACTTCGATCCCCAGAATCGAAGCCACGCACCCCCTTGTCAGTGCCGCCCCGGTGCGAGGGGCGACTGGCACAGTGTACGCCCCGGGGGCCACGGGCATTCCCGGCGAGATCCCAGGGGTGGGAACGCGCCGGCATGTGCGGGCGTTGCCCCGGGTGAGCGCCCGGGAGGTGCACATGCGATCGATCCGGTTGGGCCGGGTTGCCGGCATCCAGGTGGGGTTCCACTGGTCCCTGCTGGTCATCATGGGTCTGCTCGCGCTCGGGCTGACCGGCGGTCAGGGCGATCCGTGGCTGTGGGCCGTTGCGATCGCCACGGTCGTGGTGTTCTTCGCGTCGCTGCTGGCCCACGAGATCGCCCACTCGGTGATCGCACGGCGCAACGGCATGAAGGTGCAGGGCATCACGCTCTGGCTCCTCGGTGGGGTCGCCCAGCTCGGTGGCCAGATGCCGAACGCGGGTGCGGCGTTGCGCATCGCCGCCGCCGGCCCGGCGATGAGCCTCTCGCTCGGCGCCGCGTTCCTCGGTGTGTTCGCCGCGCTGGGTGCGCTGGGTGCCTCCACGCTCGTGTTGTCGGCGTTCGCGTGGCTCGCGTTGGTAAACGGCGTGTTAGCGGTCTTCAACCTGATCCCCGCCGCGCCGCTCGACGGCGGTCGCATCCTCGCGGCGCTGCTCTGGAGGCTCCACGGCGACCGCACCCGCGCCGACGTCGCGGCGACCCGCGCCGGGCAGGTCGTCGGCGTCGCGCTGATCGCAGGTGGCGTCGTTGGCACGTTCCTCGCGATCCCGTTTCTCTCGCTGTGGACCGCGCTCATCGGCTGGTTCGTGTTCAACGCGGCCGGAGCCGAGCGCCGGTATGCACTGACGGTCGGCGCGCTCGGCGACCGGCGCGTCCGCGAGGCCATGACGCCCGACCCGCAGACCGTGCGGGGATGGCAGACCGTCGACGCCTTCGCACACGACGCGCAGCTCGTCCCCCCTCGGCACCGGGTGCTGCCCGTCCAGCTCTGGGACGGCAGCATCGGCGGGGTGGTCACCCTCGACGCGCTGAGCCGCGTCGCGGCAGACCTGCGCGCACGCACTCGGGTGTCGGACGTCGCCGTTCCGCTCTCGATGGTGGCAACGGCCCGACTCGACGAGCGGATCCTCGACGTCGTCGAGCGCGTGGGCCAGGGACTGCTCCCCGTCGTCCTCGTTTTGGAGGCGGGAGACCTCGTCGGCATCCTCACCCTCACCGACATCCAGCGCGCCACCCAAATAGGCGGGATGAACAGAGGGCCGGCGTCCCGGGAGTCCGAGAACCGGGTCTGAGGTCAGTCCGCGCGGCCTCGGGACTTCAGTGCTCGCTCCACCTCGCGCTTCGCGTCGCGCTCGGCGAGGGTCTGGCGCTTGTCGTAGAGCTTCTTGCCCCGACACAGGGCCAGCTCCACCTTGGCCCGCCCGTCCTTGAAGTAGACGCGCAGCGGGACGAGCGTCAAGCCCTTCTCCTGCGTTCGCTGACGCACGTCCTCGATCTCGCGGTGGTGCAGCAGGAGCTTGCGCTTGCGGACCGGGTCGAGCTCCCCGCGGCTGAAGGCATACGGGGAGATGTGCATGCCGTGCATCCAGACCTCGCCGTCCTCGACGCGCGCGTAGGCGTCCTGGAGGTTGCCCTTGCCCTCCCGTAGCGACTTCACCTCGGCGCCCTGGAGCACGATCCCGCACTCCCACACGTCGAGCACGTGGTAGTCGTGGCGGGCCTTGCGGTTCGAGATCACGAGCTGGTCGCCACGGCGGGACATCGGCAGCGAGGGTACCGGCGACAGGGCTCTTGTGGGACCATGGGCCATGGCTGGGGGGAGCCGTGCCGAGGGGCATCCTGTCGCGCGCATCCGCGCTTTGGACGGCGTCCGTGGCGCGGCCGTTGCCGCGGTGCTCGTGTTCCATGGCGGGCGGCTCGAGGGTGGGTTCCTCGGCGTCGATCTGTTCTTCGTGCTCTCGGGCTTCCTGATCACGGCGCTCCTGCTGACCGAGAGCCGTGCCACCGACCGCATCTCGTTCGCCGGCTTCTGGGCGCGGCGCGCCAGGAGGCTGCTGCCTGCCCTCTTCCTGATGCTCGCGGGCGTCGCGTTGTACGCGGTGCTCGTTGCCGAACCCGCGGAGCTCGAGCGGATCAGGGGGGAGGCACTCGCCACGCTCGGCTACGTGGCGAACTGGCGCGCGGTCTTCGGCGGGTCGAGCTACTGGGAGCTGTTCCTCGTCCCCTCGCCGCTCCAGCACACCTGGAGCCTCGCGATCGAGGAGCAGTTCTACCTGGTGTGGCCGCTGGTCTTCGGCGCCGTCCTTGCCTGGGGCCGACGCCGCTCGGCTTCGCGCGCAGACGGATCCTCGACTGCCCGGCGCATGCTCGCGCTCTCCCTGGGGCTGGCTGGCAGCTGCGCGATCCTCGCGCTCGGCATCGGCGAGGCGAACCGCGTCTACTACGGCACCGACACCCGAGCGCCGGCGATCCTGTTCGGCGCGTCGCTCGCTGCATGGCTCGCCTGGCGTGGTCCGGTTCGGACCCGGGGTGGCCGTAGGCGACTCGAGATGGTCGCATTCGTCGCCGTCGCGGCCCTTGCCGTCGCGTGGACCCGGTTGAGCGGCCCGCTGCTCTACCAAGGCGGGCTTCTCCTCTGTGGCCTCGCCGGTGCTGCCGTGGTCGCGTCGGCAGCGCACCCGGTACGCGGGCCCCTCGCCCGCGCCTTCGAGCTCCGTCCGCTCGTCGGGCTCGGGCTCATCAGCTACGGCGCGTACCTGTACCACTGGCCGCTCTACGTGTACCTCGACGAGAAGCGTGTCGGGCTCGATGGGTGACCCCTGCTCGCCGTCCGCCTCGCAGTGACGCTCTCGCTCGCGGCGCTCTCGTATCGGTTCGTCGAGCGCCCGATTCGGTACGGTGCGTTCTCGGCTTCGACGCTTCGGTGGTTGACTCCCGCCTCCGCCGCCGCCCTCGTCGTGCTCTGCATCGCGACGACGTTGCGGTATGCGCCGCCGACGACCGCCCTGCAGCAAGGCATCGTCGCTCCGAGGCGGGCCGCCCGGCTAGCGTCTCAGCGCAACGCACAGCGCGTGATGGTCGCCGGAAACTCGGTCGCGAACATGCTCGCCGGCGAGGGACTGGCACAGCTCGTGACAAGTCCTCCCTCGGTGGTGCTCAACCGCGGTCGGTTCTCGTGCACGTTTCCCGATGCCGATCAAGCGCGATTCGGTGATCGCGACGCGGGCCACCAGACGATCCACTGCACAGACGGCTGGCGTCACGACGTCGCCACCTTCCGTCCCGACACGGTGCTGTTGTTGGTGGGGGATGCCGGCGTGACTGCCTATCTCTACGACGGGATCTGGCTGCAGCCGTGTCAGGCCGGCTTCGCTCCCTGGTACCGGCGGGGACTCGACGGCGCAGTCGCGCAGCTCGGAGCCAAGGGCGCGCGCGTGGTGCTCGTGACCGCGCCCTACTCGCGCTACTGGGGTCCGCTCGAGGACCAACGTCGCAGTGCCGAGTCGACGGACTGCACCAACACGGCCGTGTACGAGTACGTGAGTGCTCATCCTGCGGTCGGACTCGTGGACCTCGCGCGCTTCGTATGTCCCACGGACTTCGAGAGCTGCCGCACCCTCGTCGACGGCGAGCCTCTGCGGCCGGACGGAGTGCACTTCCGTGGCTATGGCGCCCGCTACGTGAGCGGTTGGATGCTCGGCCAGCTCGGCCTCACGGTTGTCGGCGAGCAGCCGGCGTCGGCGAAGGCGGTGAGCCTTCGATAGCGTGCCGAGCCGCGTACCAACGACGTTCACGAAGAGGTTTGGTGAAGATCGTCTGCTACCGCACGGAGGACGGGAGCCTGCGTCACGGCGTCGTCGACGACGGGGGCAAGGTGCGCGATGCCGGTGCCGATCTCTTTGCACTCGATGCCGGTTCCCGCCTCGGCGCACTAGAGGAGCTCGAGCTCGTGGCTCCCGTCCCGAGGCCGGGCAAGGTCGTGTGCGTCGGGCGCAACTACGCCGAGCATGCGAGGGAGACGGGCTCCGTGGTGCCCGACCGACCCCAGCTGTTCGCGAAATGGGCCAATGCGGTCGTCGGGCCGCGTGACGACGTGGTGCTGCCGTCGATCACGTCCGCGCTCGACTACGAGGCCGAGCTGGTGGTCGTGATCGGGCGCACCGCCAAGGGTGTCGCGGAAGAGCGGGCCCTTGACCACGTGCTCGGGTACGCGTGTGGCGACGACGTGTCGGCGCGCGACCTTCAGTTCGGTGACACGCAGTGGGTGCGCGGCAAGTCACTCGACACGTTCGCACCGACCGGGCCGTGGATCGTCACGGCCGACGAGATCCCCGACCCGCAGGACCTGCGCATCCGCGGGCTGGTCAACGGCGAGGTCCGCCAGGACGACACGACCGCGAACATGCTCTTCTCCGTGGCGCGCCTCATCGCGTTCACGACCGAGGCGATCACGCTGGAGCCCGGCGACCTGCTGTTCACCGGTACGCCGCCGGGCGTCGGGCACGCGATGGACCCACCGCGATACCTGGCACCCGGCGATCTCGTGCGCGTCGAGATCGACGGGATCGGCGCGATCGAGCACCGCGTCGTCGCGCCATGAGGCGGCGCATGCCGCCCGCGGCGGCGGTGAGCGCGCTGCTCGCGCTGCGCGACCGGCTGGCCCGCGTCTACCGCGGCATCGTCCCGCCGTCGGTCCGGGTGCTGGAGGGGACGTTCGGGTTGATCGAGACCAAGGCGCTCGGCACCGCCGCCGAGCTGGGCGTGGCGGATGCGCTCGCCGACGGTCCGTGCAGCACCGCCGAGCTCGTGGCGCGAGTGCCCGCTGACCCCGACGGGCTCGCACGGCTCCTCGGGCTCCTGGTCTCGCTCGGCTACTTCCGCCGGGCGCGAGGGGATCGGTGGGCGAACAACGCTGCGTCCGACCACCTGCGCCGCGACCATCCCGACTCGCTGCGGGACTGGGCCCGGTTCATGGGCGCCGACTGGACGGGATCGATCTGGAACGAGCTCCCGGGAGCCGTGCGCACAGGGCGGTCGGGGACGGAGGCCGCGTTCGGGACGTCGTTCTTCGAGCTCATGGAGGATCGCCCCGAGCTCGGCGGCCTGTTCGACGCGGCGATGGCGGGGGCGTCTCGGTTCACGGCCCCGATGTTCGCCGCGGGCTACGACTTCTCCGGCATCCGGCAAATCTGCGACGTCGGGGGCGGAACCGGTGCGCTCCTCGCGACCGTGCTTGCCGCCCACCCGCATCTCGACGGCGTCCTCTTCGACCTCCCTCGCGTGGTGCTCAACGCGCCACCGGTGCTCCGTGACCACGGCGTCGCCGATCGGGTCGAGGTGGTCGGCGGCGACTTCTTCGCCACGGTGCCGGGCGGTTGCGACTGCTACGTCATGCAGTCGATCGTCCACGACTGGGACGACGACGCGTGTGTGCGCATCCTCCGCGCGACGCGTGACGCGATGGCGACCGATGCACGGCTGCTGCTCCTCGAGGCCATCCTGCCGACGTCCGACGTGCTGCACCCGGCGCGCTATGCCGACCTGATGATGCTCGTCCTCACCGGTCGGGGCCGCGAACGCACGCGGGTGGAGTACGAGCAGCTCGCCGCGCGCGCGGGCCTGCGGGTCGAGCGCGTGGTCAGCGTGGTCACCCGGGACGTGCTGGAGCTCGTCCGCGCCTGAGCGCGTGCGGCTGTCAGGGCAGGCCGAGGATCCGCTCGGTCTCGGGAAGTGTGGCGATCGGCCGGCCTACCGTCGCGCACAGGTCCGCTGCGCGACGCACGATCTCGTCGTTGGCCGGACCTTCCGGCTCGTCCTCGAGGCCGATCCGCAGGTGCCCGCCGCGCTCGAGCGCCGCGCGCGTGATCGGGTAGTCGAGCGCCGCCGCGCCGACGACGGCGATCGCCCACGGGATCCCGGTCCCCTCGAGCATCGCGAGGTACAGGTCGAGCCCTTCGGCGATCGGTGGCACCCCCCAGAGGGGCCGGCCGGGGGTGAGGTACCCGCCGGCCGCGAAGTACAGCTTGACCAGCGTCCCCGCCGGGAGCGCCCCTGCCTCGCGGTACGCGAGCACGACCTGCAGGAACCCGGGCTCGAACACCGCCACGCTCGGCGCGAGCCCGTGTGCCACGCAGAGGTCGAACGCGTAGCGGGTGTCCGCGAACGTGTTCGCGTACACGTACTCGATCGGCGGGGGCAGGCCGTCGGGTCCGGCGCCGCCGAGGTTCACCGAGCCGGGGTCCACGAAGGCGGCCCGGACGAGACCTTCGCTCGCGAGCCGGGCCACGTGTGCGTACCGGTCGGCGGCGCTCGCCCCGAGGCCGGTCGTCGGGTAGAGGATCGTCCCGGGGCGCTCGGCGAGCACCGCCCGGTAGCACTCGGCGTAGGCGTCGGTCAGCCCGTCGGCGGGAGCACCCAGGTTGTGCGCGTGGGTGTGCACGACGGTCGCGCCGGCGTCGACGCAGTCGATCGCCGCGACGGTGAGCTCGTCGGGACCGACCGGCACCCGCGGGTTGTGACCCGGGTGCGTGATCCCGTTCAGCGCCGCCTCGACGATCACCGGCCCGCTGGTCATGCTCGGAGCCTACGATCCCCGGCGTGACCTGGCTGGCCGCGATCTGGGACCCCGACGGGCAGGCGCTCGCCGAGCTCCGGGGCGACGGCCTCACCGTGCAGAGGGCGCTCGACGACCAGGGTCGCTACGGCGCCGGCAGGCCATTCGGTGTCCTGCTGCGGGGCGAGGACCCCGTGGCCCCGGCCGCGCTCCGGAGCCTGGGCTCGCGGGTCCGGGCCTGGCGGGTGGAGGAGCACGCGCCGCGGACCGCGACCGAGGCCTGCGCGGTGACGATGACCGCGCTGATGCGTCGCCACCCCGACCTCGACCATGCCGGGTTCGTCGAGCACTGGCTGTACCGGCACAGGCCGCTCGCGCTGGCCCACCACGAAGGGCTCGCGGACTACCGCCAGTGCGTGGTCGTCGAAGCGCTGATCACCGGCGGCGAGGCCGGCGACTACGAGGTGGACGACGAGGTCGACGGGGTCGCGCGGCTCGGCTTCGCGACCCGCGCCGACCTCGACCACCGCTTCTACGACTCCGACGAGGGCCGGCGGGTGATCGGTGAGGACGTCCGCCGCTTCATGGCCGGGCCCGGCCCCGACACGACGCTCCTCGGGCCACCCGAACGGGTCGCGGCACCCGGTTAGATTGCGGCGAGCCTCGGCCGCGACACACCGTGGCACGGCCGCGACTCGCCGCGTCGGGACAAGGAGCACCCATGGCCACATCCGGATCGATCCTCGGCAACGCCGTCCTGCGCCGGGAGGACCCCGCGATCCTCGAGGGCCGAGCCCGCTACTTCGACGACCTCGCCGTCGAAGCCCTCCTGCACGTCGTGTTCGTGCGCTCGACCATCGCGCACGCCACCGTCGAGTCGATCGACGTCTCCGAGGCGGTCGCGATGCCCGGAGTCGTCGCGGTTTACACGGCGGCCGACCTCAAGCTCGACCCGATCCAGGGGTTCATCATGCTGCCGGCGACCTTCGCCCGTCCCCCGCTCGCGACCGATCGCGTTCGGTTCGTCGGCGACGCCGTCGCGGTGGTCGTTGCGGAGACGCGCGCACAGGCGGTCGACGCGGCCGAGCAGGTGATCGTCGACTATGACCCGCTGCCGGCAGTCGTCGACCCTGAGGCCGCCCTCGTCGACGGCGCCGTGGTGCTGCACCCCGAGCACGGGAGCAACCTCGCCATGGCGTTCGAGTTCGGCGAGGACGCGACGGTGCTCGAGGGCGCCGACGTCGTGGTCGCCGGCCGGTTCGTGAACCAGCGCCTCGCCGCGGTGCCCATGGAGTGCAATGGGATTGTCGTCGAGCCCACCGACGCGGGCGGCCTCCTGTGCCACGTACCGACCCAGGCCGCGCACGGGATCGTCGGCCCCATTGCCGCGGCCGTGGGCCTGACCGACGATCAGTTGCGCGTGGTGGCGCCCGCGGTCGGCGGCGGCTTCGGGGCGAAGGCCGGGATGTACGTCGAGTACGCCGTGACCGCGAAGATCGCTCTTGAGCTCGGGCGGCCGGTCAAGTGGACCGAGACGCGCTCGGAGAACATGGTCGCGATGACTCAGGGCCGGGCTCAGGTCCAGCACGTCGAGATGGGCCTTCGCGCCGACGGCACGATCGTCGGCCTGCGGGCCAAGATCTACTGCGACGGCGGCGCGTACCCGTCGGTCGGCGCGTTCCTCCCGTTCCTCACGCGCACGATGGCCCAGGGCACCTACGTGATCCCGAAGGTGGAGTGCAACGCCTGGAGCGCGGCGACCAACACCACCGCGACGGCCGCGTACCGTGGCGCCGGCCGACCCGAGGCGACGGCGATGCTCGAGCGCATCCTCGATATGGCGGCCGAGGAGATGGGCATCGACCCGGTGGAGATTCGCAGACGCAACTTCCTCCCGCCCGAGGCGTTCCCGCTCACCACCGTCACAGGCTCGAACTACGACGTCGGTGAGTACGCCAGGGCGCTCGACGAGGCCTGCCGGGTCGCGGGCTACGAGGAGCTGCGCGCCGAGCAGGCCGCTCGCCGCGCCCGGGGCGACGTGAAGCAGCTCGGCATCGGCGTGGCCGCCTACGTCGAGGTCACTGCGGGCGGACTGTTCCAGGAGTACGGGGCGATCGAGGTGCACGACGACGGGTCGGTCACCGCGACCGTGGGCACTTCCGCGCACGGCCAGGGCCACGAGACGGCGTTTTCGATGATCGTGCAGGAGCTCCTCGGCATCCCGATGGAGAAGGTCACGCTCGTCCAGGCCGACACCACGCTCGTACCTCGCGGCACCGGCACGATGGGCTCACGCTCCCTGCAGATCGGCGGGAGCGCGCTGTACAAGGCGAGCGAGGAGGTGCTCGCGAAGGCCAAGGCCCTCACCGCGCACCTGCTCGAGGCCAACGTCGACGACATCGTCGTGCACGACGACGGTCGTCTCGGCGTCGCCGGCGTCCCCGCGGGCGCGCTGTCGTGGGGAGAGCTCGCCGTCGCGGCGAAGGACCCGGCTCGCCTGCCCGAGGGGATGGAGCCCGCGCTCGCGCACGCGCTCGACTTCAACCAGGGTGAGGCCAGCTACCCGTTCGGCGCGCATGTGGCGGTCGTGGAGGTCGACACGGAGACCGGGCGGGTGGAGCACCTGCGCCACGTCGCGGTCGACGACTGCGGCCGGATCCTCAACCCGCTGCTGGTGGCCGGCCAGCAGCACGGTGGCATCGCGCAGGGTGCCGCGCAGGCGCTGTGGGAGAGGTTCCTCTACGACGACGACGGCAACCCGCTCACCGCGAACCTCATGGACTACGCGATGCCGAGCGCCGCCGAGCTCCCGAGCTTCGAGGCGAGCAACACGCAGACCCCCACGCCACTCAATCCGCTGGGCGCCAAGGGCATCGGCGAGTCCGGGACGATCGGCTCCACGCCGTCGTTGCAGAACGCGGTCGTCGACGCGGTGTCGCATCTCGGCGTGCGCCACATCGACATGCCGCTCACGGCCGAGCGCGTCTGGCGCGCCATCCAGGACGCCAAGACCTCATGAGCGCGCTGCCCGCGTTCTCGGCACGAATCGGCTCGCCATGCGGACTGCATCGTTCCGAAAACGACGAGTGATGAGCGGGTTCGCCCTGCCGCTGCTGCGGCTGACCGCCTCTCAGTACCAGCGCGTCGTGGGGCACTGCTACCACGGCCTGCCCGACGAGGCATGCGGACTGCTCGTCGGCCCGGTCGCCGGGGGTGAGGCCACCGGCGCGGTCAGCGGCGTGTACCCGGCCCGCAACGCCGACGCGTCGTCGCGCACCTACACCGTCGACGGTAAGGACTTCCTCCGGGCGTCGCGTGAGGCCGAGGCGCGCGGACACGAGATCGTCGGCGTCTGGCACTCCCACACCCACACGGACGCGTACCCGTCGCCGACCGACGTGCGTCAAGCCGTCGACCCGATGTGGGTCTACGTGATCGTCTCGCTGCGGGACGAGGCGCCGACGCTGCGGGCGTTCCGGATCCGCGACGGCGCGATCGCCGAGTGCCAGGTGGTGCTGGAGGCGGGATAGACGACCGGGGAATGCCGACCTTCGAGGTCGGAGTTGTAGCCTGACGTGATGGCCGTCGAGATCCGTCTCCCCACGCTTCTGCGCCCCCACGCCGACGGCGCCCCGTCGGTGACCGCCGAGGGCGACACCGTCGGCGCGGTGTTCTCGGACCTCACCGAGCGCTTCCCCGGTCTGTCGGGTCAGCTCGTCGACGCCGGCGGTGCGCTGCACAAGTTCGTCAACGTCTACCTCAACGACGACGACATCCGGTACCTCGACGCGCTCGACACGAAGGTCGACGAGGGCGACGTCGTCTCCATCCTTCCTGCCGTTGCCGGCGGCTAGCGGTGGCCGCGCCATGAGGTACGAGTCGATCCTCGAGTTCATCGGCGACACCCCGCTCGTGGGGATCCACGCCCTCAGCCCGAACCCCGGCGTGCGCATCTACGCGAAGCTCGAGGGACAGAACCCCGGCGGGAGCGCGAAGGACCGCATCGCGCTCAAGATGGTGGAGCTGGCCGAGAAGGACGGCACGCTGAAGCCCGGCGACTCGATCCTCGAGCCCTCGTCGGGCAACACCGGGATCGGTCTCGCGCTCGTCGCGCGCCTGCGAGGCTACGGCCTGCGCGTCGTGATGCCGGAGAACGTGAGCGTCGAGCGCCGCCAGCTGCTCGAGATCTTCGGTGCCGAGGTCACACTCAGCCCGGGTGGGGAGGGCAGCAACGGAGCGATCCGGCGGGCTCAGGAGATCGCGGCCGCGGAGCCGAGCTACGTGTTTCTCTATCAGTACGGGAACCCGGCGAACCCGCTCGCGCACTACGAGGGCACCGGACCCGAGATCTGGCGCGACTGTCCCGAGGTCGACGTGTTCGTCGCGGGCCTGGGGACCAGCGGCACGCTGATGGGGGTGGGGCGCTACCTCAAGGAGCGCAAGCCCGGGGTGCAGGTGGTCGCGGTGGAGCCGCCCGCGGGTGAGCTTGTGCAGGGCCTGCGCAACCTGGAGGACGGGTTCGTTCCGCCGATCTTCAGCCCCGAGGTCCTCGACCGCAAGATCATCGTGCGTAACCGGGACTCGATCGAGTGGACCCGTCGGCTGCTCGACGAGTGCGGCGTGTTCGCGGGGATCTCGTCGGGTGCTGCCGTCGCGGGCGCGGCCAAGGCCGCGGCTCGGATGGATTCCGGCACGATCGTCACGCTGCTTCCCGACGGCGGTTGGAAGTACCTGTCGTCCGGCGCCTGGACCGACGACCTCGACGTCGTCGAGGAGCGCGCCTCCCGCATCAACTACTGGTGACCCGCGCCGATCGTCCGAGGCTCGAGCACGCCGCCGACGACGAGCGCGCGGTCGAGATCCTGCGCGCCGGGGGGCTCGTGGCGTTCCCGACCGAGACCGTCTACGGCCTCGGGGCGGATGCGACCAACCCGGCTGCGCTCCGCCGGCTCTACGCGGTGAAGGGACGGCCTGCCGAGCACCCCGTCATCGTGCACCTGGCCCGGGTGGAGCAGCTGTATGGCTGGGCGATCGACGTACCCGAGCTGGCTCGCTTTTTGGCGACGGCGTGCTGGCCCGGTCCTCTCACTCTCGTGCTCCGGCGCGCCCCTTCGGTGCCGGACGAGGCCACCGGGGGCCTCGACACGGTCGGGCTCCGGGTGCCCGCGCACCCGCTCGCGCTCGAGCTGCTCGACGCGTTCGGTTCCGGGATCGCGGCACCGTCCGCGAACCGGTTCGGGCGTGTCAGTCCCACGACCGCCGGGGCCGTACGCACCGAGCTGGGCGACGACGTCGACCTTGTGCTCGACGGCGGCGCCTGCCGGGTGGGGGTGGAGTCCACGATCGTGGACTGCTCGGGTGCCGAGCCGCGCATCCTGCGGGAGGGCGGTTTGACCCGCGAGCGGCTGGCCGAGCTGGTCGGCCACGATTTGCCGGTTGGTGGGGCGACCCGCGCGCCCGGCACCCTGGAGGCGCACTACGCGCCACGTGCCCGGGTCGAGACCACGCGCGCCGCCGGGCTGGCGGACCGCGCCGAGCAGCTGCGCGCCCACGGTCGTCGCGTCGGCGTCCTCGCCCTCGCCTCGGACCTCCGTTCCTACCCCCCCGAGATTGTGCGTCGAGGAGCGGATACCGCTTTCTCGCACACAAACCGGGAGGGGGGTGGTGAGGTGATCGTGACGTTGGCCACGCCGACGAGCGTCGAGGAGTACGCCCGGGTCCTGTACGTCGCGCTGCGACGGGCCGACGATCTCGGTCTCGATGTGGTGCTGGCGGTCCCGCCGGCAGGGCACGGCATCGGCGCCGCGGTGGCGGACCGGCTCCGGCGAGCCGGCGCCCGCCGGTAGCGTGACCTCGATGGAGCCTGCCGGTCCCGCCAGCCACGCCGCGTCGGTCGAAGCGCGGCGGCCGATCGGCGTGTTCGACTCGGGCCTGGGTGGGCTCACGGTGCTCCGGGCGCTCATCGACTTGCTCCCTCACGAGCCGACCGTCTACTTCGGCGACACGGGTCGGTTCCCCTACGGGCCCAAGCCGGCCGACGAGGTGTGCAAGCACGCACTGGAGATCGGCGACCTGCTCGCCGATCGCGGCGTGAAGATGCTCGTGGTCGCGTGCAACAGCGCGGCCTCGGCTGCGCTGCCCGCGCTGCGGGAGCGCTACGAGGTCCCCGTCGTCGGTGTCGTCGAGCCCGGCGTACGAGCTGCGGCGAGCGCGACGCGCACCGGCCGGGTCGGGGTGATCGGCACGGTCGGGACCATCGCCTCCGGCGCGTACCAGCAGGCGGCCCGCGAGCTCGACATCGAGCTGGAGTGTGCCGCGTGCCCGGGCTTCGTCGAGTTCGTCGAAGCCGGCGACACCGAGTCGGACCAGGTCCACGTGCTCGCGGAGCGCCTGTTGGCCCCGGTGCGCGCGGCCGACGTCGACACTCTGATCCTCGGCTGTACCCACTACCCGTTGCTGGCTCGGACCATCGCCGACGTGATGGGGCGCGACGTCGTGCTCGTCTCCAGCGCCGACGAGACTGCGTTCGAGGTGCGCGCCGAGCTCGGCGACGTCGCCGGCGTCGACGAGGGCGCGCCCACGCACGAGTTCCTCACCTCGGGCGACGTCGCCACCTTCCGCCGCCTGGGTACCCGGTTCCTCGGACCCGAGGTCGGCACGGTCGGGGAGTGGCGATGGAGCTGACCGTCCTCGGCGCGTCGGGCTCGTATGCCTCGGCCCGGAGTGGCCCGTGCAGCGGGTACCTGCTGCGCGAGGGCGACACCGCGATCTGGCTCGACTGCGGCAACGGCTCATTTGCCACGCTGCAAGAGCACGTCGATCCCGGCGCCCTGAGCGCGGTGGTGATCACCCACGAGCACCCCGACCACTGTGTCGACCTGTACGGGCTGCACGTGATGATGCGGTACGGCCGTGTCCAGGACAGCATGCCCGTGTTCGCGCCGGAGCGGGCGCGCCACCGGCTCGGCGCGCTGGTGAGCAGCTGGGGCCAGACCTTCGAGTGGACCGACGTTTACGACGGCGACGCCGTCGCGATCGGTGCCGTCGACCTGTGCTTCTCACGCACGGACCACCCCCCGCCCACCTTCGCGGTGGAGGCCACGGCCGGCGGTCGTCGACTCGTCTACACCTCCGACACCGGTCCCGACTGGTCGGTCTCGGCGTTCACCCCCGCCGCGAACCTGGTGCTCTCCGAGGCGTCGTACCTCCACGAGCACCGGCCGACGCCGATCCACCTCTCGGCGCGCGAGGCCGGGGAGGCCGCTTGGGCCGCGGCCGCCGAGCGGCTCGTGCTCACGCATCTGTGGCCCGAGGTCGACCCTGAGCGCTCCGCTGCGGAAGGATCGGAGGCGTTCGGCGCCCCGGTCGCGATCGCGGTGCCACACCTCACTCTTGAGGTCTAGGAGGCGCCGGCGGCCGGCCGGGGGGACACATCGGAAGACGACACGTCGGGGAGAGGGCACGCAATGGGGATCCGCAAGGACGGGCGCGAGCCCGACGAGCTGCGCCGGGTCGCGTTCACCCGTGACTTCACCGAGCTCGCGATGGGCTCGGTGCTCGTCGAGATGGGCCGGACCCGGGTGCTGTGCACCGCGTCCGTGGAGGAGCGGGTGCCACCGTGGCTGCGCGGCAAGGGCCAGGGCTGGGTGACCGCCGAGTACTCGATGCTGCCTGGTTCGACCGCCGAGCGGGTCGACCGGGAGGCGGCGCGGGGCAAGCAGAGCGGTCGGACCCAGGAGATCCAGCGCCTGATCGGCCGGTCGTTGCGTGCCGTGACTGATCTCGTGGTGCTGGGGGAGCACCAGATCGTCGTGGACTGCGACGCGCTGCAAGCCGACGGTGGCACACGCACCGCCGCGATCTGCGGCGGGTTCCTCGCGCTGCACGACGCGTGCTCCCGCCTCGTGGCGGCGGGCACCCTCGCCGCGCATCCCATCACCGATCTGTGCGCCGCGGTCTCGGTGGGCGTGGTGGGCGCGCTCCCGAGCCTCGACCTCGACTACGCCGAGGACGCCGGCGCGGAGGTCGACATGAACGTCGTCATGACCGGCGCCGGCAAGTTCATCGAGGTGCAAGGCACCGCGGAAGGCATGGCGTTCAGCCGTTCGGAGCTCGACGAGCTGCTTCGGCTCGCGGAGCTCGGGATCGGGGAGATCTTCGATTTGCAGCGCGAGATGATCGCGGTCCCGCCACCCGCGCGCGGCCGGTGACGTACCGTGTCGTGCTCGCGACTGCCAATCCCGACAAGGCGCGCGAGCTGAGGGCCGTTCTCGCGACGGCGGGTCTCGATCTCGAGCTCGTGCCCCGACCGGGTGAGGTCGCGGAGGTGGAGGAGACCGGAGCGACCCTCCTGGATAACGCCCGGCTCAAGGCGAAGGCGCTCGGCGCGGCCACGGGCATGCCCACCCTGGCCGACGACACGGGGCTCGAGGTCGACGCACTCGATGGCGCACCCGGTGTGCGCAGCGCACGGTACGCGGGTGACAACGCGACCTACGAGGACAACGTCGTCAGGCTGCTGCGAGACCTCGCGGTCCGACCCGACAGGCCGCGCACTGCTCGCTTCGTCACCGTGGTCGTCCTCTCGAGTCCCGACGGATCCGAAGTGATCGCACAGGGCCAGGTCGAGGGCGTCATCGCCGACGCGCCGCGGGGCGGCAACGGGTTCGGGTACGACCCCGTCTTCGTCCCCGAGGGCGGTGGACGCACCTTTGCCGAGATGGCGCCGGGCGAGAAGGATGCGATCTCGCACCGCGGGAGGGCGCTTCGGGACCTGGCCGCCCGGTTGCGCGAGTCTGGTTGGCCGACGAACGAGGAGCGCTGAGATGCCGTTGGACCCGCAGGCAGCCGTCGTCATCGAGATGATCGACGCGGCCGGGCTCGGTGAGTTGACGCCGGAGACGGATCCCCAGGCCATCCGCAACCTCATGGACGCGATGGCGCTCCCGGGCTCGGTGGCCGTCGCGAACGTCGAAGACCGTGTGATCCCCGGCCCGGCCAAGGAGATCCGCGTGCGCTGCTACCGGCCGGCCGGCAGCAGCGCGAAGCCCGTGATCGTCTACTACCACGGTGGCGGCTGGGTCCTGGGCTCGCTCGAGACCCACGACGGGATCTGCCGGGTGCTCGCCGACGGTGCCGACGCGGTCGTCGTGTCGGTCGAGTATCGGATGGCCCCCGAGCACCGGTTCCCCGCGGCTGTCGACGACGCGTACGCCGCGCTGTGCTGGGTGCACGAGCATGCATCCGAGCTCGGCGCCGACGCCACGCGCCTCGCGGTGGCCGGTGACAGTGCCGGGGGGAACCTGTCCGCGGTCGTCGCACAGCTCGCGCGCGACGGAGGTGGTCCGAGCTTGCGGTTCCAGCTGCTCGTGTACCCCGTCACCGATTACGAGTTCGAGAGCCGGTCGATGGTCGAGAACGGCACCGGCTACTACCTCACCGCCGACGCGATGCGTTGGTTCTACGGGCACTATCTCTCCACCCCGGCCGACGCCGCGGATCCGCGCGTCTCGCCGCTCCGGGGTGAGCTCGCGGGATTGGCTCCCGCGATGGT
This sequence comes from Actinomycetota bacterium, assembly GCA_016870395.1. GTDB lineage: Bacteria > Actinomycetota > Acidimicrobiia > IMCC26256 > JAENVU01 > SHUZ01. The sequence goes on along the minus strand of VGBT01000025.1, from coordinate 15,890 downwards.
CATCACCGCGGAGTACGACCCGTTGCGCGACCAGGGAATCGCTTACGCGGACGCGCTGCGCGCGGCCGGGACGCCGGTGGAGGCGCGTGACTACTCGGGGGTCTTCCATGGGTTCTTCGGGATGCAGGACATGATCGACGTCAGCAAGGTCGCGCTCGATGACGCAGTCTCGGCGCTGCGAGTCGCGCTCGCGGCGGGCTGAGGCGTCGATGGCGGTCATCGACCTCGCAGGCTTTGTCGCCGACTTGAAGGACCACGCGGTCGAGCATGGCTTCCACGTGCACGACGAGCGGCACTTCGTGGAGAGCTACTCGCTGCGTCAGAACTGGGAGGTTGACCTGCACCCGGAGGAGGGCTGCGAGGGTCCCGTCGACCTCTACCTCTCGCTCGAGGTGGAGCCGCGGGTGTTGCTCGGCTTCGAGGATGCCGTGATCGCGGGGGACGGCATCGAGGACCCACCCGACGAGTACTTCCTCCCGCTCAGCTTCACCTGGGCCCTGCCACCGCTGCCCCACGCGCCGGACCTCCTGGTGCTGGCGACCGACCTGGCCGCGATCGGCGGCCCGGACCTGCCGTTGGAGGTGAGCGCGATCGACTCCTACCCCTCGGTCACCGACGCCCCCGAGACCAGCCTGCGGGTCGTCGCGCACCAGCGGGTGTCGCTGCTGCGCATCCGTGACGGTGAGGAGGTTCCGTGCGAGGTCCTCGACCGCTGCCTCGCCGTGAGTCGCTCGCTCCTGGAGCGTGCCCCCGACTGGCTCGGCTGATCTCGTCCAGAATGCTCAGAGGCCGACGACGCGGTTGAAGACCTCGACCCGATCTCGCCCGAGCTCCTTGGCACGGTACGCGGCAACGTCGGCATCGCGCAGGAGGTCGTCGACCGTCACGTGGTCCGTGTCGATCGCCACGCCGACCGATGCCGCCACCTGCGCCGTCCCCGCGCTGAGCCGGTATGTGCGGGCCAACGACTCGCGGATGCGGTTCGCGATCGTGACCGCTTCGTCGCGTCCACAGATGGCTTCGCAGATGACGACGAACTCGTCGCCTCCGAGACGTGCGACCGTGTCGCCGGTGCGCATGCTCCCCGCGAGTCGGCGTGCCGCGAGCAGGAGCACCTCGTCGCCCGCGTCGTGGCCGAGCGTGTCGTTGACGAGCTTGAAACGGTCGAGATCCACGAAGAGCAGTGCGAGGGTCCCAGTCGAGGTGCGCCGCTCCCAGGCCTGCTCCATGAGGTCTTGGAGCAGGGCGCGGTTCGGGAGCTTGGTGAGCGGGTCGTGGAACGCCTGGAACTCGAGTCGCTCCTCGAGCCGCTTGCGCTCGGTGACGTCGGCCATCAGCGCGATGATGCAGTCGGGCTCACCCGTCGCGCCGGGGACGAGGGCGACGTCGGCGAGGATCCAGACGATCGTGCCGTCGGGCCGGCGCATCCAAACGGGGCGGACTTCCGCGACATCGCCGAGTACTCGGTCGCGACCCTCTCCCACGATGCGCTCGCGGTCCTCGTCCTGGACCAGCAGAACGCTTTCGGTGCCGATCAGCTCGTCGCGCGATCGTCCGACGGTCTTGCAGAACGCGGGGTTGACGTCCATGAATCGGCCGTCGAGCCCGATGAGAGCGATGCCGAGCGGTCCTCGCTCGAACGCGCTGCGGAAACGGCTCTCGGCCGTACGCTGCGCGTCCTGCGCCTCCTTCTGCAGGGTCACGTCGCGGGCGATGATCACGATGCCCTTGACGTTCGGGTCGTCGAGCTGGTTCTTGGCGGTGCAGTCGAACCACCGGTAGTGCCCGTCAAGGTGTCGGATTCGGACCCGTAGCGGCTCGTGGCCCGAGCGGCAATCCTCGAACATCTCCTGGATGGCAGTGGCGGCGAGCTCCAGGTCGTCGGGGTGGACGAGTGACAAGATCCCGCCGGGCGGGTCGAAGCCCATCGGGTAGCCGAGGATGCGGGTTCCGGCGGGACTGGCGTGCCACTCGCCGCTCGGTTCGAGCACCGCCATGATGTCCGAGGACGCCTCGAAGAGCGCGGTGAGCCGGGCCTCGTTGTACCTGAGCTGCTCCTCGATCTCGCGCTGTGCGGTGACGTCGGTGACCAGCGCGGTCGCTCCCTCGTAGCTGCCGTCGTCACCGAGGATCGGCGACGTGCTCAGGCGAGTCCAGATGGCGTGCCCGTCGCGGTGACGGAACTTGAAGTCGTGATGCTCGGAGATCCCGGTGCGGCGCCGTTCAAGGTTCTCGCACCAGATCGTCCGTCCTTCGTCGTCCATGAAGGCGAAGAGCGACGCGCCGAGCATCTCGTCGACCGAGTACCCCAGCATCTCGGCCGTCCGCCGGTTCACGAAGGTGGTCCGGTTGTCCGGGTCGATGGTCCAGATGCCCTTGTCGGCGGTCTCGACGCTGCGCCGGTAGTGCTCTTGGGCCTCAGTCAAGAGCTGCTCGCTGCGAAGTCGGTCGGTGACGTCGCGCGCGTTGAGCACGAGGCCACCGATCGCCTCGTTGTCGAGGCAGTTCGTCACGACCGCCTCCACGGGGACGAAATGGCCGTCGCGGTGGCGGCTGCGGTACTCGACTCGGAGCTGCGCCCCGGGACCACCGGCCAGCAGGCGCTCCATCGCCTCGGCCGCGGCGCCCAGGTCGTCGGGATGGAGCAGGTCGATGCCGGGCGTTCCGATCAGCTCGTCGGCTACCCATCCGTAGCGACGGGTCATCTCGGGGCTCACGTACCGGATCGTCGTGTCGGTGTCGATGATGAAGATCGCGTCCGAGGATGCCTCGAGCAGCGCGGCGAGTCGAGCCTCGGTGTGGTGCTCGGCGGTGACGTCCGTGACGACGGCGAGGAAGCCGGTCACCTGACCAGCCGCGTCGCGTCGTGCCTTGCCGACCGCGAGGCACCAGGTCACCGTGCCGTCGGGGCGGACCCAGCGATGCTCGATCCGGTAGTCGTCACCCGCCTGCATCGCGCGCGAGAACTCCACCGCGATCGCCTCGACGTCGTCGGGGTGCAGCGCCGCACCCCAGCCGTCACCCATGGCGGCTTCTGGCGTCAGCCCGGTCATCGCGCAGAACCGCTGGTTGACGAGGACGCACTGGAGCTCGGCGTCCATCTCGAAGAGGCCGACGGGAGCATGCTCGGTCAGGGCGAGGTATCGGTCCTGTTCGCTCGCTGCCATCGCCGCCCCTCGTACAGGCCCGTCTTCCGGCTGCCCACCCCTCTATCGGCGCTGAGCCGCCAGGCTTTGAGGGGGTCCGAGCGATCTCCCGGGTGTCGGTCTGCGAAGATCGCGCCATGCCGATGAGGGTCGACTGCCGCCACTACGAGTCCCGGACCTATCCGAGCGGGGAGATCGTGCGGAAGTGCCGGCTCGACCTGGCCCCCGAGGCGCCGTGGCGCTGCCCGGAGGACTGCGCCGGGTTCACGCTTCGACGCTTCGACGCGGGGTGGCACTACGGGAGCCTTGCGCACTCGGCGGAGCCGCCCGAGCAGGAACCCGAGGGCGAGGACGTCGCTGCGTTGCTCGACGAGGCCGAAGAGATCGTGAACGCCGCTGCACCGGAGATCCTGGCCGAGCTCGATGGCAAGCAGGGCAAGGGCCTCTTCCGGCGCAAGGGCAAGGCGAGACCGAAGGGCAAGGGCAAACGCCGGAAGTAGCCGAAGGCGCGAGGACGGGCGATAGTGCGAGCGGGGGGAGTCGAACCCCCACGTCCTGTCGGACACCAGGACCTAAACCTGGCGCGTCTGCCGGTTCCGCCACGCTCGCGTTCGATCAGTGTCGCGCGATTGCATCGAGGGCCCGGCCGAGCAGTGGAGTTCGGCTCGCGAAGCTGACGGCCTCGTCGAGTGGCACTGGACGGGACCACACGTAGCCCTGCCCGTGGGTGCACAAGAGGCGACGCACGAGGTCGGCCTGGTCGCGGTGCTCGATGCCCTCGGCGACCACGTCGAGTCCCAGTCCCCGCGCCAAGGAGGCGACGCCGGCGACGATCGTGTCGCCGGAGCCGTCGCTTTTCAGCTCGGCGACGAACGAGCGGTCGATCTTCACCACGTCCACCGGCATCCTGCTCAGGTAGCTGAGCGACGAGTAGCCCGTGCCGAAGTCGTCGATCGCGAGTCGAACTCCGGCGTCCTTGAGGGCGTCGAGCGTGTCGAGCGCGGCGCCGGCGTCTTCGAAGAGCGCCCCTTCCGTGATCTCGAGGCAGAGCCGTGACGGATCGATGCCCCAATCGCGCATGGCCGCGCGCACGCGGTCGACGAGGTCGGGCTGGGCGAGCTCGCGCGGCGAGAGGTTCACCGCCAGCCCGAGCTGGTCGTCTCGCAGGCCGGCCAGCGTCTGGCACGCGAGGTTGATGACCTGGTGCCCGATGGGCACGATGAGTCCGGACGCCTCGGCCGCGTCGATGAAGGCGTCGGGCGTGAGCAGCCCCCGCTCGGGGTGTTGCCAGCGGAGCAGGCCCTCGAAGCCGACGACGCGGCCGCTGGCGAAGGCGATCACGGGTTGGTAGTGGAGGATGAGCTGGTCTTCCTTGACCGCGCGATGCAGGGCGGTCTCCGTCTCGAGCGCTGCGGCTGTCGCGGCGCGCAACGCGGTGTCGAAGACCTCGTACCGGTTCCGGCCGCGCTCCTTGGCCCGGTAGGCGGCCGCGTCGGCGTCGCGCAGCAGGTCGGTGGCGTTGGCGCAGCCGTCGGCAATCGCGATCCCGGTGCTCGCGGTGACGAAGACCTCCCGGCCGTGGAGGTCGAACGGCAAGCGGAGCATGCGTCGGATCCGCTCGGCGACGTGCTCGGCTTCGACCGGACTGCGGATGTCCGAGCACACGACCACGAACTCGTCTCCACCGCTTCGGGTCGCGAGGTCACCGGCGCGCAACACGCCGCTCAGGCGTCGTGCGAACGCGACCAGAAGCTCGTCGCCGGCGCGGTGGCCCAGCGCGTCGTTCACGAGCTTGAACCGGTCGAGGTCGAGGAACAGGACGGCAACCGTGTACGGGCGTCGCGATGCCTCGGCCAGCTGCTCGTTGAGGTGTTCCAGCAGGCGAACCCGGTTGGGAAGGTCGGTGAGTGGATCGTGCGCTGCATCGTGCGCGAGCTGTTCCTCCAGCGTCTTGCGTGCCGAGACGTCGAGGATCACTCCCTCGAGGAAGCGCGGTGTGCCCTCGGCGTCGAACGAAATCTGTCCCTGTTCGGCAAGCCACCGCACCTGGCCGCTGCGATGCCGGATCGGGTACTCGATCTCGTACGGACGTCGGGTGCGTATCGCGGCCTCGAGCTCGCGGTCGGTGCGGGCCCGATGCTTCGGCAGGATCAGCTGCTCGAAGAGCACCTGATGCGAGAGGAACTCCTCGGCAGCGAACCCGGTGAGGTCGTAGATCGCGTCGCTCACGAACACGTCGCGATAGGGCGGCTCCACCTCACATTGGAACACCGCTCCCGGGATGCTCATCACCAGGGTGCGAAGCCGCTCCTCGCTGTCGCGCAGCTCGCGTTCCGTGCGCACACGGTCGCGGACGTCGCGCACGTTGAGCACGATCGCATCGATCACAGGGTTCTCGAGCGCGTTGACGCCGACGACCTCCACGGGAACGTGCTCGCCGGTCGCGTTGACGAGACGAAGCTCGAGCGTGCCTCGGGTGCCGGGCCTCTCGACGAGAAAGCCGAGCGCCTCGATGGCCTTCTCGAGATCATCGGGGTGGATGAGGTCGAGCGCGGACTTACCTGGCAGGTCGTCCCCCGCGAGGCTGAGGATGTTTCGACCGAGTGGCGGCATGACGAAGCTGCCGGTGCGGTCGAGCACCACGATGAGGTCGCCGGAGTTCGCGACCAACGCCCTGAGCCGCTTCTCGCGAAGGGCGGCATCGAGCTGAGCGTCGCGTCGCGCGAGCGCGGAGCCGATCACGTCGGCCGCGACCCGAAGCAGGCCGACGAAGTCCTCGTCCCAGATTCGCTCGCGGCGCACGCTGTCGCAGCCGAGGAAGCCGACGAGAGTGCCGGCGCGGGTCATCGGCACTGCAACCAGCGCCTGAATGTCCTGGTCCTCGAAGATCACGCGCTCTCGGGCCCACATGGCCGGGAGTTCGGCCACCCGAGGGATCTTCACGCTGGCTCCGCGCCCGATGCTGGCGTGGAAGGCAGGGATCTTCTCCGAGGGCAGCCCCTGCAGCTTGGAGATCGCCGGCTCGATGCCCGGAGCACACCACTCGTGGGTGTTGTCCATCGTCAGGAGGTCCGGCGCGTAGCGGAACACATAGCTCCGGTCGACGCCGGTGAAGCGTCCGAGATCGGCAAGAGCCGCGTCGACGAGGTCGTCCACGGCGTCGGGGGTGACGTCGACGAAGCGCGCCGCAATCGCCCCCACGAGCTCGCGAAGGCTCTTCGCCTGTTCGAGCTTCAGTTCGGCCGCGACCCACTTGCTCACGTCGCGAACGGTGACGATCATGCGCCCGCCGTCGAGCAGTCCGGGTGCAGCTTCGATCTCGGTCGTCACCCAGGACCCGTCATGGTGGGCGAGCCGGAAGCTCACCGGGCCCGGTGACTGGTTGCCGCGAGCGATCGAATGCTCGATGTCCGCCAGCGCGGCGTCGCGATCTGCCGGGTGGAGCAGCTCCGCGCAGTCGAGCCCGTCGAGTGCGCCGGCCGGCGCGCCGAGCATCCGTTCGAGCCCGGCGGTCGCGTGCTCGATCCGGCCTTCGGAGCTCAGGACGACGATGCCGTCGGCCAGGTTTTCGAGGATGACCTCCGCCAGCTCGGCGCCAGCCGGGTCTGAGCGCCCGTCGGCCGTGGCTGTCACGGCTGGATTGTCGCGCCCGTCGGCCGTGGCTGTCACGGCTGGATTGTCGGCATTCGCGCCGTCGGCTTGAGCCGGGGGTGGGAGGTCACGGTACGGTCCCCGTCGACCGGCAATCGCCGGCGCAGTCGAGGAGCGCCCATGGGCAAGCAGATCCCGATCGTCGACTATTTGGTGCTCGACGACGGTCCCCCTCATCTCGTCGCCAACGAGTCCGTGGAGACCGGCGCGCTGTACTTCGACCGCCGCAACGCGGACGCCAAGTCCGGCAAGCCGGGCTTCCGGCGCCGGCGCCTCGCCGACACCGGCATGGTGCGAACCTTCACGATCGTTTATCGCGCGGCGCCCGGAGTCCCGACGCCCTACGTGTCGGCGGTGATCGACGTCGACGGCGGTGGGGTGGTGAAGGCGAACCTCGTGAACGTCGAGCCCGACCCCGAGAACGTGCGCGCCGGTTTGAGGGTGTCGCTCACGACCTACGTCGCGGGCACCGACGACGAAGGCACCGAGGCGGTGGCCTTCGCCTACGAGCCGATCAAGGAGGCGTGAGGTGGCCGAGCGTGACGTGTGGATCCTGGGTGCGGCGATGACGCCGTTCCGGCGCTATCCCGACAAGGACTTGATCGACCTCGGCGCGCAAGCCGCGATGGCCGCGATGGCCGACGCCGGCGTGACGATCTACGACATGGACGTGCTCGGGGCTGGCAACCTCGCCGAGGCGTCCAGCGGGGTGGGCCAGCGGCTCCAAAAGCAGATCGGTCAGACCGGGATCCCCGTGTACAACGTGACCAACGCGTGTGCGACCGGGGCGACCGCCCTGCGCTGCGTGTACATGGCGATCGCATCCGGCGAGGCGGAGATGGGCCTCGCCGCGGGGTTCGAGAAGATGGGCAAGATGGGCCTTCTTGGCGCGTCCGCCCGTTCGGATCGCAACGTGTACGAGCCATCGGGCCGCTACGGCGCGGTCATGAGCGTGGAGGGCCGGCTGGGCACGACCCTGATGCCAGGGGTGTTCGCACAGGCTGGCATGGAATACGCGGGGCGGAACGACGGTGTCGGCTTCGAGCAGTTCGCGAAGGTCGCCGAGAAGAACCACGCGCACTCCACGCTCAACCCGCTTGCCCAGTACCAGAAGCGGTTCAGCCTCCACGAGGTGATGAACGCCGAGATGATGGCGTATCCCAACACGTTGCTCATGTGCTGCCCGACGGGTGACGGTGGTTCCGCGATCGTGCTCGTCAGCGAGGACAAGCTGAAGACGCTCTCGAGCGAACAGCGCGCCCGCGCGGTGCGGATCAGCGCGTCGGTGATGACGTCGGACCCGTGGACCGAGGCCGATCAGGTCCAACCCGACGTGAACACCTTGACGCGCGACGCGGCCGCGAAGGCGTACGAGGCAAGCGGCGTCGACCCGCAGGATCTCGACCTCGTTGAGCTGCACGACTGCTTCGCGACCGCGGAGCTGCTCCACTACGACAACTTGGGGTTGTGCGCGCCGGGTGAAGCCGGCAAGTTCATCGACGAGCGCGGGCCGTGGCGCGACGGGAGGATCCCGGTGAACGTGAGTGGCGGCCTCATCTCGAAAGGCCATCCGCTCGGGGCGACCGGGGTCGCCAACCTCTACGAGGTCGCGACGCACCTGCGGGGCGAAGCCGGTGACCGTCAGATCGACGGTGCCAGGGTCGGGCTCACGCACGTGATCGGCCTGGGCTCGGCCTGCGTCGTGCACGTTCTCGAGAAGGCCACGGTCTGAGGTCTCGCCTCAGCCGAAGGCGAGGATCAGCGGCGCACGTATCGTGCGCCGCCCGAGCCGGGGCCCGAGCGGCCTGCGACGGAGTCGCAAGAGCGGGCTAGATGGCGGTCCAGCCGCCGTCCACGCAGAGCACCTGGCCCGTCACGTAGCTGCTGGCGTCGCTCGCGAGGAACAGGAGTGCGCCGTCGAGCTCATGAGGCTCACCGGCGCGGGAGAGCGGCGTCTTCTCCTGCACCCAGTCGACGAGGCGCGGGTCGGCGAAGAGGTCCGCGGTCATCTCCGAGGGGAAGTACCCCGGAGCTAGGGCGTTGACCCGGATCCGCTTGCGTGACCACTGCGCGGCGAGCTCGCGGGTGAGGCTCACGATCCCGCCCTTCGACGCGGCGTAGCCGGCCTCGGGGACACGACCGACACCGGTGACCCCGTAGATGGACGCGACGTTCACGATCACGCCGGGTCGGTCGGCGTCGACCAACGCCCGGGCGACGTCCTGCGCCACGGCGAAAGACGCGACGAGGTTGGTCTCGATCGTGGCGCGGAAGTGGTCGAGCGGCTCGTCGAGCGCGCGCATCGGCTCGCTGGAGCCGGCGTTGTTCACGAGCACGTCGACGTGGCCGAAGTGCTCGACCACCCTGGGCACGAGCTCCGAGCGGTGAGCGTCGTCGGTGAGGTCGCAAGCGACCGCGAGCGGGTCGCGCAGGTCACGGGCGAGGGCCTCGAGTCGCTCGGCGCGCCGGGCCGTGAGCACCACGTTCGCGCCGGCGGCATCGAGCACGCGGGCGAAGCGCTCGCCGAGGCCGGACGACGCTCCGGTCACGATCGCGACCTTGCCGTCGAGACGGAACGACTGGAGCGGGTCGACGGGGGCCACGACCCGCGGAGGCTAGGTGTTCGCGATCTGCCGGGTGAACTCGTCGTAGGCGAGCTTCTTCGTCCAGTCGCGCCGGAGGAGTCCGAAGTTGTCCTCGTAGAACGCGAGATTGGTGTCGTTGTCTCGTAGCTGGAACCAGAACAGCGGTCCGCTGAACTCGGCGTAGTCGTGGTGCCAGCCTCGGAAGTAGTCGGCGACGAACTGGCTTTGAGTCTCCTCGCTGACCGACCGGCCGGGGTCGGTGCCGGTTGGTGCGCCGGACTCGGTACCCCAGATCTTCTTCCCGCCGTCGCCGTTGCGGACCATCACGTCGTACATGGTCTTGGTCTGCTGGAACGAGTTCCAGTGCGCCTCGACGAGCGGGCTGTACGGGAACGAGTAGGGGTGGTGGGCCGCGGCGTCGAAGGATCCCCCGCCACCGTGTGCGTAGATGCCTTCGAGGAAGGTCGCCGGTGCCATGTCGCGACCACTCGGGTCGTCACCGGCTGGCGAGGTCGCTCCGGTGAGCACCGTCGCCGTCGGGTCGGCGGCCTTGATCGCCGGGTAGGCGCGTACGAGCATCGCGGTGTAGCCGGCTACGTCGACCGTCGGCTGCACGAATGGGTAGTGGTTCGGCTCGTTCCACAGCTGATACGCGACGACCGTGCCGCGCAGGTCGGCGATGTTGCTGTTGCTGCCGTACCTCGCAGCCGCGGCACCGGCGAAGCGGGCGAAGTCATCGGGGTTCGCGGGGAGGCAATGGCTCGTGTTCGCACACGCGGGCCGGCGGGCCCAGGTCGGGCTGTAGGCCAGCATGGCGAGCACCTTGAGGCCGCGTGCCTTCGCGCCCCGAACGAGCTTGTCGGTCGCCACGTCCCAGCGCCAGTCGGATGCACTCCATGCCTGGATCGAGTTCCAGTCGAAGTCGACCGAGATCCAGCCTGCGCCGGTCGCGGCGATCTGGTCGAGCTCGCGGTTGCGGTCGGCGTCGTTCATCCAGAGGATCGCCGAGCCGGGGTTGACCCCGGTGCGGCCGGCGAGCGAGCCCACGAAGGTGGGGCTGGCCGGGGGCGCGACGGCCACGCCGCAGGCCCCGAGCACGAGGACTGCGAGCGTCCCGAGCACCGCCGCTTGGAAACTCCGCCTTCGACCGCGCATCGGGCACTCCTCTCGTATCGGATCAGAGGAGGTATCGTCACGAGGAGTGGTCAAACTTCAAAATGGTTCGCCCAAAATCTCACGAAGCGTGGTATTCGGAGGTGGCCTCAGCCTGGAACGCTTGCCGCGGCTACGCAGCGAGCGCGGCGCGCAGCTCCGCAATGAGGGCGCCGGGCCGGCGGGTGACCGTCTCCCGGGTGGCGAAGACGAGCCGGAAGCCGTGCCGCGCGGGCACGCTCCGCTTGGCCTGGTCGCGCTCGTCATCGGTGGGGTCGTGGTGCCATCGGCATCCGTTGGTCTCGAGCATCGTGCGCTGGCCCGCGAAGGCGAAGTCGTATCGGTCGGTTCGGCCGTTCCAGTCGAGCGGGAGCTCACGGGTGAAGCCGGCCAGTCCGTGGGCGACGAGCAGGCGCCGAGTCTTGACCTCGAGGGTCGAATCCAAGGGTCAGGTCGCGTCGAGCTCTCGGATCAATGTGCGGAGCCTCGCCACGCCCGGCCGGCCAAGCCAACCGAAGCGCCCAAGGGACGCGCGCAGTGCTGGTAGCGAGGTGAGCTGGCGTCGGCGGGCGTCCTCGCACGCGATCTCGAAGGATTCTTCGTCGAGAAGGCGCGCGAGCCGTAGCAGCGTCGCCTCGATGCCCGTGGTCTGGGTTCGCCGACGGTCCGAAACATCTGGCAGGCTGGGTCCGCGTGCGAAACGATGATCCCTGACGTCCGATTGCGCACGTCGTCGGGAAGGACGATCTCCGGTTGTCTCGCGTGCACGCCTTCAAGGCGGTATCGCGATGTCGCTGACCGACCGGCCGTCGCGGCCCGCCGCCCCGCCCACAGCAGTGCGGCGCGCAGCCGCTGCGTACCGGATGGAGCGACAGCGGTCATCCGGTACGTGGACGGATGGACCCGCTCGACCACGCCCTGGGCGCTGAGGCGTGCGAGCTGCTTGCTCGTCACTCCGCGTGCGGTGGCGTGCTCGGCCCGGAACACTCCCGAACAGGGCGCGTTGAGCTCGGACAAGGTTCTGACTGCTGGTTCTTGTGGCACTCCGTACCCCTCACGCGTACTGGCGGCCAAGAGCCGGCCGGACGGAGGGGGAAGGGGCGGGGGAAGCGCAGCTGGCTGGCTGAGTACGCCGCCAGGGACTCGAACCCTGAACCTACAGATTAAGAGTCTGTTGCTCTAACCAGTTGAGCTAGCGGCGCGGGAAGAGACTAGCGAACCGAGTCCGGCGGGTTCCCACCGTTGTCCTACCGTGGAGCGACCGTCGACGGGAGGTCCGAGGTGCGCATCGCGGTGACCGGATCGAGCGGCCTGGTGGGCACGGCGCTCGTCGCCGCGCTGGGGCGTCGCGGCGACGAGGTCGTGTGTCTCGTGCGCGGCGACGACGGCAGCCCCGCCACCGCCCGTTGGGATCCCGAGGCCGGCTCGATCGACGCTGCCGCCCTCGAGGGTTGCGACGCGGTGGTGCACCTCGCCGGCGCCGGCATCGGCGAGGCGCGCTGGACGCCCGAGCGAAAGCGCCTGATCCTCGAGAGCCGCACCCGGGGCACCGATCTCCTCGCGCGCGCTCTGGCAGGCCTGGCCGCGCCGCCCGGGGTGCTGGTGTCGGGATCTGCCGTCGGCTGGTACGGGGCGCGGGGGAGCGAGGAGTGCACGGAGGAGAGCCCACCACCGACGGCGCCCGACTTCGCGGCCGACGTGTGTCGGCAGTGGGAGGCCGCTACCGCGCCGGCCGAGGAGGCGGGGATCCGCACCGTGCACCTGCGTACCGGGATCGTGCTCGCGGCCCACGGCGGCGCGCTGGCGAGGATGCTCCTGCCGTTCCGCCTGGGTCTCGGCGGCCGGATCGGCCGCGGTGACCAGTACATGAGCTGGGTCGCCCTCGACGACGAGGTCGGGGCGATCCTCCACGCGATCGCGACGCCAGGGCTGCACGGCCCGCTGAACGCGACCGGCCCGGAGCCGGTGACGAACCGCGACGTCACCAAGGCGTTGGGTCGGGTGCTGCATCGCCCGACGGTGCTGCCCACACCCGTGGTCGCGTTGCGGGCCCTCTACGGTTCCGAGCTGGTGGAGCACCTGCTCCTGCAAGGACAGCGCGTGCTTCCGGCGAGGCTGGTCGCGACGGGCTACGACTTCGCACAGCGGACCGTGGAGGACGCCCTCCGGGCGGCGTTGCCCGGGCGCGCCCCAGCCCGGAGCTGAGACGCGTGGGGTGACCGAGGGGTTTCGAACCCCCGACCTCCGGGACCACAACCCGGCGCTCTAGCCAACTGAGCTACGGCCACCAAGGAGGGCCACGGCGTCGAGCCGTGCCCGCGCGCCCGGAGGGACTCGAACCCCCGACCCGCTGCTTAGAAGGCAGCCGCTCTGTCCAGCTGAGCTACGGGCGCTCGCCCATCGGGCCCCGTTAGTGTACCGGTCGTCCACGACGGGCCCGGCACGGTTGCGAAATGTACCGTGACCCATCGTCTCTCCCCGTCGCCTCGTCGTGATCTTCCTGGGTCTCCAGCTCGGGATGCTGCTGACCACCGTCGACGGCACGATCGTGGCCACGGCGATGCCGTCGATCGTGCGCGACCTGGGTGGCGTGAGCGGCATCACCTGGGTCGTCACCGCGTACCTGCTCGCGCAGATCTCCACGATGCCGCTGTACGGGAAGCTCGGCGACCTCCATGGCCGCAAGCGTGTGTTCCTCGCTGCCGTGGCGATCTTCGCGCTGGGATCCGCCCTGTGCGGGCTGTCGCAGTCGCTCGGCCAGCTGGTGGTGGCCCGGGCGCTCCAGGGCGTCGGTGCGGGCGGGCTCGGCGCGCTCGCGATGGCGATCGTGGGTCAGCTCGTGCCGCCGCGCCAGCTCGGCCGGTGGCTGGGCTAACAGGGTGTGGTCTTCGCCGTCGGCGGGATCGCCGGTCAGCTGCTGGGTGGCCTGTTCTTCGACCACCTGAGCTGGCGTTGGGCGTTCTTCGTGAACTTTCCGCTCGCGGCGTTGGTCATGGTCGTGGTCGGGGTGAACCTGCAGGTGCCGTACCGGCGGGCGGCCCATGCGATCGACTACCTGGCTCGGCGTTGCTCACCGGCGCGCTGGCGAGCCTCGTGGTCGTCGTGACCGAGGGCGGCAAGACGCTCGCGTCGCGCTCGCCCGAGGTGGTCGGACTGGTCGGTGCCGCGGTCGCACCGGTCCTGGGCTTCGTCCGGCGCGAGCGGCGGGCCCCGGAGCCGTTCGTGCCCTTGTGCCTCTTCGCGAACCCGGTGGTGCGCGTCTCCGACGCATTGAACCTCTTGAGCGGGCTGCTCTTCTACTGCAGGATCTTCCTCCTGTCGGTGTTCCTCCAGGAGGTGGCGGGGGTGAGCCCCACGGTCTCGGGGCTGCTGCTGATCCCGTTCATGACGACGACCGCGCTCGCGACCCTGCTCGCGGGTCGCAGGGTCGAGACGACCGGCCGCTACCGCGCGTGGCCGATCGCAGGTGGTGTGTTCATGACGGTCGGCGCGGTGCTGCTCGCCTCGCTCAGCGGCACGATCGGCACGCGGCTGTTCGGCGCCGTCCTCGCCGCCGGGCTCCCGGACCACGGGGCCACGGCGGCGAGCGTCGCGAGCGCGCTTCCCGCGGTGTTCCTCGTCGCGATCTCGTTCGCGCTGGCGTCACTGGTCGCCGCCCGCCGGCTCGAGGAGCACCCGCTGCGAGAGCACGCGCGCTTCGCAGCCGAGTCGCCCCGACCTGCGATGGTTGGCTCAGCCGCGCGGTGACGCGGGGACGCGCCACCCGAGCCGGGCACAGCCCGAGTCGAGGTTGCCGAGCGTGCGGGTATCCCCGAGGCTCACGGCGCGCTCGTCCATGTTCTTCGTGCCACGCCGACCGATCACCTCGTCGGGTGCGCCGACACCGTCGTCGATCCCGGTGAGGGTCACCTCGTCGGCCGCCTCGATCGACGCCTGCGCGTTGCGGGCACGCGCATGGCGAGCGATGTTCGCGAGTGCTTCGCGGAGCGCGGGGATCATCTGGTCGGCGATGGACGGGTCGATCGCCTCGATGGGCCTTCGAACTGCAGGCGCGGCTCGAACCCGAGCGCCTGGCCCTGCTCGGTCACCACGTCGAGCAGCCGGCCTCGAAACCCGCTGAGCGACCGGTCGACGGTCTGGAGCGAGAAGATCGCGGTGCGCAGGTCGCGGATCGTCCCGTCAGCTCGGCGGTGACGGCTTCGACCCTGGCCCTTGTCGCGTCGTCGGCACGGGCCGCTGCGCCCTGGAGGCTGAGCCCGGCCGCGAAGACCCGTTTGATCACCGTGTCGTGGAGGTCGCGCGCGATTTGCTCCCGGTCGCCGGCCACGGCGAGGGCTCGTTCCGCCTGTTGGAGCGCGAGCTCGCTCTCGTGCAGGTGGCGCTCCGCCTCGACCCGCTCCGTGACGTCGCGGACGACCGCGACCACGAAGAGGTCGCCGTTGCTGCGCACCGGGCTGAGGCTGACCTCGACAAGGAACTCGGCGCCGAAGTCGTCGCGGTGCGGCGGTGCGCGGCGTCGACGATCGACCAGGGGAACGCTTCCGTGTGGGTGCCGCCGGCGCTGGCGGTCTCGTGTTGCGGCGCGGTGCCGACCGAGTCGTCTGCCATGGATCTCGGCGGTGCTGGGGGGTCCGGTGGGTCTCGGGGGTTGGGCCGTGTCGGATTCAGGAGAAACGGCCCGGGCCGGGATCGGGCCGAGCGCATCGGTTCCGCTCCCGGATGTCAGCACTTGGGAGGCCGGGGCCACGCGGATGAATCGTGGCGCGAATGTCGGCACGTCTGCCGGGCCCGGCGACCTCGACTTCATGCTCACCAGGTGCGATTGAGTGGAGCGGGTGACGGGAATCGAACCCGCATGACCAGCTTGGAAGGCTCACGGACGGCGCGTGCCTCACCTGCGGTTCTGCGCATTCGAGCAGGTCAGGGCTTGCGTCGTGTGGCGTCGCGTGACCGTCCGTGACCCCGAATGATGCTCCGTAAGGTCACGCTTGGGTCACGCCTGAGTGCAGGCCCTACGACGCAGCCTGACCAACAGCGAGCGAGCAGTGCGGAGCTGCCCCCGGGGTTCGGGGGTATGCCGAGGCACCGAGACGATCTGGTCGTCGCAGCATTTGGTCCGTCGCCGAAAGACCGAGGATGATGTCGCCCTGGCAACGATGAAGCAGTTGGTTATCGACTGTCGGCACGCGGCCGCGCAGGCCCGGTTCTGGTCAGCCGCGCTCGACGACTCCGAGATCCGCGGATACGACGAGGTCGAGATCGCGCGTCTCGCCTCGCTGGGACGAACACCCGAAACCGATCCCTGCGTCATTGTCGACGGCCCGCCCTTCGAGCTCTGCTTCCGGGAAGTCGGCGC
>VGBT01000024.1 GCA_016870395.1 Actinomycetota bacterium | reverse complement strand
ATCCGCGACCCGTCGAGAGCGGGACGGGACTACGTGCCGACGTCGGTGGTGGCGAAGTTCAGCGCCGGGCTCTCGCTGCTGAACAGGCCCCACGACGACTCCCAGCCCGGGACCTGCCACAGGTGCATCATGTAGAAGTTCGAACCCGTGCCGAAGCCGCTGCCCTTCGTCGCGCCCACCATGTCGCACATGTCCTTGGGCGTCGCGTCGGTGCCGACGACGAACGCCCCGAGGAGGCAGAGCGACGGGTGCCGGTGCCAGCTGTCGTTCGGTCCGGAGAAGCCGTCGGGCTCGGTGGCGCTCAGCACCGCATGCGAGACGCCGACGATCACCGACGTCGGCTTGTTGCCGTTGTACAGCAGGATCGACGGGTGCTCGGGCTCGAACTTCCCGATGTAGCTCGCGTTGAGGTAGTGAGCGCCGATCCCGGCCACCCACGGGGTCACCTGGAAGTAGCCGCCCTTCATCGCGTCGGCCGCGGTCGGGTACTTCGCGATGTTGGTGGCCGCGGCCTTCAGCTCGGCCTGGAGCGCGATCGTCTCGGCCGGGCCCATCGGGATCCATGCGGCCGGCCCGTCGGTGTGGTTCCCGACGGAGTGGTCACCGTGCTCCGCGTTCAGCGCGTTGTCGCTCTGCCACTGCGCGAACACGTCGACGCGGGCCTCGCGGTCGGCCTCAGGGAGGCCCTTCAGCAGCGCGGAGCGGCCGCGGAGGTTCGACTCGAGGAACTGGCGCGAGTCGGCCTGCACCGCGGCGAGCCGCTGCGGTGACACGCCGCCGAACAGCGCGTTGCGGCGCGTGGTCGCCCAGTCGTCGCCGGTGACCGGGTCGGTGTGGCCGTGACCGGGCGCGGTGGTCGTCGTCGTGTGGTCGTCGTTGTGCGCCGCCGTCGTGGTGGTGGTCGTCGAATGGCCGTGGCTTTCGTTGGTCGCCGTCGCGCCGGCCACCTCGGTGTCGTCATGGGAGCCGTGCCCGTCGTCTGTGGTCGAGCTGGCGCTGTCGTCATGCGCGTGGCCGTCGTCGGAGGCCGCGTCGGAGTGCTCGTGCGCGGCATCCGCCCCGTGGACGTGGCCACCGGCCTCGTCGTGCGCGTGGTTGTGGCCACCGCCGAGCGCCGGGACGAGCGACGCGCTGACGAGCGCGATCACCGCGGCGAGCGACATCCCCACCGTGGCGCCCATCGCGTACTCGCTCACCATCGGGCCGACCCAGCCGAGCGCGAGCAACAAGGACCCGCCGACCGCGATCACCTCGAACGCGCTCGCCAGCGCGTCGGCGAAGCCGACCTGCTCGACCGTGCCGTCGATGCCCGCCGTGCGCGACACGACCCACACGACGATCACCGCGACGTTCAGCGCCGCGATCCCGAACAGGGACCAGCGCGGGGCGCGTCCGAACGCGATCAGCGCCGCGGCAGCCAGCTGCACCCAGGCGACCGTGAGGAAGAACACGCCGTGGCTGGTCTGCTCCGCCAGGTGCTCCGGCGCGAACGCCAGGTGCAGGAGGCCGGCCCCGGCCAGCGCGCCGGCAACCGCGATCGCAACCAACCGGCGCGCGGGAACGGCGCGCCCGACGTCCTCGACCGCGGTGACCATCGGGCTTCCCCCACTCGTCCGCTCTACGCCGATCGGCGCCGCGGTCACCACGCCCCAGGTGACGCGCCCTCTCAGGCTAGCCGCGACTGACTCATCGCTTCAGCGAGCTTAGAGGGTGACACCGCGAGCGATGCTCCAGCCCACCCAGCTCGCCCCACCGGACGGGGACACGGGTGCGCCGGTCCCGATCGGAAAGGAATGCCTGCCGCCCCACCCGTCGAGAACCATCCCGCCACTGCCGTTCTGTTGCACCGCGATCCCCCTCACCGGGGCAGCCCACGGCCGGTAGGGCGGCGGCACCGGCGGCGGCATCGGCCCGTGGCCCAGGCTGAAGGGGTGTACGGCGCCGAGAGCGTCGACCACGTATCCGCCCGTGCCGTCGGGCAGGATCGCGATGCCGCGGGCCACGTCCCAACCGCTCCAGTACGGCGCGCCGTGCACCGCCGGAGGTGCCGCGCCGTCGCCCACCCGGAACGGATGCAGCCCGCCCCAGCCGTCGAGGACGTAGCCGCCCGTCCCGTTCGGCAGCATCGCCACCCCCCGAACGATGTCCCAGCCGGGCCAGTAGGCATTGCCCTTCACCCGAGACGGCAGCGACACGCCACCGGTCGCGAAGGGGTGCACCCCACCCCAGCCGTCGGCGATGTAGCCGCCGCGATGATCGGCCTGGAGCGCGGCGCCCCTCGCGATGTCCCAGCCGTACCAGTACGGACCCTGGGTGACGGCCGGAGCGGCCACGCCGTCGGTGGCGAAGGGGTGCATCCCACCCCAGCCCTCGAGGGTGTAGCCGCCGGACGGGTACGAGCCTTCGGTGAGGTGCACCCAGTGCGCGACGGACGGAACCCCGTTCGCGTCGACGAGGTACATCATGTACCAGCCCGGCGGGGCCAGGTTCGGCTCGTTCGGGACCGAGACCGACACCCCACCGGCGGTGGCGGTGAACGGGAGGTCCACCAGGCGCTGGTTCGGGTCGCTCGAGTGGGTGACCGCGGCCGGCAGCACGAGCACCGCGGAGGCGATCGGCGCGGCCTGCGTGCTGGCCACCGAGTACGTCGCGCCGTAGTGGATCTCCGTCGAAGCGCTCGCGATCGTCGGCCGCGCGGTGCCCGTCTGGAGGTAGGGCGGCGTGTAGACCTCGATGCGCATCTCGAAGCTGTCGACCGGGTTGCCACCGAAAGTCGCGACCCGGCCATCGGGGAGCAGCAGCGCGGAGGAGTGGTAGACGCGGGGCACGCTGTGCGAGCCGACCTTGCGCCACGTCGAGGTCTTCGGGTTGTAGATCTGGGTGCTGAAGACCGGGTTGGTCCCGTTGTGGATCGTGGTGGACGCACCGCCGGTCTGCAGCACCGTCTTGTCGGGCAGGATCGTGGCGCTCACGTACATCTTCCCGGCGTCGATCGGTGGGCCGGGGGTGAACTGCGGGTTCGGCTGCGTGAGGTCGACGATCGCCGTCGACGCCACCGCGGGAGCCGGATAGTCCTGGTGCCCGCCCCCGACGACCATCACCTTCTGGTCCTGGGCCGGCGGCAGCAGCACGCTCATGCCCTGGTCGCGCAACCCGTCGTCGGTGAGGCCGGGAACGACCTGGTAGCGGTTGGTGGTGACGTCCCAAATCCCTGCCGGCGCGACGGCGGTGCTCCCGCCGAACGTGTTGACCCCCGAGTAGAAGAGCCGCCCGTCGCGCATGAGGTGCAGCGCGGGGTACATCGGCATCATCGCGAACTGGTCGGGCGGCAGCGTGGGCGCGGTCCACCTCCCGGTGTCGCCATCGAAGATCTGCCAGTGCTTTGTAAGCAAGCCGACCTCGTCGAGACCGCCAACGGTGAAAATGCGGCCGTCACCGAGCTCGGTGAGCGTCGGGTACCACCGAGCGTGCGACTGGTCCGCGGCGCGCTGATAGGAGCTCGTCGCCGGGTCGAACAGGTACGCGTCCTTCACACCTGCGTTGGAGTTGTTGGTCGCGGGTCCGGGATACGCGGAGCTGCCTCCCGCCACGAGAAGCCGGCCGTCAGGCAGGAACGCGTGGCCGGAGCAGAACGCGTCCCACGGTGTGCCGACCGTCTGGAACGTGTCGGTCGCGGGATCCCAGATGCTCGTGCGGAACGAGCCCGCGTCGAAACTTCCGCGACTGTTGCCCGACCCCGCCACGAGCAGGACCTTGCCGTTGTTGAGCAGCGCGGCATGGGCGGCCCGAACCGGTGACGGCTGGGTGGTCACCTGCCAGGAGCCCTGACCGTCGGCCGCGGCGGCCGAGGAGACGGCGACAGGAGCGGCACCCACCAGCGCGAGGGTGGCGACGAGCACCCCCGACCTTCGACGCACTCCGGTGCCTCCCTCCAGCCGGGGCCGCAAATCTAGCCACTCCAGGTGGTCACGATCCGGGACAAAGGATAATACACGGGAAAACTCACCGGTCAGAGGGCCGAACTGCCTAGATGCTACCTCGTGCCCGGCCACGCAACGTGGCCGGGATCCCGGTCACGCCCGCAGCAGCACCTCGGCCATCTGCACCGCGTTGAGGGCCGCTCCCTTGCGCAGGTTGTCGCCGGTGACCCAGAGGTCGAGCGTGTTCGCCTGGCTGGGGTCCTCGCGGAGCCGACCGACGAGCACCGGGTCGATCCCCGCGCCCTCCAGTGCGGTGGGGGCACCGGCGCCGCCGTCGACCAGCTCCACGCCCGGGGCACCGGCGAGCAGCGCGGCCGCACGCTCACGCGTCATCGGCTCGCGAAACGCCACGTTCGCCGTCATCGCGTGGCCCACGAACACCGGGACGCGCACGCACGTCGCGGTGACGCGCATCGCCTCGTCGTGGAGGATCTTCCTGCTCTCGTGCACGAGCTTCCACTCCTCGCTCGTGTAGCCCGCGTCTCGCAGCGAGCCGGCGAGCGGGATCAGGTTGCCGGCGATCGGCTTGGGCCACACCTCACCGGCCACAATCAGGCCCGGAACCGTCGCGGCCCGCCGCAGCTGCTCCGCCGCGCCGTCGAGCTTGGCCCACTGCCCCTCGAGCTCCTCGATCCCGGCCTTCCCCTTGCCCGACACCGACTGGTAGGTGGAGATGACCATCCGCTCGATCCCCGCCGCCCGGTGCAGTGGTGCGAGCGCGGTGACGAGCACCATCGTCGTGCAGTTCGGGCACGACGCGATGCCCTTGGGCAGCTCGCGCAGGTCCTCGGGGTTCACCTCGGCAACGACCAGCGGCACCTCGGGATCCATCCGGAACGCGGCCGAGTTGTCGACGACCCGTGTACCGGAGGCCGCGGCTACCGGTGCCCACTCGACCGCGAGCGGCTCGTCGACGTCGACGATCACCAAATCGAGGCCTTCGAAGCAGCCGTCGCGCAGCACCTCGCACGTCACCTCGCCGCCCGCGAACGGAAGGGGACGGCCTTCGGAGCGTGCGGAGGCGTAGGCCCGCAGCCGGTCGACGGGGAACGAGCGCGCCTCGAGGATGCGCAACATCTCCTGGCCGACGAGCCCGGTCGCGCCGATCACGCCCACCTGCACACCCATCACATCCGCTCCTGGCCCTGCGGGCCGGGCCGCTCGGGCCCCGCGCCGCGTTGGCCCATGCGCCCGCGGCTCCTGGCTCCGCTCATCACACCACCTGGTCGAGCTCGAACGCGGCGTGCAGCGCGCGCACCGCCTTCTCCACGTCGGACTGCGGGATCACGCACGAGATCCGGATCGACGACGTGGAGATCATCTCGATGTTGACGCCCTCGGCCGCGAGCACCTCGAACATCTTCGCGGCGATGCCCGGGTTCGTCTTCATGCCCGCGCCCACGATCGTGACGCGCGCGACGTCTTCGTCGTAGGTGACGCCGGTGGCCTCGATCTCCGCGGCCACCTTCTCCACGACGGTGAGCGCGCGCCGCAGGTCGTCGCGTGGCACGGTGAACGAGATGTCGGTGTGACCGGCGGTAGAGACGTTCTGCACGATCATGTCGACGTTGACGGCCTCGTCAGCGAGCGCACGGAACATCGCCGCGGCGACACCGGGACGGTCGGCCACCTGGGCGATCGTGACCTTCGCGTCGGACTCGTCGTGTGTGACACCGGAGATGACGGCCTGTTCCATCGCGGGGTCCTCCTCGACCACCCACGTGCCCGGCTCCCAGGTGAAGCTCGAACGGACGTGGACGGGGACGTTGTAGCTGCGGGCGAACTCGACGGAGCGGAGCGCGAGCACGCGGCCGCCGGTGGCTGCCATCTCGAGCATCTCGTCGAAGCTCACGCGTGCGAGCTTGCGGGCTTCGGGGACGAGGCGCGGGTCGGCGGTGAACACGCCGGAGACGTCGGTGTAGATCTCGCACACCTCGGCGCCGAGCGCGGCGGCGATCGCCACCGCGGTGGTGTCGGACCCGCCGCGCCCGAGCGTGGTGATCGCCTTGTCGGTGGAGATCCCCTGGAAGCCGGCCACGACGGCCACCCCTCCCGCCGCGAGCGTCTCGCGGATGCGGTCGCCCTTCACCTCAAGGATCCTCGCCTTCCCGTGCACGGTGTCGGTGACGATCCCAGCCTGCGACCCGGTGAAGCTCACCGCGTGCACGCCCATGTCGATCATGGCCATGCACAGCAGCGCCATCGAGATCCGCTCGCCCGCGGTGAGCAGCATGTCGAGCTCGCGACCGTGGGGTTGCTGGGAGACGTCGTGCGCGAGGCGGACGAGGTCGTCGGTGGTCTTGCCCATCGCCGAGACGACCACCACGACCTGGTTGCCGTGCGCGTGGGCCCGCACGATGTGCTCGGCCACGGCCCGGATGCGGTCGGGGTCCGCTACGGAGCTGCCACCGTACTTCTGGACGATCAACATGGCGTGGCGGGGACCTCGGGGCGCGGCCGGTGGGTCGGGAACGGATGCGCCTGTCAGCGCAGGCTCCGAGCCATCGAGGGTACCCGCCCGGAGCCCCGGAACCGGCCTCGTTTGCCGGCCGACGACGCGGCCGACGGCCCGAGTGCCCGCCCCGGCCGGACGTACGGCTTCTGCCAGAATGCGGTTTTTCCAGCATGGGGGCCGCCAGGTGACGAGAAGTTTGCGGATCGGGGCGGTCCTGCTCGCGTGCCTGACGGTGGCGGCGCTGGCTCCCGCGACCACGGCGGCCGCCGGACGGCCCCGCCCGGAAGCGGCGTCGTTCGAGGTGCGCGGCAGCGTCCACCAGGTCGGCGTGCTCGGCGCGCCTGCGGGTGCCGCCGTTGGGTTGCGCGGACCCGGCGACAAGCGCGAAGGGTGGCACGGGACGATCGACGAGAACGGCGGCTACCTGTTCCGCAACGTCCCCGCCGGTGCGGGCTATGCGGTCACTATCACCACTCCGGAGGGCGTGGAGCGCGCCGACGGGATCAACGTGCTCGCCGCGAACGCAACGCCGTCCCGCTCGCTCTACGCGAACCAGCGCCTCGAGACCGCGAACCTGTCCGCCACCTCCGGGTACGGCTACCTGCGCACCCGCGACGGCACCACCCTCAGCGTGCAGGTGGTGCTCCCCGGGCTACCGGAGGATGGCCCGTACCCCGCGGTGGTCGAGTACTCGGGCTACGACCCGTCGAGCCCGGACACCGGCCAACCCCAGTACCGCCTGCTCATGCCGCCGATGGGCTTCGCGTGGGTGGGCGTCAACATCCGCGGCACGGGCTGCTCCGGCGGCGCCTTCAACTTCTTCGAGAACCTGCAGGCCCTCGACGGCTACGACGCGATCGAGACGGTGGCCGCGCAGCCCTGGTCGAACGGGCGCGTCGGCATGGTCGGCATCTCCTACGGCGGGATCAGCCAGCTGTTCGTGGCCCGCACCCGCCCGCCCCACCTTGCGGCCATCACGCCCGTGTCGGTGATCGACGACACGTGGCGCGGCACGCTCTACCCGGGCGGCATCTTCAACGACGGCTTCGCGCTCGACTGGGCGACCGAGCGGCTCGAACAGAACAAGTGGCCGAACCCGAACCCCCCGAAGTGGGTGCGCGCCCAAATCGACGGCGGCGACGACACCTGCGCGGCGAACATGGGCCTGCGAGGCCAGAACGTCGACCTGCTCGAGCAGATCCGCGAGCACCCCTACTACCCGGACTTCGACGACGAGTTCCGCTACGACTTCCCCCAAGGTGGGGCGTCGCTCGCACCTGCCGAGTTCGTCGGCCGGATCAAGGCGCCAGTGTTCCTCGCGGGCGCATGGCAGGACGAGCAGACCGGCGGCCACTGGGCGAACATGCTCGACCGGTTCGCTCCGGACACGCTCGTGCGCGCCGTCGGCCAGAACGGGGTGCACATCGAGTCGCTCGACCCGGCTGTGCTCCTCGAGACCACCGAGTTCCTCCAGCTCTACGTCGCCCACCAGGTGCCGAAGCTCCCCGAGACGATCCGCACCGCGGCGCCGCTCATCTGGGCGACGGTGACCGGCGTCTCCGGGCTCACGATCCCGCCCGACCGCTTCACCGACTACACGAGCCACCGCAAGGCGCGGAAGGCCTTCGCCTCCGAGCCGCCCGTGCGGATCCTGTGGGAGACGGGCAACGCCCCCGGCGAGCAACCCGGCGCGCCGGTGAACGCGGCCGAGACCAGCCACGCCGCCTGGCCGATCCCCGGGACTCGGGCGACCACGTTCTGGTTCCAGGCCGACGGGGGTCTCACGCGACGGCGCCCGACGCGAAGCGGCACCGACGAGTACCGGCCGAACCCCGAGGCGCGGCCGCGGACGAGCCTCACCGCCGGGAACGTGTGGTCGGCGGACCCCCCGTACGAGTGGGCACCGGTCGAGGCGGGATCCTCGCTCGCCTACCTCAGCGCGCCGCTCGAGGCCACCACCACGATGGCCGGCACCGGCAGCGTCGACCTCTGGATCGCCTCGAGCGCGACCGACGCCGACGTGCAGGTCACCCTCAGCGAGGTCCGCCCCGACGGCACCGAGCGCTACGTGCAGAACGGCTGGCTGCGCCTGAGCCACCGGGCGACCGACCCGTCACGCTCGACGCCGCTCAACCCGTTCCACCCCGACACCGAGGACGCGGCCCGACCGATGCCCGAAGGCCCGATGGTGCCCGCTCGCGTCGCGATCTTCCCGTTCGCCCACCAGTTCCGGGCCGGGAGCCGGATCCGGCTCACGCTCACGGCCCCGGGCGGTGATCGGCCGGAGTGGACGTTCGCGACGCCCGAGACGAACGGCGAGGTGACGCTCCAGGTCGGCCGGGGCGGGGCGAAGGCATCGCGCGTCGTGCTCCCGGTGATCGTCGACGGGCCCGACCTCGGCACCGAGCCGGCGCCGTGCCCGTCGTTGCGGGCCCAGCCCTGCCGGACCTCCTCCGGGTGAGCGCGACCCGTCGGCCGCCGCCGGCGGGCGTCTCCTAAACTCCGCAGCCGTGTCCAAGGCTAACAAGCGGGAACGTCAGCGCGAGAACCGGGATCGCGCGCGCGAGGAGCGCGAGCGGCTGATCCGGCGCGACAAGCAGAAGCGGGCGGTGATCGGCCTCGTCGTCGCGTTGGCGATCGTTGCCGGCGCCTACGCCGTCTTCGCGCTCCTGACGGGCGACGACGACAAGAAGGCCGAGAAGCCGAGCACGCCGGCGATGAAGATCGACCAGGCCAAGACCTACACCGCGACCTTCGAGACCAGCGAAGGAACGATCGTGGCCGAGCTCGACGCCAAGACGGCGCCCGTCGCGACGAACAACTTCGTCAGCCTCGCACGTGACGGCTTCTACGACGGCACCAACTTCCACCGCATCGTCAAGGACTTCATGATCCAGGGTGGCGACCCGAAGGGCGACGGTACCGGAGGGCCGGGCTACACGGTGACGGGCGAGGTCCCCACCGACAACTACCCGGAGGGCTCGCTCGCGGCGGCGAAGACCGCGGCCGAGGCGCCGGGGACGATGGGCTCACAATTCTTCATCGTCACCGGGTCGCAGGGCGCGACCCTGCCGAACGACTACGCCCGCTTCGGCAAGGTCACCGAGGGCATGGACGTCGCCAAGGCGATCGAGGGCTTCGGCACCGTGGAGTCGGCCGGCACGCCCACCAAGCAGGTCGTGATCAAGAAGGTCACGATTACCGAGACCTGACCCACCCAGGCCTTTGGCGTCGCACGACCGCGACAATCGCGGTCTGCTGACGCCAAAACCCCGAGGGCGAGGCCTGCGTCAGGGGAGGGGGAGGCCGGTGGCACCGTCGCGGTAGGCGACGTCGCGGCCCTGCTCGAACACGGTGACCGTGCCCGTGCCGCGCACGCTCCAGACGCCGCCGGGCGCCCGCACGAGCGCCGTGCCGTCGTCGATGCCCACGAGCACCGTGCCCTTCGGCAGCAGCTGGTGCGGGCGGGCACGCGACTCGGGCGAGAGCCGGTTGTAGTGCGGGTCGACGGCCACACCCTCAACGATCCCGAGCCCCACCGTGTACGCGCCCCCGCGCCGGTCGACCATCGGGTCGCACATCACCATCGCGGACTCGCCCGACGCCGCGAGCACCGCGCCGGCCCGAAACGCGCTGAGCAGCGCCTCCTCGAGCCGGCCGCCCTTCAGCACGGGCCGAAGGTGCAGTGACGACCCGTCGGGCAGGTACACGAACCGCGCGGCCTCGACCGCCGACACCACGTCGTCGGCCTCGGAGTCGCGTCGGCTGATCACGTGAAGGGTGCGCACCGTCGCCCCCAGCCCGGAGAAGTACGCCTCCGCCCTCGGGCCGACCCGCTCCGGGTGCTCGAAGGCCTTCGGGGTCGGAAGCACCACGACCTCCGACGAGCCGCTCGCCGCCAGCAGCGCCGCGTCGAGCTCGCGGGTCGCCGCGGTCCACTCGTCGCCCCCGAGGAGCACGATGGTGCCAAGGACGTGTTCGGTGGTCATCGAGCCCGCACACTAACCACCGCACGCCGTCACCGGCGGCCCTGCTCCCAGGGCTGCCGCATGGCGGCACGCGCCTACCGGCCGGTAACGTCGAGGCCCTTCCACGCACCAGGGGGAACCGTGATGACCGTCAAGCGCCTGGGTGTCGTCGGCTCGGGGATCATGGGCTCGGGCATCGCCGAGGTCGCGGCCAAGGCCGGGATCGAGGTGGTGCTGCGCAGCCGCCAGCAGCACACAGCCGACGCGATGGTCGCGAGCCTCGAGAAGTCGCTGGCCAAGCAGGTCGGCCGGGGCAAGCTCGAGGAGGCAGAGCGCGAAGCGGTGCTCGGACGGGTGCGCGCCGTCTCTGATCTCGGCGAGCTCGCCGACTGCGACATCGTGCTCGAGTCGATCGTCGAGGACCTCGCGACGAAGAAGCACCTCTTCAACGAGCTCGACGGCATCGTGAAGGACACTGCGATCCTCGCCACCAACACCTCCACGCTCCCTGTGGTGGAGATGGCGATGGAGACCGCCCGCCCGGAGCTCGTATGCGGGATCCACTTCTTCAACCCGGCGCCGATGATGCCGCTCGTCGAGGTGGTGCGAGCGATCACCACCGGTGACGCGACCGTGACGACCGCCCGCGGGTTCGCCGAGATGTGCGGCAAGAACCCGGTCGAGGTGCGCGACCAGGCCGGCTTCATCGTGAACGCCCTGCTGTTCCCGTACCTCAACAACGCGGTGCGGCTCTACGACGCGGGAGTCGCCAGCCGCGACGACATCGACGCCGCGATGCAGGGCGGGTGCAACTTCCCGATGGGCCCGCTCGCCCTGCTCGACCTCGTCGGCCTCGACACCAGCCTGGCGATCCTCGAGGCGCTCTACACGGAGTTCAAGGACCCCAACTACGCACCGGCCCCCCTGCTGCGCCGCATGGTGAGCGCCGACCGCCTCGGCCGCAAGAGCGGCGCAGGCTTCTACGACTACCAGAAGTAGTCTTTTCCATGTGACATCCGGGACTCCGGGCAGGGAGAATGGCCCGGTGACGGATCGCCCCTGGATGATGCGAACGTACTCGGGCCACTCCTCGGCCCGGGCGTCCAACGAGTTGTACCGGTCGAACCTGGCCAAGGGCCAGACGGGCCTCTCGGTCGCGTTCGACCTGCCGACCCAGACGGGCTACGACCCCGACCACCCGCTCGCCCGCGGCGAGGTCGGCAAGGTGGGAGTCCCGGTGCCGCACCTCGGCGAGATGCGGGCCCTCTTCGACGGCATCCCGCTCGGCGACATGAACACGTCGATGACCATCAACGCGACCGCGATGTGGCTGCTCGCGATGTACGTGGCGCTCGCCGACGAGCAGGGCGTCGACCGGACGCTGCTCTCCGGCACCACCCAGAACGACATCGTGAAGGAGTACCTGTCGCGCGGCACGTTCATCTTCGGGCCTGAGGCGAGCAGGCGCCTCACCGTCGACCTCATCACCTACACGGTCCGCCACATTTCGAGGTGGAACCCGATCAACGTGTGCCCGTACCACCTGCAAGAGGCCGGCGCCACCGCGGTGCAGGAGCTCGCGTACGGGCTCGCGACCGCGGTCGGAGTGCTCGACGCGGTGCGCGACTCCGGACAGGTGAGCGCGGAGGAGCTCCCTGACGTGGTGGGGCGCATCTCGTTCTTCGTCGACGTGAGCACGCGCTTCGTCGAGGAGATGTGCAAGATGCGCGCGTTCACGCGCCTCTGGGACCGCATCTGCCTCGAGCGCTACGGCGTGACCGACGAGAAGATGCGCCGGTTCCGCTACGGCGTGCAGGTGAACTCGCTCGGGCTCACCGAGGCGCAGCCCGAGAACAACGTGCAGCGCATCGTGCTCGAGATGCTCGGTGTCACCCTGTCGCGCGACGCGCGTGCGCGCGCGATCCAGCTGCCGTGTTGGAACGAGGCACTCGGCTTGCCGCGCCCGTGGGACCAGCAGTGGTCGCTGCGCATGCAGCAGGTGCTCGCGTACGAGACCGATCTGCTCGACTACGGCGACCTCTTCGACGGCTCGAAGGTCGTGGAGGCCAAGGTCGACGAGCTCTGCGACGCGGCGTGGGCCGAGCTCCAGTGGGTGCTCGACGGCGGCGGTGCGTTCGCGATGATCGACGAGGTGAAGGGTCGCCTCGTGCAGTCGAACGCCGAACGGGTGCGGCGCATCGAATCGGGCGACACGAAGGTCGTGGGCGTCAACTGCTACCCGGAGACCGAGCCGTCGCCGCTTACCGGCGACGAGGACGGCCACATCCTCGAGCTCGACCCGGCAGCCGAGGCCGAGCAGCTCGCGCACCTGGAGGCCTGGCGGGCCCAGCGCGACGCGGCGGCAGTGGAGCGGGCGTTGGAACGGGTGCGCGCGGTCGCGGCGACGTCGGAGAACCTCATGGAGGCATCCATCGAGCTCGCCAGGGCCGGAGGAACCGTCGGCGAGTGGGCCGACGCGCTGCGCGACGTGTTCGGCGAGTACCGCGCGCCCACCGGTGTCGGCGGCGTCGCCACGAGCGCGCACGACGAGATGCTCGCAGTACGCGACCGCGTACGAGCAGCATCGCAGGCGCTTGGCGGGCCGGTGCGGATGCTCGTGGGCAAGCCCGGCCTCGACGGCCATTCGAACGGTGCCGAGCAGGTCGCCGTCGCGGCGCGCGACGCCGGCATGGAGGTCGTGTACCAGGGGATCCGGCTCACGCCCGAGCAGATCGCGGCCGCGGCGCGTGACGAGGACGTCGACGTGGTCGGGCTGTCGATCCTGTCGGGCTCGCACCTCGTGCTCGTTCCCGAGACCATCCGACGCCTCCACGACGCCGGAGTCGACGCGCCGGTCGTGGTGGGCGGGATCATCCCGGCACCGGACCAGGCCGCGCTGGTCGCCGCCGGCGTGGCCCGCGTGTACACGCCCAAGGACTACCGGCTCGCCCAGATCATGGGCGACCTCGCCGACCTGGCGATTGACCACCGGCGCGGGGCCCGCACAAAGGTCTCCACTCCGGGCGCCGACATGCCGATGGAGCCCTCGTGACCGATCGTTGTCTCGTGATCTCGATCGGCGCCGGCCTCGCGTCACTCGCGGCCGGAGTCGTCGCGCTCGTCCTCGACGCGCCCGAGATCGGTCTCGTCGCGGGGATCCTGGGATTCCTCGGCGCCGTCGCGGCAACCGCGATCGCAGCGCGTGCGAGGGTGGCTGAGCTGGCGCTGCACGAAACGACCGTCGACCGCGCCCGCCTGCGCCGGGAGCTTGACGCGCTGGCGGCGATCTTTGCCGAGGAGGCGACCCGGCGCGCAGGCCCGGCGTCCGACGACGCTCTGCCGCAGACCGAGCTGGCGGTCGACCCGGAGTCGGGGCTGCTCGACCAGAAGTTCTTCACGGTGCTCGTGCAGCAGCGCGTCGCGGCGGCGCGTCGCGCGCTGCAACCGGTGTCG
This sequence comes from Actinomycetota bacterium, assembly GCA_016870395.1. Lineage (GTDB taxonomy): Bacteria > Actinomycetota > Acidimicrobiia > IMCC26256 > JAENVU01 > SHUZ01. The sequence continues at coordinate 23,431 of VGBT01000024.1, read as the reverse complement.
GTCGTGGTCTTCGAGCTCGACGGCGTGGGTCGAGCCGACGCGTCGACGAAGCGCCAGGCGATCGGCGTGCTCGGCGAGGTGATACGCCGGACGTTGCGTGAGTGCGACGCCGCGTGCCGGATCGGAGAGACGATGGCGGCCGCGGTACTTGAGGACACAGCCGAGGCCGGTGCGGTGTGGGCCGCGGAGCGGGTGCGGGGAACGCTGCACGCGTGCCCGGTCGGCGACTCGCTGACGGTGTCGGCAGGGATCGCCTGCTACCCGTCGCACGCGCTCGAAGCCCCGAGGCTGGTGCAGCGCGCCGGCCACGCGCTGAAGACCGCGCGCGCCAACGGCCGCGACCACGTCGAGATCGCCCAGGCCGAGTAGGGCATCCGGCCACCTCTCACCAAAACACCCGGGATTGTTGCAGGAGGAGCGCTATCCGCTCCTCAGCGCACAATCCGGGCGAGGGGTGGAGTGGGGACGGGGTCAGCCGTAGATGCGTTCGATCTCGCGGGCGTACTTGGCGTGGATGCCGCGGCGCTTGAGCTTCATCGTGGGCGTGAGCTCCTCGGAGTCGGGCATCCACTCCCGGTGGAGGATCTCCACCTTCTTCACCCGCTCCGCGTTGTTGAACGGCGCCATCGCCGCCTGCACCTCGCGCTCCACCTCGGCCCGCACCTCCGGGTGATCGGCCAGCTCGGCAAGGCTGACGGCCTCGATGCCGTGCCGCTTCGCCCACCCAGGAGCCACCTCGGAATCGAGCACCACCAGCGCGGAGATGAACGGGCGCTGGTCGCCGATCACGCACGCCTGGCTGATCAGCTCCTGGGACTTCAGCGCCGACTCGAGGTTCGCGGGCGAGATGTTCTTGCCGCCGGCGGTGATGATGAGCTCCTTCTTGCGGTCGACGATCTTGAGGTAGCCCTCGGCGTCGAGCACCCCGATGTCGCCCGAGTGCAGCCATCCGTCGATCAACGCTTCGGCCGTCTTCTCGGGGTCGTTGAGGTACCCGCGGAACACGTTGCCACCCCGGCAGATCACTTCGCCGTCGTCCGCGAGGCGCACCTCGCAGCCCGGGACCTGGGTGCCCACCGTTCCCGCCTTGATCCGGAACGGCTCCCAGGTCATCGGTCCCGACGACTCGCTCATCCCGTAGATCTCCGAGCTGGGCACCCCGAGCGCCCGGAAGAAGTCGAACACGTCGACGGAGATCGGGGCCGCGCCGCTGATCGCCGTGACGCACGCGTCGAGCCCGAGCAGGGCACGCACCGCGCTCAGGCCGGCATCGGCCTGCTCCCACGCGGCGGCCAGGTCGGGGGAGAGCTCCTCGCCGCGGGTCCGGCAGTCGGAGACCTTCAGCCCCACGCCGAGCGCGGCCTCGAGGTCGGCCTTGCGCTGTGGGTCGGCGAGGGCCATCGCCATCACGCCAGCGTGGATCTTCTCCCATACGCGCGGCACCGCGAAGAAGACCTCGGGACGCACCTGGGGCAGGTACTGCGCGATCAGCCCCGGATCGGGGCAGGTGGAGACCTCGTAGCCGAGCGTGACGCCCTGGTAGTGCGACGTCATGCGCTCTGCGATATGCGCCATCGGCAGGTAGGAGACCATGCGCCGGCCTTCGGTCTCCATGCCCTCGAGGCACCGGCGCAGGCACTCGACGGTGAAGCACACGTTCTCGTGGTCGAGCATCACGCCCTTGGGCGGACCGGTCGTGCCCGACGTGTAGATCACCGTGGCGAGATCCTCGGGCTGCGCGACGTTCGCCGCGACGTCGAGGTCGACGGGGTCATGCGCGAGCAGGGCGTCCCAGGCGTGGGCGCCGTCATCGCGCCCGTCGATCATCACGAGCTCTCGCAGCTTCGGGAGCTGATCCCGCACCTCGGCGAAGCGGGCGAGGAACCCCTCGTCCTCGACGATCGCGACCGACGCCTCGCAGTGCGACGCGAGGTACTGCACCTGCTCGGCCGACGACGAGTTGTAGATCGAGATCGGCGTCGCCCCGCAACCGAGCACGGCCAGGTCGGCGACGTGGAACTCGGGACGGTTGCGCATCATCAGCACGACCCGGTCGCCACGCCGCACCCCGAGATCGCCGAGGGCCCCGGCGAGCCGGCAGACCCGATCCGCATAGTCGGACCAGGTCCACTCCTTCCAGGCCTCGCCGTCCTTCCAGCGCAGGGCCACGGCGTCGGGCCGGCGCCGAACCGTGTCCCGGAAGCAGGTCACGACCGTGCGCCCCCGAACCAGGTCGCCCAGCTCGTCGCTACCGATCCAGTGCACCATCGCGCTTCCCTCCGGGGGTTCGATGAAGGCAATTCGTAGCCCATCGAGCCCCGTTCCGACAGGGGTCCTGTGGAAGAACCTGCCGGGCCCAACGGTCCCGAGATCACCCAGATCCGGGATTCACCAGCCGTCGTGCCCAGATGAGAGCCCCTCGTCCCCACCCTTTTCCACAGCCCACTGTTGAAAACCTGACACGGATGGGAGAAGATGGTCGACCAGGACGTCCCGAGGAGCCGTTGGGGCCCGCGTGAGCGGCTCTCTACTCCGACGCTTCTCGGGACGTTCCGCGCCCGGACCGGAGGGTGTCGTCGAGCTCGGCGAGCACCGCATCGGTGTCGGCACCGAGCGGGCGGCCCGGGTGGCGCAGCTCCCCCGGCGTGCGCGACAACCTCGCGATCAGGCCCTGCATCCGCACGCCGTCGACCTCCACGAACGTCCCCCGCGCCACCACGTGCGGGTCGGCGAACACGTCGGCCATCGTGTACACGGGGGCGGCGGCGGCGTGGGCCGCTTCGAACGCGGCCAGCACCTCCGCCTCCGTGCGCGTGCCCACCCACGATGCCACCACCGCGTCGAGCTCCTCGCGATGCTCGATGCGTCCGGCGAAGGTCTCGAAGCGCGGGTCGTCGCCGACGCCGACGAGGTCCATCACCCGTGCCGCCACCGACTCGGCCGAGGTCGAGATCGCCACCCACGCGCCGTCGGCACAACGGTACGTGCCACGCGGCACCGTGTACGGGATTCCGCTGCCGAGCCGGGGCTGCACGTAGCCGAGGTGCGCGTAGGCGCTCGGCAGCGCGCCCATCATCTGGATCATCGTCTCGAGCAGGTTGACGTCGACCACCTGCCCCTCGCCCGTGTGGTCGCGGTGGTGCAACGCCACCATCACCGCGAACGCGCCCGCGAGCGCGGTGATCTCGTCGGTGAGTGCGATCGGCGGGAGGAGGGGGCCGCCGTCGGGCTCCCCGTTCATCGACGCGAAGCCGCTCCTGGCCTCGGCGATCGTGGCGAACCCGGGCCGGCCGGCGTACGGGCCATCCTGGCCGAAGCCGCTGACCCGCAGCACCACCAGTCCGGGGTTGCCCGCCAACAGCTCGGACGGATCGAGTCCCAGCCGCTCGAGGGTGCCCGGACGCAGGTTCTCAACCAGTACGTCGGCACCCGCCACCAGCTGTCGCATCCGGTCGCGACCGGCGTCGGTCTTGAGGTCGAGCACGATCGATCGCTTGTTCCGGCCGATCAGCTGCCACATGTAGGCGTCGCCGCCCTCCGGCGGCTTCCAGCCCATGCGCCGCGTGCCGTCGCCGGCCGGGGCCTCCACCTTCACGACGTCGGCGCCGAAGTCGGCGAGGTAGCGCGCGGCACCGGGTCCGGCGAGCACCGTCGCCATGTCGACGACGCGGATCCCCTCGAGTGCCTGCATCCCGTTCCGTCCGGTCAGTACGCCTGCGTGAAGCAGCGCTCGGCGAGTGAGCCGAGCGCGTAGTCGCGGTAGAGCCCCGCGAACATCGGCCGGGTGCGCTCGGTCCACTCCAGCGCCGCGGGCGCAGGCACGCGGGTGCCGATGCGGTGCACGGTCTGGGTGTAGCCGCCCTCGTACACGTGGTACTCGGCCCACACCCCGGGGTAGTCCTTCGTGCAGCCGACCTCGACGAACGGCACGTCGCGCGCCCGGTCGAACCGGCGGACCCGGTGGCGGTGCGTGTGCCCGGCGAAGTACCCGACGACGTTCTCGCGACGCGCGACCACGGCCGCGAGCGCCTCGCTGTCGTCGGGGGCGATGCCGAAGTACTTCGTGCTGCGGGTCTCGGCGTCGAGGTCCCACACGTGGTGATGACCGAACACCATGACCGGGCCGGTGACCGTGGACGCGAGATCGTCGAGCCAGTGCACCTGCTCGCCGGCGAGACGGCCCTGCTCGCTGCCGGGCAGCACGGTGTCGAGCACCGCCAGCGTGACACCACCCACATCGATCGCAAAGGGCGCGTCGTTCACCGCCATCGTCGCGTCGAGCATCGCGTCGTGGTTGCCGCGCACGTGATGGAGGCGGGCACCGAAGACCCCGTAGGCATCGCAGAACGCGGCGTACTCCTCCTCGGTGCCGCGACACGTGAGGTCGCCCTTCACCACGACCCCCTGAGGGTTCGTCGAGTCGATCTCCGCGATCGCGGCGAGGTTCATCGTGAGCGGGTACGGCGGCTCGCCCGGGAGCGCGCGCAGCACCGGTCCGAACTCCTCCTCCATCACCCCTTCGATCACGCCGCACTCCGTCTCGCCGAAGTGCACGTCGTTGACGGTCGCGAAGTGCGCGAGCAGACGACCGGCCGGGGCAGGCAGGGTCCGCACGGAAGGCGGGAGGTGGGGGTCGTCGCCGCGATGGCCCTCCACCTCGACCTCGTGCACCACTTCGGGGACGAGGTCGGCGAAGGTGGCTACGTGGACCGGCCCTTCGGTCACCGTCTCCTGCCCGCCGACCCGCGTGGTCACTCGCTCGTCGGCGTCGGTGACGAACGTGACCACCACCGTCTCGGTGCCGACCGACACGATCTCGGCGTCGCGCACCGCCACGATCAGGATCCCCGGCGCGCGCTCAAGCCCGGGCGCGGCGACCGAGCCGCCCCGACAGACGCCAGTCGCCTCGGCTGAACCCGGCCCGGCGCGCGGTGAGGCGCGACGCCGACACCCAGGTCGACACCGGCTCCGGCTCGGCCAGCACCACCCGCGTACGAGCGGCGACAGCCAGCTCGACCGCCGCAACGATGGCGGCGACCTCCTCGGGCGTCGCCGAGGGGGTGATCACCCGCAGCACGGGTCGCCGAGCGCTCACAACGGCATGTTCCCGTGCTTGCGCTGCGGCAGCTTCTCCTTCTTGGTCCGCAGCATGGTGAGTGCCTCCACGAGCACGCGCCGGGTGTCGCGCGGGTCGATCACGTCGTCGACGTAGCCGCGCTCGGCCGCGCTGTACGGGTTCGCGAACCGCTCGGTGTACTCCTCGATGAGCTCCACGCGACGCGAGACTGCGTCGTCGGCTGCCTCGATCTCCTTGCGGAAGATGATGTTGACCGCACCGTCGGGGCCCATCACCGCGACCTCGGCCGACGGCCAGGCGAACGCGAGGTCGGCGCCGATCGACTTGGAGTTCATGACGACGTACGCGCCGCCGTAGGCCTTGCGGGTGACGATCTGCACGCGCGGGACCGTCGACTCGCAGTACGCGTAGAGCAGCTTGGCGCCGTGGCGGATGATGCCGCCGTACTCCTGGTTGGTGCCCGGCAGGAACCCCGGGACGTCGACGAACGTGACCAGCGGGATGTTGAACGCGTCGCACGTGCGCACGAAGCGCGCCGCCTTCTCCGACGCGTCGATGTCGAGGCAACCGGCGAGGACCTGGGGTTGGTTGCCGACGACGCCGACCACGTGGCCGTCGATACGCCCGAAGCCGCACACGATGTTCATCGCCCAGAACGGGTTCACCTCGAAGAAGTCGTGGTCGTCGACGATCTCGGTGATCACCTTCTTCATGTCGTAGGGCTTGTTGGACGCGTCGGGGATCAGGTCGAGGATCCCGTCACAGCAACGGTTCGGGTCGTCTTCGGGCTCGTAGTACGGCGGGTCCTCGAGGTTGTTCGACGGCAGGAACGAGAGCAGGTAGCGCACCTGCTCGAGGCAGGTCTGCTCGTCGTCGAACACGAAGGTGGCCACACCCGACCTGGACGCGTGCGTCATCGCGCCGCCGAGCTCCTCCTGCGTGACCTCCTCGCCGGTGACGGTCTTCACGACATCGGGGCCGGTGATGAACATGTGCGAGGTGCCCTTCACCATGAAGATGAAGTCGGTCATGGCCGGCGAGTACACCGCGCCGCCCGCGCAGGGCCCGAGGATCACGCTGATCTGCGGGATCACCCCCGACGCCTTGACATTTCGGAAGAAGATGCCGCCGTACTCGGCGAGCGAGACCACGCCCTCCTGGATGCGGGCGCCCCCACCGTCGTTCAGGCCGACGAACGGCGCACCGACCGACTCGGCGAGGTCCATCACCTTGTGGATCTTCTCGGCGAACACCTCGCCGAGCGCTCCCCCGAAGAGCGTGAAGTCCTGCGCGAACACGAACACCTTGCGGCCGTCGACGGCGCCCCATCCGGTGACGACGCCGTCGGTGAGCGGGCGGGTGTTCTCGATGCCGAAGCCGTGCGCCCGGTGCCGGGCCAACATGTCGAGCTCCACGAACGAGCCGGGGTCGAGCAGGAGGCCGATGCGCTCACGGGCCGTGAGCTTGCCCCGTTCGTGCTGGCGGGCGACCGCCGCCGGGGTGCCCGCGTGCAGCGCCTCCTCCCGCAGCGAGGCGAGCTGGGCGAGGCGCTCCTCGATCGGGTGGGGGACGGGTGCGACCGGCGGGCCGCTGCCGCCGCCCTCGCCCTGGATCTCGTCTTCTTCCATCGCCATGGGCCCACCCTACCGGGAGGCCGCCGCGGCCCTTCCGGGCCAGCAAGGTGCGGGCCTCAGCCCGACGCGGCGACGAGCACCTCAAGCCAGTGGGCGAGCAGGCCGAGATGACCGGCGTCGGGCCAGACCGTGAGCGTGGCACCGGGGATCCGCGCCGCGTACACCTGTGCGTCCTCGCCGTTGCTCCGGTCGGCCGCGCCGTGGAACACGGCAGTGGGCACGTGCACGTCGGAGAGGCGGAACCCCCAGTCGAGCCACATCGCCACGAGGTCGGCCGCGATGCCGGACGCGCCCTGGCACAACGCGAGCCGCACCTGCGCCTCGAGCATCGAGCGCAGCGCGGGATCAGCCATCACCAGTCCGTCGGGACCGCGCCCGGCACCGAGAAACGCGACGGGCTCCGCGAGGAACGGCGCCATGTGCCGGGTCACCGAGCGTACGGAACGAGCCGCGTCGACGCGCGCCATCTCGGCGGTCGGGCGGCGGTACTCCCCCAGGGCCTCCCAGCCGCCCGGCACCTCGTCGAGCGGTCCCGGCGCGGACACAAGCACCAGGCGCCTCACGCGCTCCGGGAGCGCGAAGGCGGTGGCGACGGCGAACGGGCCACCTCCGGACCACGCGACCGCGACGAATCGATCGACTTGGAGCACGTCGGCCAACGCAGCCACGTCGGGCACGGCGTCGAGCACGGTTCGGCCCTCTCGCGCTGTGGAGCCGCCGTAGCCGGGACGGTCGAAGGTGACGAGCCGGACACCGGCGGCGCGCGTCTGGTGCTCGGGCGGTCGGAACGTGCGAGAGCCGGGCGCGCCGTGGAAGAGGACGACGGGGACGCCACCCGGTTCGCCGTCTTGGTACGCGAGCGTGCGACCGTCTGCCAGGACGACCTGGCCCGTCTCCATCGGTTCGGCCGTCCTACTCCTCGACGAGCTCGATGAGCGTGCCGAACGCGGTCTTGGGGTGCACGAACGCGACGGTGGTGCCGCGCGACCCGGGCCGCGGTGCCTCGTCGATCACCCGGTGACCCTGGGCCTTCACCTGCGCGAGTGCGGCGCCGCAGTCGTCGACGCGGTAGCCGACGTGGTGCAGGCCCTCGCCCTTGCGCTCGAGGAACTTGGCGACCGGCGAGTCGTCCCAGGTCGGGGTCAGCAGCTGCACGTAGGAGTCGGCCACGGCGAGCAGGGCCTCCTCCACGCCGTCGGACGCGACGACCTCCCGGTGCGCGACCTCGCAGCCGAACGTGTCGCGGTAGTAGGCGATGGCGGCGTCGAGGTCTCGGACCGCGATCGCGATGTGGTCGATCTCCGTGAGGGCCATGGTCCGAACGCTACCGGGCCGCTTGCCCCGACCGCCGTCCGTGGCTACCGTGTCCGGGACGTCATCGGGGGACGGCTCGCCATGATCGGAGCAGGCCAGCGCGCGACGCTCGTCGTCGCCGGGCTGCTCGCGCTCGTGGCGACGGGGTGCTGGACCCAGGCCGGTCAAGGCTCCGGCCGCCAGGGCTTCAACGGGGCCGAGCGCTCGATCACGGCGGCGAACGTCGCGGGGCTCGCCGTCGCGTGGAGCCGGACGGGCCCCGCCGTGGCACACGAGCCTGTAGTGGGCCGGGGCAGCGTGTACCTGCGCAACACGGCTTCGGTGACGGCGGTCGCCGAAGCCGACAAGGCGCTGCGCTGGGGACCCGTTGCGTTGGGGGGCAACGCGGTTCCGACGCTGGTCGCCGACCGGCTGCTGGTCCCGACCTCGGGCGGGTCGTGCTCGCTCACGGCGCTCGACGCTGACCGCGGCGCCACGTTGGGCACTCGGCCGCTGGGCTTCCAGGACCTCACCGGCTACCCGAGCGGCTTCTCGTCGTGCACGACGAGGGACGCGCTGGCCGCCGGCGGACGGGTCGTCGTCGCCTGGCACTACCTCGGGTCGGTCCAGGTGCCGCACTGCAACGGCGGACCGCTCACGGAGCAGTCGTACAACATCACGAGCGGCATCAGCGCGCTCGACCCGGCGACGCTCGCCGTGATCTGGGAGCACCACGAGACCGTGAGCGGGTGCGGCGCGCCACCGCCCGTGGCCACGTGGCCCGTCGCGTTCGGCGCGCCCGCGGAAGTCGCGGGCGGGCTGGTCACCGCGACGCAGAGCTCACGGGTCGTCGCGTTCTCGCCGGCGTGTGCAACGTTGTGTCCGGCGACGTGGACCCGCGACCTCGGTGTCGGCCTCGTCGGTCCCCCGATCGCGCTCGGTTCGACGCTCGCCGTGGTCAACGGCCGCGGCACCGTCCACGTCCTCGACGCCGCGACCGGGACGCCGTCGTGGACCGCCGTCGTGAGCGACGCGGCCGACGTCTCGCTCGCCTCCGACGGCGTCTCGATCTTCGCCGCCGGGGCTGACGGGACGCTTGCTGCCTTCCCGGCCGGCGGATGCGGCGCCCCGGCGTGCAGCGCCCTGTGGACCGCGCAGCTCGGCTCGGCCGCGAGCGCCCGACCCTCGATAGGCGGGGACGTCGTCTACGTGGGGACGGCCGGCGGAACCATTGCCGCCTATCCGGCGCGCGGCTGCAGCTCGTCGGTGTGCGCCCGGCTGTGGTGCGACCCGCTGCTCGGCGACGGCGTCACCGGCGTCGCCGTCGTCGACGGCCGCGTGTTCGTCGCTGCCTTGGACGGCTCGACCCGGACGTACGCGCCCCCATCACCGACCTGACGCGAGGAACAGACGATACGAAGCCGCCACTCCCTCCTCGTCGCGATCGCCTCGGTCGTGGTGCTCGCCGGCTGCTGGACCGTACCGGGCGCGGGACCCGAGCGGTCGGGCCACAACCCGAACGAGCACGGGCTCACTCCCGCCAACGTCGCGAACCTCGAGCCGGACTGGACCTGGCAGGCCGAGTGGGAGACCGACAAGTACGTGCGCGACCCGGTCGTCTCGGTGGCCGGTGTGCACGTGTCGGTCGGACACAAGCTGGTGACGATCGATCCGGCGACCGGTACCGAGCGCTGGCGCACGTTGCTCTACGACGCGGGGCTCGCGGCCCAGCTGCCGGTCAGCGCCGGCGCGCCGACGTTCGAGGACGGCACGGTCTTCGTGCCAGTCTCCATCTACCGCAACTTCGCGCCCGGCTCGGGGACCCACACCTACGACGCGCTGCGCGGCACGGACCTCGGCATCACCGCGCGCAGCGCCAACGAGGTGACCGTGCCACGGGACCACCGTCTCTTCGGCACGTACGGCGAGATCCTCGGCACCGGCATCGGCCTCACCGGCTACTTCGTCGCCAACCGCGCCGACCCGAGCCAGGGCTGGGGCGCCAACCTCTCGGTCATCACCATCGGCAGCGGCAGCACCTCGCCGACGAGCCCCGTCGTCGGGCCCGCTCTCTGGTACTTCGCGGACGGTGCGACCCTGTACGCGTACCCGTTCACCGAGCCGGCCGGCTGCGGCTACCCGGTCGTCGGATCCACGTTCCGCGTCTGCCCGCCGGCGTGGAGCAAGACCTTCGGCCCCGGGTTGACCCGCCCCAGCCTCAGCGACGACGGGGAGATGCTGTTCGCCGGCGACGCGGGCCACCTCTGGGCGTTCCACGCGTCGACGGGGGGTCCGATGTGGAGCGGGCCCCTCCCCACGAGCGACGCCCCGAGCGCGCCACCGTCCGTCGACGACACGCATGTCTTCGTGCCCACCGCCGGCAAGCTCGTCGCGTTCGCCCGAGGCGGTTGTGGAGGGGCAGCCTGCAACCCGTCGTGGTCGGCCGACACGGGCGCCACCGTTGGAATGCAGGCGGCCATCGCGGGAGGCGTGGTGTACACGGCGACCTCGAGTGGGCTGCTGCGCGCCTTCGCAGCCGCGGGCTGCGGCGCGGCCACCTGCGTGCCGCTGTGGGAGCACGACCTGGCGACGCAGGTCACCGGGGCGCCCGCGGTGTCGAACGGCCGCCTCTTCGTGGGCACCGCCGACGGTCGCCTGATCTCCTTCGCCCCGACCGCCTGACGGAGCCGAGGCAGGCGCTCGCGTCCGAGCACCGAGCGAGTTCGTTCCCGCAGGGAACGCTGTCCGAGCGAATGCCGGACGCCAGCGACTGCCGGGCCATCCTCAGCCGGCGTGGCGGCGGAACAGGGTGATCTGGGGGAGCAGGCGTTCGCGCATCTCGGGGTCGGTCACGCCGAGGCCTTCCTCGGGCGCCAGGCACAGCACACCGACCTTGCCCTCGGCCTCGTTGCGATGCACTGCGAGCGCGGCCTCGCCCGTCTGGTCCAGTGAGTACACCTTCGACAACGTCGGGTGGACCTTGCCCTCGCACACCGCCCGGTTGGCCTCCCACGCCTCGCGGTAGTTGGCGAAGTGACACCCCTTCAGCGTCTTGAGGTTCATCCAGAGGTAGCGGTTGTCGTACTCGATCATGAAACCGCTCGTCGCCGCGCACGTGATGATCATCCCGCCGCGCTTGGCCACGAACACTGACGCACCCAAGGTGGAGCGACCGGGGTGCTCGAACACGATGTCGACGTCACGGCCGCCGTTCAGCTCCCGGATCTTCTTGCCGAGGCGCCGCCACTCCGCCGGGTCCTGCTCCGTGTCGCTCCTCCAGAACTTGTAGCCCTCGGCGCGCCGATCGATGACCGACTCGACGCCCATCTCGTTCAGCAGCGTCGCCCGGGACTCGCTCGACACGACCCCGACCGGCGTACCGCCGCCGTTCAGCACGTACTGGCACGCGTAGGCGCCGATCCCGCCCGTCGCGCCCCACACCAGAACCGACTGACCCTGGGTCATCTGCGAGCCGTTCGGGCTGACGATCATGCGGTAGCTCGTGGAGTTGCACAGCGCGTTGACCGCCGCCTCCTCCCACGTGAGGTGAGCGGGCTTCGGCATGATCTGGTTCGCCTTCACGATCGCCAGGTCGGCGAGGCCGCCGTAGTTCGACTCGAAGCCCCAGATGCGCTGGTTGGTCGCGAGCATCGAGTCGTCGTGCGCGGTCGGGTCCTGGTCGTCGAGGTAGTTGCAGTGGACCGTCACCGTGTCGCCCGGCTTCCAGCTGCGCACCGCCGAGCCGACCCTCAGCACCACGCCGGCGGCGTCGGAGCCCATCACGTGAAACGGCTGGTCGTGCCGGGCGCCCCACACGCTCTCCTTGCCGAGGCGCTTGAGAAAGCCGAACGTGGGGAGCGGCTCGAAGATCGACGTCCACACGGTGTTGAAGTTGATCGAGCTCGCCATCACCGCGACGACCGCCTCGTCGGGGGCGAGCTCGGGCAGCGGGAAGTCCTCCACGTGCACGGAGGTGCGCGGGTCCTTGTCCTCCGAGGCCATCCCGGCGAACATCTCCTGCTCCGAGGCCTTCACCAGCGCGCCCCGTACCCCGGCAGGAAGCGGCAGCGCGCCGAGCTCGTCGGCAGGTGCGCCCTGGAGGATCGCGGTGCGGATGGCGTCGATCTCGGTCGTCATGGCCGCCGACCGTAGCGGCGCTCGCCCGGCCCCCGCATTCTCGGAACGATCCGGTCCGCATGGCGAGCCGGTACGTGCCGAGATCGGCGGGGGCGGCCTGGACGGGGGTGCCGGGGCGGGCGCTACCATCCCAAGTGACCAGCCGGTAACCACACCGCACGCACACCTTCGGGGGTCCCCATGCCCGGTTCCGTGATCGTCTCCACCGCCCGCACGCCGATCGGCAAGCTCTCCGGTGCGCTCGCGTCGTTCAGCGCGATGGACCTCGGCGGCATCGCGATCAAGGCGGCGCTCGACCGTGCCGGCGTGGCGGGCGACCAGGTCGACTACGTGATCATGGGTCACGTCCTCCAGGCCGGCCAGGGTCAGATCACGGCCCGCCAGGCGGCGGCCGGCGCCGGCATCCCGATGAGCGTGCCCGCGCTCACGGTGAACAAGGTCTGCCTCTCGGGCGTCAACGCGCTCTACCTCGCCGACCAGATGATCCAGGCGGGCGACGCCGACATCGTGGTCGCGGGCGGCATGGAGTCGATGACCAACGCGCCGTACCTGCTGGCAAAGGCGCGCTCCGGCTACCGCATGGGCAACGGCGAGCTGCTCGACTCGCTGATCAACGACGGTCTGTGGTGCTCGTTCGACGCCGTGCACATGGGTGAGGGCACCGAGAAGTACACGGCCGCGGCCGGCACGATCGACCGGGCGGCCCAGGACGAGATGGCCGCCAAGAGCCACGAGCGGGCCGCGGCGGCGATGAAGGAGGGCAAGCTCGCCGAGGAGATCGTCGCCGTGCCGGTCCCGCAGCGCAAGGGCGACCCGGTGCTGGTCGAGGAGGACGAGGGCGTCCGGCCCGGCACGACCACCGAGTCACTCGCAGGCCTGCGCCCCGCGTTCACCAAGGACGGCACGATCACGGCCGGCAACGCGTCGCAGATCTCCGACGGCGCCGCGGCATTGATCGTGATGAGCCGGGAGAAGGCCGAGGCGCTCGGGTGCACACCGATCGCGGAGCTGGTGGGCTTCGGGATGGTGGCCGGGCCCGACCCGTCGCTGCTGCACCAGCCGTCGGGCGCGATCAAGGCCGCGCTCGCCAAGAGCGGCCTGGCGGTGTCCGACGTCGACCTGTTCGAGCTCAACGAGGCGTTCGCCGCGGTCGGGGTGGCGAGCATGCGCGACCTGGGCATCACCGACGAGATCGTCAACGTGAACGGCGGCGCGATCGCGTTGGGCCACCCGGTCGGCATGTCGGGAGCCCGCATCGTGCTGACGATGATCAACGAGCTGCGCCGCCGCGGCGGCGGGCTCGGCGCCGCGGCCCTCTGCGGCGGCGGCGGCCAGGGCGAGGCCGCACTGGTGAAGACGCTGTAACCGGGTCGGCGTCGCACTGACCCATCGAGACGTCAGGGCGACGCCACACTCGTCAAGACGCTGTAGCGCCTGGACCGCGTTTCGACGCGCGTTCTGCGCCCCACCGTGACCGGTTTCGGCGCCGGAAGCGGGCACCGGGTTGCCCGGATCCGGTGCCGGAACGTGGGGGGCATCGACGCGAGGTCCTGGATCCGCCGCTAACGTCGCGCGCTGTCGACTCGACGATTGGAGACGTCCATGTCCCAGGCACCTCCTCCTCCGCCCCCTCCGCCCCCTCCGCCCCCGCCGCCTCCGGCCGGCGCGCCGATGCCTGCGGGGGCGGGTGCCCCGTTCTCCGTGGGCGACGCGGTCGGCTACGGCTGGAACGCCTACTGGAAGAACGTCGCGCCGATGCTGCTGATCACGGTCGTGATCTTGGTGATCCAGTTCGCGGTCAACTTCATCGGGAGCGCCACGAGATCCACGTTCGTCCAGCTGCTCTTCATGATCATCGGCTGGATCGTCTCGATGATCCTCGCGATGGGGCTGATCCGCGCCTCGCTGGCGGTGGTCCGGGGTCAGACGCCCGAAGTGAACATGCTGTTCCAGACCGAGGGGCTCGGCCCGTACATCGTGGCTTCGATCCTCTTCGGGATCATGTTCGGGATCGGACTGATCCTCTGCATCGTCCCGGGCATCATCGTCGGGATCATCTTCATGTTCTACGGGTATCTCATCGTCGAGAACCCGACGCTCGGCCCCACCGACGCGCTGAAGCGCTCCCAGGAGCTGACCAAGGGCAAGCTCGGCGAGCTGTTCGTGTTCGGGTTGGCGCTCTTCGGCATCAACCTCGTCGGCGCCATCCTCTGCGGGGTGGGTCTGCTGTTCACGTACGGGATCACCGCGATCGCGATCGCCTACGCCTACCGCACGATCAACGGCGAGACCGTCGCCCCGATCGCGCCGTAGCCACGCGACACCTCAGATCCTCGACGGCCCGGGCTTCGGCCCGGGCCGTCGGCGTTCCGTGCCGATCATCCGCGCTTCGCGGCGCCAACGGGAGCAGGCTTATCCGGACTCGAGTCGGCCGGAGCACCGGCCGATAGGGGTCTCGCTCGGGAAAACCCGGAGCTCGACCGAAGGGGAAGCACAACATGCTCGGAGCAGAGTCAAGCGGCGGAGGCGCCGGTGCGGCGATCGCCATCATCTTCTACGTCGCGTTCATCGTCCTCGCGATCGCGGGGATGTGGACGACCTTCACGAAGGCCGGGCAGAAGGGGTGGACGTCGATCATCCCGATCCTGAACACCCTGGTCATGCTGAAGATCGTGAAGCGGCCGCTGTGGTGGATCATCCTGATGCTGATCCCGTGCGTGGGCATCGTTGTGTGGATCATCGTGGCCAACGAGATGTCGAAGGCCTATGGACACGGCGTCGGGTTCACGATCGGTCTGATCCTGCTGTGGCCGATCTTCTTCCTAATCCTCGGCTTCGGCAGCTCGCAGTACCAGCTCGAGAAGGACCCGCTCTTCTAGGGGACCGTCCCGACCCACAGCGCACGAGGCCCGGGCATCGCCCGGGCCTCGTCGCGTCCACAAGAACGGGCCGTGTCAGGTACCGGTGCCGAGCCACGCGAACGGCGTGGGGTCGAGGTTGCGCACCACCCAGAACGCGAGGAGCACCACTACGGCGACCGCGGTCCACCGGTTCGAGACCGAGATGCCACGCCACACCGGACCGCCGAACACCCGCGTCAGCCAGGTGAACAGGCCCCAGAGAATGAACGGCATCGCCAGCACCGCGAGCACGTTGAAGTCGAGCGCCGCACCCAGGTGACCGGTGAACAGCTGGTGCGCGGCGCGGGTGCCGCCACATCCGGGACAGTCCAGGCCGGTGGCGGCCTTGAACGGGCACACCGGCGGGCCACCCGCGGGGTCGACCAGCGCGAGCGTCACGCACCCGCCCATCAACAGCCCGCCCGCGAGCACCGGTGCGGCGACCGGGTGGCGGACGAGGGGTGAGACGGCGAGCATGAACCCAGCCTAGGACTGCGGTGCCCAGCCACCCACGCCAGCCGGCCCGCGCCGGGCGCAGCCCGAGAAAACCGCCTTGATCGGTCGTGAATCGGGTCGTAGCGTCGGCTCCCCACCGTCGGCACCAACCCCGTAGGAGCGCGCCCATGTCCGAGCAGGGCTTCGAGACCCGTCAGCTGCACGCCGGAACGGAGCCGGACCCCACCACCGGGGCCCGGGCGGTGCCGATCTACCAGACGACGAGCTTCGTCTTCCGCGACACCGAGCACGCGGCCGCGCTGTTCGGCCTCGCCGAGCTCGGCAACATCTACACCCGCATCATGAACCCCACCCAGGAGGCCTTCGAGGGGCGCGTCGCCGCGCTCGAAGGCGGCGTGGGCGCGCTGGCCGCCTCGAGCGGCCAGGCCGCGCAGACGATCGCGCTGCTCAACCTGGCCGAGAACGGCGGGCACATCGTGTCGAGCTCGTCGCTCTACGGCGGCACCTACAACCAGCTGCACTACACGTTCCCGAAGATGGGCATCGACGTCAGCTTCATCGACGACCCCGACGACCTTGACGCGTGGCGCGCCGCGGTCCGGCCCGACACCAAGGCGTTCTACGGCGAGACGATCGGCAACCCGAAGGGCGACGTGTTCGACTTCGCGGGCATCTCCGCGATCGCCCACGAGGTCGGCGTCCCGCTCGTGATCGACAACACGCTCGCGTCCCCGTACCTGTGCCAGCCGCTGCACCACGGCGCCGACATCGTGACCCACTCGGCCACGAAGTTCATCGGCGGTCACGGCACGTCGATCGGCGGCATCATCGTCGACGGCGGGAAGTTCGACTACGAGGGCAGCGGGCGCTTCCCCAACTTCACCGAGCCGGAGCCCAGCTACCACGGCCTCGCGTTCTCGGGGCTGCCCGAGCCGCTCTGGCCGGCGCGCTACATCCTGAAGGCCCGCCTCACCTACATGCGCGACCTGGGCGCCGCGATCTCGCCGTTCAACGCGTTCCTCATGCTGCAGGGACTCGAGACGCTCAGCCTGCGCATGGAGCGCCACTCGCAGAACGCTTTGGCCGTCGCACAGTGGCTCGAAGGGCGCGACGAGGTGGAGTGGGTCGCGTACCCGGGTCTCGCGTCGTCGAAGTGGCACGCACGGGCGCAGCAGTACCTGCCCAACGGCTACGGCGCGATCCTCGCCTTCGGCATCAACGGTGGCCTCGAAGCCGGCCGGCGCTTCATCGACAGCCTCGAGCTGTTCAGCCACCTCGCCAACGTGGGCGACGTGCGCAGCCTCGCGATCCACCCGGCGAGCACCACGCACCAGCAGCTCACCGCCGAGGAGCAGGCGACCGCGGGCGTCACCCCCGGTCTGGTGCGGCTGTCGGTCGGGATCGAGTCGATCGCCGACATCACCGCCGACCTCGAGGCGGGCTTCCGCGCGGCGAAGGGCGCGTAGCCTGGCTGGGGCCATGACCCCCGCCGACCCGATTCCCGTGACCGGCGCGTGGCGTCCGGGCGACCATCCCGGACGGCGCCAGTTCACGTCCGTGTTCGACGCACGCCCCCATGTGCTCGAGGCCGGCGGACGGCTCGAGCACGTGACCGTCGCG
Organism: Actinomycetota bacterium; assembly: GCA_016870395.1. Lineage (GTDB taxonomy): Bacteria > Actinomycetota > Acidimicrobiia > IMCC26256 > JAENVU01 > SHUZ01. The sequence goes on along the minus strand of VGBT01000024.1, from coordinate 6,314 downwards.
TACGAGACGTGGGGAGCGCTCGCACCCGACGGGTCCAACGCCGTCCTCGTGCTGCACGCCCTCACCGGTGACAGCCACGCGCACGGGCCAGCCGGCCCGGGCCACGGTCAGATCGGCTGGTGGGACGACGTCGTCGGGCCCGGCAAGCCGATCGACACCGACCGCTTCTTCGTGGTGTGCCCCAACGTGCTCGGCGGCTGCCAGGGCAGCACCGGCCCGGCCTCGGACGACCCGGAGACGGGCCGCCCCTACGGCCCCCGCTTCCCGATCATCACCATCCGCGACCAGGTGGTGGTGGAGGCATCCCTCGCCGACACGCTCGGGATCGCGCGGTGGACCGCGGTGATCGGCGGGTCGATGGGCGGACAGCGGGTGCTCGAGTGGGCCGTCGGGTTCCCCGAACGGGTCAGACGCGCGGTGGTGATCGCCTGCGGCGCGACCGCGACCGCGGAGGAGATCGCGCTGTGCTCGCTGCAGGTCCGGGCGATCCGCGCGGATCCGCGCTTTCGCGGTGGCGACTACTACGACGCCGAGCCCGGCGACGGTCCGTGGCGCGGCATGGCCCTGGCTCGCGGGATCGGGCAGGTGAGCTACCGGTCCGAGCTCGAGTTCGACGAGCGCTTCGGGCGCGGGCACGAGGGCGACGAGCAGCCCCTCGACGGCGGGCGCTACGCGGTCGAGTCGTACCTCGAATACCACGGCGAGAAGCTGTCGTACCGCTTCGACGCCAACACCTACATCGTGCTGTCGCAGGCGATGAACCATCACGACGTCGGCCGTGGACGAGGCGGCGTCGCCGCGGCACTCGGGCGGGTCCGCGCCGACGTGTGGCTCGCGGGCATCTCGTCGGACTGGCTCTACCCGCTGCGGCTCCAGCACGAGCTCGCGGCACTCATCCCGCGCGCGTCCGACGTGGAGGTGATCCAGTCGCTCGCTGGCCACGACGGCTTCCTCACCGAACACGAAGCCGTGGGCAAGGTGATCACGCGCGCCCTCGCCGACGCCTGACGCGCGCGGGACCGCCCGGGCGCGGGCGGAGTCGGCCGTTGTTCCTGAAACTGTCGCGCCTGTTTCACGCCATGGCGTGAGATACCCGCGACAGCTACGCCAGGCCGGGCCGCCGCGTCGAGCCACCGAGCGAGTCTGGGTCCCAAAGCGCCAGCGGTGCGACCCATGCCTGTGCGAATGGCCGACGCTGCAGACCGGCCGGGAGTCAGCAGCGCGGGTCAGGCGTCGACCACTCGGCGGCCCTCGAGGGCTCGGCCGAGGGTCACCTCGTCGGCGTACTCCAGGTCGCCGCCCACCGGGAGGCCGCTCGCGATCCGCGTGACGCGCACGCCGCTGTCCTTCAGCGCGCGGGCGACGTACATCGCCGTCACCTCGCCGTCGGTGTTGGGGTTGGTCGCGAGGATCACCTCAACCACCCCGTCGCCGCCGACGCGGGTGAGCAGCTCCCGGATCCGCAGCTGTTCGGGCCCGATACCCTCGATCGGCGAGATCGTGCCCTGCAGCACGTGGTACCGGCCGGAGAACTCGTGGGTGCGCTCGATGGCGACGATGTCGCGCGGCTCCTCCACCACGCAGAGCACCGTCGGGTCGCGGCGCTCGTCGCGGCAGAACCCGCACAGCTCGCCCTCGGCGATGTTGAAGCAGCGGCGGCACCACGAGATGCGCTCCTTCACCTCCACGATCGACGCCGCGAGCCGGCGTGCGTCCTCCGCCGGGATCTTGAGCAGGTAGTACGCGATCCGCTGCGCCGACTTCGGGCCGATGCCCGGGAGCCGACCGAGCTCGTCGATGACCCGCTGGACGGGTCCCTCGTAGGGCGACGCCACAGGACGTGCGCTCTAGCCGAGCCCGAAGGCCGACAGGTCGAGCCCGCCGGTCACGCCGCCCATCCGCTGCGACTGCAGCTCCTGGCCCATGCGCATCGCCTCGACGACCGCAGCGACCACGAGGTCCTCGAGCATCTCGACGTCGTCGGGATCGACGACCTCCGGCGCGATGGAGATCGACTGCAGCTCGCCGGTACCGGTGACGACGGCCTTCACCATCCCGCCGCCCGCGCCCGCCTCCACCGTCTCCTGCGCGAGCGCGGCCTGCGCGGCGAGCATCTCCTCCTGCATCTTCTGGACCTGCCGCATCATCGGGTTTGCTTGCGGCTTCTGCTTGGCCACGTGAGGCTCCTGGTCGTCCTGTGCAGCCGGGTCCGGCTACCGGGGGTGCTCCTCGACCACGGTCGCTCCGAACGTGGTCGCGAGACGGGTGACCGAATCTACCGTCGCTCCGGCGGCGGGCGGCGCGTCGACCAGCTCGTCGGGATCGACGGCCTGGTCAACGGCCTCGTCCACGAGGTCGACGTGAGGCTCCTCGGGCTCCGGCGTGGCCTCGGCCTCGGGCGGCGTGGAACGCGACGCGCGCCGCGCTCGCGGCCCGTCGCCATCGGTCCACTCGTGGACGGCGAACTTGAACCGGGGCGGCGCACCCAGCTCGGCGATGAATGCGTTGCGGATCGTGTCGGCCTCCTTCTGGAAGCGCGGCTTCACGATCTCCATCTGGGCCCTCGAAACCCCGAACGTGACGACGTTGCCGTCGACCCGCAGGGGCTGCGCGTCCTGCACCGCGCTGCGCACGGCACGCGGCACCGCCTCGAGCACGCGCTCCCACGCGACGATCACGTCGTCGAGCACGAGGTCCGGTACGGAACTCGTGTCTGACGCGGGTGGGGCAGGCGGCGGAGTGGCGGGGGCCTCCGGCGGCTCCGCCACGGCGGGTGCCGGCTCCGGTGTCACAGGCTCAACCGGGGCGGGTGCGGTCGGACGCTCGGGGGTACGAAACGCGCCGAGCGCAGCCTTCCTTCCCGCGGCCGGGACAGGGGCCTCCGGGCGCGAGGCGGGCGCGGACGGCTCCGGTCCTGGTGCCGGGGCGACGAGCTCGCCACCCGCGAGCCGCGCCTCGAGCCGGTCGACCCGGTCGGCAAGGACCTGGAGCGGTCCGCCGGTGTCGCGCCGGGCGAGCCGCACGAGCGCGATCTCGAGGGTGAGGCGCGGATCGGTGGACTCACGGGCCCGCATGTCGTTCACGGCCTGGCCGAGCGTCTCGAGCGCCCGGACCACCGCCGCGGTGCCGAGCGCGTCGCCGACCGCACGGAGACGCTCCTGCTCGTCGACCGTCGCCTCCACGGGCACCCGGCCGCCACCCGAGGTGAGCACGAACGCGTCGCGCAGCGAACGCAACAGGTCTTCGGCGACGCGGCGAGGCTCGTGGCCGGTGTCGAGCAGGCCGGCGACCCCGACCAGCGCGCCCGCAGGGTCTTCCGCGGCGATCGCGTCGAGCACCGCGAGGCGCGCGTCGAACGGCGAGCCACCGAGTGCTCGGTCGACGAGGTCGAGGGTGATCGCGCCGTCAGCCTGCGCGAGGACCTGGTCGAGAATCGACAGGGCGTCACGCGCCGAGCCCTTCGCCAGACGGGCGACCACGGCCAGGGCATCCGGTTCCGACGCGACACCCTCGTCGTCGAGCACCGAGGACAGGATCGTGACGAGCTCGTCGATCGAGTGCAGCGTGAAGGCGAAGTGCTGCGTGCGCGACCGGATCGTGGGCAGCACCCGGTCGGCCTCGGTAGTCGCTAGCACGAACACGACGTGCGCCGGCGGCTCCTCGAGCGTCTTGAGCAGGGTGTTGGACGCCTCCTTGGTGAGCATGTGCACCTCGTCGAGGAGGTACACCTTGCGCTTGGAGGTCGCGCCGAGCCCGAGGTTGATGCGCGCGACGAGATCGCGGGCGTCGTCGACACCGCGGTTGGACGCGGCGTCCAGCTCGATCAGGTCGTTGAACGTGCCGTGCGCGATCGCGTCGCAGCTCGCGCACTGGCCGCACGGCTCGCCGTCGGCGCCGAGCTCGAGGCAGTTGAGGGCCTTGGCGAGGATGCGCGCGGTGGTGGTCTTGCCGGTGCCGCGGGGGCCGGAGAACAGGTAGGCGTGGCCGACCCGGTCCTCTCGGACGGCGTTGCGCAGCGCCGTGGTGACGTGGTCCTGGCCGACCAGCTCGCCGAAGCGCTGCGGCCGGTACTTGCGATACAACGACTGGAACGCCACGCCCCGACCCTACCGCCGGGGCGCGACGCTCACGCCGTTGCGGACCGTGCACCCGCCGTCGACCCGACGCCATGAGGCGCGCCGTTCGCGGCCGGCTCAGGCCAGGCGACCCTACGGCACACGGGAGGGCCCGCTGAGAGCTGCTTCCTTCCGGACCTGACTCGGTTCACGAGATCCCGTTGCGCAGGACCCGGCCCTCGACGTCGACGCGCGAGTCGCCTTCCCCACGGCGGCTCGGGCCTCGGACGGGAGTTCAGCCCCCCATACGTGGATTTGGGGTACAGGGCACCACGGGCTCCCCGCCTAGCACGGTCCGCGGGCGCAGGGTATCAGCGCCCATCTTCGTCGCTGGACGCGGCGCGGCTTCGGCCGTGGGCAACCTGGTCGCGCCCGGTACGATCCCCTGCTCCGGCGGCGCGCGGCCGCGAGGAGGGATGCGAGAGCGGCCGAATCGGCACGCTTGGAAAGCGTGTGTGGGGCAACCCACCGTGGGTTCGAATCCCACTCCCTCCGCTCGGCGAATGCACATCAGCCCAGTTCAGGTGGAGTCTCATGACTGTCTCAGCGCTGGGGTGTCTTGCTCACCGTTTGATAACGGAAGGTCTCGGTCCGACAGAAAGCAGCTCTGAGTTCGCTGAGCTTCCCATCGTTGCTGTGGCCGAGGGCGGTGAGTTCTCGACCTGGCGGATCGGGACCGAGGCCGTCGTCAAGGTCGCACCCGACCGAGCCACCAGGAGGCCCCTGGCGCGCGAAGTAGCAGCTCTAGGAGCCGTCCGGCCTCACGTTGGAATCGCAGTACCCGAGTGCCTGTACGCGCCGAACAGCCTCTCAGACGGTATCGACTTCGCCGTCTTCTCCTGGGTCAACGGGACGCCGCTGGAGCAGATCGCGTTGAGCGCAGCTGACCCGGTCGCACTGCAACTCGTCGAGTTCGTCGAACGTCTCCACAGCGTCGACATCAGTACGGTCGACACGTCAGTGTTCGGGCTTGAAGATCGGGGAACACCGGCGGAAGCGCTTACCGAGGCCATGCGATGGCAATCAACAGTCCTGAAGGCAACGGACTTGCTGCCACCGGCGGTTGAGGAGTTCATGACCTCCGCCGACACCCATCCGCAGCTACCTCATCGGGAACCGGTTCTGTCGCATGCCGACCTCAAAGGCGAACACATTCTCCTCGACGACGACCGCGCGCTCAGCGGCGTCATCGACTGGGCCGACACCTGTCTCGTGCACCCCATTGATGACTACGTCGGGCTCGCGATCAGCATGGGCCTCACCGCCGTCAGCACACAGATGAAAGGCCGACAGGACGAAGACCTCATCCCCGCTGTTTCCCACTACGCCAAGTGCCTGACGATTCGACACCTCGGACGCCGCCTCGACGGTGGTGACCAGCCACCCGTCGACCTCCTGGTGCGTCAGCTTCAACGAGCGTTCGAACCGCTCTACATGTGATCACCGATCTCAGGCCCGGCCAGGACAAGGGCTATCCACCCACAAGGCGCTCGAACTCCTCCGGAGGGTTTGAAAGCTCTCGCATGCTCTCCGCCAAGTAGCTCTGTTTCGAACCCAGGCCGAGAAGAACAGGGGTCGAGTGGGCGCTGTTGCATTGATTCGGTCGGGCCGCGGGCGAACCAACTCCTGTCCTGTTCAGGGTTCAGATCGTGCCGGCGAGCTCGGTGAACGCGGTTTCGATGCATCGGTGCGAGCGCGCGTCGATGCCGAGTTCGTAGTGCCCGCGGCGGGTGTTCTGCATCAGCGCATGGCCGCGGATGATCACCCGCGCCGAATGGTCGCGTTTCAGGCCGCGCATCGGACGGAGCCGAGCCTTGAGCCGACCATGGTCGCATTCAACACGGTTGTTCGCGTACTGGTCGGTGTTGTGACACGCCGCGAGCATGAGACCCTCGATCGCGGCCCGCGACGCGGGCGCCCGATCAGTTACCACTTCGACCGGCTCACCATGCGCGCGCAGCACTCTGGCGAAGAACCGTCGCGCATCACGGAGATCGCGGCGGGCCGAGACGAGCACGTCGATGATCTGTCCGTATTGATCAATCGCCCGGTATACGTACCGCCACTTGCCGGCGACTTTGACGTAGGTCTCGTCGACGAACCGGATCGGCGTGAAACCTACCTATGGCACCGGGGCGAACGCTTGAGGAAATCCTGCCTCAATCGTCGGAGCGTGGCCCGAGACCGAATGCTCGCCGG
>VGBT01000023.1 GCA_016870395.1 Actinomycetota bacterium | reverse complement strand
CAAGCGGGGCGTCTCCGACTACGCCCTCTACGACGAAGCGGGCATCTTCGAGCGCTGCGGCGTGACCCCCGCGCAGTACCCCGACTACGCGGCACTGCGCGGGGACACGAGCGACAACCTGCCCGGCGTTCCGGGAATCGGCGAGAAGACCGCCGCGAAGCTGATCTCGGCCTACGGCGCCCTGGAGGGCGTTTTCGAGCACCTCGACGACCTGCCGCCGAAGCAGCGACAGAACCTCGGCGAGTGGCGCGACCAGGTCTTCCACAACCGCGAGATGTCGGTCCTGCGTACCGATCTGAAGCTCGACGTCGACCTCGACGCCCTGCGCATTGGAGGCTGGGACCCCGAGGTCGTGCGGGAGCTGTTTGGGCAGCTCGAGTTCCGCACCCTCCATCCGCGCCTGCTCGAGGCCCTGGGAGCCGAAGCGGCCACCGCCCCAGAGGGTGAGACGCTCGACGTCGAGGTGGCGGTGTTGCGCGATGCCGCGGCCGCGGCGAAGCGGCTCGGCGCGCTGGCCAAGGCGTCGGAGCCCGTCGCAGTCGAGCCGGTCTGGTCGGGCGTGCCGGGCCGCAGCCTCTTGCTCGGGCTCGGCGTCGCCTCCGGAGACGACGCCGCCTACCTCGCCGGCGACCTGCTCGGTGAGTCGAAGATCGCGTATGGGCTCGGCGCGCTCGTGGGCGACGGTGGCCCCCCGCTCGTCGCCCACGGTGCGAAGGAGCTCATGCACGGTCTTTCGCGAGCGGCCGGCGTGGAGGTGGCAACGCTCGCCGTCGACACCGCGGTGATGGCCTACCTCCTGGACCCCGGCGCAGCGCCGTACGACCTGGAGGACCTGGCGGCGCGGTTCCTGTCGCTCGAGCTGCGCTCCCCCGACCGGGAGGAGGGGACGCTGGATCTCGACGGCGACTCGATCGCCGACGACGCGGCCCGGCGCGCGATCGCGGTTCTTCGGCTGGCCGCGTCCCTCGAGGAGGCGCTCGCAGCCCGCGAGCTCACGGACCTGTACGAGCGGGTCGAGCGGCCACTTGTGCCGGTCCTGGCGCGCATGGAGGACGCGGGTGTCGAAATCGACCGCGCGTTCCTCGACGGCCTGCGTTCCGACCTGCAAGCAGAGTGCGACCGGCTCGTCGGACAGATCCACGCGCACGCGGGTGAGCCGTTCGTCGTGAACTCGGTGCCCCAGCTGCGCGCGGTGCTTTTCGACAAGCTCGGGCTCACGCCGGTCAAGCGCACGAAGACCGGACCGTCCACAGACGCCGACTCGCTGCAGAAGATGGCGGCGCAAACACCGCACCCGATCCTCGACGACCTCCTCAAGTACCGCGAGGTGGAGAAGCTGCGGAGCACCTATGCCGACGCGCTCCCGCCTCTGATCGAGGCCGACGGTCGCATCCACGCGACGTTCAACCAGCTCGCCACCACCACCGGCAGGATCTCGAGCGAGACACCGAACCTCCAGAACATCCCGGTGCGCACAGCCGAAGGGCGCGAGATGCGCCGGGCGTTCGTGGCGGAGGACGGCTCGGGCCTTCTGACCGCCGACTACTCGCAGATCGAGCTGCGCGTCCTTGCCCACTTGGCGGAGGACCCCGGTCTCATCGACGCGTTCGCGCGAGGCGCCGACGTGCACACAGTGACGGCCGCGAAGGTCTTCGACACGCCCGAGGAGAAGGTCGACGCGTTCCAGCGGCGCTTCGCGAAGGTCGTCAACTACGGGCTCGCCTACGGCATGGAGGCCTACGGGCTCGGCCAACGCCTCGACATCCCTACCGATCAGGCCCGCGAGATCCTCGACGACTACTTCGCGTCGTTCCCGAACGTGCACGAGTACATGCAGCGCACGGTCGCGGAGGCGAAGGCGCGCGGCTACACCACCACGATCCTCGGCCGCCGGCGCCAGATCACCGAGCTCGCGTCCGACAACTTCCGCATCCGCCAGATGGGGGAGCGGATGGCACAGAACGCGCCGGTACAGGGCTCGGCCGCCGACATCTTCAAGCTCGCGATGGTCGACCTCGACCGCGCGCTCGCCGGCGGCGGCTTCGAGAGCCGCGTGATCCTCACGGTGCACGACGAGCTCGTGCTCGAAGTCCCGCTCGGCGAGCGTGCGCGTGTCGAGCCGGTCGTGCGCGAGGTGATGGAGTCCGTCACGGAGCTGGCGGTGCCGCTCTTGGTCGACCTCGGGTTCGGTGCCACCTGGGCGGACGCGAAGTGACCACGACTGCCGGCGAGGCGATACCCGGGGCCGGTCCGGGCGTCGGCGCACCTCGGACCGGTGGACGGCGCGCCGACATCCAGGGCCTGCGTGCCGTTGCGGTCCTGCTCGTGGTCGCCTTCCACGCGGGGCTCGACGTCCCGGGTGGTTTCGTCGGCGTCGACGTGTTCTTCGTCATCTCGGGTTTCGTGATCACCGGCATGTTGCTCCGTGAGCTCCAACACACCGGGCGGGTCTCGTTCGCGGAGTTCTACGCGCGGCGCGTGCGGCGGATCCTGCCGGCGCTCGCGCTCACTGTGACGGTCGTGGCGCTCCTGTCGCTGGGCGCCGTGAGCGAGTCCGAGCGGGATGTCACGGCGCGCACGGGCGCGGCCGCGTCGGTGTCGCTCGCGAACGTGTCGCTCTACCGGTCGCCGGCCGGGTACTTCGATCCTGCGGAGAATCTGAACCCGCTCCTGCAGATGTGGTCGCTCTCCGTGGAGGAGCAGTTCTATCTCTTCTTCCCGGCACTGATGTTCGTGGGCTTCGCGATGGCGAGCCGGCGGGCAGGTCGCCGCGACCGGCTGGCTCTGACCGCGACGCTCGTCACGTTGGTAGCCATCGCTTCGTTCCTGCTGTGCGTGTACGCGACGGGAGCCGACGTGTCGGTCGCGGGGATCGACGTGAACGAGCGCTTCGCCTTCTACCTCGCGCCGACGCGCGCCTGGGAGTTTGCCGTCGGTGGGCTGGTGGCGTTCCTGGTCGGCTCGCTCGAGCGCCTTCCCAGGTCGGCGGCGATCGGAGCGGGGCTTGCCGGCGCAGCACTCGTGGGATACGCGGCGTTCGCGTTCTCGAGCGAGACGCGGTTCCCGGGCTCCGCGGCCGCGATCCCGGTCGTTGGGACGGCGCTCCTCATCGCGGGCGGGACGGCATCCCCGGCCGGCCTGCCGCAGCTGCTGGCGGCCCGTCCGATGACCTGGATCGGCGACCTCTCGTACAGCTGGTACCTGTGGCACTGGCCGCTCATCGTGTTCGCGGTCGCGTTGTTTCCGAGCTCCGGGAACGCGCCCGAGCTCGCGGCGATGGTGTCGCTGGGCGTGGCATGGCTTGCCTGGCGCTACCTCGAGAACCCGATCCGGCACGACCCGGAGTGGCGCGGTCGCCGTGCGGCCGGTCTCGCCGCCGTCTGCATCGCCGTGCCGATCGTCGCGTCCCTGGTGCTCGCGCGCGCTCCCGAGCCGAGGCGCTCGGCGGCCACTCGTAGCTTCGTGGCCGCGACGAGGGAACGGCATGCCGACCGCGTCCGGGGCTGCAACTCCGGCCTCGTCCCGTCGGCCCAGCCCCCCGGGTGTACGTGGCCGGTCTCCGACGCGTCGGACCGGGTAGTGCTGGTCGGCGACTCCAATGCCGGGCACTTCACCGAGGCGATGGCGGACGCCGCGAACGGCCTCGGCAAGGCGTTCACGGTCGCGACGTTGCCCGAGTGCCCTCCGGTCGACCTTCGATTGGTTCAACGCGGACGTCGCAACGACCGCTGCCGCGACTTCTTCGAGCGCACCATGGACGACCTCGTGGCCAACCCGCCGAGCACCGTCGTGCTCGCGGCGTCGACGCCCGTCTACCTCCATGGAACCGGTGCGCGCCTGGAGGATCCGACGAGCGGCAGCCGAGCGGACTCGGCTCTTGGGAAGGCGGCGCTGTGGGAGGAAGCGCTCGACCGGACGCTCGCCCGCCTCGAGGCGGCGGGCATCCCAACGGTCGTCGTTCACCCCGTCGCGCAGTGGTTGGACTGGGACGGGCGGAACTGCGCCGCGCTCCGCGTCTACCTGGCACCTCGGTCGTGCGGAGCCGAGCAGTCGCGCACCGAGGCGGAGGAGTTCCGGCGAGCGGCCTTCGCGGCCGAGCAGCACGCGGCGCGTAGGCACGGAGCGGTCACCGTGGACCCGCTGCCCGTGATCTGTGGCGAACGGTCGTGCGTCACGAACCGCGGTGACCGCTGGGTGTACCGCGACGGCCGTCATCTCACGGTCCCGGCGTCGCTCGCCCTGACCGATCAGTTCGCACTCGCGCTTCGTGACGCACTCGGCGCGCGCGAGGCTGGGGCGCAACACGAGGGGGTGAGGCCGTGAGACCTCTTGACTCGGAGACGACGCTGCCGGACGCCGAGCTGGCTGCGGCCCGGCGACGAGCCGGTATCGTCGCCGCGGTCGCCGGGCTCGGGTTGGTGCCCTATTTCTACCTGGCCGGTGCGTTGGCGGCGATGCCCGTTGACGAGGCGCCGCCGGTCGGCGCTCCCGCCGAGAGGTTCGTCGACTTCCACATCGACAATTTCTCCGAGATGCCGCTCAACGCCACCCTGGCCATCGGCATGTGGGTGATCTGGCTGTTCCTGATCGTCGCGCTCGTGCGTGCCGCGTGTCGGCGACTCGACCTGGCGGCCATCCTCGCCGTGACCTTGGCCGGATCCGCGACCGCGGTCTTCGTGGTCGCCGAGGGCATCCTGGTCTGGCCGGTCGTCCTGCTCGACATGACGGCGAGCCGGATCCGCGACAACCTCGACCTCGGGGTGGCCGAAGCCATGGTGCTGTCCCGGGATGGCATCCACGCCACCGCCATCGTGCTGCTCGGGTGCTCCATGTTCGTCGTCGCCTGGCTCCTGGCCCGCAGCGACCCGTGGGGCCACTGGGCGCCGGAAGTACGAGTCAGGCGAGCATGTGCCCGTCGCAGGTGTCTGGCGCTGAAACCGTTACCCCGTCAGGGCAAACCGTCTGATTGAAGACGGCGCCGGTGAGGACCGCGCCGGTGAGGTCCGCGCCGGAGAGGTCCGCGCCAGAGAGGTCCGCGCCGGAGAGCTTCGCGCCGGAGAGCTTCGCGCCGGAGAGCTTCGCGCCGGTGAGGTTCGCGTTGCGAAGGTCCGCGTTGTAGAGGTCGCAGCCGCTCCAGTTCACGCCGCGCTGTGGGCGCTCGCAGTTGGCTACGTCAGTGTCTACAAGGACCACGTACGCAACCCATGCCGCGAGCAGAACACCCGCTGCGCAAAGGAGGAGTGTTACCGAACGGCGCATCGTGGCACCCCCTCGCACCGCCCAGCGGCCCGCCGCTCCCGGATCCCGTCAGACGCTAGAGAACAGGTTGGGCAATCAACAAGGCCGAAGGTCAACATCACCCAAGTGCCCCGAGCTCGAATGGGAGCCGCTCTGACACCTGCCGCCCCTGCCCGTAGCGTTGCACCCCGACACCAGATCGACAGGGAGGTTGAAATGGCGCTCGCGCTCACGCGCCGGCCAGGGGAGCAGCTCGTCTCCTTGTCCACCCCGAGGGCACCAGGATCGTTGTCGAGGTCGCCGACGTGCGCGGCCGACAGGTTCGGCTCGCGGTGACGGCGCCGCCCGAGGTGGCCGTCACTCGCCAGGAAGTCTCCGGCCGGTAGTCCGATCCACCAGCGCACGACCGGCCTGCTCCCGTGGACGCTCCGAACCCTGAGGCACGATTTCCTCAGGGTTCACCTTCACGCCCCCGGGGCCGGGCGCTGGCGCGTCGGTAGGCTCCCCGCCGCATGGGTGCCCTGGGCTGCCCGGACGGGCCCTGGTTCAACGAGATTGCCGATTGCCTCGGCCCACGGTACTGGGCGCCTAATACCGGTCGGATAATGGCTTTCACCAAGGGCACGGAACAGGAGGTGGCGTGCGCGGTCGAGGCGCTCGGCCTCGAGCCGGGGATGCGGGTGCTCGACATCGGGTGCGGGCCGGGGCGTCACGCGCTCGCACTGGCCCGGCGGGGCATCGCCGTCCACGGCGTCGACCTCTCGGACACGTTCGTCGGCCTCGCACGCCAGGCGGCGGAGGCCGAGGGGCTGCCCGCCACCTTCCAGGTCCTCGACGTACGGGACCTCGCCTTCGCTGGGGAGTACGACGCCGCGATCTGCCTCTGTCAGGGCGGCTTCGGACTGCTGGGCGGGGCCGACGACGCCGAAGTCGTGTCCCGGATCACGGCGGCGGTGCGTCCCGGCGGTGGGGTGCTGCTCAGCGCGTTCTCGTCGTACTTCGCATTGCGCCATCTGGAGGCGGGCGAGGAGTTCGACCCCGAGACCGGCGTGCTCCACGAGGTGGCCACGCTGCGCGACGCCGAGGGCACCGAACGCCCCTTCGACCTTTGGACCACGTGCTTCACCCGGCGGGAGCTCGGGCTGCTCGCCGTCGGCGCCGGACTCGAGGTGCTCGCCATCCACGGGGTCACGCCGGGTCGCTACGGCCCGGGCCCGGTGACCCTCGCCGATCCCGAGCTCCTGCTTGTCGCACGGAGGGGTCCCGACCGCTAGCCTGTCCTGGCTTCCATTTGGAGGCCGAGCCTTCGCGCGGCGGCAGCGGTCTCGTGACCGAACACGCTGACGACCTGCCCGGCGCCCGACCACGTCCAGTCCCCAGGAGACCCTTCCCTTGTCCAAGCACGAGACCCCCGGCGTCGACGGGACCGAACCCGAGATCGGCGCCGTCGAGCCCACCCCCGCAAGCAGCGCAGTGGAGACTGCCGCCACCGATGCCGAAAGGGGCGCGATCACGGAGGTCGTGCTCGACGACCTCGGTGGCATGTCGCTGTCCGACGCGATCGACGCGACGCTGGTCTCGTTCGACGAGGGCGGTCTCGTCAGCGGCACGGTCGTGAAGATCGACTCCGACGAAGTGCTGCTCGACATCGGCTTCAAGTCCGAGGGCGTCATTCCTTCGAAGGAGCTGTCGATCCGCAACGACGTCAACCCGGGCGAGGTGGTGACACTCGGCGAGGAGCTCGAGGCGCTGGTCCTCCAGAAGGAGGACAAGGACGGCCGGCTCATCCTCTCCAAGAAGCGTGCGCAGTACGAGCGCGCCTGGGGCACGATCGAGCGCGTCAAGGATGAGGAAGGCGTCGTCTCCGGACCGGTCATCGAGGTGGTCAAGGGTGGGTTGATCCTCGACATTGGCCTGCGCGGCTTCCTGCCCGCATCGCTCGTCGACCTGCGGCGGGTGCGCGACCTGCAGCAGTTCGTCGGTCGCACCATCGAGTGCAAGATCATCGAGCTCGACAAGAACCGCAACAACGTGGTGCTGTCGCGGCGCGCGTACCTCGAGGAGACCCAGCGCGAGCAGCGTGACGAGTTCCTCGAAAACCTCAAGCCGGGCGAGGTTCGCCAGGGCGTTGTGAGCTCCGTGGTCAACTTCGGCGCCTTCGTCGACCTCGGTGGCATGGACGGTCTCGTGCACGTGTCCGAGCTGAGCTGGCAGCACGTCGACTACCCGAGCTCGGTCGTGCAGGTGGGCGACGAGGTGAAGGTGAAGGTGCTCGACGTCGACGTGCCGCGGGAGCGCATCTCCCTGTCGCTGAAGGCGACCCAGCAGGACCCGTGGCAGGAGTTCGCCACGAGCCACGAGGTCGGCGAGCTGGTCTACGGCCGCGTCACGAAGCTCGTGCCGTTCGGGGCATTCGTGCAGGTGGGCGACGGCATCGAGGGTCTCGTGCACATCTCCGAGATGGCCGTCCACCATGTGGAGGCCCCAGAGCAGGTCGTCACCCCGGGCGAGGAGCTCTGGGTCAAGATCATCGACATCGACATCGACCGACGACGCATCTCGCTGTCGATCAAGCAGGCCGCCGAAGGAGGCGTCGTCGCTGCCGAGTACAAGGACCAGTTCGGCGAGCACGCCTACGACGAGCACGGCAACTACATCGGCCCCGGCTTCGCCGAGGGCGGCGAAGCCGCGGCCGAGACCGGGGCGTCGACCGAAGGGTCCGGGCCGGGTGATGCCGCGGTCGAAGCCGTGGCCTTAGCGCCAGCCGTCGACGAGCACGCGACCGAAGGATCCGTGGCCGAGGGGTGAGCCTGGCGGCTACTGCAGCTGCACGATCCCGAGCCGCATCCCGCTGAGCACGGCCTGCAAACGGTCGCGGGAGTCGAGCTTGGCGAAGATCGATGCGAGGTGGTTCTTCACCGTCTTCGCACTGATGAACAGGTCGCACGCGATCTCCGAGGTGGAGGACCCGTCGGCCACGGCCTGGAGGATCTCCAGCTCGCGCGGTGTCAGCGGCGAGACCCACGAGCCGTTCGCCGCCTCGAGCGCGTCGGGCTCGCCGAACTGGACCATCATCGAGGTGGCAATTTGCGGGGTGAGCGTGATCTCGCCCGCGGCGGCGTCGCGCACCGCGTCGACGAGGTCGTGCAGCGCGCAGTCTTTCGTAAGGAAGCCCACGGCACCGGCCTGGATCGCGCGTGCTCGCAACGCATCTTCGTCGTGCATCGTCAGCACGAGCACGCGAGTGGAGGCGTCGTCGGCGTGGATGCGGCGCGTGGCCTCGATGCCGTCGAGGACGGGCATCGTGACGTCCATCACGACCACGTCGGGGTGGAGGAGCTGCGCCAGGCGCAGCGCGTCGGCGCCGTTGGCAGCCTCGCTGATTACGGTGAAACCGGAGTCCTCGAGGGCACGCCGCAGCGCGTTGCGGAGAAGCTGGTGGTCGTCGGCGACCAGCACGCGGGTCATGGGTAGGCCTCCAACTCGACGGTGATGGTGGTCCCTGCCCCGGGTTTGCTGTGAAGGTTGATTCGGGCGCCGACCGCGTCCGCTCGCTCACGGATGCCGAGAAGCCCGTAGCGCCCGGGTCCCCCGTCGGCCACCGCCATCCCGCGTCCGTCGTCGGTGATCTCGAGCCGCGCCCGGCCCTCACGGATCCTCCAGGTGACTCCCACGCGTGAGGCATCGGCATGCCGCTCCACGTTCGTGAGCGATTCCTGGAGGATCCGCCAGAGCTCCTGTTCCACCTGGATCGGCAGGCAAGCGCCGGCGCTCGCGTCCCGATAGGTGGCGGCGATTCCGGTTCGAGCCGACCAGCGCTGCACGTACGGTCCGATGACCTGGGCCAGGCCGGCGTCCTCCGTGACGGTCGTACGCAGCTCATAGAGCGTCTCGCGCAGCTCGCGCACCACGCTCCGCACCACCTCCCGGAGCTCCCTGAGCTCCGGGTCGTCGCGATCGAGGGCGACTCGGTCCAGCTCGAGGCCGACGTACGCGAGCCGCTGGGCCAAACGGTCGTGGAGGTCGCGGGCGATCCGGGCCCGTTCGGCCTCGGCGCCGAGGGTTCGCAGGCGGGCGAACCATCGCGCGTTGTCGACCGCGAGGGCGAGTGACGCGGCAAACTCACCGAACAGTGCCGCGTCGTCGGTGTCGAAGGCCTGCGTCTCGTGCTGCTCGACCGCGATCACACCGACGAGCCGGTCCTGGGCCCAGAGCGCGCTGCAGAGCGCACTGTAGCTCTCGGCGTCACAGGTCTCGACGCTTTCGACTCCTGCAGCGGTGAGCACGATCACCTCCTGCGTGCGGGTCGCCCGCTCGAGGAGCGACGGGAGTGCGAACGGATCCAGGTGATCGGGCAGCGACGTGCCGTCGGCCAGCGCGACCGTCCAACCCCCCACCGTCTCGTCGGGGACGACCACGACGACGATCGAGGGGTCGAGGACCTCGCGAAGCCGGTCGCGGGTCGAGACGAGAATTTCGCTCAGGTCGAGCGAGGCCGGCAGGGTCTGCACGACGTCGTGGAGCGCGTGCAGGAGGTCGTTGGCGACGACCATGCGGTTCGCGACGTCGAGGCTGTGCCGTTCGCAGGCCTCGGCGTCGATCCAGATCTGACGGGTGAAGCCGCCGATGAGGGCAGCAAGCACCACGACGATCGACGTGAAGAAGCCCGTGCGGACGGTGTCGCCCGAGGCCCCGGAGAAGACGTCGGCGATCCCGATCGTGACTGTCGTGAGCAGTGCCGCGAGCACGCCCTGCTGGTAGCCCCAGCCGTAGGCGGCGAGGATCACGGTCGGCAGCGGGCAGAGGATGAAGGGGCTCGCCCAGTCTGCCGTCAGCGTGATCGCGACGATCGAGACCAGGAGGTCGCAGACGAGCAGGACCTCGGTCTTCCACGTCGCGGGGTAGATGCGCAGCGGTCGGATCGTGCGAAAGATCGTGTTGGCCCCGACCAGCGCCAGCGCCACGATGACGCGCGGTCCACTCGGGTCGGGATAGGTCGGCAGGAGGAAGACGCCCACCGCGAGGCTCGCCCAGCGCAGCAGCCCCACCAGCGGCACCAGTCGCCCGAGGCCGAGCACGGAGCGCGCATCGATCGTCGGTCCGAGTTGAGCGCGCCGTGAGGCGGCGCATCGCGTGGCCACGACCTTGGCGGACGTGGCCGACTGGGTAAAGATCTTGGTCGTCGGCACCACATAGGATTCTCGGCCGTGCTGCTCGTAGGCTTGACGGGAGGAATCGGCGCCGGCAAGTCGACCGTGGCCGAGATGCTCACGAAGCGTGGCGCAGTGGTGCTCGACGCCGATGCGGTCGCGCGGGAAGTGGTGGAACCGAAAACGCCGGCGTTCGACGCGATCGTTGAGCGCTTCGGTGCGGACGTGGTGCGCGCGGACGGCAGTCTCGATCGCCCGGCCCTGGCCGCGAAGGCGTTTGCGACCGACGAGTCGCGGGCCGCGCTCGAGGCGATCACACATCCGGCGATCCACGCCGCGTTCGGGAAGCGGATGGCAGAGGCGCCTCAGGACGCGATCGTCGTCATGGACGTGCCGTTGCTTGTCGAGTCGGGCACAGCGGCCAAGCGCGGTTACGAAGCCGTCATCGTGGTTGAGGCGCCGCGTGCGCTGCGTCTGTCCCGCCTCGAGGAGCGCGGCGTAGCGCGAGATGACGCCGAGGCCCGGATAGCCGCGCAGGCCACCGACGAGGAACGGCGGGCGATCGCCACCTTCGTGGTGGACAACTCGGGCGACCGCGCCACCCTCGAGGCCCAGGTGCAGGACATCTGGACCGATCTGGTGCGCCGGCACCAGGCGAAGGGGTCTGCGGCTGGTTGACCACCTCGAGGGGCCGGGTCACCGGGCCCATGCGGATGGCATGGCATCTCATGCCAGTCCCGAGCCTCGGGGTCGGACGAGCTCCCGACGCGCGGCGTCGGCGCGGTTGCACGGACCCCTTACAAGTGCAGGTGTTCTGCCTCGGGGTGGCGTTCCTCGTGGGGCTGGTGACCCTTGCCGCGACCACGGTGCTGACGCTGAGCGCGATCAGCCGTGAGACCCGGAGGGAGAACGAGGTCCTGCTGCCGGCGCACGCCGACCTGCACCGGGCCGCGCAACGATTCGGGGACGTCAACCTGGACACCCCTGCGACCCTGGCCGAGGTGTCGCCGACCGAGCGACTTCCCGCGCTCGCCGCGCTGATCCCGCGTGTCAACCGGGCCAACGAGGCCTGGCGCCACTACGAAAGGGCCTCCATCGGGCTTCCGGACGAGGCCGCGCTCGAGGCGGAGGTGGTGGAGGCGAGAGCTCGCGCGACGGATCTCGGGACGGCTGCCTTCGCGTCGAGCGACCTGGCGGTGCCCGACTTCGACGAGCTCGTCCGCAGGGTCGAGGCGCAGCGCGACGCGTTCACCGTTTTCGGGGAGCGCTACCAGCGACAGACCGTGCGTGCATCGGCGTCCGTAGGCGAGCTGACCTTGCGCAGCCGTGTGGCACCGGACGTTGGCATCGCCGGGTCCGGCGTCCTCCTTCTCGGGGGCACCGTCCACCACCTCGAGGCCGGCTGACCCAACGCAGTCACCTTCGCGCGGTGGTTGGACCTCCGGGTCCAGAAACCGCGCGAAGGTCTGGGCACACGGAGTGCGTGTCACAGGGGCGTCGTAGCGTTCGTCCCCATGGCGTCCGATCTCGATCGGCGCGTCGAGGAGCTCGCGTCCAGACAGCACGGGGTCTTCAGCACCCGGCAAGTGCTCCTCCTGGGAGGCAACACGTCATTCGTTCAGCATCGCTGCGAGAACGGTCGTTGGTGCCGCACCGCACACGGGGTGCTGCGTCTGCTGGGTACCGAGACCACGTTCGAGTCGGAGGTGATGGCCGCGGTCTTGGGCGCGCGCACAGCGGCGGTGGCCTCCCATCGGTGCGCAGCCGCACTCTTCGGGCTCCCCGGCATGAGGCGCCAGAGCGTCGAGCTGACGACCCTTCCCGGCGGCGTCCTCCGTCGGCGCGGTGTCCTTGCCCACCGGACAAACACGCTCCCGAATTCGCAGCAGACGATTGTCCGTGGGATCCCGTGCACGTCGATCGGCAGAACGCTCATGGACCTCACAGCGGTGCTTCATCCGCGGCGCGTCGAGCGGCTGGTGGACCACTGTCTCAGCCGCAAGATGGTGAGCTTCGAGGCCCTGTCGAGGGTGTACCTCGAGGTCGCGAAGCCCGGTCGAAGGAAGCTGGTGGTCTTTCGAGACCTGCTCGATGCTCGAGGGCCGGACTACGTGCCCCCGGAGAGCGAGCTCGAGGCCCGCTTCGTCGCGCTGACCCGGGAGGCTGGGCTCCCGGTGCCGGAGCGGCAGGTCGACCTGGGCGACGGAAACGCCTGGATCGGGCGGGTCGACTTTTTGTTTCGGTCTGCTCGCGTCGTGGTCGAGGTCGACGGCGCGCGATTCCACTCGGGGCTCGTCGACCGCCGCCGTGACGCGGACCGAGATCGACGCTTGCAGGCGGCCGGGTTCCGTGTGCAGCGATTCGGCTGGTCCGAAGTGGTCGACCAGCCGCGTCGAGTCGTGCAGCGGCTGCAGGAGGTGATGTCCGGCTCACCTTCGCGCGAAAGTTGGACGCAGGGGTCCAGAAGGCGCGCGGAAGTGGTTGGGGGAGTTGATGGGGCGGGCGTGGGCGAGGTCACGCCTGGTCGGTAGGGTGGGTGCGTGCCCGAGTTCGAGCTCGTCTCCGACTTCGCCCCCGCGGGCGACCAGCCGCGGGCGATTGCAGAGCTCTCCGCCGGCGTCGAGGCCGGCGAGCGGTACCAGACGCTCCTGGGGATCACGGGCTCGGGCAAGTCGTTCACCATCGCAGGGCTCATCGCCGAGGTCCAGCGGCCCACCCTGATCCTCGCCCCCAACAAGAGCCTCGCCGCCCAGCTCGCCGCAGAGTTCCGCGAGTTCTTCCCCCGCAACCGGGTCGAGTACTTCGTCAGCTACTACGACTACTACCAGCCTGAGGCCTACCTCCCGTCCACTGACACCTACATCGAGAAGGACAGCTCGATCAACGACGAGATCGATCGGCTGCGCCACTCTGCCACCAGCGCGCTGCTCTCCCGTCCTGACGTCGTGATCATCGCCAGCGTCTCAGCCATCTACGGCCTCGGCTCGCCGGAGATGTACGCGCAGCAGCTGCTCACCCTCAACGTCGGCGAGGAACACGAGCAGCGTGACATCCTGGGCCGGCTCGTCGAGCTGCAGTACGAGCGCAACGATATGGCGTTCGTGCGCAACAAGTTCCGGGTGCGAGGCGACACGATCGAGATCTTCCCGGCCTACGAGGAGCGCGGTGTGCGCATCCAGCTCTTCGGCGACGAGGTGGAGCGCATCGCGGAAGTCGATCCGCTCACCGGGGAGATCACCAACGAGCTCGAGACGCTCGTGCTCTTCCCGGCGAGCCACTACGTCACCCAGGAGGAGCAGCTCCGTCGCGCGATCGAGGGCATCGAGGCCGAGCTCGTCGAGCGACTGCGCGATCTCGAGAACCGGGGCAAGCTCCTCGAGGCCCAGCGCCTGCGCATGCGCACCACCTACGACCTCGAGATGATGCGCGAGGTCGGCTTCTGCTCCGGGATCGAGAACTACTCGCGCCACCTCGACGGGCGCGCGCCCGGAGAGGCGCCGTACACCCTGCTCGACTACTTCCCTCGCGACTTTCTCTGCGTACTCGACGAGAGCCACGTGACGGTGCCCCAGCTCCACGGCCAGTACGAGGGCGACCGCTCCCGCAAGGAGACCCTCGTCGAACACGGCTTCCGCCTGGCATCCGCGATGGACAACCGGCCGCTGCGGTTCGAGGAGTTCGACGACAAGGTCAACCAGGTGGTGTTCATGTCGGCCACGCCGAGCCCCTACGAGCTCGAGGTGTCCACCAAGGTCGTCGAGCAGATCGTGCGCCCGACGGGCTTGATGGACCCCGAGGTGGTCGTGCGCCCGACGAAGGGGCAGATCGACGACCTGGTCGCCGAGATCAACGCCCGCACCGAGGGGGACCAGCGGATCCTGGTCACGACGCTCACGAAGAAGATGGCCGAGGACCTCACCGACTACCTGCTCGAGCTGGGAATCCGCGTGCGCTACCTGCACTCCGAGGTCGACACGCTCGAACGGGTCGAGATCCTGCGGGCGCTGCGCCTCGGCGAGTTCGACGTGCTCGTGGGGATCAACCTGTTGCGGGAGGGTCTCGACCTGCCCGAGGTGTCGCTGGTGGCGATCCTCGACGCGGACAAGGAGGGCTTCCTCCGCTCGGCGACGAGCCTGATCCAGATGATCGGGCGCGCCGCGCGCAACGTGGAGGGCCAGGTCGTGATGTACGCCGACCAGGTCACCGATTCCATGCGTCACGCGATCTCGGAGACCAATCGACGGCGCAAGCGCCAGCTCGACTACAACGCCGAGCATGGGATCGACCCGCAGACGATCCGCAAGAAGGTCACCGACATCCTCGAGATGGTGCGATTGCGCGAGGACGACGACACCGTGGCGAATGGCCGGGGGAGAGGGCGGTCGCGCCGGGCAAGCGCGCTGTTCGCCGATTTGCGCGGCGTGCCGCCCGACGAGCTGGGTCGGCTGATCCAGAGCCTTCAGGAGGAGATGCACGAGGCGGCGAAGGACCTCCGCTTCGAGGAGGCGGCGCGATTGCGCGACGAGGTCAACGAGCTCAAGCGCGAGCTCAAGGCCGTCGGATGACCCACCGGGTGGCGTTGTCGAACAGTCGTTCGATTCGGGGTCGAGCCGGGCTACGATCCGGGAATGGCGGAGCGGCGGACCGGCACGACGAGGAAGCCGGTTCAGAAGGCGGGGAAGAAGTCGACCCAGCCGCGGACGGCAACGGGGGCGAAGGCGGGCGCGGCCCGCAAGGCGCCGCCGGTGGTCCCGCCGGGCGAGCCGGTGACGATCGCGGTGCGGGGCGCGCGCGAGCACAACCTGAAGTCGGTCGACCTCGACCTTCCACGCGACCGCCTGGTGGTGATCACGGGCCTCTCGGGGAGCGGTAAGTCCAGCCTCGCGTTCGACACGATCTACGCCGAGGGCCAGCGTCGCTACGTCGAGTCGCTGTCGTCGTACGCGCGGCAGTTCCTCGGCCAGATGGACAAGCCCGACGTCGACGTCATCGAGGGTCTGTCGCCGGCGATCTCGATCGACCAGAAGTCGGCCAGCCGCAACCCGCGCTCCACCGTCGGCACGATCACCGAGGTCTACGACTACCTGCGCCTGCTGTTTGCACGGGTCGGGATTCCCCACTGCCCGCAGTGCGGCCGCGTGATCACCCGCCAGACGCCGCAGCAGATCGTCGACCGGGTGCTGGAGCTTCCGGACGGCACGCGCTTCCAGGTGCTGGCGCCGGTCGTGCGTGGCCGCAAGGGAGAGTACGACGGACTGCTCGGCGAGCTCGCGAAGCAGGGCTTCAGCCGGGCCCGCATCGACGGCGAGGTCGTCGACCTCTCGGAGGCGGTGAAGGGCCGGCTCGCGCGCTACGAGAACCACACGATCGAGATCGTCGTAGACCGGCTCGTGCGGCGGGCCGGCATCGAACGGCGCCTCACCGACTCGCTCGAGACCGCGCTCCGTCTGGCCGAGGGCGTGGCGGAGGTCGAGATCGTGCCCCGGGAAGGCGAGAAGGCGCCCGAGACGCTGACGTTCTCGGAGCACCTCGCGTGCTCGCACTGCGGGATCTCGTTCGACGAGCTCGCACCCCGCAACTTCTCGTTCAACTCTCCCTACGGTGCGTGCGAACGCTGCGACGGGCTGGGCACGCGCCACGAGGTGGATCCGGAGCTCATCGTCTCCGACGACGAGCTCTCGCTGTCGGAGGGCGCGATCTCGCCCTGGAGCGGCTTCCGGGGCGAGTACTTCAACCGGGTGCTCGAAGCCGTCGGCGTGGAGATGGGCTTCACGCTCGACACCCCGTGGAAGCGGCTCAAGAAGGCGGACCGCAAGGCGGTGCTCTACGGCACCGGCTCGATGCAGGTCTTCGTGCGCTACAAGAACCGCTATGGGCGCAAGCGCGAGTACCGCACCCGCTACGAGGGCGTGATCCCCTGGCTGGAACGCCGTCACGGCGAGGCCGAAAGCGACCGCAGCCGGGAGCAGATCGAGGGCTACATGCGCGAGGTACCCTGCCCGGCCTGTGCCGGTGCGCGGCTGCGGCCGGCGTCGCTCGCGGTCACGATCGGCGGGAAGAGCATCGCGGAAGTCGGCGATCTCTCGATCGGCGACACAGCCCGGTTCTTCGCGGCAGTGGAGCTCTCGGAGCGTGAACGGCTGATCGCTGAACGGGTGTTGAAGGAGGTCAACGAGCGGCTGCAGTTCCTGCTCGACGTCGGGCTCGACTACCTGAGCCTGAACCGCGGTGCGGGCACGCTGGCCGGCGGCGAGGCCCAGCGCATCCGGCTCGCGAGCCAGATCGGAAGCGGCCTGGTCGGGGTGCTCTACGTGCTCGACGAGCCGTCGATCGGACTGCACCAGCGCGATAACCAGCGTCTCATCGACACGATGGTTCGCCTGCGCGACCTGGGCAACACGGTGCTGGTCGTCGAGCACGACGAGGAGACCATCCGGGTCGCCGACCACGTGGTCGACATCGGGCCGGGCGCCGGCGAGCACGGCGGCGAAGTGGTCGTGGTCGGGTCCGTGGCCGACGTCGAGGCCGAGCCGCGGTCGATCACGGGGCAGTACCTCTCCGGAGCTCGCCGGATCGCGGTCCCGGAGCGGCGCCGCGAGCCGAACGACCACTGGCTCACCGTGCGCGGTGCCCGCGAGCACAACCTGCGCGACCTCGACGTGCGGCTCCCGCTCGGCTGCTTTGTCGCGATCACCGGTGTGAGCGGAAGCGGCAAGAGCACCCTGGTCAACGACATTCTCTTCCATGCGCTGATGCAGCGCGTGTACCGGTCGCGCACGGTGCCAGGTCGCCACAAGACCATCGACGGCGCCGACCACCTCGACAAGGTCATCAACATCGATCAGTCGCCGATCGGGCGGACCCCGCGTTCCAACCCGGCCACCTACACCGGCGTGTTCGACAAGGTCCGCGCGCTGTTCGCCGCGACGCCCGAGGCCAAGGTCCGCGGCTACCAACAGGGTCGCTTCTCGTTCAACGTGAAGGGCGGTCGGTGCGAGGCGTGCGCCGGTGACGGCACGATCAAGATCGAGATGCACTTTCTCCCCGACGTGTACGTGCCGTGCGAGGTGTGCAAGGGCGCGCGCTACAACCGCGACACCCTCGACATCACCTTCAAGGGCAAGAACATCGCCGAGGTGCTCGACCTGTCGTGCGAAGAGGCGGCGGAGTTCTTCGCGAACCAGCCCGCGATCGCACGCTGGCTGCAGACACTCGTCGACGTCGGGCTTGGCTACGTGCGCCTCGGGCAACCCGCGCCCACCCTGTCGGGTGGCGAGGCCCAGCGCGTCAAGCTCGCGACGGAGCTCGGGAAGCGCTCCACCGGTCGCACCATCTACATCCTCGACGAGCCCACCACGGGCTTGCACTTCGAGGACGTCCGCCGCCTGCTCGGTGTGCTCCAGCGCCTCGTCGACGTGGGTAACACCGTCCTGGTGATCGAGCACAACCTCGACGTCATCAAGTCTGCCGACTGGATCGTCGACCTTGGACCGGAGGGCGGCACCGGTGGCGGGACGGTCGTCGCCGAAGGCACTCCGGAGCACGTCGCCAAGACGGCCGGGTCCTACACCGGCCAGTTCCTCGCCGCGATGCTCGGCGCCTGAACCCACTGTGGACACGGGATCGGGAGCCGCGTGGGAGACGCACGCGACCTGGTGGCAGGAGGGCTTCACCGACGGGGCCGATCCCGAGTACACCGAGCAGATCCTGCCGCTGGCTGCCGCCGAGCTCGCCGCCCGGCGCTGCGTGCTCGACGTCGGCTGTGGTGAGGGCCAGATCGCGCGTTACCTGCTCGACCGCGCGGCTGTCGGGGGCGCCGCGGGCGTCGACCCGTCGCAGGCACAGCTCGACACCGCGCGGCGCCGAGGGGGTGGGCCGAGCTACGCGCGGGCGTTCGCGCACCGGCTGCCGTTCGCGCCGGCGAGCTTCGACGGAGTGCTCGCCTGCCTGGTGTTCGAGCACATCGAGGCCCTCGACGAGGCGATCGGCGAGGTCGCGCGCGTGCTCGAGCCGGGCGGCATCTTCCTGCTCCTGTGCAATCATCCGCTGTTGCAGGCGCCCGGCAGCGGATGGATCGACGACCACATCCTCGAGGAGCAGTACTGGAGGGTGGGGGAGTACTTGCGCGACGGCATGACGATGGAGGAGATCGCACCCGGGGTGGCGCTGCCCTTCGTCCACCGCCCGATGTCAAGGTACCTGAACAGGATGGCCGAGGTGGGACTGCGGCTCGAGTGGATGCACGAGCCACCGCCGCCCCCGGGGTTCCTGGCCCGGGCGCCGGAGTACGCGCAGGCCGCGACGATTCCGCGCCTGCTCGCATTGCGCGCCCGGCGTGGCGAGCCCGTGTCGGGTCCGGCCGGCGCGGCGGGCCGGCACCCCAGCTGACGGGGCAGCGAACAGGGCCTCGATCCGGACTTCGGAAGCGCCGAGAACCGTGGCATGCGTCGTCTCGCGGGCTTATGCACGGTGGCCGGCATCGTGGCGACGGTGCTCGGTCTGTCCAAGCTCCACGCGGTCCGGCGCGACTACGTGTTCCACGGCTCGTTCCGCTTCGGCTGGGCCGTCGCCTAGGTGGCACTGCTCGGGATCGCGGCGTACGCCGCCGGTCTGCCCGAGCCCACGCGGCGTCATCGGCTCCTCTTGCCGTCGATCGCGGCCGTGGCGATCTCGGTGACCCAACTGGCGGTCGGAAGCGCCGTGCTCCCGAGAGTCGTCGGGTTCGGCAGCGCGGTCTTCCTGGTGCTCTGGTTCGTGCTCTTCGGCATGGTCTGTTCCAACGGCCGGATTCGCGAGGAGACCCGCGATCGGGTGATCGTCGTCGGGGGTCACGACGAAGCCGAGACCCTGCGGCTCGCCCGCTAGGTGATGTCGAGCATGCGCTGGAGTGCGACCCGGGCCCACTCGGCGGTGTGTGGGTCGACGACCACCTGGTTGACCAGCTCGCCGGCCACCAGCGACTGGAGGCACCAGGCGAGGTGCGGCGCATCGATGCGGAACATGGTCGAGCAAGGGCACACCAGGGGATCGAGCGACACGACGGTCCGGTCCGGATGCTCGCGCGCGAGGCGCTGCACCATGTGGATCTCGGTGCCGACGCCGAGCGCGGAACCGCTCGGCGCGGCCTCGACCCATTCGAGGATGCGCTCGGTCGAGCCGACCCGGTCGGCGAGCTCCACGACGTCGTGGGCACATTCGGGGTGCACGATCACCTCGCCACCGGGATACGCCTCGCGGAAGGCCTGCACGTGGTCTGGCCGGAAACGCTGGTGCACGGAGCACCAGCCGCGCCAGAGCACGAACGTGGCGTCCTTCACGTCGCGCTCCTGGAGCCCGCCGAGCTCGTGGCGCGGGTTCCAGGAGCGCATCGCCGACGCGTCGTAGCCCATCTGGAAGGCGGTGTTGCGACCGAGGTGCTCATCGGGGAAGAAGAGGACCTTGTCGCCCCGGTCCAGCGCCCAGTCGAGGATCGCCCGGGCGTTGGACGAGGTGCAGACCGCCCCGCCGTGCTCGCCGACGAAGGCCTTGAGAGCCGCGGAGGAGTTCATGTAGGTGATCGGCACGACCCGGTCGACGTTGGTGACGCCGGCCAGGGTCTCCCATGTCTCCTCTACCTGGTCGAGGTCGGCCATGTCGGCCATGGAGCAGCCGGCGTTGAGGTCGGGGAGGATCACTCGCTGGTGCTCCCCGGTGAGGATGTCGGCCGACTCGGCCATGAAGTGCACGCCACAGAAGACGATGTCGGTGGCGTCGTGGTCGGCGGCCGCGAACCGGGCCAGCCGAAACGAGTCGCCGCGGGCGTCGGCCCACTCGATCACCTCGTCGCGCTGGTAGTGGTGGCCGAGAACCAGGAGCCGGGGGCCCAGCTCCTCCTTGGCCGCCCAGATCCACTCCCGCAGGGTGCCGGGATCCGCGGCGGTGTAGCGGTCGGGCAGGGGAACCTGCAATCGCACCATCGGACGCTTGCCCCTTCGGGGTCAGGCTCCGATCTTGCCGGCGGGGACAGCCTGGTCGCCACTCCGCGGGGTTGTCGGCCTCGGAACCGAGTATGTAGCCGGAATGCCAGGCCGGCCTTCGCCCAGCATAACGGGCCCGCGGTCAGCGGTGTTCCCTCCGATCTCGCCACGTTGCGGTCCGCTGTTCGGTCTGAAGCGTTCCGAGATCGGGGACCTGGGAGAATGGGCGCCGTGTTGACCCGTCCCGCTCCTGCTTCGATTCCCGATGGCCCGGGCTCCTACCAGTTTCGCGACGCCCAGGGCCGGGTGGTCTACGTCGGCAAGGCCAAGTCGCTGCGGTCCCGGGTGTCCAGCTACTTCGCTTCGCCGGCGAGCCTGCCGGCCCGGACCCGACAGATGGTCACCGCGGCGTCGTCGGTGGAGTGGATCGAAGTGCGCAACGAGGTCGAGGCGCTCTTCCTCGAGTACAACCTCATCAAGGAGCACCGGCCTCGTTTCAACATCCGGCTGAAGGACGACAAGTCCTACCCGTTCCTTGCCGTCACCCTCGACGAGGAGTGGCCCCGGGCGATGGTCATGCGGGGGAAGAAGCGCAAGGGCGTGCGGTACTTCGGACCGTTCGCCCACGCGTACGCGATCCGCGAGACGCTCGACCTGCTCCTGCGCACCTTCCCGATCCGCACTTGCACCAACGCGAAGTTCGAGCGTCACCAGCGCCTGGGTCGGCCGTGCCTGTACGCGCACATCGAGAAGTGCGCTGCCCCGTGTATTGGCGAGATCGACACCGATGCCTACGCCGCGCTGGTCCAGGACCTGCTCGCATTCCTCGACGGGGACTGCGCGCCAGTACTCGACCGGCTCGAGAAGCAGATGCACGAGGCCTCGGAAGCACTCGAGTTCGAGCGAGCGGCTCGCCTGCGCGATCAGCTCCTCTCGGTGCGCAAGGCAGTCGAGCGCCAGCAGATGGTGAGCGACCGAAACGAGGAGCTCGACGTGATCGGGATCGCCGAGGACGAGCTCGAGGCGTCGGTGCAGGTGTTCTACGTACGCCGGGGCCGGGTGGTGGGTCGCAAGGCGCTCGTCGTCGACAAGGTGGAGGACGTCGAGCCGCCGGCCCTCGTGGCCCGCGTGCTCGAGCAGCTCTACGGCGACGCGCCGGAAAGCGAGGTCCCCCGTGAGGTCCTCGTCCCGATCGTGCCTGAGGACCACGACCTCTACGAGGAGTTCCTGTCGCTTGTGCGCTCGACCGCGAAGGTGCGGGTGCGGGTCCCTCAGCGTGGGGAGAAGCGCGCGCTGCTCGAGACCGTCACGCACAACGCCGAGGAGGCGTTCGCCCGTCACAAGCTGAAGCGCGCGTCGGATCACAACGCCCGCGCCCGGGCGCTGACCGCGCTCCAACAGGCCCTGGCGCTTCCAGAGGCACCGCTGCGGATCGAGTGCTTCGACATCTCCAATCTTCAGGGCACCGAGATCGTCGCGTCGATGACCGTCCTCGAGGATGGCCTCCCGAAGCGCTCCGACTACCGCCGGTTCAAGATTCGTCACCAGGAGGGCCAGGACGACTTCGCCGCGATGGAGGAAGCGCTCACGCGGCGGTTCCGTCGTTATCTCGACGAGCGCGACGAAGGGGCCCGCGCGCGGCAGCGGTTCGCGTACCCTCCCAACCTGCTCGTGGTCGACGGCGGCAAGGGCCAGCTCAACGTCGCGGTGCGGGTGTTGGAGGAGCTCGGCCTCGAGGAGATCTCCGTCGTCGGCCTCGCCAAGCGCTTCGAGGAGGTGTACCAGCCGGGTGAGGGCGACCCGGTGCGCATCCCGCGCGACTCCGAGGCCTTGTACCTGCTCCAGCAGGTGCGTGACGAGGCGCACCGCTTCGCTATCACGTATCACCGCCAGCTCCGGGGCAAGCAGATGACGACGTCCGTCCTCGACGAGATCCCCGGGCTCGGCCCGGCCCGTCGTACCCGCCTGTTGAAGCACTACAAGTCGGTGAAGCGGCTACGTGAACAGCCGCTCGAGGAGCTCCTTGCGCTGGGCTGGCTGCCCGATGCGGTGGCGCGCGACCTCTTCGCCCGCCTCCATGGCGGCACCATCCGACCAGACAGGGAGAAGGCGTAGGTGCCCACGTACCTCGACGCCGGACCGGACGGGCACCGGAGCCGACCAGACAAGGTGGAGGCGTCATGAGCAGCCCATCGGGCCTCGGGCTCGATGTCACGATCGTGACCGGGATGTCGGGCGCGGGTCGCAACACCGCGGCCAACGTGCTCGAGGATCTGGGTCTCTTCGTGATCGACAACCTTCCCCCGGCGCTGATCGGCAAGGTCGCGGAGCTCGCGCGCGGCGGTGACCGTCCGCACCGGTACGGCCTAGTGATCGACGTCCGCTCCGGCGCCTTCGTCGATGATCTCGGTGCCGCGCTCTCCGATCTCCGCGCGTCCGGGGCGACAACCCGGGTCGTGTTTCTCGACGCGGCGGACGAGATGCTGCTCCGCCGCTTCGACACGACGCGACGGCGCCACCCGCTCGCCGACACCAAGCGCATCCTCGAGGGCATCCAGAAGGAGCGCGCTTTGCTCGAGGAGCTCAAGGGGCAGGCCGACATGGTCATCGACACGACCGACCTCAACGTGCACGAGCTGCGCGACCGCATCGCGCGGCTGTTCGCCGACGACGAGAGCGCTAACCTCGCGGTGAGCATCGTGAGCTTCGGATACAAGCACGGCCTGCCCCTCGATGTCGACCTCATGTTCGACTGCCGGTTCGTGCCCAACCCTCACTGGGTCGACGAGTTGCGCCCGCTCGACGGCCGCGACGCGCCGGTGCGCGACTACGTGCTGCTCCAGCCCGACACGCAGGGCTTCCTTACCGAGCTCGACCGGCTGTTCCGGCTCACGCTGCCCGCCTATGAGCGCGAGGGTCGCGCCTACCTGTCGATCGGGATCGGCTGCACCGGCGGTCACCACCGCAGCGTGGCGATCGCCGAGGCGTTGCAGACGATGATCACGGAGATGGGCTACACCCCTCAGCTGCGCCACCGGGATGTGGACCGTGACTAGCGAACGGGTGTCCCTCGTGGCGATCGGCGGCGGGCACGGCCTCTCGGTGACGTTGAGCGCGGCGCGCTGCTACGCGTCGGAGATCACCGCGGTCGTGAGCATGGCTGACGACGGCGGTTCCACCGGCCGGCTGCGCCGCGACCTCGGCGTCCCCGCGCCCGGTGACCTGCGCAAGTGCCTTGTGGCGCTCGCCGCGGACCCCGACGGCGCGTGGGCCCGCGCCTACGAGCACCGCTTCGGCGTGGGCGAGCTTGCCGGCCACCCGCTCGGGAACCTGATGCTCGTCGGCCTATACGAGACGCTCGGCGACATGGGCCGGGCTCTCGCCGAAGCCGGTGCGGTGTTGGGTGCGGTCGGCCGCGTGTTGCCCGCGACCCCGGACTCCGTGGTGCTGACGGCTGATGTGGAGGGCAGAGCGGTCGAGGGGCAGGTCGCGGTGCAGAACGCGCCGGGGCGCATCCGCCGGGTCGAGCTGGTCCCGGCTGACGTACCCGCCGGGGAAGGCGTCGTAGAGACGATCGAGCAGGCCGACCAGGTGATCCTGGCTCCGGGTTCGCTCTACACCAGCCTGCTCCCGGCGCTCTGCGTGCCCGCAGTGGCCCGTGCCCTGCGCGACACGCGGGCGATCGTCGTGCAGGTGGGCAACCTCGCGCCGCAGGTGCCGGAGACCGCGGGGCTCGCCGGGATCGACCACGTGCGGGCGGTCCTGGAGCACGGCGGACGGGTCGATCGCCTCGTCGTCCACGAGGGCGGCGAGCTTTCGGTGGCGCCCGAGGAGGTGCGGGCGCTCGGTGTCGAGCTGGTGATCGCGCCGGTGGCACGACCGGGCGCCCTGGCGCATGATCCGGCCGGACTGGCGATCGTGCTCGCAACTTTGCTGTAGTCCCAAGACCGCTCACGAGACAAAGGGGTCTCCACATGGTTCGGGTTGGCATCAACGGGTTCGGCCGTATCGGTCGTTCGTTCACACGGGCGCTCCTGACGCGGGGGACCGACGCCGCCGTCGAACTGGTCGCGGTCAACGACCCGTTCGGCGACTCGCACACCATGGCATTCCTGCTCAAGCACGACTCGGTGGGCGGCGTGCTCCCCAACGAGGTGGCAGAGAGCGCGGGAGGCTTCTCGATCGACGGCCGGGAGGTCAAGAAGCTCGAGGAGCGCGAGCCGGGCGAGATCCCGTGGGGTGACAACGGCGTCGACGTGGTGATCGAGTCGACCGGGCTGTTCACCGCTCGCGACAAGGCGGCCGAGCACCTGAAGGGCGGGGCGAAGCGGGTGGTGATCTCGGCGCCGAGCGGCGACGCTGACGCGATGATCTGCATTGGCGTCAACGACGGGGTGTTCGACCCCGCTGCCCACACCGTGCTTTCCAACGCGTCGTGCACCACGAACTGCCTGGCGCCGCTCGCTCGCGTGTTGCACGAGAGCTTCGGCATCGAGCGAGGCCTGATCACCACGGTGCACGCCTACACGAGCGACCAGCAGCTCCAGGACATGGCCACCGCGAGCCGGAGCGGCAAGCCCGACCTGCGCCGGATGCGCGCGGCCGCGCTGTCGATCATCCCCAACAGCACCGGCGCAGCCCGGGCGATCGGCTCGGTCCTGCCGGACCTGAAGGGCCGGCTCGACGGCATGGCCCTGCGGGTGCCGACCCCCACCGGATCGATCACCGACCTGGTTGCCAACCTGGCCCGGGAGGCGTCGGTCGAGGAGGTCAACGCTGCATTCCGCGCTGCGGCCGCCGACCCCACGTACAAGCGCGTGCTCGAGTACACCGAGGAGCCGCTGGTGTCGGCCGACATCGTCGGGAACCCGTCGAGCTGCATCTTCTCGGCTCTCGACACGATGACCAACGGCAGCACGGTCAAGGTGCTCGGCTGGTACGACAACGAGTGGGGCTACTCGCACCGCCTGATCGACCTCGTCGCGCACGTCGGCGCGTAGCTCCGCCTCGATCAGCTCACCGTGGACCTGCCGCGCCTCGAGGACCTTCCCGACCCGTCGGGCAAGCGCGTCCTGCTCCGGGCCGACTTCAACACCCCATTGCGTGGCTGGGCCGTCGCCGACGACCTTCGGATCACGGCGGCCCTGCCGACGATCGAATGGCTGCGTGGCCGGGGTGCGGCAGTGGTGGCGTGCAGCCACCTGGGACGGCCGAAAAGCGCGTCCGACCCGCAGTACTCGCTGGCGCCGGTGGCGGCGCGCCTCGGCGAGCTGCTCGGGGTCGAGGTGCCGCTCGCGCCGGAGGCGGTCGGGTTCACCGCGGCAGCGATGGCGGCGAGCCTGCGGTCCGGTCAGGTGATGCTGCTGGAGAACCTGCGCTTCGCACCGGGTGAAACCGAGAACGACCCTTCGTTCGCGGTGTCGCTCACCGAGGCGGTCGATCTGTACGTCAACGACGCGTTCGGGGCGTCACACCGGTCGCACGCGTCGATCGTGGGGCCGCCCCGGGTGCTGCCGAGTGCGGCGGGCCGCCTCCTGGCCCGCGAGGTCGAGGTGCTCTCGGGGTTGCTGTCGGCAACCAGGCGACCGTTCATCGCCGTGCTCGGCGGGGCGAAGGTCAGCGACAAGCTCGGGGTCATCGGGGCGCTCCTCGAACGCTGCGACCAGATCCTTGTCGGCGGTGCGATGGCCTTTACGTTCCTCGTCGCGCAGGGCCACTCGGTGGGCGACTCGCTGGTGGAGCCCGATCGGGTCGACGACTGCCGCCGGCTGCTCGACACCGGCCGGGTGCTCGTGCCCGTCGACATCGTGATCGCCCAGGAGATGACCGAGCAGGCACAGACTCGTATCGTGGGCACGACCGTGCCCGACGGATGGAAGGGCCTCGACGTCGGCCCCGAGACCGCAGCGATCTTCAGCGACGTGATCGCCGAGGCTGCGACGGTGCTCTGGAACGGCCCGATGGGGGTGTTCGAGACGGCGCCGTTCGCCTCGGGCACGCGCGCGGTCGCCGAGGCGGTCGCCGACTGTCGGGGGTTCACGGTGATCGGCGGCGGCGACAGCGCCGCCGCGATCCGCCAGTTCGGGCTCGCCGAGCGCGTCGACCACGTGAGCACAGGTGGCGGCGCATCGCTGGAGCTCATCGAGCAGGGCGACCTGCCCGGCCTCGCCGCGCTCCGAGAGGGAAGGACTGCATGACCCGCAAACCCATCATCGCCGCCAACTGGAAGATGCACCACGACCACTTCACCGCGATCCAGTTCGCGCAGAAGTTCTCGTACCTTCTCGATAAGGAGGACTACGAGCGCGTCGACATCGCGATCTGCCCTCCCTTCACCGACCTGCGCTCGATGCAGACCACACTGGAGGCCGACCGGATCCCGGTCGCGCTCGGCGCCCAGAACTGCTACTGGGAGAAGCAGGGCGCGTTCACCGGCGAGATCAGCCCGACGATGCTCGTGAAGCTGAAGGTGAGCTACGTGATCGTGGGCCACTCCGAACGGCGCGAGATCTTCGGCGAAACCGACGAGATGGTGAACCGCAAGGTCCGGTCGGTGCTCGAACACCAGATGACGCCGATCGTGTGCGTGGGCGAGACGCTCGAGGAGCGCGAGGCGGGCGCGACCCAGGGCAAGGTGCTCGGCCAGGTCGCCGAGGCGTTCGCCGGGGTGAAGTCGGCTGCCGTCGCGCCCTGCGTGGTCGCCTATGAGCCGATCTGGGCGATCGGGACGGGCCGAAACGCCACGCCCGAGGACGCCCAGGAGACGATCGCCCTGATCCGGGGGGCCGTGGCCGAGGCGGCCGGGGCAGAGGCCGCCGAGGCGGTGCGGATTCAGTACGGCGGGAGCGTGAAGCCGGGCAACATCGCCGAGCTCATGGCCCAGCCCGACATCGACGGTGCCCTGGTGGGCGGCGCCTCACTGGATCCCGAGGATTTTGCGAGGGTCGTCAGGTTCGGCGCCTGAACAGCCGATACCCCAGCGCGCTGGGTACCATGCTCCCCCTGTTGCCAGCAGGGCGCTTGGTGTGGTGCGTGCCGTCGTGAAGGGACAGTGATCGAGTTGCCGAACGTCATCATCCTGGGGTTCCACATCCTGGTGTCGTTGGGGCTCATCCTCTTGATCCTGCTCCACGCAGGGCGTGGTGGCGGCCTCTCCGACATGTTCGGCGGGGGTTCGCTGGGAGGGTCGATGGCGGGATCCACCGCCGTCGAGCGGAACCTGGACCGCATCACGGTCATCACTGCACTCATGTTCACCTTCACGACGATCCTGCTCGGGCTGCGGGTCGACTGACTGCCGTGGCCGGTCGTACCGGTTCGGGGCAGCTGGCGAAGGGGTTCACGACATGAGGCGACCGAAGCGGTCGATCGGTCTCGTTGCGATGGTTGTTGCGCTCGCGCTGGCGACGGTCGCCGCGTGCAGCGCCGGTACGATCACGTCTCGTCCGGCCGCGAAGGGCTCCGGTGGCGGGACGCTCGTGATGGGCGCCGAGATGGAGCCCGACTGCGCGGACTGGCTCGGCAGTTGTGCCGGTTCCGCATGGGGCACGTGGGCGATCCAGGAGCACACCATCCCGCGTGTGTTCGACTACGCGAAGAAGCAGGGCGTGTGGACCGAGGTGCCGAGCCCGCTCCTCACCGAGATGCCGACGGTCGCCGACGTCGGCGGCAAGCAGGTCGTCACCTACAAGATCAGCCCGAAGGCGGTCTGGTCCGACGGCGTGCCGATCACTTCCACCGACTTCGAGTACACCTGGAACCAGGTCGTCACCGGCGAGGACATCTACGACCAATCCGGCTACGCGAGCATCGAGAGCGTCGACGACAGCGACCCGAAGACCGCGGTCGTGACCTTCTCCGAGCCGTACGCGAGCTGGCGGACCCTGTTCGCCGCGTACGGGGTGCTCCCGAGCCATCTGCTCGAAGGCAAGGACCGCGCCGCCGAGATGAACGACGGGTATGCCTGGTCCGGTGGGCCGTGGTTCGCGGATTGGGAGCGCGGCGAGCAGGTCACCCTCACCCCGAACCCGAAGTACTGGGGAAAGAAGGCGAAGATCGACAAGGTCGTCTTCAAGTTCATCGCGAACACGAGCGCGGCGTTCAAGGCGTTCAAGAACGGCGAGGTGTTGGCGATCTACCCGCAGCCTCAACCGGACGCGGTGGAGCAGATCGAGGGTGGGATCCCCGACACGAAGGCGATCGTCAACGTGGTCACCGGCAACACCGAGGCTCTGTGGATCAACAACGACGCGGCCCCGTTCGACTCGCTGGCGGTCCGCCAGGCGTTCGCGTACGCGATCGACCGTGACCTGATCATCAAGCGGCTCTTCGGCGGCATCGGGGTGGAGCACGCCCTGCAGACCCTGAACCCGCCGTCACAGGCGCGCTACGCGGACACGGAGGCTTACGCCGGATACACGCGCAACCTCAAGAAGGTCAACCAGCTCATGAAGGGCGACGGCTGGGCGAAGAACGACGACGGGGTCTGGGAGAAGGACGGCCAGGCCGCCGAGATCACCCTCAACACCACGCCGGGCGACCAGCGCCGCCGGCTCACCGGCCAGATCCTTCAGGAGATGCTGAAGAAGGCGGGCTTCGCCCTCACGGTCAAGACGAACCCGTCGTTCTTCTCCGAGCAGCTCCCGACCGGCGACTACCAGGTGGCGCTGTACGCGACCGTGGCGACCAGCCTCGATCCGGGTCTCTGCGTGATCGCGTGCTCGAAGTACATCCCGGGCCCGTCGAACGACGACTCGGGCCAGAACTTCCAGCGCATCGACGTGGCCGCGCTCGACCCGCTGCTCGAGACGGTCGACACTGCGTACGATCCGACCGAGCGCATCAAGGCGGCGAAGGCGGCGGACGTGGTGATGGCCGAGAACCAGGTGAGCCTCCCGCTCGACTCGCTGCCCAACATCGCGCTGTGGTCCAGACGCATCGTCGGGCCCGTCGGGGATAACCCGATCCTGGCGATGTTCTGGAACATGAACGAGTGGAGCCTCAAGAAGAACGAGTGGAGCCTCAAGAAGAAGGGCTAGACGGCATAGCATCGCGGGTGATGCGCACCTCCGGAGCCGGTAGGCCCGTGCCGGGTCCGGAGACCGTCGCCCGAGATGCTCGATGCTGACCTACGTCTCCCGGCGCCTCCTGTACTCGGTGCCCGTCGTTATCGTCGCGTCCTTCCTGATGTTCTGGATGGTGCGAGAGACCTACGACCCGTGTGCACGGCTGCGGGCGTCTCGTGACGCGGCAGCGGTCTCACGATGCGAGGAACGGCTCCGGCTCGACGATCCGGTCGTGACACAGTACGGGCGCTGGCTGGGCGACGCCGTGCGCGGCGACCTCGGCGAGAGCTCGCGCACGCACGAAGCGGTGGAAGAGATGATTCCGCGTGCGCTGTGGAGCTCCGTGCAGCTGATCTTTTGGGGGGTGCTGATCTCTGCGGTCGTTGCCATCGCGCTCGGGGTGTACTCGGCGGTCCGGCAATACTCGGTCCTCGACTACACCTTCACCGGGCTCTCGTTCCTCGGCCTCGCGATGCCGCCGTTCTGGTTCGGGCTGCTCGCGATCGAGCTGCTCGCGGTCGGACCCAAGCGCTGGTTCGATCTCGACCAGCCGCTCTTCTACATCGTGGGGTTGCACAGCGGTGACAGCAGCGGGTTCGACCTCGACTACCTGCGCCACTTGGTGCTGCCGGTGATGACGCTCACCGTGCAGATCGTCGCGTCGTGGAGTCGGTTCCAACGTGCCGAGATGCTCGACGTGATGTCGGCCGACTACGTCCGCACGGCCCGGGCCAAGGGGGTCCCCCGACGCCAGGTCATCCTGAGACACGGTCTCCGCAACGCCCTGGTGCCGCTCCTCACGGTGATGGCGCTCGACATCGGGGCGCTCTTCGGCGGGGTCATCGTGACGGAGACGATCTTCTCGATTCCGGGGATGGGCAGCCTCTTCGTCACGTCTTTGAGCGACGGCGACGCGCCGGTCCTGGCGGCGTGGGTGCTGGTCACTGCCTCGCTCATCGTGGCGTTTAACCTGCTCGCCGACGTGCTGTACAGCGTGCTCGACCCACGGGTGCGGCTGACGTGAGCACGCGGACCCCACGTGACGACGACGGCCTCGTGGAAGGCCCGCCGCGCGACGCGGGACCGAGCGGCGTCATCGGCGCGGAGCTGTTGCCGTCGGCGACCGGCGAGTTCGAAGCCGCGGCCCACGCGGCACCGGTCGCCCGGTCGCAATGGGCGCTGCTCCGCCGCCGGTTCTTCCGTCACAAGCTCGCGGTGGTGTCACTCGGGGTCCTCGCGTTGATCTTCGTGGCGTGCTTCGGCGCGGATCTCTTCGCGCCGTATTCCAACACGCAACAGGACCTGCTTCTCGGGCCGGTGTCACCGAGGGTCGGCCACTGGCTGGGAACCGATGAGCTGGGGCGCGATCAACTGAGCCGGGTCCTGTACGCGGGGCAGATCTCGTTGAAGGTCGGGCTCGCGGTTGCGCTGATCTCGACGTTCGTGGGCACCGCGGTGGGTGCGATCGCCGGCTATGCCGGGCGCGCGACCGACCAGGTGCTGATGAGGGTGACCGATCTGTTCCTCGTGGTGCCGGCCCTCGCGATCCTGGCCCTCGCGCTCGACCGCTTCGGCAACGAGGACACGACGATCATCCTCGTGCTGGCGGGGCTGTTCTGGATGTACGCGGCTCGCGTCGTGCGCGGGCAGGTAATGTCGATCAAGGAGAAGGAGTTCGTGGAGGCGGCGCGGGCGTCGGGTGCGTCGTCGACTCGGATCGTCGTGCGCCACGTCCTGCCCAACACCGTGGGGCCGATCCTCGTCACCGCGACGCTCGGGGTCGCGCTGGCGATCGTCACGGAGTCGACGCTGTCGTTCCTCGGCTTCGGGGTGCAGCCACCGGAGACGTCGTGGGGGAACCTGCTCAAAGACGCGGAGGGCACCGTCGGCACCAGCCAGGCGTATTTGATCTACGGGCCCGGGCTCGCGATCCTGATCACGGTCCTCGCGGTGAACTTCGTCGGCGACGGGCTGCGCGACGCGTTCGACCCGCGCTCGGAGCGGCGCCGGTGACAAGCGCACCCCTCGCCGACCCCGCGACACCCGTGCTCTCGGTGCGGGGCCTCACGGTCGACCTGCCTACCGAGCAGGGCATCCTGCGCGCGGTCGACGGACTGGGCTTCGAGGTCGCGCCCGGCGAGACCCTGGGCGTCGTGGGGGAGTCGGGCTCGGGCAAGAGCGTCACCGCGCTCGCGATCCTCGGACTGCTGCCATCGTCGGCACGGGTGAGCGGCGCGGTAGAGCTGCACGGCCGCCCGATCCTCGGCGCGTCGGAGAAGGAGCTCGAGCAGGTACGCGGCGCGCAGGTCGCGATGATCTTCCAGGACGCGCTCGCGGCGCTCAACCCGGTGATGCCGGTCGGCACGCAGGTCGGCGAGGCGATCACGGTGCACCGGGAAGTGGGCGGGGCCGAGCTGCGGGAGCGCGTGGTCGAGCTGCTCGACGTGGTGGGCATCCCCAACCCGGCCGAGCGCGCCGACCAGTACCCGCACGAGTACTCGGGTGGGATGCGCCAGCGGGCGATGATCGCGATGGCGATCGCGAACGACCCCGCCCTGCTCATCGCGGACGAGCCGACGACGGCACTCGACGTGACGATCCAGGCGCAGGTGCTCGACGTGTTCCGGCGGATCCAGGAGCGGACCCGTTCGTCAGTGATCCTGGTTACCCACGACCTCGGGGTGGTGGCAGGCGTCGCAGACCGGGTGCTGGTGCTGTACGCAGGACGCGCGGTGGAGGTCGCCGGCGTCGACCGCACCTTCTACGCGCCGGCGCACCCGTACACGAGCGGGCTGCTCGCGTCGCTGCCGCGCCTCGACCGTCGGGCACGACGCGACCGACGCCTGCACCAGATCGGGGGTCAGCCGCCGTCACCGCTGGCCTTGCCGGCGGGGTGCGCGTTCCACCCGCGCTGTGAGCACGCGGAGGTGCCCGGGCGCTGCGACGGCGAGGGACCGGAGCTGCGGGAGGTCGGCCCGGGGCATCTGAGCGCGTGCCATTTCCCGGAGCGGGTGCCGGCACCGGAGACGGTGGAGCGATGACGAGCTTGCGACGGGGCGCGGGCGCGCCGGCCGAACCAGGTGGCGCGCCGGTGCTCGAGGTGCGCGACCTGGTGAAGCACTTTCCGGTGCGCGCCGGGGTGTTCCGGCGCGTGGTGGGCGAGGTGCAGGCCGTGTCGGGGGTGTCGTTCACGATCGGATGGGGCGAGACACTGGGGCTCGTGGGGGAGAGCGGCTGCGGCAAGACGACCACCGGGCGGTGCGTGCTGGATCTGGAGCAGCCGACGAGCGGCACCGTCCGGTTCGCGGGCAAGGACGTGGGCGCGCTGGCGCGCCGAGACCTGGCGCGCCTGCGGGCGAAGATGCAGGTCGTCTTCCAGGACCCCTACGCATCGCTGAATCCCCGCATGACGGTGCAAGCGATCGTCGCAGAGCCGTTGCGCGTGCACGGCGTGTGGTCCGACGGCGGCGCGGCCCGGGTGGAACATCTCCTCGACCGGGTGGGACTCGAGCCCGGGCATGCCAACCGGTTCCCGCACGAATTCTCCGGCGGACAGCGCCAACGGATCGGGATCGCGCGCGCCCTGGCGCTGGACCCGGGGCTGGTGGTGCTGGACGAGCCGGTCTCCGCGCTCGACGTGTCGATCCAGGCGGGGATCGTGAACCTGCTCCAGGACCTCCAAGACGAACTCGGGCTCGCGTACCTGTTCGTGGCGCACGACCTGTCGGTGGTGCGCCACGTGTGCGCCACGGTCGCGGTGATGTACCTCGGCAAGATCGTGGAGACCGGACCGGCCGATGAGGTGTACGAGCAGGCGTCGCACCCGTACACGCAGGCGCTGCTCTCGGCGGTGCCGGTGCCGGACCCACGGCGGGAGCGGGCGCGGCAGCGGATCGTGCTGGAGGGCGATGTGCCGAGCCCCGCGAACCCGCCGTCGGGCTGCCGGTTCCGGACCCGGTGCTGGAAGGCCGAGGACGTCTGCGCGCAGGAGGAGCCGGCACTGGTGGACCGCGGCCAAGGCCACCCGGTCGCCTGCCACTTCGCCGAGGCGTCTCCACCGACCTGACGCCCTCCAGTGATTCTTCAGTTTGTTGCGAAAGGCGCTGTATGAGCGCATCGCGCAACAGACCGCCGCACCGGTTCCGCGGAACCGCCCCAGGACCCCCCGAGATTGGTGCCGAAGGCGCTGTATGAGCGCATCGCGCAACAAGCCCGGCGGAGGTGGGGGAGGTGCGCTACCGCCATCGCATCGGGACGCGTGAGGGCCGTCGTGCTCGTGAAGGTGGTTCCCGACCTTTGGGCGGCTCCCGTCGGCGTTCGGCCCGCCGCGACGGTCACCCGTCCCCGCATGCCGGTGCGTGTGGACCTGCGGGTGGAGCTGGAGGAGTCTGTCCTCTTGGTGGAGGCGGGGGTCGCTCCGCGGTCCGAGCAGATGGGCCGACCGGAACCACGGTGCGCCCGCGTCTGTACGTCGCGTGCGGCGTGTCGAACGCGCTGGCGCATCGCGTTCGTACGCGCGGCGCTGGAACGGTGGTGGCGATCAACCGCGATCCCAACGCGGTCATGCTCCAAGTCGCTGACTTCGGGATCGTCGGCGAAGTGCCTGACGTGGTTCCCCGACTCACTGACGCGTTTCGCCGAGCGGCCGCCGCGGACCGAGGTTGGTGCCGGGTGAGCCGGCCTCGGTCGCTACAATCCTCCCGCCACGTCGGAGTGGCGGAATAGGCAGACGCGCTAGCTTGAGGGGCTAGTGCCCGCAAGGGCGTGGGGGTTCAAGTCCCCCCTCCGACACGAACGTTCCCATACCAGCGGGCGGGCGTAGACCTACTTCGGTCAGCTCGACCTTGAGCGGGGGAGCGCCGCAGGCAACGACCCGTAGGTGGTCGGGGTAGACGTAGACGGCGTCGACCAGGTCCTCGATGAGCACACGTCGTTCTCGGTCGTCGGCTTCGTCCCACACGGTGGTGATGTCGACCGAGGCGAGCAGGTCGGCGACTTCCTCGAATCGTTCGGCCAGCTCGGAGCGTTCGGCGTCACGCTGTGCTCGTTCGGCGTCGGCGGCCTCGAGTTCGGCGAGCTGGGCGGAGAGCCGGCCTTCTTCGTCGCCGAACGTGTCGGCGGTGATCTTGTCGGCGTAGTACAGGTCGAGCAGCTTGGCCCGCTTGGCCTTGAGCGCTGCGGCGGTCCGGCCGCCGCCCGCTGGTTCGGACGGAGCGGTGTGGCGGCTCAGCTCGGTACGGATCGCTGCCTGTAGCTCGTAGTCCTGGCCGAGCAGATCGAGCCCGAGCAGTGCAGCACGGTGCAGACCCTTGGCGGACCGGCCGGGCACGTCGCAGCCGGTGCCTCGATGCTTGCAGCGATAGATGGCCTGGCCCCGGTCGTTGTACTCGACGCCCACGACCCGGTCGCAGAGTCCGCAGCGCACACGGCCCGACAGCAGGTCCTTGCTACGGCGCCGGCCGGGGGTGTGGGCTCGCTGGGCGGCATCGAACTGGGCTTCCGTCACGAGTGGTTCGTGCAGCGCCGGGTACCAGTTGTCGTGGTGACGCACGTAGCCGCAGTAGACCCGGTTCAGGAGGATCTGGCGCACGGTGGAGTACTTGACGCCGGTTCGCTCCTCGATGGTCCGGTAGGCGAGCCCGTCAGCTCGGAGGGCGAAGATGCGCCGCACGATGTCGGCGTCGTCGCCGGGCACCAGGGCGCCGTCGTGCATGCGGTAGCCGGTGGGCGCACGGTTGAGATGCCGGCCGGACTTCACGCCGTCCTCGATCGCCCGGGTGACGTTCTCCACGATGTGGTCCCGGTAGTACTGGGCGAACACGCCGTGCACACCGAGCTGCATCTTGCCCGAGGCGGTGGTCAGCTCGGCCTGGCCCTCAGCCACGGAGTGCAGCTGCACGCAATGGCGCTCCATCAGCCGGGTGAGCTGGGCGAAGTCGCCCGAGTCGCGAGCGAGCCGGTCGTAGCGCCAGACGATGACGTGGGCGACCTTGCCGTCCTCGATGAGCCCGATGAGTCGTTGCATCTCTGGCCGTTCGAGATTCTTCGCTGACCAGCCTTCGTCGGCCATGACGGTCACGGCGCCGAGGTCGTGGAGGCGGGCGAAGTCTCTGGCTCGTTTCGCTTGAGCGTCGGGGGAGTACTCGACCTGGTCATCAGTCGAAACCCTCACGTAGGCAACGGTCAGCATCGCTTCCCTCCTCGTCGGGTCGGCGTTGGACGAGACGCAGCCCGATGTCGACCAGTACAGCAGCCGCCCGTGACACTTCACGTCGGGCCGGCGCGACGGGGTCGCTTCGGGGGTGGTCGTCCATGCCCTTCCTAAGGACTCGCGGCGACCCTTGCCGGGCAGAAATCCGAGAGTTCCCAGCGGACACCATGCGGTGACCGGTGACCGCGCCATCGGTCGAGACAGGCGTCGAGGGTGCGGTCGAGATGGTCAAGGTCGTCCGGGCCGTGTGGTCAGCTCGCCAGCCGTTGTGCGGTCACCCTGACCAAGGCTCGCCGGTGGGAGATGGCCGCACGGTCGCCGCCCCGGTTTCTGGGTGCCCGACTTGTGTCGGGGCGAGGTCCGCGCGCTTGGGAGGCGTGACCGGCGCGATCCCTGCCCGGTCACCGACCGATCGAGGAGGCCGCCATGGTCCGCCGAACACCGACAAGGACGCGAC
Source organism: Actinomycetota bacterium (assembly GCA_016870395.1). Classification (GTDB taxonomy): domain Bacteria; phylum Actinomycetota; class Acidimicrobiia; order IMCC26256; family JAENVU01; genus SHUZ01. Next base: position 1,607 of record VGBT01000023.1, on the reverse strand, counting down.
CAGAGGGCCCGCTGCTGCCGAAGTCTGGACGCCACCAGGGCGCCACCACACCGGTAGCGGCGCTGCACGCCGCAGTGGTGAGCCCAGGCTCCGCCTCGACCTCGTGCAGGCCGCCGGGGGAGCGATGGTGGTTCGTCGACGCTGGGGATGAGTGGGAACGGGCCCATCGCGTCGCCGAGCAGGTCGACGTCGTTGCTCATGGCCGCCCGGACGCATGCACCGGAGAGGTAGCTCCTGGTCGCCGTCCGTGTGTCGGCGTCACTGGTCTCGGTCCGGTCCGCCTGGTGCTTCAGCGGTCGTGTCAAGGAGGGTCACAAACTTGCGGGGAGACCCTGAGCAGCAGGGAGATGACCGGGGAACGGATGGTCGTCATCCAGCGCTGAGCCGCCCGGTCCCACGTCGTCACCGCGGCGTCCGACGAGCTGAGCGACGATCCGGCACCTGCGTGACCACCCCGGACGGGGTGGGTCCAGTCAGGTCAGCCGCGGGCCGATGCTGGTGCCGACGGTACGGATCAGGTCCAGCAACTGACTGGTCGGAGTGTCCATCGAGCCGAGGATGACCACGAGTTCGTCGCAGCCGGTCCCCGAGAGGGCGACGAGCTGGTCGGCGCACTCGTCGACCGTGCCGGTGATCGCGTACTCGAGGGCCCCGTCGACCGCACCCTGAGCAGCAGAGAGTCCGTGGGTGGCCAGGGAGTAGCTCTGGGCAGCGGCCTCGGCGACGGGCGCCTGCTGTGCGCCCAGGTCCCGGAGCGGCTCGGCTGCCATCCGCGCCAGCAGCGGTGTCACGCCGAGGACGGTGGAGTCCGGGCCCCGGTCGTCGGAGAGACCGACGATCACGTACAGCAGGATCCGGAAGTCCGGTCGCGGCGTGGTGGTGCGAATCAGCTCGACGAAGTGCCGGATCACCTCCGGATCGGTGCCGACCTGGAGGATGAGCCCGTCGGCGTGACGCGCTGCAGCTGTGATGGAGCGGGGACCGCTGGCGACGCCGAGCACGGGCGTCGCCGATGTCGACGGGTCGAGCCACTGCAGGGACGAGTCGGTTGCGGACACCGAAGGGGTGGCTCCGGCGAGCAGGCCCCGAAGCTCCGACAGGGCCTGGCCGAACTGCTCCGGCGTCGCCGGGTCGAGACCGACCTTGCGGACGGCGGAGTCACCACGCGCCACCCCCAGGTGCATTCGCCCGGAGGAGTCAGCCTGCAGCGTCGCTGCGAGGTTCGCCACGACGCTGACGTGACGCGTGAGCACGTTCGTCGTGCAGGTACCGAGGTGGAGCCGGTCCGTCACCCGAGCCACCGCCCCGAGCTCGACGAAGGGGTCGGGTGCCAGGCACTGACTGTCGGTCAACAGCACGCCGAAGAACCCTGCGTCCTCGGCCACCCGCGCGATGTCCGCCGTCTCGCCGATTCGGGGGAAGGTGTTGAGCCAGAGCCGCACGATGCTCCTCAGTCAGTCCGACTGCACCCTACTGAATCACCCTGGGTCTGATGGAGGCTCAGGTGTTTGGTTTTCCGACCCCGGTGGGGGTGTCTCGTTGGGCAGCGTAGAACGCCTGCTCGAATTCGGCTGGGGGGACGTGGCCGCAGTAGTGATGCAGCCGGT
>VGBT01000022.1 GCA_016870395.1 Actinomycetota bacterium | reverse complement strand
ACCTCGCCGTCGAGGTGCACGCGATACGACGTTCCCATGTAGCCGCCGATGAAGCAGTCGAACACCGCCGGGACGACGTCGTCGTCGAGCTCGGCTTCGGCGTGCTGGTCGACGACGCGGGCGATCTCGGCGACGGTGGCGGCGAGCTCGGTGGCGAGGGCGCCCGGGTGGCGTTCGAGGATCAGCGCCGCGGCGGATCGGTAGTACCAGAGCTTCATGGTGGCGTCCGCGTTGAAGCGTTCCCAGACGACCGGCCCGTGCTCGCGCAGGTCGGTGAGGATCGCACGCGCGTTGTGGAGCTTGTCGGCCGCGGCCACCCGCAGCGCGGCTCGGGGTGCCGTTTGCAGCTGCGCGAGGTAGGTCGACTTGCGCTCCCACCACGAGTCGGCGTCGCGCTCCACCGGCTCGTCGAGGCCGTCCGTGCATGCCTCGACGATCGCGTAGACCCGCTCGCCCGGCTCGACTCCCAGCGCTGCGCAGAACTCCTCGCGGGTCGCGTGGCAGTCCTCGATGGCGTCGTGGAGCAGGCCGGCGACGGCCTCCTCCTCGGTGCCGCCGTCGTCGAGCACGAGGGATGCGACGCCGAGCAGGTGCGAGACGTACGGAATCGTCGTGGCCTTGCGGGCCTGCTTGCGGTGCAGGTCGATCGCCAGGTGCAGCCCGGCCTCGAACTGCTCCGTCAGCCGGGTCATCTCGCCGTTGTCCGTCGCGTGCTCGTCATTGCTCACGCCGGCACCGTACCCAGGGGGTCGGACATCGCGCCCGCCGCGGTGCCGCGGGCGCCGCATCAGCGGTTCGGGTCGGCGCCGACGGGCACGCGCTCGGCGGGCTCGGCGGCATGGCACACGATCAGGTCGAGGTCCGGTGGCTCGGCCCGGTGCACCTCGAGCAGGGTGCGCACGAGGATCTCCGCCGCGAGCGCGGCCGGGTGGTGCGCGTCGGCGTCGAGGTGGCGGAACCAGTTCGGGTTGCGCTCGTCGGGTGGCGCCCAGCCGAGCCGGGCGAGATGGCGCTGGTCCTCGGCGCTCAGGCCGTGCTCGGTGGCGCACTCGTTGCCGAGCGACGTGTTGCTCACCGACTCGAGCACGAGCCCGTCGTCGTCGACGAGGCCCTGTACGTAGCGGTGCACCACCTCCGATTCCACGATGAAGAAGCAGTCGCCATGTGCGAGGCAGCGCTCGACGACGCCACGCAGCTCCTCGAAGAGCGCGAGGGGCGAGGTGGCCGTGAGCGTCGGGGGAAACTCGATGTCGCAGTCGAAGTCGGTGCAACCCATGCCGGTCAGCATGCCCCCGGGGTCGGACACGATCGCCGCGTGCGTCAGGAGATCGCGGAGGCCTGACCTGCGGAAAGGACCTGGGCCGGACGTTGTTGTCGCACCCCTGGGAGACGCTGTGGGCACCGAGCGAGGAGCGGAATCCATGATCGCGACTTCCCCCATCGAGCCCGAGGCCGTCACCGTCGTCGACGGGACGCTCTACGTCCACGAGCTCACCGAGACCGACCCGGGTGTGGTCCGGTTCGTGTGCGAGGCCGACGACCCGGAGGAGGGCACCCGCATGTGCCTGCGTGTCGGCGCGCTCGCCTTGAGCGCGGTGAACGCGACGGTCGACGCGCACATCGTCGAGAAGCGCTTCGACGCGATGAGCGCGCAGTTCGACGAGTCGGTGGAGCAGGCGGTCAGCCAGATCGCCGAGACCGCGGCTGGGTTGCTCGACGCGGAGGACGGATCGCTCACGGCCGCGCTGGGCGCGCACCGTGACGAGCTCGAGGCGCTGCTCGGGACCACCTTCGACCCCGACTCGAAGCGCAGCGTGATCGCGCTGCTCGAGAACGTGCTCGCCGAGGCGCGCGAGCAGCAGGTCGCCGCCGTGCGCAAGCTGGTGTCGGTCGACGACGAGGAGGCTCCGCTCGCCCAGCTCCAGCGCGGCGTGGTGCGCGAGCTCTCCGAACGGCTCGGCGAGGTCCGCAAGGACGTGCAGGATCTGTCGGAGCGGATCGCGGTGCAGGACGCCGTCGCGCCCGTGCTCGAGCTCACGACGGGCAAGGGCTTCACGTTCGAGGAGGTGCTGCACGCCGTGGTCGGTCGGGTCGCCGCCGCGCACGGCGACGTGGCCGACCGGGTCGGCACCGAACGCGGCGCGGCCGGCACGCAGAAGGGCGACGAGGTCGTGACCCTCTGCCTCGACGACACGCACGGCGTCGAGGGGTGCTTCGTGCTCGAGGCGAAGAACCAGAAGCTCAACATGCGCAAGACGCTCGCGGAGCTCGACGACGCGCTGGAGAACCGCGACGCCCTGGCGGCGATCGCGGTGTTCACCACACAGGAGCAGGCCCCGACGTCGGTGCCGTTCCACCACAGCGGCAACCGGGCGATCGTCGTGCTCGACGCCGACGGCCACGACGACGCAGCGCTGCGGCTCGCCTACATGTGGGCCCGTTGGATCGTGCGGCGCGAGTGCGCGGGAGCGGGCGCCGACGACGTCGACCTGGAGCGAGTGGCGGCGCTGATCGAGGACGCCCGCCGCGCGATCGACCGGTCGAGCGCGATCAAGCGGTTCCACACGAATGCGAAGAAGAGCATCGACCAGGCTTCCGAGCAGCTCGGTTCGCTGACGTCGGAGGTCCAGGACGCCCTCGACGCGGTGGCCGACGAGCTCGCCGAGGCCGACGATTAGCGGGGCGGAGGCGGGACCCATGGATGCGCTACGGGTGATCGTGGGCGTCGTGATCATCATCGGGGTCGCGCTGATCCTGCTACCCGTGTTCCTCGTGCTCGCCATCCTCCTCCTTGTGCCCCTGCTCCTCTTCCTCTGATCTGGCAAAGGACCGTGACCATGCCCGATTTCCCGGCCACGCCGCCGGTGAGTGCTGCGCCGCTCCCCGCGTTCGCTGATGTGGCGAACGCCGCGCTCGTGGCCTGGAAGGCGCGCACGCCGACGCTGCACGGTCTTGTGTGTCCCGCTTCGCCGTATGCCGGGCGTCCGAACGGCCCCTGCTACGACGTGTGCCTCCCGATCCACCTCGCGCACTACAACCTCCTGCCCGACGCCCGCGACGTCGCGCTCGGCCGCTTCCGGGAGCTGGGCATCCGTTGGCACGACGGCACGAAGGAGGGGCCGAGCAACCACCTGCGCGACTCGCAGGTCCAGTGCGTCAACGTCCTCGCCCCGCTCGTGAACGATCCCGACGCGTTGCGCGTGATCTTCGGAAGCGTGCTGCCGATCGCGGAGGTCCTTCCGTTCGCCGATCCCGGCGCACCCGACGACCACCTCGTGTTCGAGTGGATCGGCCTGCACGACTACCTGGGAGAAGGCGGCGGCAAGCAGCGGACGCGCGGCGCCAACACCACCAGCGCCGACGCGGCTCTCCGCTACCGGGCTCCCGACGGCACCGTCGAGATCGCGCTCGTCGAGTGGAAGTACACCGAGCGGTACCCGGCACCGCACCCCGATCCGACGCCGTCCGCTACGGCGACGCGCCGCGGGCGATACGCGCCGCTCTGGGACCGTGTCGTTCGCACCGACGTGCTCGGCCTGACCGACCTGTTCGTCGAGCCCTTCTACCAGCTGCTGCGCCAGCAGATGCTGGCTCACGAGATGGAGCTGGCCGGCGAGCTCGACGCGGATCGGGTGCGCCTCGTCTACGCCGCGCCGGGCGCGAACGTCGCGCTCTGGTCGTCGTTCGCGACGCCGGTGCTCCGCGACGTGGTCCTGCCCGGACGCCACGCGCCCTTCACGCACGTGCTCGACCTCTGGCGGGCGCTGCTCCTCGAGCCCGATCGCTTCGTGTGGCTCGACACGGCGCGGATCGTGGCCGACGACGCGCCGACGAGCACCGAGCTGAAGGACCGGTACCGGCACCTCGCGTGGAGCTGACCCGTCATTGTCCGACCCCCTCCGCAGAATGGCTGTGATCGCTTCGCGAGGAGACACCATGCACACGAACATCCGCTTCGATCATCAGCTGCTCGCCGTTGAGGGTGAGCACGACGTGCACTGCATGCTGGAGCTCGACGCTCCGGCCGCGCCGCCGACCGACCGGGCCCCGCTGCACCTGGCGCTCGTCGTCGACCGCTCGGGCTCCATGCAGGGCGACAAGCTCGCCGCGGCCCGCGACGCGGCGCGGTTCCTCGCATCCCACTTGCGCCCGACCGACGAGCTGGCGCTGGTCGCGTTCGACGACGAGGTCGAGCTCGTCGCCCCCCTCGCCCCGGCCGACCCCGCTCGGCTCGCGGCCGCGATCGCGACGATCGACGCTCGAGGGCTCACCAACCTGTCGGGCGGCTGGCTCAAGGGCCTCGAGGAGCTCAACCGGGCGAGTGGTGACGGCGTCCGGCGTGTGCTGCTGCTCACCGACGGTCAGGCCAACGAGGGCATCACCGACCGGACCCAGCTCGAGCAGATCGCCGCCGGCACCAGGGCGCGTGCCGGCACCACGACCGTCGGTTTCGGCGAAGGCTTCGACGAGGAGCTGCTCACGGCGATCGCCGAGCACTCCAACGGCAACACCTACTTCGCGGCGAGCCCCGAGGACGCGCCCGGGATCTTCGCCGAGGAGTTCGAGGGGCTGGCGACGCTCGTCGCGCAGAACGTCAGCGTCGAGATCCGCCCGGCGGAGAGCGTCGAGCTCCTCGGCGTCCTCAACGACTACCCGATCGTCGAGGTGCCGGGTGGTGCACAGGCGCAGCTCGGCGACGCGTTCGGCGGGGAGCGCCGCCGGCTGGTGTTCGCGATGCACGTGCCGCAGCTCGCCGCGCTCGGTCCCGCCAGGATCGCCGACGTGGTCCTGCGGTACGTGGCGGTGGGCGACGAGGTCGCCGCGCACGAGCTCACGCTTCCCGTGACGGTCAACCTGGTGAGCGCAGACGAGGCCGCGGTCGCCGAGCTCGACGCAGAGGTCAACGACGAGATCTGGCTGCTGCGCGCGGCCCGGGCACGCAACGAAGCCATCGCAGATTTCGACGACGGTGACTACGAGGCGGGCAGCAACAAGATGCTGGGGATCCGCGACCTGCTGCTGTCCGCGGCTCCGCAGTCGAGCCGTGGCGACGAGCTCCTGGCCGAGGCGGCATCGCTCGCCGAGAGTGCCGATGTGCACGCGATGGACGACCCGATGTGGCGCAAGCGCAACCGCAACCTCGCGTGGCGCCGCCAGCGCGGCCGCTGAGCCGGCTACCTGGGGGAGACCAGTCGGCCGATGCACGTCCGGTACCGGAGCCATCCGGCCGCCGACCCTTGGAGCCCGCGTTGTCGCGCCCGACCAACGACAGCTTCCCGCCGTGCCGGCTCGCCCTGGCGGCGCCGGCCGTCGCCCTCGGGTCCGGGCGGCCGGGCCCGAGGCCTAGAAGCCCCGCATGTCCTTCTCGCTCCGCTGCGGTCGGTCCGGGTCGTAGAGCCCCGCCTTGCGCCACTGCTGGAACTTGTCGACGGCCCACGCCAACAGGGCGACGACGATCACGAAGGGCAGCACGAGGATGAAGAACCCGACGCCGCCCCACATCCACTCGTTGAACCAGCTCATCCGACTCCTCTCACGGCCGCGCAGCGGCGTTACTGCCGCCTCGTGGGACCCGCCGCCCTGTCCCGCCTTCGCCTCCGAGGGTCCCAAGATGATTGTGCGCAGGCTTTCAAACCTGCCGCCTGAGCTGCCCTGTTGGCTTTTCACGCAGATTCCTCGACGGCCTGTGTCACCACCGGAACGAGGGCGTGCGTGCTCCAGGAGGGTCGGTTCGAGGCCTTGACAGCGAACGCGTGTTCGTATAGCGTGTGAATCACTCTTCCCCCATCAGCGCGCCGTCGAGTCCGGTCCTGGGTTCCGGCGCATCGGGTTGTGCTTCTGGATGGGGAGTCGTCGCGTGCTCGAGGTGTTGCGTCACGGCGTGGACGAGGTGGTCGGGGTCGACCCGGCTCAGCTTGCCGACGTCGTGCTGGCCGACGAGCTGCTCGCGCTCCGCCGCGAGATGGACCGCCTCGACGCCGCGTTCGCGCGGATGGCGCATGTCGCGCACGTGCGCGGCGTGGGCGCGGTGGACGGTGCCGGGTCGACGGCCGCGTGGTTGCGGCACCGGGCCGGGATGCGCGAAGGCGACGCCCGCGCTGCCGTGGAGGCCGGTGAGGTGTGCGACCTGCTCGAGCAGACCGGTACGGCGTGGCGGTCGGGGGAGATCACCTCGGGCGCGGCGCGCACGATCGTGGGAGCCCGCATCGAGGGCCACGACACCGAGCTCGTCGCCTGCGAACCGGCCCTGTTGGACCTGGCCCGCCGGCGGGACCTGCGCGGCTTGCGGCGGGCGGCCGGCCATTTCCGCAACCTGGCCCGCGGTGACGGCTCGCCGCCCGGCACCCATGACGGGCTGTGCGTGTCGCGCACCTTCGACGGTCGGCTCGTGCTCGACGGGGAGCTCACCGACCTCGCCGCGGAGACCGTCGCGACCGCGATCCACGCCTACACCGACCCACCCGACCCTGACGATCCTCGCAGCCCGGCCGCACGGCGCGCGGGGGCGATCACTCGCATCTGCGGGATCGCGTTGCAGCGCGTGGGCGCGACGTGCCGGCCCGGCCGGCCGGGCACCGCGACCCAGCCCTGCCTCACCACCGTCGGCGACGGCCCCGGGCCCGACGCGCCCTGGCAGATCCCCGCCGGCGCGGAGCTCGGCTGGGCCCTGGCCGTCGACCATCCCGAGTCCGGGACCGGTCGCCGGCACCGGGCCATCCCGAATGTCTCGGTCGTCCTCGACTGGCAGACGCTCACCAACAACACGCTCGGCGCGATGGACGGCGCGCACACCGGCCCGATCCACCGTCACGACATCGAACGGTTGTTGTGCGACTGCACCGTGAGCCGGGTCGTGACCGGCCCCGACGGGCTGCCCCTCGACGTCGGGCGACATCGAAGAACCGTGCCACCCGCGCTGCGACGCGCGCTGGTGGCCCGAGACGCAGGATGCAGATACCCGGGATGTGACCGGCCCCCCGGCTGGACCGACGCGCATCACGTCGTGCCCTGGCACGCGGGCGGACCCACCAGCCTCGACAACACCCTGCTCCTCTGCGACCACCACCACACCATCGCCCACCAACCCGGCTGGCTCGTGAAGCTCGACGGCCACGAGCTCCGCGTCCTCCGCCCCGACGGCACCGAGGTCCTCCCATGACGATGCGCACGCCGCGCGCTCCCGGGTTCGTGTCGCACCCCGGTCGTATCGTGAGACCTGGCTCATCCAGAGCGACCCGAGGGACCTGGCCCGACGACGGTCCGGCAACCAGCCCGTGCGGCACGGTGCCAACGCCAGGTGCGATGAGGAGGACCGATGACCGCCCGTTCGATCACGTACTGGGGCCACGACGGCTCTGCGCTGCGCGTCGACACCACGACCGGCGAGGTGCTGGGGGAGTGGGTCCCGATCCCCGGCGAGGCCGAGACCCGGCTCGACTTCCCCCTTCCCGCCGAGCCGTGCCGTTGTTGCGGCCGGGAGCTGCGCAGCTCGGGGCACAAGTTCGCGGTCTGGTTCTGCGCGGAGTGCAAGGAGCGCGCCGCCACGTTCAACGCCGACGTCGGTCGGTGCGTAGTCCCGCTCGGGCGGCACACGCTGATGGCCGGCGTGGGCACGAAGCCCGCACGGAAGTGGCGTCGAGCAGACGTCGAGCGCTTCGTCGACGACGTGCGTGGCCTGTTCGCACTGATCGAGCTGCTCGAGGAATGGGCACCCGAGATCGTGCGCCGCAACTGTGTGGCGCTCGGCCTCGACCGCGAGCGGGAGATCCTGCTCGTCGACTACCTCGACGCAGTCGCCGAGGATGGCATCCCGAAGGCCGACGCGTTCGCGCAGCTGCTCGACTGGATGGCCAGCAGGCCGGAGCGGTAGCGGCGTCGAGGGTGGCGCAGGCTGGTGCGACGATGAGGCCCTGCTTCCCCTGGCGCTTCCCCCCACGACTACTGGTCCCGGCGCGCCGACGGAGGCATACCATGGCGATCGATGAACGCACGCGGCACACGATGTATCTCGGACTCGAGGACAAGCTCGGCACGGAGGTGGCCGACGCCTTGATGCAGCACCTGCCCCCGGTCGGCTGGGCCGACGTCGCGACCAAGCACGACCTCGACGCGCACGCGGTGCTCATGAAGCACGACCTCGACCAGCTGGAGGAGCGGCTCGGCTTGCGGATCGACGCTCGACTGCACGAGGTGCAGGTGCGCCTGATGCTCTGGCTCTTCCCGACGCTCATGACGTCGTTCGCGCTCGTCTTCGCCGTCGCCAAGCTCGCCTGAAGCTCCAGGTTAAATCGGGGAGTCCGCGTCAGGCGTCGAGGGTGGCGAGCAGCGTCTCGGCCCAGGCGCGACGGCGCTCGCGGTACTCCTCGGGCTCGAGCACCTCGCCGTCGGGTCCGAGCGCGACGAGCAGGTGGTCGAGGTGGCGGTCGCCGGCAAGCTCGAGGTCGGCGCGTACGAAGCCGTCGCCGTCGGGTTCCTGCGAGAGCACCGTGTGGGGCTGGGGGAGCGCGGCGAGCAGCGGCTCGGGGAGGCGCACGGTGACCCGGCGTTGCCGTTCGGTCAGGTCGAACCACTCGGGCCGGTCGAGCTCCTCGGGGCGCTCGAAGGTGACGTCGCCGAGCTCGGCCCCGTCCATGCGGTCGACGCGCCACTGCTTCGGGCGCCCGCCGGCGACCTCGGGTCCGTGCACGTACCAGTGGCCCCACTGCGCGTACACGTCCCACGGCAGCACCTCGCGCTCGGTGGCCTGGTCGTCCTTCCACTTCACGTATCGGAACCGCAGCGACCGGGCCGCCAGCCATGCCCGGCGGGCGACCTCGAGGCAGGGTGGTGTTTCGAACGACAGCACCATCTCCATCGCGACGAGCCGGCGGAGCTTGGCGAGCGCGCGGTCGAGGTCTGGGGAGCGACGGTCGGCTTCGGCCTGGTAGGTCGCGGCGGCGACGAGCAGGCGCAGCGCCGCGTCGCGGCTGGGAGGCGATGCGTCCCAGTCGCGCAGCCAGTGCCCACTGTCGACCTGGAGCACGTCGTTGTCCACGTCGAGGAAGAACGCGCTCGAGTGCGAGATGAGCTCGCCGTAGCTGTCGTAAAACTCGAGGTACAGCACCGGGTCGAGGAGCTCGCGCAGCTGCTCGACGGAAACGCCGATGGCATCCGCGACTTCCGCGAGCGGGATCGCCGTGCGCTCCTCGGCCAGTGCGAGTGCAGCCGAGACGATCTCGAAGTGACGCGAGGCCGGGATGGGTGGCATCAGCGCGCCTCGGCCTGCGGCGCCAGCCAGTCGCGCTCCCGCGCGACGAGCTCGGGTGGCGCGACGACCCGCGCGCCGGTTCCGAAGCCGAGGACTCTGATCACGAACGACATGTAGTCGCGCACCGTGAGCTCGACCGTCGCGCTGTCGTCGTCGGTGCCGACCACGCGGCCGCCGAGCTCGGCGACGAAGGGTGGCAGCTGTTCGCGCGCCACCCGGACTCGGGCCCTGAGCTCCGGGTCGCGCCCCCACACGTTGGGGTCCATGCGCATCTCGTGCGCGGCGTCGAAGCCGTCGGGGATCGCGAAGGCGTCCGATGCACCGACCGGTGTGATCGCGGCGCCGTCGTCCGACGGCTCGATGCGGTCCAGGCGGTACTTGCGCAGGCCGTCGGTACGGTGCTCGTGGCCCACGAGGTACCAGCGGTTGCGCCACATGCCCAGCGCGTAGGGATCCACGGTGCGGTCGCGGCCGTGGTAGTGGAGCTGCACGCTGCGTCGCTCCGCTATCGCGTCGCGCAGCTCGACCACGTGGCCGTGGACGCGCACCACGATGCGGGCCGCGTCCTGGTCGACCGCCGCGCCGAGCTCGGCGGGGGGCCGGTCCTCGTCGATGCCCTCCACGTCGACGCTGCCGGCCGCGGCGATCAGCGCGGACCGTTCCTTGGCCGTGAAGTAGGGTGGGCGGATCGCGTAGTGCTGGTGCTCGTCGGACCACTCGATGTCGATGCCGAGCTGCTTGGCGAGGACGTTGCGGTCGCGCTGGAGCTGCTTCTCGAGCGCATCGGTGCCGAGCCCGCCGTAGCCGGGCACGTCCCGGGCGATGTCGGCGCGGGTGCGACCGTCGGAATGGGCCGCGACGTACGCGGCGAGCCGCAACATCCGCTCGTACGGTGCCTCCCGCCTCGCCATGCTGCCCGCCTCGCCCCCCGCCTGGTCGGTCGGAGGATCGTAGGCCCTCCGCAGCGGTGGCCCGCCGAATGACACCGACGTAATCGTCGCACCCCGGTCGCACACTGGTGGCGTCCTTCCCCCGAGCACCGAGGTGCGACATGACCACCATCAGCCTGGCCCCGCGGTCCCTTCACCTGGTCGATTTGGAAAACCTGGTGGGCGACCCGGCGGCGAGCGGCCCCGAGGCGCTCGACGCGCTTGCCCGCTTCCTCGCCGTCGCGGAGTGGCACGAGGGCGATCTCGTGCAGCTCGCGGCCAACCCGGGGCTGTTGCGCGAGGTCGCGTTCGATCTGCCGGTGCCGTGCAACCCGCACGCGGTGCGCGGCGACGACGCGGCCGACGCGATGCTGCTGTCGCACGCGGTCCCGGAGTGGGTCGCGGCGCGCTTCGACCGGCTCGTCGTGGGCAGCGGCGACCACGCGTTCGCGCCCCGGGCGGTCGCGGTGCGCGACCTCGGCGTGCCCGTCGTAATCGTGTCACGACCCGGCTCGCTGTCCTCGGCACTGCAGGGCCGCGGACTCGGCGTGCGCCTCCTGCCCGCGCCGGCACGCGCACGCGAGGAGGTGCTTGCCGCCTGAGACCACCGGCACGGAGCCGGCACCGGGGCTCGCCGCGTCGTCGTCAGGACAGGGGATGACGAGGCGAGCGGCGCCGGTTCCGTGCCCGCACCAAGGTGTCCGACCCGGGTCGCATGCTCGACCCATGGACGAGTGCCCCGTGTGCGGCGAGACCCGGATGCCCGGCTGGGACCAGTGCCCGGCGTGCGGTTATCCCTACGACGAGGACGAGGCGACCCGCGACGGGACCTCCGGCTCTGGGAGCTTTGTCGCTCGGGGTGATGTCGTGCTGGAAGGGGCCGACGAGCACCGGACGGCTCGCGATCTGGTGCAGCTCGGTCGGCCTGCTCTTCGCGCTCATGATCATCGTGCTCGGTAGCGCCGAGACCGTCATGGCGACGAGGTGGGCGACCGTGAAGTGGCTGCTGTTCCCGTTCCTCGTGGCGATCGCCTGGCTCGCACTGCTCGCGGCGCGCCGCACCGCCCGGTGAGGCATCGATCGGGGTAGGCATGCGACGGCGTCAGGGACTGGTGCACTCGTCCAGGAGCTCGGCTCAGTGGTGAAAGCCCGTGAAGTGGCCTTCGTCGTCGCGCAGCACGAAGCGGGCGCCGGGGATCCGGCGGGCCAGCTCGCCACCCCAGGCGCTCGGAACCAGGGTGTCGGCGGAGCCCTGCCAGATCGGCGTGGGGGCGTTCCCGCCTCCCGGGCCGAACCCCGACGGGCTGGACCGGGCCCGATACTCCTCGACCGTCGCGGCCAAGTGGGCGAGGGGCGCGGCCGTGGCGCGCGCGAGGCCCGGATCGGAGAGCTCCCGCACCGCGGCGGCACGCGCGGCCTCCTCGAGCGGCGCAGCGTCGAGGCCGCTGACGAGGCCGCCGTGGCAGCTGACCACGGGCCGGCCGGCTGGATCGCCGTACTCGCGGTAGCCGAGCACGCGACCTGGGGCGACGGTGACGCTCTGCTCGTCCACCGCGCGACGGTACCGCTGCCGCCTGATCATCGCGAGCGCGGGAGTGTGGCCGGGCGCGTCGCGAGAACGCCGCGTACCGTGCAGCGATGGTCGAGGGGCTGGTGTTCGAACGATCCGAGCCGACGGTCGAACCCGCCGCGGGCCTGTTGCTCGCGGCGGAGGAGGCGCTGACCGACCTGTACGGGCCGACCGTCCCGCTCCCGCGGGAGCTGCTGCTGGTGCCCGACGGCTGCTACCTCGTGGCCTGGCACGCCGGCCGCTCGATCGCAGGTGGCGGCTTCACGCGCCACGCCGAGCGCACCGCGGAGATCCGGCGCATGTTCGTGGTCCCCGGGTTCCGCAGCCGAGGTGTCGCCCGGCGCCTTCTCGCCGCGCTGGAGGACGAGCTGCGTCGGGCCGGATACCAGCGCGCGATCCTCGACACCGGGGCGAAGCAGCCGCACGCCGAGGCGCTGTATCGCGACTCCGGTTACGTCGACATCGAGAACTTCCGCGGGCCCGCCAGCCGCGCTTCGTTCTGGGGTGCGAAGGACCTCTGATCGCGTCAGTCCGCGTACTTGCCGAGCTGGCGGAACCAGCCGAGCGTGTCCTCGACGCCCCAACTCTCGGCGAGGCGCCGGTCGGCGACCCGGTACAACGTGGTGCCGGGCTTCGCATAGGCCTGGCCCGCGGGCTCGATGCCGAGGAACGGCGCTCCGGTGAGCGTGCCGCGCTCCACGTAGCGGTTGACGATGCGGTCGCCTTCGACGACGAGGTCCTCGATCGTGATCGCGACGTCGGGGAACGAACGGCGCAGGAACGTGCACACCGTCACGTAGTGGTCGCGCCCGACGTTGGCGCGGCCGTCGGCGCCGTAGCGGGCCGTGTAGTCGCCGGCGAGGGTGTGCTCGCACACGGTCCAGTCGCCGCGGTTGAAGCCGTCCTCGATGTGGTGGCGCACGAGCTCGCGCATCTCGTCGGGCGTCATGGCGGGCAGTGTGGCACCGTCGACGCCGGCGCGCACCGGTGGCGCGCTCAGGTTTTTGACGCCGTGGTGCCGATAGGTAGGTGTGCGCCTCGTCTTCGACCCGACCCGATCGACGCGTCGCGTGGCGACGGCCACCGACGCGGCGGCTTCGGCGCCGGGAACGGTCGAGGACGACTGGTTCTGGTGTGGCCCGGCCGCCCGGGCCGAGGTGGGGGGCTGGCCCCGAGCCCTCGACGCGCTCTGGTCCGACGACGACCGGATGGCGCCCGCGCCCGCCCGCGAAGCCGCGCCGCCCCTGCCCGTGCCGTCATGGCCCGAGCCCGCCCGTGAAGCGGCACCCCAGCCCGACGAACCGCCGGTGCCGGCGCCGCCGCCCGACCTCGGCGGGCTCGAGCTGCCGAGCGACGACCTCCTCCCGGGCGGGTAGCCGCCGGCCCGGCGCGCGCCGGCGCCGGAGCAGGCTCGCGCTCCTCGAGCGGCGGCCTAACGTCGCCGCATGGACCTCTCCACCGCGATGGACTTCGTGCGCGCCGGGCGCCAGGGCGTGCTCACCACGATCCGCCGGGGCGGCCGTCCCCAGCTCTCCAACATCCTCTATACGGTCGACGACGTGGGGGTGCTGCGCATCTCGGTGACCGCGCCGCGGGCCAAGACCAAGAACCTCGCTCGCGACCCGCGGGCGTCGCTGTACGCGTGCCGCGACGACTTCTGGGCCTACGTGGTGCTCGACGGGACCGCCGAGCTGACCCCAGTGGCGGCCGACCCGAACGACGCGACCGTCGACGACCTCGTGGCCGTCTACCGGTCGCTGTCGGGGGAGCACGACGACTGGGATGCGTACCGCGCCGCGATGGTGCGCGACGAACGGCTCGTCGTGCGGTTCCGGCCCGAGCGCGCGTACGGGATGTTGCCGTAGCGCGGCCGCCGGCCGGCGCGTAGGTTGGCCGCATGCCGAGCGACGGGTTCCTCAAGACGATGAACGCGGTCCACCGCGTGATGTTGAAGGTGAGCTTCGGACACTTCGGCTGGCACCTCTTGGGGATGCCGGTGCTGGAGCTCACCACCACGGGCCGCAAGTCCGGCGAGCCGCGGTCGGTGATGCTCACCTCGCCGTGGCAGGAGGGCGCGACCTACGTGATCGTCGCGTCGCGCGGCGGTGACGACACCAACCCCGCCTGGTTCCTCAACCTGTGCGAGCACCCCGACGTGGAGGTGTCGCTCGAAGGCGGGCCTCGCCGGCCGATGCGCGCGCGGGTGGCGGCGGCCGAGGAACGGGCACGCCTGTGGCCGGCGCTGACCGCGAAGCACAAGAACTACGCCGACTACCAGACCAAGACGACCCGCGAGATCCCGCTGGTGCTCCTCGAACCGGTCGCCTGACTCGCCGCCGACCGCGGCTCTCGGTCGCCAAGCTCACCTAGCGGCGTCGCGGTCAGATGATGCGGTCGCCGGCGATCTCGGCGTCGAGGCGTTCGAGCAGCGGGCCGCGCTGGGCCGCGACGATCGCCCGGTACGACGGGTTGTGCAGTGTCGTGGCGAGCTCGGTCGCGATCTCGACGGCTCGGTCGAGCACCGCGTCGGGCGCGACGACCTCGTCGAGGTAGCCGACGTCGACCGCCTCCGCCGGGCCGGTCATGCGACCGTTGGCGGTGGCGCGCTGCAGGTGGCGGCGGCTCAGGCGCTCGGTCGCCATCGAGATCGCCCACTGCGGCAGTGCCATCTGGATCGTCACCTCGGGCAGCCCGATCTTCGCGTCGAGGTCCGCGCCGACGCGCATGTCGCAGCCGAGCAGCAGCAGGGCGCCGGCCGCGACTGCGTGGCCCGTGCACGCGGCGACCACCGGGACGCCCGCCCCATAGCAGGTGCGCACAAGATCGCCGCCGTCGGAGACGAGGTCGAGGATCGCGCCCGCGTCGCCACCCCGCATCACGCCGAGGTCGAAGCCGCCGGAGAAGCACCCGGGCCGGCCGTGGACGACCACGGCGCCGGTGGCGTCGTCGGCCTCGGCCTCGAGCACCGCGGCCTTGATGGTGGCGATGCGCGCCTTCGAGAAGGCGTTGGCCTTGCCGTCGTCGAGGTGCACCACCTTGACCGACCCCAGCGCTTCGATGGCGATCCCGTCTTCGCTCATCGCGGGGAAAATAGCGCAGCGGGCCCGGGCAAGGGCTCCGTCACGGCCCACACCGGCGAAATGCCGTCCCACGACGTCAGCCCCTTGCCTAGGGTGCGGCGAAGAACGTCGTCGGCTTCTTGCACACCGCGCCGGTGCACCTACCGACTTCGGGCGATGGCGGAGGCCGCGGTCGATCGGGGCCCGCGCGTCGCCGTCGTGGCTGCGCCGTGCGCCGGCTGATCGGAGCGCGGATGCTCGTGGCCGGCGACCAGCTCGACACGCAAGCTGCTGTCAGCAGCGACCACGCGGCCACTCGCCGCGCAGATCCTCGAGCGTCTCGAGCACCTCGGCTCGACCGATCGCGGATTGGTGCCGACGGGTCCAGGTGAGCACGTCCCCGCCCTGGCCCATGAGCACGCTCCCGGGAAAGACGCGGAGGTGCCACGGAGTCAGCCGCAACGCGGCGAACGCTTCGTCGGTCGGATGGTTCCACTGCGGGATGATCGACGGGTCGTAGCCGACCGGGGCCGGGCTGTTCGCGAAGAGGTCCCAGACCATCGTGCAGGTCTCGTCGTCGAGGAACCACTCGGTGTCGCACTCGGCGACACACGTGTCGTGGTCTGGCGCCCAGTACCCGCACGACACGTGAGGGCTGTGCGCGAGATGCGCGCGCTTGATCGGCGTCGGCCCGGTCGCGATCCAGCCGGTGAGCTCGCCACCGTCCCAGCACCAGATCGGGTGCAGGACCCGCGAGCGGGGACGGTTCTCGCTATCGACGGTCGCCGCGGTGCACCACACGATGCGGTGCGCCATGTCCACGAATGCCGGTGCGACACGCGAGAACTCGTCCATGGCGCGCAACCTAGTGCCGCGCGCGACCCGCGCGGCACTCAGCTGTGGGCGTGGTCGCAGAGGCGTGTTTCGCCTTCGGCGATCTGGCCGGCGCCGACGCCTTCGAGCGCGGCGAACGGCCCGCACTTGTGTGGGATGATCCACACGTGGATCATGGGGGCCTCGGTGCCCTTGTTGAGCCCGGCCTGGCACGCGCCCTGCGCGTCGGTGAGGCCCGCGACGCGGCCGCTCGACGTGAAGCAGAGGTTGTTGTGGATGTGCCACTGGGTGAGCTTGCCGCCGATGTCGGGGACGTCGGCCAGCGTCGAGCCGGTGGGCATCATGTACATCGCCGCCCCGAGCTTCTTGCCGCCCTGGCCGTCGGGCTGGTACACGAGCGACTCGGGGAAGTCGGGATTCAGGATGCGACCGTCGTCGAACAGCGCGGTGTTGACGTAGTGCTCGTCGCCGGTCGCGGCGTCGCCGATCGAGCGGTAGCCCGCGGCCTCGGCCACTGCCGGGTCGGCGAACTGCGGGAGGCGCAGCAGCGTGATCGCGATCAGGTTCTCGGCTCGTGCCTGCTGCTCGGGGGTGACGCCGGGGACCCCGCCCAGGTCGATCGGCTTCGTGGGGTCGTAAGGCTTCGGCGCGACCGCCGCGACCGGCTCGGTCTCCACGTGAGGCCCGGTGCCGTGGTGCGCTCGGCTGTCGTTTGCCGCCCCATCGTGGCCGCCGGCGTGCGCATGGCTGCCGGCCGCGACCATGCCCGGGATCGTCACCATCGCGGTGGCGAGCGCGATGCCCATGAGCACGGGGGAGGACGTCGCGGTGGCGCGGCTGCGGCGCAGGAGCGCGAGCCCGGCGCCGACGACGGCGATCGCGGCGAGGGTCGCGGCCAGCGCGTCGGCGAGCTGCACGTCTTCGACGGTCTCGAGCCCGTCGACGAAACCGATCCCGTTCGTCTTGGCCAGCACCCAGCCGGCGAGGATCGCCGCGTTGGCGACCGCGCCGGCGAGCGGAACCGCGCGGTTCGAGGACATCAGCGCGAGCACGCCCCAGCCGAGCTGGATCGCCGCGACGATCGTGAATGCGATCACGGCCTGGCGGTGCTCGCTGTGGACGCCGATCGCCGCGGCGTGGATGGCGCCGGCCCCGAGCGACGCGAACGCCGCGACGGCCAGCGCGGGCGCGAGAGCGATGGTGCGTGACCGATCATCCGTGACGACCGGCGCGGTGGATGCTGTAGTGGGTGCTGCGGTGGCGGTGGCCATCATCCCCCTGGATGCCGACGCTCACCGCATGGTACCGCTCCTATCCCGACGCAGCGGCAACGCCGGTTCGGCCGGGCACCGCTCGGCTTTGCCGAGAATTCGTTGGCAGCTACTGCGGAACACGGGGCTGACCGGCCGATACCTTCTGGTATCGGACCGCGAACAGGAGCGACGTGATGCCGGCATGGCTGCTCGGGGGGCTGAAGACCAAGGCGGCGATCGTCGTGATCGCGCTGGTGTCGCTGGGAGGGGTTGCCGCCGCGGCGACGGCGGTCGACGACGGTGCCGGACCGGGCACCGTGGCCTCGGATCCGACCTCCACGACCCCGCCGGGCGACACGACCACCACGGCGGCCGAGGACCCCACGACGACCACCTCGGTGCCCGGTGAGGACTCGGCCGAGGATCCTGCCGACCTGGCCGACCCGGAGGCCGAGTGCCAGAACCACGGCCAGCGGGTGTCGGCGGTCGCGCACGCGACCTCGCCCGGACCTGAACACGGAGCGTCGGTGGGCCTGGCCGCGCACGACCACGAGGGCGAGTGCGACCGGGTCGACGACGCCCCGGACGCCGACGACGCCGATGAGACGACGCCGACCGCGGAGCCCGTGGAGGTGGAGGCGCCCGACGACGTCGAGGCGGAGCACGACGCGCCGGCGCCGCCCACAGCACCGTCAGCTGGCCACGGCGGCGATCACGGCAAGGGGAACGGCAGGGACTGACCGGCAGGCGGGTCGGGCATCGCCACGTTGGTGATCCAACCTGTCGTAGCGACGATCTGGATCACCGACGCGGGGTGTGGGGCAGGAATCCGCTCCCGGTTGGGTGCGCCGGCCGGTAGGTTGCTTGGTCGTGTCCGAGACCCCCCTCATCGACGCTCGCGGCCTCGTCAAGCGCTTCGGCGACTTCACCGCGGTCGACCACCTCGACGTGCAGGTGCAGCCCGGCGAGGCCTTCGGCTTCCTCGGCCCGAACGGAGCCGGCAAGACCTCCACCATGCGGATGATCGCCTGCGTGTCCCAGCGCGACGGCGGCGCGCTGTCGGTGCTGGGCATGGACCCGGCGACCGAGGGGTCGGCGATCCGCGCCCGGCTCGGCGTGGTCCCTCAGGACGACACGCTCGACCTGGAGCTCACCGTCCGCGACAACGTCCTCATCTACGGCCGCTACTTCGGCCTGTCGCGTGCCGAGACCCGTCGGCGCGCCGACGAGCTGCTCGAGTTCGTGCAGCTCACAGACCGGCGCGACGATCGGGTCGACGCCCTCTCGGGCGGCATGCGCCGCCGGCTGACCATCGCGCGCTCGCTCGTGAACCAGCCCGAGCTGGTGCTGCTCGACGAGCCGACGACCGGCCTCGACCCCCAGGCGCGCCACCTGGTGTGGGAGCGGCTCTACCGGCTCAAGCGGAGCGGCGCGACGCTCGTGCTCACCACCCACTACATGGACGAGGCCGAACAGCTCTGCGACCGGCTCGTGATCATGGACGGCGGCCGCATCGTCGCCGAGGGCTCGCCGCGCGCGCTCATCGACCGCCACTCCACCCGAGACGTGGTGGAGCTGCGCTTCGCCGACGAGCACGCGCAGCACGCCGCGCTCGCGCGCCTCGAGCAGGTCGGCGAGCGGCGCGAGGTGCTGCCCGACCGGGTGCTCGTCTACACCGCCGACGGCGATGCCGACGTCGAGCGGCTCACCTCCGACGGCCCGCACCCCGAGTCGCTGCTGGTGCGGCGAAGCACGCTCGAGGACGTGTTCCTCACCCTCACCGGACGGAGCCTGGAGGAGTGATGCGCGCCGAGCGACCCGGGGAGGAGCAGCGATGAGCGCCCCGCTCGCGCTGCGCGTCGTCGAGCACGAGGCGCAGGTGTTCAAGCGGTTCTGGCGGGGGACGCTGTTCGGCTACGTGCTCAACCCGCTCCTGTACCTCGCCGCGCTCGGCTTCGGGCTCGGCAGCCTCATCACCGAGAACCAGGGGGAGGTCGCCGGGCTCCCGTACGTCGAGTTCGTCGCGCCCGGGCTCATGGCCGCCGCCGCGATGCAGGCCGCCGCGGCCGACTCGCTCTGGCCGGTGATGGCAGGGATGAAGTGGATCCGGTGGTACCACGGGATGGTCGCCACGCCGTTGCGCCCGCGCGACGTGTACACCGGCTCGGTCGCCTGGACCGCGATGCGCGCGGGGCTCGGCGCGACCGTGTTCCTCGTCGTCGCCGCGTTGCTCGGTGCGATCCCGTCGGCATGGGGCGTGCTGGCGATCCCTTCGGCCGCGCTGACCGCGGCCGGGTTCGCGGCGATGCTCGCCGCGTACGCCGCGACCCAGGAGGTGGACCTGCGGTTCCCGCTCATCATGCGGCTCGGCATCCTGCCGCTCTTCCTCGTCTCGGGCACCTTCTTCCCGATCGACCAGCTGCCCGGCTGGCTCCAGGTCTGCGCCTGGGCCTCGCCGCTCTGGCACGGCGTGGAGCTGTGCCGTGCGTCGACGACCGGCATGCTCGAGGCCGTCGACCTCGCGCACCTCGCGTTCCTCGTCGGCTTCCTCTGGGTCGGCTGGCTGTGGGGCATCCGCAGCTTCGACGCGAGGTTGACGGCATGAGCCCGGCCGGGAGCCTGGAGCGAGCACCATGAGCGCGCTGTTCCTGCACGTCGTCGAGCGCGACTTCCTCGCGTACAAGCGGATGTGGCTCGTCTTCCTCTCGGGCTTCGCGGAGCCCGTGTTCTTCCTGCTCTCGATCGGCGTGGGGGTGGGGGAGCTGGTCGGCGACGTGCACGTCGGCGGCGAGACGGTGTCGTACCAGGCCTTCGTCGCGCCCGCGCTGCTCGCGGTCTCCGCGATGAACGGCGCGGTGTTCGACACGACGTTCAACTTCTTCTTCAAGTACAAGTACTCGAAGAGCTTCGACGCGATGCTCGCGACCCCGCTCGGTCCGACCGACGTTGCGATGGGGGAGCTCACGTGGGCGCTGCTGCGCGGCACGATCTACTCGACCGCGTTCTTCGCGCTGCTGCTCGCGTTCGGTCTCGTCGCCTCGCCGTGGGCGGTGCTTGCCGTGCCCGTCGCGATGCTGATCGGCTTCGCGTTCGCCGGTGCCGGGATGGCGGCGACGACCTGGATGCGGTCCTTCGTCGACTTCGACTACGTGGGCATCGTGCTGATCCCGCTGTTCCTCTTTTCGGCGACGTTCTTCCCGATCTCGGAGTACCCGACCGGGCTGCAGATCGTGGTGCGCTGCACCCCGCTGTACCAGGGCGTCGCGCTGGAGCGCTCACTGATCCTCGGCGACGTCAGCTGGGCCCTGCTCGGCCATGCCTGCTACCTGGCGGTCATGGGGGTCGTGGGGCTGTGGGTCGCGGGCCGGCGGCTCGGCCGGCTCCTCCAGCCTTGAGCTGCGATTCGGGACTTCCGCACCTGGTCGACGGACGTCGGGCACCGTACGGCGGGTTCGAGACGCAGGGAGGGAGGTAGCGATGGCTGGATCACGCATCACTGTCGGTGGGGTCGAGCAGCTCCTCGAACGGCTCAGCAAGGCCGCGGAGCGGCAGACCCGTGAGATCGACCGGGAGATCAAGCAGCTCGCTGACCGGCCAGGGCCAGGACGGGCCGCGCCGTCACGCTCCGGGCCACGACGTGAACTTCCAGGCGGTGGCCGGTGCGCTCGCGCCGCGGCGGCCGCGCAGGTTGCCCTCCTCGTCCTCGATCGAGAGCAGGACTCGCGGGTCCCGACGCAGGTTCCGGACCTTCCGGGTCGCCGCCTCGGACACGAACATGATCTCGTCGCCGCGTACCCCGCACCAGACGACCGAGACCTGGGGGGTCTCGTCGTCGTTGAGCGTGACCAGGTGGGTGAGTGCGTTCGAGCCGAGCAGGTCCTCGGCAGGATGCGGGATCGAAGCCATCACGCCCCTCCTTCTCCGAAGGTCGTTCTTGTTGCTGCGCCGAGTGCGCGCCGGCGGAACTGCTCGACGCCCGTCGCGACGATGCGGTCGTGCGCCCACGACATCGCCGGTCGGCCGACAAGCGCGAGTCGGGACAGCAGCGGGTTGCCCAAGTCGAGCGTCCAGCAGAGACGGGCCGTTGACCCGTCCTTCGCGTCTTCGACGTGCAGCCCCGCGGGTCCGCACAGGTCGCCGGTGACCGTGGTCATGATCGTCTCGGGCGCGCGCAGCTCCTCGACGGTGATCGTGCAGCGCAGCGTGTAGGGCAGCGGCGACTGGATCACGCAGCGAGCGGTGTTCCCAGGTGCCAGGCCGTCGGTGTCCAGCTCGCGCAGCCAGGTCCACCACGACGGGTACTCGTCGGTGCGGACGAGCGTGGCCCAGAGCTGCGCCGGCGGCACCGGGAACCACCAGGAGCGGTCGAAGCTGAAGGGCGCCGCCACGGACCAACCCTCGCGCGGATCGGTCGCAGGTGCACGCGGTCTCAGCCGTTCCCCGCGCTCTCGACGTGCTCGACATGGCCGTCGGAATAGCGCGCGAAGCGGCGGACGACGGCGCCCGGATCGGATACTCGGTGCTGGGCGACGGCGCCGGTCTGGTGCTCGTGCACGGGATCACCGAGCAGCGCCCCTTGTGGGATCCGCTCCTGGCGGCGCTGGCCGAGCGTTGGCGTGTCGTCGCGCTCGACCTGCGCGGCCACGGCGCGCCGGACGTTCACGAGGTCGTGCGCGCGGCGGATCGATGCGGGCTCCAGCCGCGACCAGGGCGTGGTGCTCGGGATCTGGGGCAGCCTGTTCGACACGTCGCCCGAGGCGCTCGACGCCGTCGCCGCTGCGCTGCTCGGTGGCATCCGCGTGCCGTACCTTTCGCTGCACGGTAACGATCCGGTGCCCGACTACGCCGAATGGCTCACCGCGCTCGTCCTCGCTGCGCCGGTGGAGTGCTCGATCGGGACCGGCCACTACCCGTACCTGGTGGAGCCGCGCCGATTCGTCGAACTGCTCGTCGCGTTCCACGCGTCATTGGGTCAGGAGGCGGCCGGGTAGTCCTCGCGATCCATTCGCGTGTGGCCGGCCTTCTGCTCGGCGGGCAGCGAGTGGACCGGTTCGACGATGTAGCAGTACTCGACGAGCCGGTCGACTGCCGCGGGCGTCGTGGCGCCGAGCCGGCACCCGACTCGGCTCTGCTCGCCGTCGAGGCCGACGATCGAGCGGACCTCGCCGGGAAGCGACACCTCGTGGGTGCGCCCGTCGGCCGCGGGAGGCCCCAGCGAGAGGTGAATCGTATCTCCGAGCGAGTGATGGCCAATGTGCTCGATCGCGGAGCCGGTCGGCGACAGGTCGACGACCCGAACCACCTGGTCGTCGACTCGCCCCGCAAGGTCGACCGGGAACCGGTACTGCGCCCGGAGCTGGTGGCGACGGACGAGCATCGCGAGGGTGCGGACGATCCAGGTGAGCTCCCACGCTCCGATCGCGAGCGCGAAGCCGTGGAGGGGCGGGAGCGGTCCAACGCCGAGCGCGGTCGCGGCGCGTAGCGCGGCGGCGACCAGTAGCGCGCCGCCGGTTGCCGTGAGGAGAGGCACTACCCGGAGCACCGCCGCGCCGCCCTCGTCGATGCCGGCTTTGGGAGTCACCTTGCACGTCGAGCTGCCCCGGCCGAGCAGGCCGACGACGGCTCGCGTGTCGATGCCCATCGTCATCAGTCCGTACTGGGTGGAGTCGGTGGGTCCGAGGGTGCCCCGGGCCAGGCCGACGGACGTGACGACCGAGCACAGGGTCCAAGGGAGCCAGAGCTGCGCGAGCGCGAGAGGTGACGCCGTGAGCGGGAGAATGCCGGTCAGGAGGGTGAAGACGAGCACGGCCAGCATGAGCAACCGCTGCAGCCCGGAGAAGTAGGCGAGCAACGACGCGAGGTAGCTGACGCGCTGGGCGAGGGTGAGGCGGGGGCAGGTGAGTGGGTTCTGGGGCGTTCGGAACACTCGCAGGTTGTCACGCGCCCACCGGTGTCGCTGGAGCAGGAACGCGGCGAGGTCGTGGGGAGCGAGGCCTTGCGCGAGCGTCTCGGCGTGGTACCGGGTGCGCAGGCCCTTTGCATGCATCGCGATGGTCGTGTGGAAGTCCTCGGCCACGGTGTCGGTGAGGACTCCGCCCACCGCGAGCAGAGCGTCTCGCCGGATGACGGTCGCCGAGCCACACCAGAACATCGAGTTGACCCGGTCCTTGCCGGGCGCGATCACGCTGTAGAAGAGCGTCTGCTCGTGCTGCGACCCGCAGAAGTGCTGCACCGAGTCGCGGTCGTAGAAGTCGTGCGGGGTCTAAACCAGCGCAAGCTCTGGATCGTCGAAGTAGCCGACGGTCCGGTCGAGGATGTCCGGCATCGGGACGTCGTCGGCGTCCAACGCAAGCACGAGCTCGCCGTCGGTCTTTGCCAGCGCGTGGTTGATGTTGCCCGCCTTGGCGTGAGCGCTGTCGGGCCGGGTCACATAGCGGGCGCCCATCTCGCGCGCCAGCACTTCCATCTCGGGTCGGCGGCCGTCATCGAGCAACCAGGTCGTGTGTGAGTAGCGGATTGCCCGGCAGCCCGCCAGGGTCGCGTGGAGCACCGCGACCGACTCGTCGTACGTGCAGACGTAGACGTCGACCGAAGGGTGTGTCTGGATAACGGGTGCCGGCGACGAACTGACGCGCCAGGCCATGAACACGTAGCAGGCGAGGCTGACCCAGCCGAAGATCTCGGCGGCCAGCAGCGCCGGGTAGGTGACCGGGCTCGCGCCGTGAGACGTTCAGCCCAGGCGCCAGACGAGGTACGCGATCCCGACGCCGAGCGCGGCGCCCGCGACGAGCCGGAGCACCGTCTCGTGGCGGCCCCAGAACGACGCGACCCCGGGCTTGGGTTGCATCGCGAGGGTTTCGGCGTTGCCCAGGTGGACCTTGGACATCGTTGTGCGCCACCAACGAGCCTCGGGCCGGTGGCTTGCCGGGTCAGAACGTCGACCGCAGCGGCATCCCGCTCGTGCCGCCGTCGGGGCGTACGGCGAGCACCTGGTCGACGGAGGTGTTCCCGTCCTCGAAGCCGACGGCGCAGGCGGCCATGTAGAGCCGCCACACCCGAGCCCGCCCCTCGCCCGCGAGCGCGACCGCGTTGTCCCAACGCCGCTCGAGGTTCTCGACCCAGGCGCGCAGCGTGAGCGCGTAGTGCTCGCGAAGGCTCTCGACGTGACGCGCTTCGAGTCCCGCCGCCTAAATCGCGCTCACGACGGACCCGACCCCGTGCAGCTCGCCGTCGGGGAACACGTAGCGGTCGATGAACGACCACCGCAAGAACCGGGTGCGGCGCCCGCTCGCGGGGCTGATGCCGTGGTTCAGCAGCCGTCCGCCGGGTCGGAGCAGCCCGTAGAGGCCGTCGAAGTAGGTCGCGAGGTGGTCGAGGCCGACGTGCTCGAACATGCCGATGCTGCTGATCGCGTCGAACGGGCTGTCACGCGCGTCGCGGGCGCGTCGGCCGGTCCGCTGCGGCTGCCGTCGTAGGCGCGCAACGCGACGAGAAGCTCGGGGCCGAGGACCCCTGCAACCAGGTCCGCGATCGGCATCGACCGTTCACACTACGCCGATGCCGGCCCCGAGGCGGTCAGAAGTCGACGGCGGAGAGGTCGGGGATCCAACGCTTTGCGCGCGCGACTGCCTCCCGCCAGCGGTCGCGATCGAGCGGTACGCCGGGCTCGTAGCGCACCGACGGCCGCCACGTTGCCGCGAGCGTCGCCACTCCCGGGCGGATCCCGACCGCGACGCCGGCGAGGAAGCCGGCGCCGATCGTGGTGGCCTCCACGACGGGGGAGACCTCGACAACCTTGCCCGACGCGTCGGCGAGTGCCTGCACGAACGTCGGGTTGCGCGACATGCCGCCGTCGACGCGCAGCGCCGCGATGCCGGTCTGCGCGTCCTGCTCGGCTGCCTCCACCAGGTC
Organism: Actinomycetota bacterium; assembly: GCA_016870395.1. GTDB lineage: Bacteria > Actinomycetota > Acidimicrobiia > IMCC26256 > JAENVU01 > SHUZ01. The sequence continues at coordinate 13,972 of VGBT01000022.1, read as the reverse complement.
CGCGCCGCGGTGTGCGACGCCCTCGAGCACCGCGCGCACGATCTCCGCACGTCCGGAGCCGCGGGTCAGGCCGAGCAGCGTGCCGCGCGCCCCGTAGTCCCACTGCGGCGTCCCCAGACCAAGCAGCGAAGGGACGTAGGTGACGCCGCCGGTGTCGGCGCAGCGTTGTGCCACCTCGTGGCTCTCGGCGGCATCGGTAAGGATTCCCAGGTCGTCGCGCAGCCACTCGACGTTGGTGCCGGACGAGAGCATGATCGCCTCGAGGCCCCAGGTGTCCGCACCCGCGTCGCGCCACGCGACGATCGGGAAGGTTCCGCCCGCGCCGCGGGTCTCGAAGGTCGGGCGAGTCGGCCCGACGACGAGGTTGAGCATCCCGCCCGTCCCGAACGTGATCTTGGCCGGGCCGGGGTGCACACAGCCCTGCCCGACCAGTGAGGCCTGTTGATCGCCGATCAGCGCGGCGATCGGTGGCGCACCGGGCAGCGCGGTGGCCGAACCGAGCAGGCCGGTCGAGTCGACCACCGCCGGCAACATCCGCGCGGGGATCCGCAGCGCTTCGAGGACCGCCGGTGAGTATCCGGACCCGTCGGGATGCAGCAACGAGGTGACGCCTGCGTTGCTCGCGTCCATGACGTGCAACGCGCCCTCCGAGAGGTGCCATGCAACCCAGGTGTCGACCGTGCCGAAGCACAGGTCACGGGACCGTTCGGGGTCGTAGGTGTCGAGCAGCCAGGCGAGCTTCGTCGCCGAGACGTTGGGGGCGAAGCGGAAGCCGTGCGCGCGCTGCTCGAGGCACATCCCGATCGTGCGAAGGTCCTGCCAGCCCAGTCCGGGGCCCACGGGCTCACCGGTGGCCCGGTCCCACACGACGGTCGACCCGCGCTGGTTGGCGATCCCGACTGCGGCGACGGGCGCGTTGTGCGCGGCGAGCGCGGCTCGTGCCGCCTCCAGCGCGACCGCCGCCATCGCGGCCGGGTCGAACTCGACCAGCCCGGGTGCCGGCGAGCTCGGCAGCAGCTCGCGGAACTGCTCGTGGGTGACGGTCGCGTCGTCGTGCACGATCGCGGCACGCACCGAGGACGTGCCGACGTCGACGACCAGGACATCGGTGCCCGCGCCCGTGCCTACGCCCATGGGTCGGGAAGGCCGAGCTTGCCGGGGTTGAGGATGCCGTTCGGGTCGAGCGCCTGCTTGACCGCGACCAGCACGTCGAACGCGGGCCCGAGCGCGTCGCGCACGAACCGCGAGCGGTTGAGTCCCACCCCGTGATGGTGGCTGAGCGCGCCGCCGTTCGCGAGCACCGCGCGCGTCCCGGCGTCCCAGGCCGCCTCGTAGAAGGCGTCCTTGGCGTCGACGGCGGGCTGACCCGCGAAGGTGAAGTAGAGGCACGCGCCGTCGGGGTAGGAGTGGCTCTGGTGCGCGCTCGCGACCAGGGCGCCGGGCACGGCCCGGATCGCGGCGGTGGCGGCTTCGTAGACTGCCCCGCAGCGGGACCAGGGCGCGGCGATCTCCATCGTGTCGACCACGTAGTCGCGCGTGATCAGCGCCTCGAGCGCCGAGACGTCGTTGCGGTGGCCCATCCAGCGCTCGACCAGCTCCACGTCGAGCATCTCCGTTTCGGCGCAGACCTCCGCCACGACGGCCATCGTCGCGTCGACGAGGAGCGCATCGCCTTCGTCCATCACGAGCAGCACGTTCCGTTCGGCGCCCGTCTGGTACGAGCGGTCCGACTCGATCGCGTCGTAGAGGCGCAGCACGGCCGGCGTGGCGCCACGCTGCACGATCCGCCGACAGGCGTCGTTGCCGGCGGCGAAGCTCTCGAACGCGTACGCGGCGCGCCGTTCCGCAGCCGGCGCCGGGTGGAGCCGCAGCCGCGCGCCGGTGATGATGCCGAGCGTCCCCTCCGAGCCCACGAAGAGCTGGTTCAAATCGGGACCGACCGCGGCGCGCGGCGCGCCCCCGGTGCGCACGTGGCGGCCGTCGGCCAGGGCGACGTCGAGGCCCACCACCATGTCCTCGATCTTGCCGTAGCGGGTGCTCATCTGGCCGGCGCCGCGGCACGCGAGCCAGCCACCGACGGTCGACAGGTCGATCGACTGGGGCCAGTGGCCGAGCGTGGCCCCGTGCTTGGCGCGCAAGGTGTCCTCGAGCCAGGTGCCGAACGTGCCGGGGAGGACGTCGAGCACGAGCGACTCGGCGTCGACGTCGACGATGCCGCTCATCGCGCTGAGATCGAGCACCACTCCGCCGTGCAGCGGGACGCTCGCGCCGCACACGCCGCTGCGGCCCGCCGCCGCGGTGACGGGGAGGCGAGCCTCGTCGCACACCGCGAGCAGCGCGCACACCTCCGCCGCAGTCGCAGGGCGGGCGAGGGCCGCGGCGCGCGCGCCGACCTCGCCCGAGAGGGCCCAGATCATGGCGAGCGGCCACCAGTCCCGGCTGGCCTCGACCAGCGATGCGTCGTCGACGAGCACCTCGTCGCAGGCGTCGCCGAGGCGTCGCAGCAGTCTGGCGTCGAGCTCGACGCGCCGTGAGCCCAGGTGGTTGCCGACCTGTTCCGGCGCGGCACCGAGCGAGATCGGGGGAGTGGGTTCGCCTGACTGCATGGGTGGGCAGCCTACGTGCGCGCCGACCGCCCGGCCGCCCCGGATCGCGTCAGGGGCCGAGTGAGCAGTCGAGCGCGGTCTCGGGGAGGCCGGCCGCGTCGCGCTCGGCCGCGACCGCGCTCCGGAACGACTCGGTCTCGTGCTGGACGCGGTCCGCGTCCCAGCCGAGCTCGCCGGCAAGCAGGAGCGCGACGTCGTGCGCGGCGCGTGCCGTGGCGTCGCGGGCGAGAAGGCGGGCGCGGGTCCGGCGCGACAGTACGTCGTCGAGCGTGGTCGCCATCTCGTGGCGCACCGCGTACACGGCCTCGGCCCGGAGGTACGGCAAGCCGGGCACAAGGGGCTCGGCGAGCGCCGGCTCGGACGCAACCAGGGTGAGGATCTCGGCGGCCTCGCTCCCGAACCGGCGCGCGAGATGCGCGTCGTCGGGTGCCGGACCGTGGGCGCCGAGAAGCGGGAGCCGCTTCGTGGTGCTCGCACCCCCGCGCCCGAGGGAGCGCACGACGTCGTCGACGGTGTCGGCCGCCATGCGGCGGTAGGTGGTGAGCTTGCCTCCCGTGACCGTGACCATCCCGGACCCAGAGGCCCGCACCGAGTGCCGGCGGGAGAGGTCGGCGGTCCTCTCGCCCACGGTGCCGCCGGCGATGAGCGGCCGCAGGCCGGCCCAGGTGCCGACGACGTCGGCGGTCGTCAGGTGCTCGCTCATCACGCGGTTCATCGCGCCGAGCAGGTACTCGACGTCGTCGGGGGTGCACTGTGGGTCGTCGAGCGACCCGTCGTAGTCGGTGTCGGTGGTGCCGATGTAGGTGAAGTCGCCCCAGGGGACCACAAAGATGGAGCGCCGGTCCTTGGGCGCCGGCACGATCGCGGCGATGTCGTTGCGAACCTTCGTCCAGGGGACGGTGACGTGGATGCCCTTGGCCGGCCGGATCGAGGCGGGGTTGGCTCCCTCGTCGAGGGTCCGCACCTCGTCGGACCACACGCCGGCCGCGTTGACCACGACCCGCGCCGCAACGGAGAGCTGCTCGCCGTCGGCTTCGACGGTGGCGCCGCACACGCGCCCGGCGTCGTCCTTGGTGAGCCCGACGACCGTGGCGTGGTTCGCGACCACTGCGCCTTCGCGTGCCGCGGTCCGTGCGATCGTGAGCGTGAGGCGCGCGTCGTCGGCCTGCGCGTCGTAGTAGAGGTATGCGGCCGCGACGCTCGCATCGCGAAGGGTCGGCATGTGCGCGAGTGCCTTCGCCTTGCGCACGCGGCGGTGCACCTTGCCGATGCGTGCTCCACCGGTGAGGTCGTACACCCACAGGGCGCTACCGAGCGCGCGCGCCAGCTTCGCGTCGAGCAGGCCGTCCCTGGTGAGCACCGGGATCAGGAACGGCAGGATCCGCACGAGGTGGGGTGCGTTGCGCAGCGCGAGCTGACGCTCGTAGAGCGCTTCGTAGACGAGCCCGAGCTCCTTCTGCTGCAAATAGCGGAGGCCGCCGTGGACGAGCTTGGACGATTTTGACGACGTACCGCTCGCGAAGTCGTCGCGTTCGACGAGGGCGACCGAGAGGCCGCGGGCGGCGGCGTCGAGGGCCACGCCGGCACCGGTGATCCCGCCGCCTACGACGAGGACGTCGAAGCTGCCGGTACGCAGGTGGCGCAGAGCGTCGGACCGGTCGAAGGAAGGTGAGGGCATAACGCCAAGGCTAGTGGCGCCCCCCGGCGTCGAGCCGAGTGATCTCAGTCTCTCGGGACGAGGACCGCGCGGGATTCGGCGACCGGGTAGGTCCGGGTCGCCGTGCGGCCGACGGGGTTCAGCGGCTGCCACGGACCGCCGTTTTGACGCCAGCGCACATCGAGGCGCACGGTTGCCCGCACCGTGAAGGGGATCGCGCGCGAGCCGCGCTCGAAGACGTGCACCACGTCGGAACGGGTCGGCGCGGCGCGCCCTAGCGTGCCCGCGCTCGGCGCGGTGCCGTCGCCGAAGTCCCACGTGACCATGGCGGGCATCGCCTCGACCTCGATGCGGAGCCCGAAGCCCTCCACCGCCTCGCGCAACGGTTCGGCGGTGTAGCCCTCGACCCAGAACCAGGACTCGAGGCCCGTGAGCCCGCGCCGCTCGGGGCTGATTGCGATCATCGCCGCCGGGTAGGGCAAGTCGCGCGCGAGACGCTCGGCGATCGAGCGCGGATCGATCGCCGGCCCGCCCGTGAACTGGCTGGGCCGGAGCCACACCGTGCTCAGGTAGGTCGCGTCGCACCACACGTGGTACGGGCGGTGCTCGGGGCTCGGCGCGGGCGGGAGGGGCATCGGGAGGTAGTCGCCGTGGCGGGTCGGCGACAGGAAGTGCGGGGTGGGGGCGAGGCGCCAGCGGCGCCGGCATCCGCCGGTCGGCGAGCCCGACCCGCCTCCGCCGCGGGGCGGGCCGACCTCGACCCAGGTGTCGCGGCGAACCAGGACGACGTGCGCCCCGGTCGGGTCGGTCGAGACCGAGGTGTCGGTCGCCGCGAGGCCGGACGGCGCGCCGGCGAGCACCGTGGTGGTGGTGGTGACAAGCGCCGCGACCACCAGGCGAGCGTGGCCGATGAGGCCGGAGTGGCGGGGATGCATTCGGGTGTCCTCCGTCCGTGGAGTCGTGGTGCCCATCCCTGGGCCCGGCTCTCGGAGCCGGTGCAAACATCCCCGAGCGCCCCTCCCACTCCGGCGCTCGCCGGGCAGTTTAGGGAGATTGTCGGGATGTGTACTCGCGGGCTCAGGCGCGAGGGAGTCGGGCCGAGAGTACGCCCTCGGCGACCAGCCGGTCGAGGGTCTCGTCGTCGAGACCGAGCAGCTCGGCGAGCACCTCCCGGTTGTGCTCGCCCCGGTCGGCGGGGGTGCCGTGCACGCCGGTCGGCCCATCGGAGAAGCCCCACGGCGCCTCGGGGATCCGAAGTGTCCTGCCCCGGTCCCCGTCGACCGTCGCGATGGCGCTTCGAGCCCGTGTCCACTCGGTGGCGGATGCGTCGCCGGGTGAGCCCATCGCGCCCTTGGCGATGCCTGCCGCGTTCAGGCGGGCCTCGAACGAGAGCGCGTCGGGAGAGCCGCGTGCCCAGGCCTCCACTAGGGCGAGCAGTGCGGGCCGGTTCGCGCGGGGGACCGGTGTCGGCAAGCGCGGGTCGTCACACAGCGCGGGCCGCTCCATCGCGACCCGGTACTGCTCGAACACGCCGGGTGCGGCCGGGTCACCGGCGACCACGGCGGCTCGCCCGTCGCCGGTGGTGACGATCGGGGAGAACGGGGGCGCGAGGCTCGGCCGGTGCTCGCCCGGATCGACCGGCGACAGGTCCCAGTGCGTGAAGTCGTCTACGTAAAGCATCGCCTCGGCGACGTCGACGTCGACCCACTGGCCGCGTCCGGTGCGCTCGCGCTGGAGCAGCGTGGCGAGGATCGCCGAGCTCGTGTGCAGGCCCGGGTACCCGTAGGCGTGGCTCATCGGGTCTTGGGCCATGTGTCCGCGTGCGTCACCGTCGCCGGCCGCGTCGGCTCGCCAGCCGCCGCCGGCCTCGAGCAGCCCCATCTCCGCGTGCACCACCGCGGCGTAGGCGCGCCGGTCGCGCCACGGACCGTCCTCGACGTACCCGCTGACCGAGCACATCACCAGCCGTGGTTTGGGGGCCGCGAGCTGTTCCCAGCCGAGGGCGAGGAGGGTCATGACGCCGGGCCGGAAGTTCTCGAGCACCACGTCGACGTGCCCGGCGAGGAGGAGCTCGACGGCCTCGGGGCGATGCGGGTCGAGCCGCAGGTTGGGCTTCCCGGTGTTCTGCTGCGCCTAGTCCAGCGAGATCGAGCCCACCTTCGGGCGGGCGAACCTGATGAGGTCACCCTCCGGTGGCTCGACCTTGATCACGGCGGCGTCGGGGTCGCACAGCACGCGGCCGGCGATCGGGCCCGACAGGACCCGGGAGAAGTCGAGGAAGCGCACCCCGGCCAGGGGGGCGCCGGGGCGGTCGCCGTCCACCGGGTCAGATGACGCTGCCGGCGGAGCCGTCGTCACACACGACCGGTCGGCCGGCCTCGGCCCAGGCGCGCATCCCGCCCTCGAAGTTCAACGCGGCGAGTCCCCATGAGCGCAGGAGCTCGGTGGCGTTGGCGGAGCGTTGCCCGGATCGGCAGATGCACACGATCGACCGGTCGAGCGGCAGCTCGGCGCGCACGCCGTCGAGCTTGGACAGCGGCCAGAACCAGGCATCCGGTGCGTGCCCGGCCTCCCACTCGTTGGGCTCCCGTACGTCGAGCAGCACGTAGTCGTCGAGCTCGCCGAGACCTTCGACGTTGGTGGTGGGCACGGCGCGGCGCTGGTGCATCGTCAAGTGATCGGCTCCTTCTCGGTGACCGCCCATGCCTCGTACCCGCCGATGAGGTCGGACACGTCGGCGAACCCGGCGGCGCGTAGGACGCTGGACGCGATCGAGGAACGGTAGCCGCTCGGGCAGAGCACGACGGTGGGTGCGTCGGCGTCGAGCGAGTCCAGCTCCGCGGTGAGGCGGGAGAGCGGGATGCAGCGCGCGCCGGCCACCTCACCGGCCTCCGCGATCTTGCCGGGAGCGCGCACGTCGAGGACGACGAGGCCATCGATTGAGGCCATGCGCTCGCGCAGCTGCGCGACGGTGAGCCGGGAGGAGGGCTCCACCCGACCCAAGTCCTCGAGGGTTGGTGCCGGGTCGGCGAGCATGTCGGTGACGCGGTCGTAACCGATGCGCGCGAGTCGCACGCGCACCTCGAGCGCGGTGTTCGGGTCGCCCATGAGCACGACTTCCTGGTCGGCGCGCAGCACGTTGCCCGCGTACTCGGGGAACCGTCCCTGCAGCCCGACGTTGATCGCGCCCCGCAGGTGTCCGGCGGCGAAGTCGGATGGCTCGCGGGTGTCGAGCAGCTTCGCGCCGGTGTCGCGAGCAGCGAGCACGGCCTCGACGGTGAGGGCCTCGGGCAGCGCGTTCTCCTCCAGCAGAGGCCGCTTCTCGCGGTTGCGACGCGCGTCGAACGAGAAGTAGGGAGGTGCGGCCGGCGAACCCTCGGTGACGATCGCGACGAACTCGTCTTCGCTCATCGGAGCGAGCGCGTAGTCGGTGCGCCGCTGGTCGCCGATTGTGGACGAGATCTCGGTGGCCAGCTTCTTGCCGCAGGCGGATCCGGCTCCGTGTGCAGGGAGTGGAAGAGCTGGTGTCCGAGCACGTCGGCGGTGAGCCCGGTACCGGCTGCGGCGAGCAGGTCGGGGCGTCCGACTTCGCCGATGAAGAGCGTGTCGCCGGTGCACACGCAGTACGGTGCCGCGGTGTCGGCGTGCTCGTGGACGACGATGCTGATCGACTCGGGAGTGTGCCCCGGTGTGGCGCGGATCTCGAGGGTCACCTCGCCGAGTGCGAGCCGTTGCCGGTGCGCGAGGGGCTCGATCAAAGAGTCGGTGGTCGCGGCCTCGCCGTAGGAGATCGCCGCGCCCGTGCGGGCCGCGAGCTCGAGGTGCCCCGACAGGAAGTCGGCGTGGAGGCGGGTCTCGATCACCCGCTCGATCGTGAGCCCGTGAGTCTCGGCGGTGCGCAGCTACGCGGACACGTCGCGCCGTGGGTCGATCACGACGGCCCGCCCGGTGGTCTCGTCGCCCACCAGGTACGAGGCATGCGAGAGGCACTGGAGGTAGAACTGCTCGAAGATCACGTCGATCTCGTGCGTCTGGTTGCGGATCCGGACTTCTTGACCACCTTGGCAACCTTCTTGGCGGTCGATGTCTTTCCGGCCGAGCCCTTGGCGGGGGCAGCCGCCGCCTTCCTGGCGGTCGTCTCCTTGGCCGTTCCCGGCCTGGCCGCCGCCTTCCTGGCGGTCGTCTCCTTGGCCGTTCCCGGCCTGGCCGCCGCCTTCCTGGCGGTCGTCTCCTTGGCCGTTCCCGGCCTGGCCGCCGCCTTCCTGGCGGTCGTCTCCTTGGCCGGGGTCTTCGCGACCGCCGCCTTCTTCTTCGTGGTCTTGGCCGGTGCCCTCGCGGCGGTGCCCCCGGGCTTGGTCCCCGCGCCCTTGCGTGGCCGCGTGCGCCGGACCTCGGCGGCGACGGTCTCGTCGCTCGGCGCGCCGGCGACGTGGGAGAAGCCCGGAAGGCCGAGCTCGATGCCGCGCCGCGGCGCGTCGACGGCCTGCACCACGAAGCGGCAAGTCTCGCCGCGGGTGAGCACGTCGCGGGCCCGACTCGGTGGCGGGTCGCCCATCGCGGAGAGCGGGACGTAGCAGCGCACGCCGTCGACTTCGACGAAGGCACCGTGCGACGCAAACGCGTCGACGACGCCGTCGACCTCAGTTCCGAGCCGATGGTCGATCACGAACTGGAGGAACGGCGCGGGCGCGTTCACGGCCTCTGGCTCATTGGTCTCCCCGCGCCCCGAGCCCCGACCCCGCGCCCCGCGGCGCCGCCGCTTCTTGGGGGTGTCGGGCTCGAGCGCGTCGGCGGTGGCCTCGGCAATCGCGGCGCGGACCTGCTTCTCGGCCTTCTCCTCGCGCTTGGCCTTCTGGACGGTCTTGCGGCTCACGATGCCGCGCACCGGACGGCGCAACGAGAAGATCCAGCCGACCCCGGGCACCGGTTTGCCCCCGATCAGCCGCCCCGGCTCGAACAGCCACTCGTACTCCGCGTGGAACTCCTGGAACGAGTCGTTCGAGACCACTGTGCCGCCGGTGCGGTTCGCGATCTGGAGGAGGAACCCGTCACCCCGGCCGACCGCGCCGGCGGGCGGTGAGACGACGTCACCCGCCGCCGCCACCTTGGAGAACGCCGCGCGTTCGGAAGGGTCGATGCGGTGCTCGAAGCTCGCGTCGACGACGACGGTGACGACCGCTCCGGGGTGTTCCGTCCGGAACGCGGCCACACCGTCTCGGAGCTGGGCGAGGCTCGGCTCGGTGCGTCCCTCCGTTGCCAGGTTGGAGCCGTCGATCACGAAGTGGTCCGCCATCATCCCTCCGGCGCGGCGAGTCGCTCAAGGGCGATCTCGCGCAGCAGTCTGTAGTCGGCTTTGCCGTTCGGCGCGCGCAACAGCGTGTCGAGCGCGATCACCCTGCGGGGGATCTTGTAGCCCGCGAGCCCGCGCTCACGGCACCAGGCACGCAAATCGTCCTCCGTCGTCCCGTCGCCGTTGACCGGCTGCACGAGCGCCACCACCTTCTCCCCGAACCGCTCGTCGGGGACGCCGACGACGACGCAGTCGAACACGTCCGCGTGCTGGCGCAGCGTGAGCTCGACCTCCTCCGGGTACACCTTCTCGCCGCCGGTGTTCACCGTGGCCGAGCCGCGTCCGAGCAGGCGGATCGTGCCGTCGGCGTCGACGGTCGCGTAGTCGCCGGGGATCGAGTACCGGACGCCGCCGACGGTCCGGAACGTCTGGGCCGTCTTCTCCGGGTCGCGGTAGTAGCCGAGCGGGATGCGCCCGCCGACGCCCACCATCCCGACCTCGTCGCTGCCGGGCTCGACTTCGCGGCCGTCGTCGCTCAGCACCTTCACCCGCTGGTTCACCGCGAACCGGGCCGGTTTGATCTCACCGTCGCCGGCCCGAGCGGCGGATCGGCTCATCAGACCCTCGGACGCTCCGAGCGAGTCGAGCAGCGTCACTTCGGGGAGGTGCGCGAGCAGGCCCCGCTTGGTCTCGGGGCTCCACGTGACCCCGCTCGAGGTGATCGCCCGGAGCGCGCAGAGGTCCCACGCGTCGGGGGTGGCATCGAGCGCGCTCAGCAGCGGGCGTGCGAACGCGTCGCCGACGATCGTGAGTATCTGCACGCGGTTGCGCTCGACCTCGCCCCACACCAGCTCGGGGTCGAGGCCGGTCCGGTCGATCAGCACCACGGTCCCACCGCCGGCCAGGGTGGAGAGCGTGATGAACAGGCCGGTGCCGTGCATGAGGGGGCAGGCGGGAAGCGCCGTGCCCGCCTGCTTGCCTGCTCGCACCGCCGCGACCGGGTCGGGGGGCTCCGTGCCGGGGCGGCCCATCTGCCAGAGCGCGACGTAGAGGTCGTCCGTGCGCCACATCACGCCCTTGGGCATGCCGGTGGTGCCCCCCGTGTAGAGGAACAGCAGGTCGTCGCCGGATGGCCGGCGGTCCCGCCAGGCGCCGTCGGGGCCCGCGGCGTCGAGGCCGGCCTCGTAGTCGTCACCGACCTCGAGCACGATCGGGGCGGGCTCGCAGCTCCGGACCGCCTCGAGCACCGCAGGGAGGAAGGCGGCCTCGGTGACTACGGCCTCGGCTTCGGCGTCGCGCAGGAGGTAGGCGATCTCGCCGGCGCCGTACCGGTAGTTGACGTTGACAGGGACGGCGCCGAGCAGCAGCGCGCCGTAGAGCACCTCGAGGTACTCCGGCCGGTTCACCAAGTCGATGGCGACCTTCGCCCCGGGCCGGATCCCCCGGAAGTGAAGGTGTGACGCGAGGCGCCCGGCCCGGTCGGCCAGCTCGCCGTAGGTGCGTTGCACCGGCCCGCAGGCCACGGCCACGCGGTCGGGCACGGCGGCTGCGATCGCGTCCCAGACCCTCGGGAAGCTCCAGTCGCTCGTCGTCGCCGTGCCGCTCATCGCAGCGAGGCTACCGGGAGCGGTTTCCAGAGCCGTCCCCCGGTGCGAGCGCGCCGAGCACCGGGCGGGCGGCTCGGGGTGGCGCGGGCGCCCCGAGGGAGTGGATCGCGACCACCGTCCGCTGCGCGTCCCAGCCCGAGTAGGCGGCTCCGGCGATGGGCACGAGCCCGCGTCCCACCCGCGACGCCATGCGGGCCGCGAGGCGGGTAACCACCTTGCGGGTGATGCCGGCCCGACCCGGCCGCCCGCCTGCACCGCCCATCGCCCACGCGACCTCGGCCGCGACGGCGTTGGCGTCGACGACGGCGCCGGCCTCGCGCAGCGCGTGGACGCGCACCGAGGTCGCGACGTAGCACTCCACGGCCATCGAGGCGAAGATCGCGGCCAGGGCGATCGGCAGCGTTCCCGGAACCGACGCACCGGCCGAGAAGAGCCCGACGACCAGCTCGATCTGCTCGCCGGTAGCGGCGAGCGCGGCACTACCCGCGACGACGGTGCGGGCAGTGCCCTCGCGGCGTACGGGCAAGGGGTGCTCCACCAGCACCGGGGTGACGACGCGCAGGAGGACGCCGAGCTCGTCCTCGAACGCCTGGGCGGCGGAGTGCGGGGACCGGATCTTGCGCAAGCGCCACAGGGAGCCGCGCAGCTCGCGGCGCGCCTCGGGGGGAACCGACGCCAGCAGCTCCCGGCTCGCAGCCCCGAGGCGTCGCGCCGCATCGCGGCTCCGGGCTCCGGCCGCGACCGCCGCCGCACCGGCGGCGCGCGCCGCGCGCCGCGCCTGCGCGCGCCGGGGGCTGCTCATCGGCGTTCCCCGGGGTCAGCGATAGCGTGGCGCTCATGCCAGAGGACTTCGCGGCCCGGCTCGCACGGTGGCAGCAGCATCTCCGCCCGCCCGAGGAGCGCCCGGCGTCGAGCGCGCGTGGTGTGCACCACGCGGCGTTCATCTGCTCGGACGTCGAAGCGACTATCGCCTTTTACCAGGACGTGCTCGGGTTCCCGCTCGTCGACATCGTCGAGAACCGCGACTACGCGAGCGGTGCGCACCTCTTCTTCGACCTCGGCCATGGCAACCTGCTCGCGTTCTTCGACTTCCCCGGTTATGAGCATCCCGAGTTCCACGAGACGCTCGGCGGTGTGCAGCACGTGGCGATCTCGATGAGCCGCGAGCAGTAGGAGGCTTGCAAGGCGAGGCTCCACGAGCACGGCATCGAGTACCGCGGCCCCGACCTCGGCGTACGCAACTCCGTGTACGTGCGCGATCCCGACGGCCTCCAGGTCGAGCTGCTCACCGCGCCGCTCCTCGACACCAACTTCGACTGACGTGCTTCTCGCCGAGCGGCCCGGGCTCGTCGTGGTCCGGGCCTGAGCATAGGGAAGCGGTGACCGAGCGGGAGCGCGCTCGGAGCCCCGTACCGCGTCACCCGAACGAGCTGACCAGCCCGTGCAGCAGGTGGGTGAGGTGCTCGCCGGGCCCGAGGCGGGCCTCGGAGCATCCGAGCCACTCGCGTGCGGTGCGCTCGGCCGCGCCGGGATCTCCCGCCCGCAAATAGCTCCTCGCGAGGTCGAAGCCGGCGCCGATGAGCCGGCGCGGTGCCACGTCGAGCAGCGTCTCGCGGTGCAGCTCGACGCGATGTCGGCGCACGGCCAGGGCGTCGTCGACCGCCCCGCTCGCCTCCAGGGCACCGGCGAGCAGCTCGTAGGCGTCCCAGCTGGGCACCGAGGTGACCCCCCACTCACACTCACAGGTCCACACGAGGTCGCGGGCGAGTGCGATCGCCTCGTCGTCGCGGTCGCACTCGGTGAGCGCACGCGCGTATCCGGTGACCACGGCGAGGCGGAGCGGGTCGCCGGGGACGAGATGGTCCTCGACGAGACGCAGCGCGTGCGAGCCGGCGGCGGCGGCCTCCTCCCATTCGCCCACCCCGAGGTGAGCGCCGAGCAGTCGCTCCCATTGGGCGATGCGCCGGGCCGGGTCGTCGTCGGGCGTGCCCCACCGCACTGCGAGGCGGGCGTAGTGGAGGGCGACGCCGACGTTGGGGAGCGCGTCGGCATCGAGGGAGCACGCGAGCGCTTCGTCGGCGGCGCGCAGGTCCGCGCTCGCGAATCCCTCCTCGACGAGCGTCACCCAGCGGCGGGCGAGCTCGGCGCGCGCCGTGCCGGCGACCTCGCACGAGCACGTGCCGTCCTCCGCGGTGAGGTCTGCCCCGGTGGCGTCTTCGAGGCCGGTGGCGACGGTGTGGAGCATCTCGTCGACGACCTTCCGGCGCAGGGTCGCGAGGGTCTGGTCGTCGAGCGTGCGGCCGGTCGTGGTCGCGGCGCGGCGCAGCGCGCGGTCGACGCGAGCGATCCAGCCGTGTGTGTCCGCCGACAGCAGGCGTCGGGTCGTGTTCGCGATGCGTACCAGCCAGAGCACCGCGGCGTGCGAACGGGCTCGGGTCGGGCGATGAAGCCCGAGGTGCAGCGCGACCGCGGCCAGCCCGGGCGTGAGGGCGTTGAGGCAGCGGCGAGCGACGGTCTCGGGGCCCAGCGGGAGCTCCTCGGCGCTGCGGGCGTCGAGCAGCCCCGCGCGCTCGAGCCGGTAGGCGAGCAGGGCGGCGGTCGGGGTTCGGGTCAAGGGTTCTCGTCCTTCGATGGTCGGCTCCGGTGCTGTGGGTTCGGGTGGGTGTGCCCTGGGGGCACCTTCGCCTCGTCCTTCGATGGTCGGCTCCGGTGCTGTGGGTTCGGGTGGGTGTGCCCTGGGGGCACCTTCGCCTCGTCCTTCGATGGTCGGCTCCGGTGCTGTGGGTTCGGGTGGGTGTGCCCTGGGGGCACC
>VGBT01000021.1 GCA_016870395.1 Actinomycetota bacterium | reverse complement strand
CCCCACCACTCAGGTGCGCATCACTCGTTCGATGCGCAGACCTCACCGCGCAGCATGACGAATGCGCCCCGCGACGGTCCCGTGGGAGATTGACTCCCGCTCGGTAGCGGAATACCGCGGTCTTGTGAGGTGGCCCGGGTTGGGTCAGCCGCAGTGGTGGCGCCGGTTGCTCGGCGGGGTCACGGTCGTTGCCTTGCTCGGCGCGCCCGGCGCCGGTGCGTCGACCGAACGGTCCGGCGCTTCCGGCCGCGGGGACATGCCTGGGCCTCCTGCCTTTGCCGACGGCGAGTGGGTCGGCACCCTCATCGGTCGGGTGCGGGCGGGCGCGTCCGGACCGCCACGCAGTCACCCGTGGCGTGGGTGAGGACCTCGTGGAGCTGGGCCAGGTCGACCCCCGCACGTTCGGCCATCACTGTGGCCTCCGCGGTCGCGAGCATCTGTGCCGCGGAGACGAGGTTGGTGCACAGCTTCACGACCTGGCCCATCCCGGGCCCGCCGACGTGCACGGCTAGGCCCGAGAACGGGTCGAGTGCCGGCCGAGCGGCTTCGAGCGTCGCGGCCTCGCCGCCGACCATCAGGGTCAGGGTGCCCGCCTGCGCACCGGCGGTCCCTCCCGACAACGGTGCTTCGAAGTAGCGCGCCCCGTTGCCCCGACCCGCTCGTGCTGCGCGCGCTCCACCTCGGGATCAATGGTGGACGTGTCGACCACGATCTTGTTCGGCCCGAGCGCAAGCATCGCCGTATCGAGCACGTCGATCACGTGTGGGGAGCTCGGCAGGCAGAGGATGGTCACGTCGCTCGCGCGCACGACCGCTTCGGGGTCGCGGCCCTCCTTCGCCCGGAACGCCACCGCAGCGTCGATCGGCGGGCGGGAACGGGAAGCGAGGGTGAGCGCGTGCCCTGCTTCCACCAGGTGCCGGGTCATCGGCAGTCCCATCGCGCCGGGACCGATGAATCCGACCTGCATCGCTTGACGCTTCCAGTTTCTCTCCGTACGGTGACCGGCCGTGATCGACGGCGCCGGCTCGGGTAACGCGGCGTCGCGTCACGTGTCGCGGTGAGCGCGACCGAGTCGGAGCCGAAGCGCGTTCGCAACCTGTCGCCCTGGGCTTCTTGGCAGCTGCGACTCGACGAGGTCCGGCCGGCACATCCCGTCCCCGCGGATCTTGCCGCGATCCCGGCCTGGAGGGCCCGATTGCGCGGTCGCCTCTCCGATCTGCTCGGTCCACTGCCTCATCCGATACCCCCCGACGTCGAGGTCACCGCGTCCATCGACTGCGGCAGCTACCGGCGCGACCGGCTCGTGTTCGATGCCGAACCGGACATGAGCGTCGCCGCGTTCCTGCTCGTGCCCCACGATCGCGACGAGCCTGGCCCCGCGGTGCTCGCGCTGCACGGGCACGGACCCGGCAAGTCGGAGGTGTGCGGTCTCGACGGCCCGGAGATCCGCGCCGCGATCGAGGATCACCAGGGCAACTACGGCGACCGGCTCGCGCAACGCGGCTACGTGGTCCTCGCGCCCGACCTGCGTTGCTTCGGTGAGCGCGGCGACCGGCAGCCTGACGACCGGTACCACTGTGACGTCAACCTCGTGCACGCGGTCATGGCCGGCGTCAGCCCGCTCACCCAGAACCTGCACGACCTCACGGTGTGCCTCGACGTGCTGGAGGAGCACCCCCTCGTCGATGCCGGCCGGCTCGGCGCCGTGGGGTTCTCCTACGGCGCGACGATGGCCCTGTTGCTGGCCGCGTGGGACGCGCGGGTTCGGGCCACGGTGGTGAGCGGCTTCTTCTCGTCGTGGGCTGCCGCGCATCGGGTGCCGTGGAACATGTGCGGCTCGCAGGTCCTCCCGGGAATGCTCGGAGAGCTCGAGCACGTCGACCTCGGCGCCCTGGTGGCGCCGAGGTCGCTGCTCGTGGAGTCGGGCACCGACGACCTCCTGTTCCCGCTCGACGCGGCGACCGACGCGGTTGCCGACTTGCGGCGGGTGTACGCGGTGATGAGCGCTCCGGCCGATGCGCTCGAGCACGAGGTCTTCGACGGCGGCCATGTGTGGCACGGCGTTCGCGCCTACCCGTTCCTGAAGCGGTGGCTGTAGCGTCCGCGCCCATGAGCCACGACGCCCGACTCGCCGCGATCGTCGGCGACCTGCCGGGCCCCTACCCGCCCCACGATCCGCTCGACGCCGTCGTGGTGCACGGCGGACGGGCCCGGACCTCGGGCCAGCTCCCGCGCGATCGGGTAGGTGCCCTCGTCCGTCCGGGCACGCTCGGCAGCTCGCTCACCACACCCGAGGGAGCCGAAGCCGCGCGCTGGTGCGCGCTCAATGCGCTCTCGGTGCTGCGCGCACAGCTTGGGTCCCTCGATCGGATCGAGCGCGTGTTGACCGTGATCGGGTTCGTCGCGTCGGCACCCGGCTACGCGGAGCAGCCCCAGGTCGTCGACGGTGCGAGTCGCCTTCTCCACGAGGTCTTCGGCACCGCGGGCCGACACACGCGCTCGGCGATCGGGGTCGCGGCACTGCCACGCGGCGCGGCGGTCGAGATCGAGGTCGAGGTGGCACTCGGGTAGCGTCGAGCCATGGCGCCGCGGATCACGATCGTCGGTGGGGGCAGCTACCAATGGATGCCCAAGCTGTTGGTCGACATCGCGAACACTCCGTCGTTGCACGAGGCCGAGATCGTCGTCGAGGACGTGAATCCCGACCCGGTGCCGACGATGGTGGCCTGGGTCGAGCGCATCGCCGAGCTGCGCGGCCTTCCGATCACCGCCCGCGGTACCACGGAGCAGCGGGACGCGCTCGACGGCGCCGACTATGTCGTCGTGTCGATCTCGACCGGTGGGTTCGCCAGCATGCGTCACGACCTCGAGATCCCGGCACGCTACGGGATCCGCCAGAGTGTCGGCGACACGGTGGGGCCTGGTGGGATCGTCCGCGCGCTGCGCAACATCCCGGTCTTTCTCGGGATCGCGGCCGACATGGGAGAGTGCTGCCCCGACGCGTGGCTGCTGAACCTCACCAACCCGATGACCACACTTTGCCGCGCCGTGACCCGTGAGACCGAGATCACGACGGTCGGCCTGTGCCACGAGGTCACCATGACGCGGTTCGTCCTCGCGATGCTCCTCGATGCCGACTTCCGTGAGATCGAGCTCGAGGTTGCCGGAGTGAACCACCTTCCGGTGATCACGGAGCTGGGCGTGAGCGGTGCGGACGGGTTCGAGCTCCTCCGCGACCTGCTCGAACACCAGGACACGCGAGGCGGCGAGCCGCTGGCGTTCGCGCTCCCGGAAGGACTCGGTCACGAGAAGGTGAGCGAGGGTGGCACGTGGACCCGCGGTGACCTGCTCGCCGGCAACCGGGTCAAGCTCGAGCTGTTTCGCCGGTTCGGCGTGCTCCCGGCCGCGGGCGACCGGCACCTCGTCGAGTTCTTTGCCGGGTTCCTCACCGAGGAGTCGGGTTGGGGCGAGCGCTGGGGCGTGCAGCTCACCACGATCGAGGACCGCGAGGCCTGGAAGGACCGCTACGTCGCCGAGCTCGCTCGGATGCTCGTCGCACCGGAGATCTCCACGATGCCGTCGGGCGAGCTGGTGGCCGCTCTGATCGACGCGCGGTTGCGAGACCGACCGCGGACGATCCCGGTCAACCTGCCCAACGTCGGGCAGTGCCCCGACTTCCCGCGCGAGGTGGTGGTGGAGTCGATGGGGACCGTCGACGCGGCCGGGATGCGAGGCGCGCACGCGGCGGTCGTGCCGCCCGGGTTGGCCGAGCACCTGCGGCGGGTGAGCGCCGCGCAGGAGCTCACCGTCCAGGCCGCGATCAAGGGCGATCGCGGCCTGGTCTTCGCGGCGATGCTCGCCGACCCGCTCGCCGGCCGCATCGACGTCGACCGACTGCAGACCATGACCGACGAGATGCTCACGGCGACCGCGGCCTGGCTGCCGCGCTTCGGCTGACATGCCTGCCGTCGTCGTCGAGCCCGATCTCCCCGCGATGGCGCGAGCCGCCTCGGCACGCGTTACTGCGGTGATCGTCACGGCGATCGAGACCCGAGGCGTCGCGAACGTGATGTTCGCCGCGGGGAGCTCGCAGCTCGCCTTTCTCGCGGAGCTTGCACGTGAACCCGGTGTCGAATGGGCGCGCGTCGTCGGCTTCCACATGGACGAGTACCTGGGGATGAACGATCGGCATCCTGCGAGCTTCGCTCGCTACATGCACGAGCACGTCGTCGAGCCGCTCCAACCCGGTTCGTTTTACTTTCTCGACGGTGCATCGCTCGTACCGGACGCGGAGTGCGCGCGCTACGCAGAGCTTTTGCGCAGGCATCCCTTGGACCTTTGCTGTCTCGGGATCGGCGAGAACGGGCACCTCGCGTTCAACGACCCACCGGTGGCCGACTTCGACGATCATCGCGACGTCAAGGTCGTGGCACTCGACGACGCCTGCAAGCGCCAGCAGGTGGGGGAGGGACACTTCCCCGGCGTCGAAGCGGTGCCGCCGTACGCGATCACCGCCACGATCCCGGCACTGCTCCGGGCCCGCGATCTCGTCGTGATCGTGTCCGAGACCCGCAAGGCCGCGGCGGTTGCCGCGGCCCTCGAGGGACCGGTGTCCAGTGCCTGTCCGGCCTCGATCCTGCAACGGGTCGAGCACGCGACCGTCTATCTCGACCCGGCATCCGCTGCCGGGCTGCGAGACTCACGGGCGTGACCATTCCCGCGCGGCCGTTGCGTCCCGAGCTGGTCGTCGTCGGGTTCCCCCGTGGCGCCGAGCTCCGTCGGCGCCTGCCGCGACTCCTCGCCGGCGTCGCGTGCCTGGGCTTCGGGATCGGCCTGACGGTCCGGGCTCGGCTCGGGCTCTCACCCTGGGACGTGCTGCACCAGGGACTTGCCGACGTGACGGGCCTCAGCTTCGGCACCGTCGTGATTGCCCTCGGCATCGTGATCCTCCTGGCGTGGATCCCGCTGCATCAGCGGATGGGTCTCGGGACGGTCGTGAACACCCTGGGCGCGGGGCTAATCACCGATCTCACGCTCGCACTCGTCGGCGAGCCGGTGGGCGCTGCGGCGCGCTGGGGGCTGCTCGCCGCGGGGATCGTGACCGTCGCCCTGGGCATCGGGCTCTACATCGGCTCGGGTCTCGGACCGGGGCCGCGTGACGGCTTGATGACGAGCATCGCCGCGCGTGGACACCCGATCTGGGCCGTCCGCACCGGCCTCGAGCTCGGCGCGCTGGGCGCGGGTTGGCTGCTGGGCGGCGACGTGGGTGTCGGCACCGTCGTGTTCGCGCTCTGGATCGGTCCGCTCGGACACATCTTCCTCTCCCGGCTGCACCTCGGGTTGGGTGCGAGCGATCCCGACCCCGAGGCTGCGTTCGGCGAATGACGCTTCGCGTCGGCGTGATCGGCGCCGGGTTCGGAGCGCGCGTCGTCGCCCCGGTCTTCGCAGCGACCGACGGCTGCCTGGTGGTCGACGTCGTGTCCGCGCGTGACGACGACGCGGTGCGCGAACTTTGCGGCCGTCGCGACCTCGACCTCGTCACGGTGCACTCGCCACCGTTCCTGCATCGCCCGCACGTCGAGCTCGCGCTCGAAGGCGGGCACGCGGTGCTGTGCGACAAGCCGTTCGGTCGCACAGCAGGTGAAGCCGGCGAGATGCTGACCGCGGCGGCGTCTGTCGGCGTCGTGCACCTCGTGAACTTCGAGTTCCGTCATCAACCGGCCCGGTTGCGGCTGCGCGAGCTCGTCGCCGACGGCTCGCTCGGTGCGGTGGGGCACATCGTGTGGACGTGTTTGAGCGCGGGGTCGCGAAGCCCGATGCGGCCTCACGGCTGGCTGTTCGACCGCGCGGCTGGCGGCGGATGGGTCGGCGCCTGGGGCTCTCACGCGGTCGACGCCCTCCGGTGGCTGTTCGGCGACGTCGCGCTGGCGCGGGCCGTGTTGCGCACCGACGTCGGGGAGCGGCCCGACCGCGCGGGAGCGCTGCGGGCATGCGATGCCGAGGACGGGTTCACGGCGTGGCTCGAGCTGGAGGCGGGGACGTCGGTGAGCATCGACACCTCGTTCGCCGCCCCGGTGTCGCTCGCGCAACGACTCTTGTTCGTCGGATCTGAGGGCGTCGCAGAGTGTGTGAACGACGGTCGCGTCGTGTTCCGATGCGTCGACGGCACGCGCACGGAGTGGGAGTGCCGGGTGGCCGACGGCGATCCGCACCTCGTCGCGATGCGGGCGTGGGCCGAGGTCGTGCGCGACGCCGTGATCGCCGGTGTGGCACCGCCGGGCGCACCGACGTTCGCCGACGGCCTCGCGTGTCGGGAGGTGCTCGACGCGCTACTGGGCGGCGCGCCGCGGCCTGTCTAGCCCGGGACGCCGGCCATGAGCCGGCAGACCCGCTCCCAGCCCACAAGGCGGAACTCGAGCCGGTAGCGGTCGAGAGCGTGACCGTCGTGTCCTTTAGCTCGTCGCAGAGAGCGATTACCTCGTCGGCTCGGTCGGCAGCAACACGCGCGAGCGCAACGCCCGCGTTCGCCCTCGAACCACGGTTCGGTGCGAGCGCGACTGCGCGTTCGAGGAGGTCGAGGGCTCCGGAGACGTCGCCCTGCTGAAGACGGGCTAGGCCCATCAGTGACCCGCCGCTCGTCGGTGACGACCGCGGCGTTCTTCCCCAGCTCCGCGTTGACGGCCTCGATGAGGGGCAGGGCCTCGGGGTCGCCCTTCTGCGCGTGGATCATGACGCGCAGGATCCTCGGGATGTTGCGCATGCCCGAGTCGGCGAGGCGAACGGCGATCGCGTCGGCCACGTCGAGCATCGCCTCGGCCGCGGAGCGCCGACCCTGCGCGTTGAGCGCCAGGATCATCGACGTGACCGATTGCAGCTCGCTCCAGGCGTCGCCGAGCTCGAGGAACACCTCGCGTGCAGCGTCGGCCTCGCGCAGGGCTCGGTCGACCTCGCTCGCCTCCTCGAGCTTGTTCTGGGTGAACCGGACCCACCCCAGGAGGCCCAGTGTCCAGGCGACGCCACCCCTGTCGCCGATCTCGCCGAAATGCTTCGCCGATGCGTCGAGGCGGCGCTCGGCCTCGACGCTGTCTCCCCGGTTGAACGCAATCCACGCCAGGTTCTGGAGTGCCACGCCTCATCGCGCTGGTCGCCGATCCCGCGGAACAGGGCGAGTGCCTCGTCGGTCAACGCCGCAGCCTGGTCGAGCCGGTTGCGGAAGACGTCGGTCATCCCGCGGAACCGAAGTGCGTCGGCGAGGCCGCGCGGGTTGTCGAGCCCGCGCCGCTGGGTGACCGCATCCTCGAGCACCGCGGCCGACGAGCGGCTTGATTCGCTCGGGGTCGGCACCTTCCGAAAGTGGGGTGAACCCCACGAGGTCGGCGAACAGGACGGCAGCAACCCGGCGCTGGTCGGGCTGGGCCACCAGGGCATGCCCGCACGCCGGGCAGAACCGTGCGTCGGCCGGGACGCCGGCGCCGCACGACGAGCAAGGCATGGGACCAATCGTCTGGCCGCGTGCCCCGGTTCGCGGGGCCGAGGTTTCCGACGAGCGGCGCCTCGGTTGCGCCGGAGTGCTCGGGTGGCCTCCCGCGTAGGACAATGAACAGGTGACCAGCTCCCTCTCCGACGCGCAGGTCGCCGCCGCCCTCGGGGCGCTCCCCGGGTGGAGCCGGGTCGGTGGCGAGATCCGAAAGGACTTCCCGTGCCCGTCGTTCGCGGACGCGATCGCGCTGGTCGTGCGGATCGGGTTCCTCGCCGAGGCCGCGAACCACCATCCCGACCTCGACGTGCGCTGGCGCACGGTGACGGTTTCCCTCACGAGCCACGACGTGGGGGGCCTCACCCGGCGGGATCTCGCGCTCGCCGCGGAGATCGAGGCGGTGGCCCGATGATCTGGCCCGCCGCCCTGACCACAATGATCGTTCTCGCGGTGGTGGTGATCGTCGCGGTCGCCCGGGAGCCCGGGCCCCGAGCGGTCGACGTCGCACTCGGCTTCGAGCACGCGTGGGACCGGCTGGACTTCGACGCGGTGTACCGGATGTGCGGGTCCGAGCTGCGCGACGGCCTCACGCGCGGCGACTACGTGACGACGAAGCGCGCGGCCTACGCACCGCGCGCGGCCGCGGGGGTCGGCCGGCGCGTGGCGGACGCGACCGCGGAGGAGGTCCTTCAAGCGCGCGACACGGCGGTGGTGTGCACTCGGCTCGTGTTGAAGGACGGCTGCGTCGTCCGCAACGAGATTCGACTCGTGCGTCGATCCGGCGAGTGGCTCGTGGTGGCCTACGCGCTGCGGCCGGCGGCGGCATGAACCCCACCGACCCTGCCAACGTGGCGACCGACCTGCCGACCGGCGGGCCGACCGACGAACGGGTGGCGATCCCGGGGATCCTGCTCACGGGAGGCGAGAGCCGGCGGATGGGGGTGCCCAAGCCGATGCTGCTGCTCGACGGCGAGCCGCTGGCCGCGCGTTCGGGTCGCGTGCTCGCCGCCGTGTGCGGTCCCGTCGTGGAGGTGGGCCCGGGCTGCTCCGGGCTCGTCGCGGTCCCCGACGACGTCGCTCGCAGCGGCCCACTCGGCGGCGTCCTCACGGGCGTCCGCGCCCTCGGGGTGGCCGGGCCGGTGATGGTGCTCGGCTGCGACCTGCCCTCCGTCGACGAAGCAGTCGTCAGGGCGATCGCAAGCCACCCGGGTGTCGGAACTGTCGTGCCGCTCGACGCCGACGGGGAGCCCCAGGTCGTGTGCGCGAGGTACTCGGTGGTCGCGCTCGCCAGGGCGGCACACCTGTTCGCCGCAGGCCGCCGGTCGTTGCGGCTCTTGCTCGACCTCCCCGACGTCACCACCTGGGCGGTCGCGGACCCGCGGCGCCTCGCGGACGTCGACACCCCTGAGGACGCCCGTCGATTCGGGATCACGGTGCCCCGATAGCCTCGACCCCCGTGACGGTCCCATCCGCGCGCCGGCCGGTCACGCCGGTCCAGATCGACGTCGCGTCGGCAGGTCGACTCGTCGCGCAACCCGATCGCGTCGTGACCGAGGAACCGATGGAGATCCGGGTGCACGGCCCGGGCCAGGCTGCGGAGCCGCTCGCGGTCACGATGCGTACCCCGGGCCACGATTTCGAGCTCGCGGCGGGCTTCTGCCACACCGAGGGCGTCCTGACCGGTGCCGCCGATCTGCGGGACGTCCGGTATTGCCTTGGAGAGCAGGGGCGACAGGAGTACAACGTCGTCACCGTCGGGCTGCGGTCGCCGGTCGCCCTTCCGGAGCGTCGCCGCGCGTTCGTCGCGAACGCGAGCTGCGGCCTCTGTGGCGCGGCCGAGCTCGACCAGGTCGTGCGGACGGTCGCGCCTGTCGGGAGCGGCGTGACGGTGCCGCTCTCGACGTTGCTCTCCCTGCCTGACCGCCTGCGCGACGCACAGTCGGTGTTCGACGCCACCGGAGGGCTGCACGCCGCCGCGCTCTTCGACCGCGAGGGGTGTCTCGAGGTTCTGCGCGAAGACGTGGGCCGGCACAACGCGCTCGACAAGGTCGTCGGCCAGGCGCTGATGCAGGGACGGCTCCCACTCGCGGCATCGGTGCTGGTGGTGTCGGGCCGGGTGAGCTTCGAGATCGTCCAGAAGTCCGCGGTGGCCGGCATCCCGGTGCTGGCCGCGCTCTCGGCCCCTTCGAGCCTCGCGATCGCGGCGGCTCGTCGCCTCGGCCAGACGGTCGTCGGGTTCCTGCGCGAAGGCCGCGGGAACGTGTACTCGCACGCGGCGCGCGTCGACGCGGCGGCCTGAGCCGTGGCCTGGAAGGGGTCGGCCCGCATCAAGGCGCCACGGCGCCCGAAGTCCGGCTTGTGGGTGGGGCTCAAGCCCTACGGCGTCGGGGAGCAGAGGGCGAACGCGTACCTGGAGATGGCCAAGGTCGCGTGGCGCAACCGTGACAACCTGCCCTACGCCTGGCGGATCCTCAGGCACGGCGTGTGCGACGGGTGCGCCCTGGGCGTCGCGGGGTTCCACGACTGGACGATCAAGGGCGTGCACCTGTGCATGACCCGCCTCGACCTGCTGCGCCTCAACACGATGGGCCCGCTCGACCCGGCAGTGCTCGGCGACGTCGCGGCACTCCGGAGGCTCGACGGCCGCGAGCTGCGGGAGCTCGGCCGGCTGCCACACCCGATGATCCGCCGTCGGGGCGACGCCGGATTCTCCAGGGTCTCGTGGGACGAGGCGCTCGACCTTGTCGCCGCGCGGATCCGCGCCGCCGCCCCCGATGCGTTCGCGCTCTACCTCACCGCCCGCGGCATCACCAACGAGACGTACTACGTGGCCCAGAAGATGACTCGCTTCTTCGGCACCAACAACGTCGACAACGCGGCGCGCGTCTGCCACGCACCGTCGACCGTCGCCCTGAAGCGCTCGATCGGCGTTGCCGCGACCACGTGCTCCTACACCGACGTCATCGGCTCGGATCTCGTCGTCCTCTTCGGTAGCAACGTCGCCAACGCGCAGCCCGTGTTCATGAAGTACCTGTACCTGGCGCGCAAGCGCGGCGGGAAGGTCGCGGTCGTCAACCCGCTGCGTGAGCCGGGACTCGAACGGTACTGGGTGCCGAGCAACTTCGAGAGCGCGATGTTCGGCACGAAGATGGCCGACGAGTTCTACGCGGTCGACACCGGGGGCGACGTCGCGTTCCTCAACGGCGTCCTCAAGGTGCTGCTCTCGGAAGGTGGGGTCGACCGCGCCTTCGTACGGGAGCACACCACCGGGTTCGACGCCGTCCTGCGCGAGCTCGAGGGCATGTCGTTTGCCGGGTTGGAGGAGGCGTCCGGCACGACGCGCGCCGACATGGAGCGCTTCGCCCGGATGTACGCAGCCGCCCGTTCGGCGGTGCTCGTGTGGTCGATGGGCATCACCCAGCACGCGCACGGCACCGACAACGTGACCGCGATCGTCAACCTCGCCCTGGCTCGGGGCAACGTGGGTCGGCCCGGCGCGGGGCTGATGCCGATCCGTGGGCACTCGGGCGTGCAAGGCGGGGCCGAGATGGGGGCGTACGCCTCCGCGTTGCCGGGCGGGCTCCCGATCGACGAGGAGCACGCCGCCGCGCTGGCAGCGCAGTACGGCTTCCCGATCGGCACGCGCCGGGGGCTCGACGCGGAGCAGATGCTGGAGGCCGCCGCGCGTGGCCACCTCGACGTGCTCTATTCGAGCGGCGGCAACTTCCTCGACGTTCTGCCAGATCCCGGCTCGGTCCGCCACGCGCTCGAGCGCGTCCCGGTGCGCGTGCACCAGGACATCGTGCTGACGAGCCAGATGCTGCTCGACCCGGCCGACACCGTGGCGCTGCTGCCGGCCTGCACCCGCTACGAGCAGCCCGGCGGCGGCACCGAGACGACCACCGAGCGGCGGATCGCCTTCTGCCCCGAGGTGCGCGGGCCGCGCATCGGAGAGGCGCGCGCCGAGTGGGAGATCTTCTGCGATCTCGCCGCGCGCGTCGCACCCGACCGCGCGCACCTCGTGAGCTTCCCGGATGCCGATGCGATCCGAGCCGAGATCGCGCGAGTCGTGCCCGCTTACGACGGCGTCGACGGACTCGGCCGCCTTGGCGACTCCGTGCAGTGGGGCGGGACGCGCCTCTGTGACGGCGGTGTGTTCCCGATGCCGGGAGGCCGCGCCGTCTTCCACGCCGTCCGGCCGCTGGCTCGGCCGAGGGCCGATCGCCTCGTGCTGAGCACGCGCCGAGGCAAGCAGTTCAACACGATGGTGCTCGCCGAGCGCGACCCGCTGACCGGGGCCGGGCGCGACGCCGTGTTCATGGCGGAGCCCGACGTGGCCCGCCTCGGGCTACGTGACGGTGCACGGGTGATGGTGCGGTCCGACCACGGTGAGCTGCCGGCCCGGGTGCATGTCGCCGCGATCCGATCCGGAAACGTCCAGGTGTTCTTCCCGGAGGGCAACGTCTTGCTGCCCCAGGGGCGGCGGGACGTGGCGTCGGGCGTTCCCGACTACACCGCGTTGGTCGAGGTGGTGCCCGGCTGATCTGGAAGACTTTGGGCCGCATGCGTCCCGAAGCACTCCTCGACCTGTTCGCCGAGGCCGCCGCCGCAGTGCGCGCCGCGCTGGGCGACCTTGAGGGTGACGACCGTCGGGCCCGCACCGATCGGCCAGGGCAGTACGCGATCGACCTCGTCGCCGACCGGGCGGCACTCGAGGTGCTCCACCGCGCGCCGGTCCAAGTCGTGAGCGAGGAGTCCGGCGTGAGCGGTGGTGGTGACCTCGTGGTCGTGATCGACCCGGTCGACGGCTCGTCCAACGCGGCGCGCCACCTCCCGTACTGGGCGACGTCGATCTGCGCGCTCGACCGCGAGGGGGCACTTGCCGCGCTGGTGGTGAACCAGGCGACCGGCGTGGTCACGACCGCCGTCCGCGGCGGGGGGGCGTTCCGGGACGGCCGGCGCGTGAGCGCGTCGGCCATAACCAGGGTCGAGGACTCGTTCGTCGCCCTCTCGACGTTTCCCGGGCGGGTGCTCGCCTGGAAGCAGTTCCGGGTGCTCGGCTCCTGCGCGCTCGCGCTCTGCGACGTGGGGGCCGGGGTGTTCGACGGGTACCTCGACGCTGCCAGCGTGCACGCGCCGTGGGACTACCTCGGAGGCCTGCTGGTGTGCAGCGAGGCCGGGGCGGTCGTTCGCGACGCGACGGTGCGCCCGCTCGAGATCGCGGATCCCAACGCCCGTCGCCATCTCGTCGCGGCCGCGACCCCCGCGCTCCTCGACGAGCTGCGGCCCGCGGCGGGCTGACCGGAAGCCTGTGAGCGAGCGACTCGATCTCGTTGCGCTGACGGACGCAGCCGAGGCGGCCGCGCGCGCAGGTGGAGCGATCGTCGCGGCAGGCTTCGACCACCCGAGCAACGTGCGGGAGAAGGCGCCCGGCGACTGGGTCAGCGACGTCGACCACGCGAGCGAGGAGGCCGTGCGCTCCGCGCTCGCGTGGAGCGCCCCTGGGATCCCGTTCTTCGGCGAGGAGGGTGGTGGCGAGCGCGCCGAGTTCGGGTGGATCTGCGACCCGCTCGACGGGACCGCGAACTTCCTGCACCGCTTTCCGGCCGTCGGCGTGTCGGTCGCGCTCGTGGCCGACGGCGTCCCCGTGGTGGGGGTCGTGCACGCGCCGCTGCTCGGCGACACCTATCGCGCCGCCGCGGGCGATGGGGCGTGGTGCAACGGGCGGCGATTGGCGGTGAGCGCCCGGCCGCCGGCGCAGGCGATCGTGGCGACGGGCTTCCCGTTCCGGCGCAAGGACCTGGTCGACGACTACCTCGCTCGCTTCGCCGCCGCGTTCGGGGCGTTCGAGGACTTGCGCCGGGCAGGCGCCGCGAGCCTCGACCTGGCCTGGACCGCGGCCGGCGTCTTCGACGGGTACTTCGAGCTGGCCCTCGGGCCCTGGGACGTCGCCGCCGGGGCGCTGCTCGTCCGGGAGGCCGGCGGGGTGGTCACCGACTGGGCGGGCGACCCCGACCGCTGGCTGGGTTCGGGTGACATCGTGGTGGGGGCACCTGCAGTCCACGCCCGGATCCTCGGGATCGTCGTCGGATCTCCAGGTTCGGGGCCCGGTGCCGATAAAATCGGTTGACGCCCTCGGCCCCGGTCTGGTTGCCTGGTCGTGGCTCGCAGCGCCACCGCAAGACCGCAACTAGCCGAACCACCGATCTGAACGCACCTGAACGTCGAGAGGAACCCGTAGCGATGCATCGCCTGACGCAGCACCACCTCGTGGTCGCAGCCGGCGTTGCCCGCGCGCGGATTCTCGGCGCGTGCGCCATGCCGGCCCCCGCTTCGTGGTCGATCACGCCCTACGTCTTCGGCGTGAACACCGACCCGAAGTCCGTGCCCCGGCACCTGCTGATCTCGCCGTAGCGAGCCCGCTACCGCAAGTCTCACCAGGCCGCCGGGGCAACCCGGCGGCCTCTCTGCGTTTCCGGGGCCGTCCAACCAACGAAAAGGGGCAAACGCCATGTTCGCACTGACCTTCGAGATGACCGAGACCGAGGAGTGGCGGGACGCCGCGCGCTGCCGCGACGGCTCGGCGGCGCTCGTCGACCTGTTCTTCTCCGAGCAGCTCGACGACATCGCCCGGGCCAAGCAGTTCTGTCGTGGCTGCGAGGTGCGGGAGCAGTGCCTAACCGCGGCGCTCGAGCGGCGCGAGCCCTGGGGCGTGTGGGGCGGGGAGCTGTTTGCCAACGGGAAGGTCCTGGCCCAGAAGCGCAGGCGAGGGAGGCCACCGAAGGTGGCCCCACCGCTGCTGCTCTCACCCGTGATCCGGGTGCAAGACGTGCTGGAGCAGCGCCAGACGGCGTGAGCACGGCGCGGGCCGACCGGTCGCCGCAGAGGGGCGGGCCGGGGTGACGGAACGGTCGAGGTCGGGGCGATGTCCCCCCGCCGCCCCGACCGACGACGAGCCCCGGTCCGCCCGCGGCCGACCCAGCAGCGCCCCCCGAAGCTGTCGCGTCTTCCTCACGCCAGAGCGTGAGATACACGCGACAGTTTCGGTGTGGGGGTCGGTCGAGCGTGCGTCGGACTAGCCTCGTTCGTCTTCCGGGCGCTTAGCTCAGCTGGAAGAGCGCCGCCCTTACAAGGCGGTGGTCGGGGGTTCGAGTCCCTCAGCGCCCACCCGTTGTCGGCGGACGTCGTCTACGATTTTCGATCCGGGCGCGTGAGATCGTGCGCTCCGTGGGAATCGCATCGCGGGGGATGGGGGCTGGTCCCGAGCGCAAGGCGAAGGCTCGCCGTTGTAAGCGTCGCCGCGTCTCTTTTTTTCGGCCCGACCACGCTCATTGGTGCGAGCGGCGCCGCGGCACAGCCGGTCTCGCCGCCGCGGTCCGCGCACGGTCGGGTCGTCGCCTTCTGGACGAACGAGCGTGCCGCGCAGGCGACCCCTCGCGACTTCGAGCTCGACCCGCACACCCGGTCCTTCCGTCCGAGTGCCAAGCCGGGGGCCGGCGGCGGCACGTCCAGCACCACGCTCGGCTCGTCGTGGACAGGCGGCGGCGAGGTGCTCAAGACGACTGGCAAGGTGCTGTTCGCGATGGGCAGCTCCTACTACGTGTGCTCCGCAAGCTTCGCAAACGACGCGGTCAGTGGGCGGTCGATCATCCTCACTGCGGCGCATTGCGCGTACGACGAGACGGGCGGGGCGTTCGCGACGAACTGGATGTTCGTCCCCGACTACGACAGCGCGCCGGCGCCGCTCACCAGCACGGGCTCCTTCTGTGCGAGCACGACCCTCGGGTGTTGGACCGCGAGCGCGCTCGTCGTCGCCCGCGAATACACGACCGCCGGCGGCTTCAACGACCAGGCCGTCGTGCACGACTACGCGTTCGCAGTCGTCGGGGCGGGCGGCAAGAGCGGTGCGGCCCAGCTCGACGCGACCGTCGGCGGTCAACCGATCCAGTTCTCTGCGGTCGGGGCCGGGGCGGAAACCTACCTGTTCGGCTACCCGTCGGCCGGCCGTTACAAGGGCAAGGATCTGGTCTACTGCCGCGGCCTGCTCGGTCTCGACTCGTACACGGCCAACGCCACGTACCGGGTCGGCTACAACATGAGCAGCGGCTCGTCCGGGGGTCCGTGGTTCACCCCGTTCAACGGCGGATCCGGCACCATGATGTCGGTCAACTCCTACTCCTACAGCGGCATCACGGCCATGAACGGCCCGAAGCTGAACGCCGAGACGCAGTCGATGTTCGTCGCCGCGGCGTCGGCCACGGCGAACACCGTCGTTTCCTGAGTCAGCGGGCGGCCGCAGGTCGGTGCATCGGGCGCAGCGTCACCGCGCCGTCGGGGGTCGTGACCTCACCCACCACGGAGAACCCGAGCCGCTCGTAGAACGAGAGGTTGCGCGAGTTCGAGGACACGAGCTCACACTCCAGGCCTTCGTCGTTCACGGTCGCGAGCACCGGCTCCACGATCGCCCGACCCAGTCCGGTGCCCTGCGCGTATGTGCGTATCCCGAGATACTGCAGCGTCCAATGGAAGCGGCTCAGGTCGTGGGCGCGGGCGGCCAGGATCGTGGTGAACGCGGCCTCGGCCCAAAGCTCGTCGCTGTGCTCGGCCAGGATCGCGCGGCCTCGGGCGAGGGCGTCGCGCGAGAGGAGCGAGAGGGACGAGAGGTCGGGTGTGACCCATGTCATGGCCGCGTCGCGCCCGTCGGTGAGGTAGGTGTGGCCGCACTCCAAGGTGGTATCTGCCACGAAGGTCATCCACGCCGTTCCGAACGCGGGCCATCGCTCGTCGTCGGGCTGGATCCATCGCAGGTAGGGGTCGGGGGTGAACGCGTCGCCCAGATGTCGACGACCGTCGGAAGGTCAACATGGAGTGCATGACCGAAAACGGGGGCTACGCGGCCGGATGTCGTGAAAACCGCCGCGACCGCGCGACGATGCAAAGTGTGATCCCCGACGCGATCGAGGTCGACGACATAGCGAAGCAGTTCGGCGAGGTCCGGGCTCTCGACGGCGTGAGCTTCGGCGTGGCGCGCGGCACGGTGCTGGGGCTGCTCGGCCCGAACGGCGCCGGCAAGACCACCGCGGTGCGGATCCTCACCACCACGATGCGTCCCGACCGGGGGCGAGCCAGCGTGCTCGGTCTCGACGTCGACCACGACGCGCAGCGCGTGCGCGAGTCGATCGGCCTCGCCGGCCAGTACGCGGCGGTCGACGAGAGCCTCACCGGCAGCGAGAACCTCTGGATGATGGGACGGCTCACCCACCTCTCGCAGTCAGCGTCGCGATCCCGATCGAAGGAGCTGCTCGTGCGCTTCGGGCTCGACGACGCCGGCGACCGCCAGGTGAAGACCTACTCGGGCGGGATGCGTCGGCGGCTCGACCTCGCCGCGGCGCTCGTGCACCGCCCGAGCGTGCTGTTCCTCGACGAGCCGACCACAGGGCTCGACCCGCGCAGCCGCCGCGGCCTCTGGGACGTGATCGGCGAGCTCGTTGCCGACGGCACCACGCTGCTGCTCACCACCCAGTACCTCGAGGAGGCCGACCGTCTCGCCGACCGGATCGTCGTGATCGACCAGGGGCAGGTGATCGCGGAGGGCACGTCGGCCCAGCTGAAGGCGCGGATCGGAACCACGATCATCGAGGCCGTCTTCGCGGACCCGGCGTCGGCCGAGGGGGCTCGCACCCTGCTCGCGCCGCTCGGCGAGCTGACCGATGCCGACGACGGTCGGGCACTCTCGCTGCAGGTCAACACCGGCCCCCGCTCGATCATGGACGCCGTCGGTGCGCTTGAGCGCGCCGCGATTGAGCCGTTGACCCTCGCAGTGCGCGAGCCGACGCTCGACGACGTGTTCCTCCGCCTCACTGGACAGCGCGTCGAGTGAGCGGCGACGTGGTCCCCGCTCGGGCGCGCGTTCGTCGCCTGACGCTCGGCTGGACGGTGCGCGACTCGCTCACCGTCACGAAGCGCAACCTGCTCACGCTCACCCGCAACCCCGAGCTCGTGGTGTTCGCGACCATTCAGCCGGTGCTCTTCGTGCTGATGTTCCGCTACGTCTTCGGCGGCGCGATCCAGGTGCCCGGCGAGGACTACGTCAACTTCCTCATGCCAGGGATCTGGGCCCAGGCGGTGGTCTTCGGCGCGGTGAGCACGGCGGTCGGCCTCGCCGAAGACCTCCAGAGCGGCCTCATCGAGCGCTTTCGCTCGCTGCCCATGGCGCCCTCCGCGGTGCTCGTCGGTCGCACCAACGCCGATCTCGTGCGCGACGTCTTCGTGATCGCGCTGATGTGCGTGGTCGGGTTCCTGGTGGGGTTCCGGAACCAGACCGACGCACTCGCGTTCCTCGCCGCGCTGCTGCTGATGCTGGCGTTCGGGTACTCGATGGCATGGGTGTTCGCCGTCTTCGGCCTGCGGGCCCCGAACGCCGAGACCGCGCAGGCCGCGGCGTTTCCCGTCATGGCGGTGCTGGTGTTCGCGTCCTCCGCGTTCGTGCCGACCGAGACGATGCCCGGCTGGCTCCAGGTCTTTGCCGACCACCAGCCGGTAACCGCGGTGGTCGATGCGGTGCGGGCGTTGGTGCTCGGCGGTCCCACGGCCTCGTACGTCGTCACGGCGGTGGCCTGGATTGTGGGAATCGTCGTCGTGTTCGGCACGCTCGCCGTGGTGCGCTACCGCCGCGTCACCTGATTCGCCCTGACCCCGCCCGACCCGGCTCGCCGGAACCAGTGTCGTTGTCACATCGTGGCTGTCACATCCCCCGCCTACGATCCGCCTGGTGATCGAGTCGGTGCGGGTGACGAACTACGGCCGGGAGGCGACCGAGGCGCTGGCCGAGGAGCTGGCGGCGGCCAAAGCCGCCGATTCGCTCGCGTCCGTGACCGTCGTGGTGCCCTCGAACACGGTCGGTCTCTCGGCTCGGCGGCTGTTGGGTGGGCGGCCCAGCACACCCGACGGCTCGCGCGGCGGCATCGCCAACGTGGGCTTCGTCACGCCGTTCCGGCTCGCCGAGTTGCTCGGGCGCCGGCGCAGCGCGGAGGCCGGCCTCGCACCGCTGACCAACCCCGTCCTCGCGGCGGCGATCCGCGAGGAGCTGGCTGCGAACCCGGGGTTCTTCGCCCCGGTGGCCGGGCACGTGGCCACCGAGACTGCGCTCGTCCGCTGCTACGCCGAGCTGAGCCGGGCGCGCCACGAGACGCTCGATCGCATCGCCACCGTCGGGTCGTCGCGGGCGTTTGCGGTCGTCGACCTGTTCCGGCGGGTCCGAAGCCGGCTCGAGGGCTATGCGGACGAAGACGTGTTGGTTCGGTGCGCGCTGGGGTCCGTCGAGCACGACCGGCACCTGCTCGACGAGCTGGGCGTCGTGGTGGTGCACCTCCCACAGCCGTGCTCGCCCGCGCTGGCCGACCTGCTGCGAGCGGTCCTCGACCGGGTGCCGAGCCGAGTCGTCGTCGGGCTCACCGGTGCGACCGACGCCGACGGGCCGGTGCGGGACCTCTGCGGCCGGCTCGAGGTCGCCCTCGGCCCCACCAGCCCACCGGCACCCAGCGGCGCCACCGAGATCTTGCGGGTCGCCGACCCCGACGAGGAGGTGCGGGCCGCAGTCCGCCGGGTCGTGGCGGCCGCTGAGAGCGGCGTCCCGCTCGATCGCATGGGGATCTTCTTCCCTGCGTCGGGCTCCTACGCCCGCATGGTGCACGAGCACCTCGTGATCGCCGGCATCCCGCACAACGGACCACCGGTACGCCGCCTCGCCGGCAGCGTCACGGGTCGTACCCTGCTCCGGTTGCTCGACCTCGTCGACGGCGACCTGCGCCGCGACGAGGTGGTCGCCCTCGTCGCGGGCGCCCCGGTGCGAGACGCGACCGGGCATCGTGCACCCGGCCACCACTGGGACCTTCTCTCTCGCCGTGCGGGTGTCGTGCGGGGGCCCGATGAGTGGGCCGAGAGGCTCGCAGCGTTTTCGTCCGAGCAACGGGCGCGCGCGGTCGAGCAGGAGGCCGAGGGACGCAGCGAAGGCGCGGTGCGTGCGACGCGGCGCGAAGCCGAGGAGGCCGAGGCCCTGGCGCGGTTCGTCACCGACCTCGCGGCGGCGCTGGATCCCGACGGGATCCCACACGGATGGTCCGGCCGGGCCCGCTGGGCGCGTGCCCTGCTCGCCCAAGTGCTCGGCGACGAGCAGGTCCGGGCTCGGTGGCCCAGCCCGGAGGCCGACGCCGCGGACCGGGTCGAGGTGATCCTCGAGCGGCTCGCCGTCCTCGACGCGATCGAGCCCGATCCCTCCTTCGACGTGTTCCGCCGTGCCGTCGGCGTCGAGCTCGAGGCGCCTACGGCACGCATCGGCCGGTTCGGCGAGGGCGTGGTGTGCGGCTCGCTCGGGCTCGGGCTCGGGCTCGATCTCGACGTGGTGATCGCGCTGGGGATGGCGGAGGGCACATGCCCGTCGCCGCGCCGGGAAGACTCGCTGCTGGCCGACGCCGACCGCGAGCTCGCGGTGGACGGCGAGCTCGCCTTGCGGACCCGGGACGTGCACGACCAGCACCGCGAGCTGCTGGCCACGATCGCCGCGGGCCGCGCCGAGCGGCTGCTCCTCTCCGCGCGTGGCGATCACCGCACCGGCCGCGGCCGAAGCCCGTCGCGCTGGCTGCTCGACGCGGCTTCGGAGCTGCGCGGCGGCGAACGCGTCTTTACGAGCACCCTCGGCGAGCTCGGCGCCGAGCACGGGCTCACCGAGGTCGCGTCGTTTGTCGCGGGCACCCGTGAGGCGACGGTGCACGCCTCGATCGGCGACCGTGACTTCGCCCGGCTGCTCGCCTGGTGCGAGCGGGGAGGCTCGGTCGAGGGGCACCCGATCGCGTCCGACGCCGCGCTCGCGGCCGGGCTCGCGGTCCAGGCGGCGCGCGCCTCGAGCGAGCTCACCCGCTGGGACGGCAACCTCGGCGGCTGCGGGGTCCCGGCGCCCGCGAGCGGGGAGGTGGTCTCGGCGACGCGCCTCGAGGGGTGGGCAACCTGTCCGTTCCGCTACTTCCTCGGCTCGGTCCTTCGGCTCGGCGCAATCGAGGCGCCCGAGCAGATCGCCGAGCTCTCTGCGCTCGACCGAGGTCGGCTCGTCCACGAGGTGCTCGAGCGCTTCCTCGCCCCGATCGTCGCTCGTCCCGTTGCACAGCGGCTCGCGCCGGACGAGCGTTGGCCCGACGCCGAGCGGGATCGGCTCGTGCAGCTTGCCGACCAGGTGTGCGCGGAGTACGAGGCCGAAGGACTCACCGGCAAGCCACTCCTGTGGCGGATCCAGCGCGAGGAGCTCGTTGCCGACCTGCTCGGGTTTCTCGACGCCGACGACGGGTACCGGGCGATGGCCGGGGCGGTGCCCGAGCAGGTGGAGATGGCGTTCGGGTTCGACGACCGGGCACCGGTGGTCATCACCCTGCCCGACGGGCGCGAGCTCGCGTTCCGCGGGCGCGCGGACCGCGTCGACCGGCTCGCCGACGGCTCGCTGCGAGTGCTCGACTACAAGACCGCCAAGGCAGACCGTTACAAGGGGCTCGATGTCGACCCGGTGCTCGCCGGGACGTGCCTGCAGCTCCCGCTGTACGCGGCGGCCGCTCGTGCACAGCTCGGTGGAGATGGTGCGCCGGGTGCGGGCGTGACGGCCTCGGCCGAGTACTGGTTCGTGACCGGTAAGGGCGGCTACACGCGCCTCGGCTACGAGGTCGACGGCGCCGTCCAGCAGCGGTTCGTCGAGGTCCTGGGCGAGATCGCGGCCGGGATCGAGGAGGGCGGGTTCGCGGCCACCCCCGGTGAGCACAACAGCTACTTCGGCACCGCGGACAACTGCCGCTTCTGTGACTTCGACGCCCTGTGTCCGGTCGATCGGGTCGCGTTTGCCGAGGCGAAGTCCGGCGCGCCGGAGCTGGCGAGGATCGAGGCGCTCGTCGCGCAGGATACCGGCGTCGCGCCGGACCGGGAGCAGCGACGATGAGCGCGGTGTCTCCCACGCCGCTCGCCGATGCCGCTGCGCGGGCGCGCATCGAGGTCGACGGGCTGCACGAGCTGCTGTTCGTCGAAGCCGGGGCCGGGAGCGGGAAGACTCACGAGCTCGTCACTAGGCTCATCGGGCTCGTGCGCGCCGGCGTCCCGCTCAGCGAGATCGCCGCTATCACGTTCACCGAGGCAGCCGCGTCGGAGCTCCGTGACCGCGTGCGTGAGGGGCTCGAGCGGGAGGTCGCGACCGCGACCGACGACACGATGCGGGCGCGCTGCGAAGCGGGGCTCGCCGACGTTGACATCGCTGCGATCAGCACGCTGCACGCGTTCGCAGCGCGGATCCTCTCGGAGCACCCGGTGGAGATCGGCCTCCCGCCGCGCGTGGAGGTGCTCGACGAGGTCCGCTCCGAGCTCGAATTCGAGGAGCAGTGGCAGGCCTTTGTCGACGCGCTCCTCGCCGATGCCGACCTGGAGGAGTTGGTCACCCGCGCCGTGTTGCTCGGGGTGCGCATCGACAACCAGTACGGAGCGTCGCTTCGTGACGTCGCGCGCGTGTTCGCTCAGAACTGGGACCGGCTCGATGCGCTCGTGGCGGAGGTTCCGGCGCCGGACCCGCTCGATCGCAGGGAGATGACCGACGCGGTCGCTGCGGTGCGCGCGCTCTGGCCGCTGCCCGACGCGCCCGAGGACCTGCTCGTCGCGCACCTCACCGCCCACGAGGCCGAGATCGACGAGCTGGCGGTGCTGCTGGCGGGCGCGAACGACGCCGAGCTCGTACGGCGCCTGCGCACATCGCTCAAGTGGAAGCACTCACACGGCCAGGCCAAGAACTGGAATGGCGACATCGCCGACGTGAAGGCCACTCTCGGCACAGCCGACGCCGCATGGGACGCGCTGAAGCGGCGCGCGATCGACGGCGTGCTCCGTGCGCTCGCCGTCGAGCTGGCCCGCTTCACCCTCGGCGCCGCCGAGGCCCGGCGTGCCGAGGCCCGGCTCGAGTTCCACGATCTTCTCGTTCTCGCACGCCGTCTGCTCCGCACGAGCGCTCCGGCGCGCCGGGCGCTTCACGCTCGCTACACCCGCCTGCTGCTCGACGAGTTCCAGGACACCGACCCGATCCAGATCGAGCTGGCGGTCCTCATCGCGAAGGCCCTCGAGCCCGGCGAAGGGGAGGTGGTCGAACCCTGGGCGGCGGTGGCGGTCGAGTCCGAGCGGCTGTTCTTCGTCGGAGACCCGAAGCAGTCGATCTACCGGTTCCGCCGCGCCGACATCGAGCTCTTCCTCGCGGCGCGTGACGCGTTCGCAGGAGCCGACCCAGTGCGCGTCGTCACGAACTTCAGGAGCGTGCCGACGATCCTGGACTGGGTCAACCACGTGTTCGCACGGGTGATGCCGATCGAGGAGCCGGGCCGCCAGCCCGCGTACGAGCCGCTCGTCACGCACCGGCGCGGTGGCACGGGTGACCATCGGGTCGCGCTGCTGGGCGGGCCGCACGATCCCGACGAGAAGCTGAGGGTTGCCGCACTGCGTGAGCTGGAGGCCGCCGACGTCGCGGCGGCGATCGACACCGTCCGCCGGAACTCCGAGGCGTGGCCCGTCTACGACAAGAGACTCGACGACTGGAGGCCGGCCCGGCTCGAGGACATCGCGATCCTCCTGCCGACGCGGACGTCGCTGCCGGTGCTGCGCGCCGCGCTCGAGCATCGTGGCATTCCCTACCGGGCCGAGACTGGTGTGCTCGTTTACGAGAGCCAGGAGGTGCGTGACCTGCTCGCGATCTTGCGGGCTGTCGCCGACCCGACCGACGAGATCGCGCTCGTGGCCGCGCTGCGGTCGCCCGCGCTGGCGTGCGGTGACGACGATCTCTGGGAGCACGTGCGCGCCGGTGGGCGCTGGGACCTCCGGCGTGCCCCGCCCGCGTCGCTCGGCGACAGCCATCCTGTCGCCGGGGCGCTGGGATGGCTGCGCACCTTGCACGAGGAGCGCTGGTGGCTGGAGCCCAGCGCGCTGTTGGAGCGCGTGATCAGGGAGCGGCGGTGCTTCGAGCTCGCGTTCGCGCAGCCACGACCGCGTGACGTGTGGCGTCGCCTCCGCTTCCTCGTCGACCAGGCTCGCATGTTCGCGGAGTCCCAAGGTGGTGACCTGATCGGGTTCCTGAAGTGGACCGATCTGCAGCGGCGCGACGGTGCACGGGTCCACGAGCCGATGCTTCCCGAGTCCGACGACGAGGCGGTGCGGATCCTCACCGTTCACGGCGCGAAGGGTCTCGAGTTCCCGATCACGGTGCTGTCCGGGCTCACGACCGCGCACACGGCGCGCCGCAACGGGATCGCCGTGCACTGGCCGGCCGAGGGCGGGATCGAGATCCGGCTGGGCAAGGGCACCGAGACCGACAGCTTCGATCGCATGGCGGACCTCGAAACCGAGATGGACCAGTACGAGAAGCAGCGCCTGCTGTACGTCGCGTGCACCAGAGCCCGCGACTACCTCTTCGTGGCCGCTCATCACCACGTGGGGAAGAAGGGGTTCGCGGCGACGCTCTGGCACTTGTCCCAGGACGTGCAGGGGGACCTGTGTCGAGTCTGGCATCCGGCGGCCGAGGTCCCTCCACTCGCTGCGGGCGAAGCCGGGCCCGTGCCGGACCTCGAGGCCGAGGACCACGCCGAGGCGCGCGTCCGGTGGTCGCAGGCGCGCCGTTCGCTGCTCGAGCCCCAGCGCCGGTCCCGGTCGATCTCGCCGACGGCCATCGCCCGGTCCGCCGCGAGCTCCGCGGCGCCCGACCCGGGACTGGCGGCCGATGCCGACGATCTCGCGCGTGACGACGCCGATCCGGCCCAGGAGCTTCCGTGGCGACCGGGGCGTGCGGGGACCGCGCTGGGTCGGGCCGTCCACGCGGTGCTCGAGTCCGTCGACCTGGTGACAGGCGCCGGGACCGACGGGTTGTCGGTCACGCACGCCACGCTCGAGGGGATCCCCGAGCGGGCGTCGGATGTCGCCGTGCTCGTGCGCCGCGCGCTCGACGCCCCGGTGGTCCGGACCGCGGCGGCGGGGAAGCATTGGCGCGAGTGCTACGTCGCAGCACCGTCTGCCGATCGGGTGCTCGAGGGCTACGTCGACCTCCTGATCCGCACGCCCGATGGGCTCGTCGTCGTCGACTACAAGACCGACACGGTTCGCGACGAGCGCGAGGCCGACGAGCGCGTCGCGCGCTACCGGCTCCAAGGTGCGGCCTACGCGGTGGCGCTCGAGGCCTCGACAGGCGAGCAGGTCGTCGAGGCCGTCTTCGTGTTCACCAGCGCCGGGGCGGTGATCGAGCGTCGGGTGTCCGACCTCGACGCGGCGAAGGCCGAGGTGAGGGCGATCCTCGCCCGGGGCGAGGATCGATAGGCAGCGCCGGTCCCGAGAGGTGGTGACCCCGGTCGTGGGCTCGCGGTGTGCGAACCTGGAGGGGTCATGGGCAGCCGCCGGATCCTGCGCTTCGTCGCCATCGTCGTCCTGGGCGGGATCGGCATTGGTGTCTGTCTCGTCGCGCTGATCCCCGGGTTCGAGCGGTTCGCCGGAAGCAGCCAGTACTCGGGCAAGGTGGGACCCCGACTCGCCGCGCTCGACGAGCGGACCGTGCTCTACGACGACGACGGCCAGTTCCTCGACGCCCTCGGTTTGCGCGACCGCCAGCCCGCCGAGCTCTCCGACGTGCCCCAGGTGATGATCGACGCGGTCATCGCGACCGAGGACCGCACCTTCTACGACAACCCGGGGGTCGACGTGCAGGCGATGGTGCGCGCTGCGCTCACCAACGTGGGCGACGGCGAGCTCCAGGGCGGTTCGACGATCACCCAACAGCTGATCAAGAACCGGTTCTTCAAGAACCCCAAGCGTGACCTGGATCGTAAGGTCAAGGAGGCGGCCCTCGCGCTCCGGCTCACGAACGAGTGGTCCAAGAACCGGATCCTCGAGGAGTACCTCAACACCGTGTACTTCGGGCAGGGCTCCTACGGCGTGCGAGCCGCGGCCGAGCGGTTCTTCGAGGGTCGCCGGCTCGAGGACGTCGGCCTGGCCGAGGCCGCGCTCCTCGCCGGGGTGATCCGCAACCCCGAGGGCAACAACCCGTTCACCAACCCGGAGGCGGCGCGGGAGCGGCGCGGCGAGGTGCTCCAGGCCATGGTGAAGGAGCGCTACATCACCCAGCAGGCCGCAGACGTGGTCGACGCGGTCCCCCTGCCCACCGTGGTCCCCCCGGCGGAGCTGCGGCCCGACAACTACTACGTCGACGAGGTCAAGAGCCGGCTGCTCTCCGACGACCGGCTCGGGAGCACCTACACCGAGCGCTACAACAAGGTGATGCTCGGCGGGCTGCGCGTGTACACCGCGTACGACCGTCGGCTCCAGGACCTGGCGCAGTTCGCGGTGAGTAGCGTGCTGCCCAACACCCGTTTCACCGCGTCGATGGCGGTGATGGATCCCGAGACCGGGGAGGTGCGGGCGATCGTCGCAGGGCCGGGCTTCGAACAGTCCCAGTACAACCTCGCGACGATGGGACCCGGTTCGGGACGCCAGTCGGGTTCGACGTTCAAGCCGATCACGCTCGCGACCGCGCTGGAGAACGGCTACTCGCCCGAGGACACGATCGACGGCAGCAGTCCCTGCCCGATCAAGGGCTACCCGGATTGGAGCCCCGTCAACAGCGGCGAAGGCGGCGGGAGCGGGACCCTTCGGGACGCGACGAAGAACTC
Organism: Actinomycetota bacterium; assembly: GCA_016870395.1. Lineage (GTDB taxonomy): Bacteria > Actinomycetota > Acidimicrobiia > IMCC26256 > JAENVU01 > SHUZ01. Next base: position 13,875 of record VGBT01000021.1, on the reverse strand, counting down.
GGTCAACTGCGCGTTCGTGCGTCTGATCTCTGCCATCGGTCCCGCGAAGGTGGCGGAGATGGCAAAGCGCCTCGGCATTCGGCGCCCGGTCGGGTCGTACCCGTCGATCACTCTGGGGACCACGGGGAACTCGCCGGTGGAGATGGCCACCGTCTACTCCACCTTCGCCAACGACGGCGTGAAGCACGACCCGATGTTCATCAAGCGGGTCGAGGACCGCGACGGCAACGTGATCTACGACGACACCGGGAAGAGCGAACGGGTCATCGATGCCGAGATCGCCCGCACGGTCACCGACGTGATGACCGGGGTCGTCAACGGCACCGGCGGCAGGGCGCGGCTTCCGGGCCGGACGATTGCGGGCAAGACCGGCACCACCGACGACAAGAAGGACGCGTGGTTCGGGGGCTTCACGCCGCAGCTCGTGGCGGTCGTGTGGATGGGCGATCCCTCGCAGAAGCCGCAGCCGATGGGGCGGGTCGGCCAGTTCGGTGCCGTGTACGGGGGCACCTACCCCGCGATCATCTGGCAGAAGTTCATGACCGCCGCGCTCGAGGATGAACCGGTGCTCGAGTTCACGAAGCCGAACAAGAGCCTCTGGCCGTCGGCGCGGAACATCGACCCGGACCGCGGTCGCGACGCAGGGCCGATTCCGACGCCGTCGAGCACGTCATCGCCGCCCTACGCGTCCTCGACCACGAGCTCGTCCAGCACGACGAGCTCGTCGAGCACGACGAGCACGACGAGCACGACGACCACGACGACCATCACGCCTCCGGTCACCGGCGGTCTTATCTCCGAAGCGCGCGGCAGAGGGGGAGGCGGCCCGTAGGGGCCGGTAGGCTCGCTCCGATGCCCGATCTCGAAGCGCTCCTCGTCGTCCAGGAGCACGACACGGCCGCCGACCACCTGCGTCATCGGCGGGCCACGCTGCACGAGCGCGACACGTTGGCCGAGGCCGAGGCCGAGCTGGCCGGCCTCGCGGCGCCGCTTGCGGATGCCGTCGCCCGCCGTGACGACGTCGAGCGCGCCGTGTTGCGCCTCGAGGACGAGGTCGCCTCCGCGGTGGCGAAGGCCTCCGAGGTCGACAAGGTCATGTATTCGGGCACGATCAGCTCCCCCAAGGAGCTGCAGAACATGCAGGCCGAGATCGAGCAGCTACAGCGGTACCAGCGCACGCTCGAAGACCGCGAGCTCGAGCTGATGGAGCGCCAGGAAGCGCTCGGCGCCGAGGTCACCGAGCTGGAGCGCCGCTGCACGGCGGCGACCGCCACGGCGGCGACGGCCCGCGCGGCGCTGGGCCAACAGGAGGCGGCGATCGACGCGGAGCTCGCCGTCGAGGCGTCCGCGAGGGCTGCCGCGGCGGGGAACCTCCCCGCCGACCTCCTCGCCCTGTACGGCCGCTGCCGCGAGCGCGCCCGTGGGATCGGCGCGGCGCGCCTCGTCGGGCACACCTGCCAGGGCTGTCGCCTCACGATCCCGGCCACCGAGGTCGACCGGATCCGGCGCACCGGTGCCGATGCCGAGGTCGCACACTGCGACAACTGTGGCGCGATACTCGTGCCCTCGACGTGACCGCCGCGATCGAAACGGTCATCGTCTACTGCGACGGTGGGTCGCGGGGCAACCCGGGGCCTGCGGCGATCGGTGCCGTGGTGATGGATGCCGACGATCCCTCGCGGCCGCTCGCGACAGTAAGCGAGTGCATCGGTGTCGCGACGAACAACGTGGCGGAGTACCGCGCGCTGATCGCCGGGCTTGAGGCCGCCCGCCGCTTCCACCCCCGAGCGATCAGGGTTCGAGCCGACTCGGAGCTGCTCGTCCGTCAGCTTGAGGGTCGCTACCGCGTGCGCAACGCCGGGCTTCGGACGCTGTACGAGCAGGCGCGGGCATTGCTCGCCGACTACGCGGAGGTCGACCTCGTCCACGTGCGGCGCGAGGACAACGTCGACGCCGACGCGCTGGTCAACGCCGCGCTCGACGCGGCCACAGGTTGAGAGGCGTCCGGTGCTGCTCTGGTATTGCGGCCCGTCGATCGTCGCGGTGCACGACATTTTTCGCAGTCGAGGGCTCGACTACCGGCTGGTCGCACTCGGCGCGATGCTCCCGTTGCTCGTCGACCTCCCGCTCGGGCGGTACGCGTACGGGCACTCGCTGTTCGTCGCCGTGGGCGCGCTCGCGGTTGTGATGCTTGCCACGATCGGGCGTCCCCGACTCGTGCGGCGGCGCTGGATCTGCATGCCGATCGGGTGGTTCTGCGGATTGGTGCTGTCGGGCGCGTTCTTGCACGACGTCTCGTTTCTCTGGCCGTTCCTCGGCTCGGACTTCCCGGACGACTCCTTGTTCCCACCGCCGACATTGCTCGTGGTCGTGGAGGCTCTCGGCCTCGCGGTGATCGTGTGGGCCTACGGCCGCTTCGGGCTACGCGACTCGCGGCGCCGGATCGACTTCCTGCGCGCGGGCCGGCTCGAGGAGGCGCGCGCGTGATCGTGCTCGTGCGTCACGGCGAGACCGCCGCGAACCGCGCCCGGCTCGCTCTCGGCCGCGCGGACCCGCCGCTGACCGACGTGGGCCGGCTGCAGGCCGAGGCGCTGGCGGAGCGGCTGAGAGCAGAGGAGATCGCGGCGGTGCTGACGAGCCCTCTGCAGCGGGCGCGAGAGACGGCGGCCGCGATCGCCGCCGCGGTGGGAGTCGGGGTGGAGGTCGACGAGCGCCTGGTCGAGCTCGACTACGGAGAGTGGGACGAGCACCGCTTTGAGGACCTGCCCCGCGACGAGGTGCTGCGGTGGCGCACCGACCCGTCGTTCGCGGCCCCGGGCGGGGAGAGCCTGGATGCCGTCGGTGTGCGGATGGGCGAGTGGTGCGCCGAGCGGATCGCCGGCCCACCCGTCGTCGCGGTGAGCCACGTCTCACCGATCAAGGCCGGCGCGATCTGGGCGATGGGCGCCGGGCCGGAGCTGGCGTGGCGAATGTTCTGCGCGGTGGCGTCGATCGCGCGCATCGACGCGCCGGTGGGGGTCCCGCGACTGCTCACCTGGAACGACACCAGCCACCTGCCGCCCCACTGACCCCACCCTCACGGCTCCGACCTCGCGCCACCCCGCCGGGTTTGTTGCGTGAGGAGCGCTATGCGCTCTTGAACGCACAATCCCGGGGAACGGCGCGTTGGGGTGGGGCGGGACGGGCTGGGGGTCAGGCGGTGGTGACGGGGATCGTCGGGCGGGGTGGCCTCGCCGGCAGCTTGTGCGTGCCCGTGGCGTCGACCACGAACCGGCCCTCACCCGGTCCGTCGGCCACCGGCATGCCCAACGCGTCGAGCAGGGCGTGGTCCTCGTCGGGGGATCGGCCCCCGGTGGTGAGGTAGTTGCCGACGATCAGAGCGTTGGCCCCCGCCAGCAGCCCCATGCCCTGCAGCTCGCCGAGCACCCGCTCGCGCCCACCGGCCAAGCGCAGCCACGCGCCGGGCAGCACGAGCCGGAACAAAGCGATCGCTTGGAGCGCCTCTCGCGCCGTGATGGGTGTGCGGTCTCCCATCGGCGTGCCCGGCCGCGGGTCGAGCAGGTTGATCGGCACCTCGGTGGGTTCGAGCGCAGCGAGCTCGAACATGAAGTCGATGCGCTGGTCGAGCGTCTCGCCCATCCCGAGGATGCCTCCGCAGCACAGCTCCATGCCCGCGTCGATCGCGAGCTGCGCGGTGGCAACGCGGTCCTCCCAGGAGTGAGTCGTGCAAATCTCGGGGAACACTGCCCGCGGTGCCTCGAGGTTGTGGTTGTAGCGGCGCACGCCGGCCGCGGCGAGCCGGGCGGCCTGCGCCGACGTGAGCAGGCCGAGTGAGCACGCGACCTCGAGCCCGGTTTCGTCGTGCACCGCGTCGACCGCCTCGATCACCCGGTCGAGCAGGCGTTCCGATGGTCCCCGCACCGCGACGACGATGCAGAACTGGGTCGCGCCCGCCGCCTTGGTGGCGCGGGCGGCATCGACCACCTCGTCGAGGTCGAGAAACGCGTAGACGTCGACGCCGGTGTCGAACTTCACCGACTGGGAGCAGAACGCACAGTCCTCGGGGCACGCACCGGACTTGGCGTTGACCAGGCTCTCCAGCTCGACCTCGCTGCCGCAGTAGACGAGCCGCACGCGGTGGGCGAGTGCGATCAGGTCTGGGAGCTCGTCGAGGGGACGAGCCGCGACGGCCCGCACCTCGTCGGGGGTGAGCGCTCGGCGCTCCTCCAGGAGCGCTCGCTCGGCGAGCTCCAATGCGGCGGACACCATGGCCGGACTCCTCGGTCGTTCGGGCGGACCGAGCGTAGCGACTCGCCGCGCCGCTATCCGGGGCCGGTGCTCGGCAACGGATGTGGCGTCGACGCGATGCCCGGTGAGCGCTCGGGGTCGGCTCGGGATGCGCGCCAGGCCGTCCAGCTGGTGAGCAGGAGCGCGGCCAGCAGGCAGAGGCCGGGGATCGTGGGGCCGGCAAGCCGTGCCAGAACGCTGCGCGACAACGCGTCGTTCACGCCCTCCCATCGGGTGGGGCCGACCATCGCCACGACGAGCAGCGCGGTCACTGTGCCCCTACAAGCCCGCGGCCACGGTGGGGCGTCGCGTAGCGGGCGGCGCAGGAGGAGCGCGAGCGGCCAGGCGAGGAGCAGCTCGTCGTAGGGGACGTGGAAGAAGGGGACGAGGATCAGCAGCGCGGCGAGCAGGATGGCGAGCTCACTACGGTCGCCGGTCGGATCGTGCCGGTGGAGGCGCCAGACCAGCCACGCGCCGACAGCGAGCAGCACGAGCCCGGCGAGCGTCGCGACGGCCTCGCCGGGGCGCACGCGGGTCAGGCGAGCGAGGGTGTTGGGTGCGTCGATCCGAAGCGAAGACCCGAGGCGCGACTGTGGTGAGCGGCTCGTGACCTCGAGGTCATCGCGCAGAGAGTCGATGAGCGCGGCGATGCCGCCGGCGAGATCGACCAACCGCAGCGTGACGACCGCGCTGATCGCGATCGCGGTGAGCGTGCCCCACAGGGCAGCCCTCGTCTCGCGACGGCAGCACATCAACAGCACGAGGACCACGCCGAAGGTGGGCTTGGTGAGAGCGAGCACCAAGCCGACGGCGCCCCAGCCCGGTCGCTCGCGGGCACAGGCGAGCGCGAGGTACACGCCGAGCACCACGAGCAAGGTCGGCTCGCCGGAACGCAGGTCCCAGAAGCCCGGGTCGCTCAGCAGGAGCAGGGCGGCAAAGCCGAACACCGACGCCACGGTGACCTGGTGGCGGGCGAGCCGCAGGGCGGTGGCCGACAGCAGAATTATCAGGCCGAGGTTCAGGCCGAAGTAGACCGCACGCGCCCGGGCCAGCGAGAGCAGCGTCAACGGCATGTGCACCACGAGGTGCACGGGGGAGTAGAGCGGAAACTCCTGGCCGACCGGGTAGGCCGAGTAGAACGCGCTCGGGTCGTAGGGGTTCACGCCCTCCCGGAGCGCGAGCGCGGGGTAGTAGATCGCGTCGCGGAAGTCGGTGAGCCAGCCGCCGTCGAGCCGGCTGGTGCGGATGTCGGACCACGTGTCGTCGGCCAGCCAGGCCGCGACCAGCGCGAACACGAGGACGGCACCGAGCGCGAGCAGCCACTCGCGGGCCGGGTTGCGCGCATCGGGCCCTGCTGGCATCGCCGGAGGGTAGCCAAGGCGCCGCTCGCGGACGTGACCGACGACACGCGCGAAATCGTCGAGCCCCGTCCGACGTTGCGATTCGATGACGCGACAGCGACCGTGCGATGAAGTCCGGGCCCATGACCTGCAGTGCGCGGCCGTCATGGGCGATGCTGTTGCCACGAGGTCGGTCGGTGGAGCCCCCGCTCCTCCCCCCGGGGCGGTGGCTCCCGGCCGGCCGCAGGTCTCGGCGCGATCTTCGAGTGGGGACGCGTCCGTGTACTCTCCGTGACGCGGTGGGTGAGGCGCTCCTACCCTGCCCAGGAGCGCCCCCACCGCCTTTTTCCGCACCCTTGCCTCGCCCGAGAGGCACCTCGCGCAGCGTGTCGGTTGTCCTTGGTCCAGAGGCGACACGCTCCGTGAGATTGGCACGGGGTCCGGGCGTCGTTCATGGGTCACGGGACACCATGATGTGGGTCACTCCGGGTGTCCGGTGAGGTGGTGGCGGTGGTGAGTCGGCCTGTACGCCGGATTCTGTCCAGGCGGTTCCGCGGAACCGCCCTGGGTAGCCATCCATCTCGGCCGACGGTTGCCCGCCGGCTCCTGCGGCCTACCCGGGAGTGTCGAGCGGGCCGCTCACTCCCTGTCTGGCCTTGCTCCCGGTGGGGTTTACCGAGCCGCCCGGGTCACCCCGGGCGCTGGTGCGCTCTTACCGCACCGTTGCACCCTTGCCTGTGCGGACCTCGCGGCCCGCCATCGGCGGTCTGCTCTCTGTTGCACTTTCCTGCGGGTCGCCCCGACTGGGTGTTACCCAGCACCGTGCCCTGTGGAGTCCGGACGTTCCTCGGACGGGTCTCGGCCTCCCGGAAGGGAGGCGTCGCCCGCACGCGGCCACCCGGCCGACTCACCACCACCGCCCATTCTCGCGCCGATCAGACCCCCCAGGAGACCGAACACCGCGGCGAGCACGAGCGCGCCGAAGGCCCGACCGGGCGTGTACGGCGCGTCCTGCCCGCTGAAGAGCCCACCGGGCTGGTCGCGCACGAGCTCGATCACTGCCCGGACCGGGACCCAAAGGAGGTACGCGACCATCCCCGCGACGATCCCGTTCGAGAGCGGCGTGTCGGGGGCTCGACGCCCAGCGGTGAGTCCCGCGAGGACGAAGGCCAGCCAGATCCCGATGACATAGAGCAGCGACCAGATCGAGCCGTCGAAGTCCTGCACGGTGCGGTCGACGACTGCGCGCAGGACGCTGAGGAGCGCGATCACGACGAGACCCCACAGGGCGCCGTGCCGGACGGCCCGGCCGTCGACGGTGCTCATGGCCGGGCCGGGGCCGTGGTGATGGCGGACACGCCGGGCAGCGTACCGAGCCGGCGCCGGCCGGCTCGCCCGGGAGGCTCAGGCATGTCGCTGGGCGTCCCGGGCTCGCGCTAGGGCGAGCCGGAGCATCGGTAAGCGGTGACCGCGCTGGGCCGCCGTCGCCGCCGCTCAGGTTGACGGGAATTCGTGCCGAGAGAAGGCCGTTGGCAGGGAGCTCACCCCGGGATGCAGACCATGATTGCGATGACACAAGTCGTACCCCCGCCCGCATGGCGGCAGCACGCCCGCTGTAAGGGCGTCGACCCGGAGGTGTTCCATCCCTCCGAGGAGGATGACGACTCGACCGAGGCGAAGGCCATCTGCGCGCTCTGCCCGGTCCGGAAGGCCTGCCTGGAGCACGCGCTCGCCGTCCGGGAGAAGCACGGGGTCTGGGGTGGGCTCACCGAGCGCGAGCGCCGCCGCCTGATCCGCCAGCGCCGCCGAGCCTCCTGACCCGACCGCCTCACCGCGTTGGTGATCCAATCTGTCGCTACGACGGTTTCGATCACCAACGATGCGGGCGCCTGGTGTTCGAGGGTCGACCTATAGGCTTCGCGCCACCATGGACTTCGACGTGCCGCCCGAGCTGGTGGAGCTGCAGGCCACCGTGCGCCAGCTCGCCCAGGAGCGGGTCGCGCCGCGGGCCCGCGAGATCGACCTCGACGAGGCCTACCCCCAGGACCTCTTCGAGCTCTTCGTGGAGACGGGCCTCACGGGCCTGTGCATCCCCGAGGAGTACGGCGGCTCGGGGGCCGGCATCCTCGGCCTCACGATCGCGATCGAGGAGGTGGCGAAGTACTCCAACGCCGCCGCGCTGATACTGCTGCTCACCCGTCTCCCCACGGGGTCGCTGCTCATCGCCGGGTCCGAGGAGCAGAAGCGCAAGTACCTCCCGTCCATCGCCGACGGCGCCCAGCGGGCGGCCTTCGGGCTGTCGGAGCCGCAGGCCGGCAGCGACGTGATGGGGATGCGCACGCGGGCGGTGGCCGACGGCGACGACTGGGTCCTCACCGGCACGAAGTGCTGGATGAGTGGGGTGGTCCAGGCCGACTGGTACTGCGTCTTCGCGAAGACGGGCCCGGCCGACTCGCGAGCGCATGACAGCATCAGCGTGTTCATCGTCGACCGGGAGACGCCCGGGCTTTCGATCGGGCGCACCGACAAGAAGATGGGGGTGCGCGGCGTCGACACGGGAGAGCTGATCCTCGACGAGGTTCGGGTTCCCGCAGCGAACGTCGTCGGCGAGATCGGCGGCTTTCGGATCTGCATGCTCGGGCTCAACGCCATGCGTCCCATCGTCGCGGCCCGGGGCATCGGCCTCGCCGAAGGCGCGCTGATGTACGCAGTCGAGTACGCGAAGTCGCGCGCGGCGTTCACCGAGACGATCGCCGACATGCAGGGGATCCAGTGGAGGATCGCCGAGCTCGCCACCGAGATCGAAGCCGCGCGGCTGCTCACCTACCGGGCCGCATGGATGGCCGACCGTGGGCAGTACAATAAGAAGTGGGTTCCCTACCTCTCCATGTGCAAGTACTACGCGACCGAGCTCGCGGTGAAGGTGAGCAACCACACACTCCAGATGCTCGGCGCCGCCGGTTACATGCAGGATCACCCGATGGAGCTCTACTACCGCGACGCGAAGCAGCTAACGATCGTCGAAGGCACGTCGCAGATCCAGCTCGGGCTGATTGCGAAGGGCGTGCTCGACCACGATCTCTGGTGGGACTGACGCCGTGAACTCCAACGACGCGCGAGTGGCCTGGCCCGACGTGCTCGGCCCGCTCCTGCGCGGCGTCGACCTCGAGCTCGGGCTCGTGCGCGACGCGATGGCGACGATCCTGGAGGGCAACGCCACCGACGCGCAGATCGCCGCGTTCGCCGCGCTGCTGCGCGCAAAGGGCGAGACGCCCGACGAGCTGGCCACGTTGGTCCGCACGATGCTCGGGTACGCGGAGGCCGTGCCAGTGGCGCAGGAGCGCAATGGCATCGCGCTGGTCGATACCTGTGGCACGGGCGGTGACCGGTCGCAAACGTTGAACATCTCGACGCTCGCGGCGATCGTGGTCGCCGGGGCGGGCGCCCGCGTGGCCAAGAACGGCAACCGGGCGGCGTCGTCGGCGTGTGGCTCGGCAGATCTCCTCGAGGCTCTCGACGTCGTGATCGATCTCGGACCCGAGGGTGTCGCGCGCTGCATCGACGAGGTCGGCATCGGCTTCTGCTTCGCCCCGCGCTTCCATGCCGCGATGCGCTTCGCCGGGCGCGCTCGCAAGGAACTTGGCGTGCCAACCACGTTCAACTTCCTGGGTCCACTGGCCAACCCGGCGCGGGTTCGGCGGCAGGTGGTGGGGGTCAGCGACCCGGCGATGGCCGACCGGATCGTCGCGACGCTGGCCGAGCTCGGCGCGACCCGGGCGATGGTCTTCTTCGGCCACGACGGCCTCGACGAGCTCACGACCACCGACGTGTCGACCGTCCGCGAGCTGCGCGAGGGCGAGGTGCACCGGTACGTGCTCGATCCGCTCGACCTCGGCATCGAGCGCGCGGGCACGGATGACCTGCGCGGTGGCGCGCCCGCCGACAACGCCGAGATCGCCCGTCGTGTGCTGGGTGGGGAGCCGGGGCCGATGCGCGACGTCGTCCTGCTCAACGCTGCCGCCGCGCTGACGGTCGCGGACCTCGCCCAGGACATGGCTGACGGCGTCGCGCGTGCGGCGGCGGCCATCGACGCGGGCGCCGCGGCCGGTACGCTCGAGCGCTGGGTCGCGACGAGCGCCGAGGCTCGAGCGGGGGAGGGTCGGTAGCGTTGGCGAACGCGCTGCAATGTCCGGCGTGCGGGTTCAAGCACCGACTCGACGCGCTCGACGGCGATCCGATCTTCACCTGCGCGAGCTGCGGCCGTTTGCTGAAGACCCCGGTCGAATACCGCCGGTCCGACGCGCGAGAGCCCGTCGGCGTCGCCGCGACGAGTCCGAGTCCCGCTGTCGGTGCAGGTGCGCGCGCCGCTGCCGTCGAACGTGGTGGGGCCGCGGCTCGCGACTCGACGGGCGTCTTGCCCAGGTCGGCGGCGCCTGCAACCGGAGTCGACGCTGCGCCGGCGGGGCGCGTGCCGCTCTCCCGGCCGCGCGCGAGCTCCCCGAGGCGCGAGCACGTCCCGGCGGTCGCGGGGCTGCCGATGCGGCTCCTTGCCTGGGTCGTAGCGTTCGTGCTCGGTGTCGTGTTCGTGCGCTGGTTCGCAAGGGTCACCGGGATTCTGACCAGCGACAGCCTGCTCGACATCATGACGAGCACGGGGATTCTGCGCTACGTGCGCGTGTGCCTCCTCGTCCCGATGCTCGCGCTGGTGACGGCCGCGTTGGCGACGCTGTTCATCGAGGGCACCCGCTGGTGGAGCCACCGCCGCGAGGTCCCGCCCCGTACGTCGGCCGCCGGATCGCCGGACGCGCGCGCGACCCGCGTGTCCAGGCCGATGCCGGAGGTTCCCGTGCCTGCGCCCGCCGCGACGGCCCCGGCAGCCGCGAGCGACGATCCCGCGCGGACCGAGGCGGTCCCTCGCCGGGTGCCCGAGCGGTCCACCTCGGTTCAACCCGCGTCGACGCCCGACACCGGGACCGCTCAGCGACCTCGCCGCATCCCCCGCCGCGACACGATCTCGTAGCTCGGCAGCGCGCCTCCGCGCGGCGAGGCGGGCGCGGTGGTGGCGCCGAGCAGTCGAGCAGCGCCGGAGCCCGTGGCGCGTTCGATCCAGCGCGCGACGAGGAGAAGCTCGCCGACGTCGCGCCGGTCGGTCACGTGTGAGGCGGCGTCGAACGGCAGCGCCGCCGTGTCGCCGGCGAGCACGAGGCGGCCGTCGACGAGCTCGACCACGCCGGTCGCGGTGAGGAACCGCATGCGGCCCGACTCGCGCAGCCACGTGAGCATGCGATGCCGCCGCAGCGCTCGGGAGAGCGCCGCGGCGCGGTCGCGGGTCAGCGCCGCCTCCTCGAACCGCTCTTCCCGGGCGAGTCGCTCCATGCGTGCCTCGAGCGGCGCGAGCAGCAGCGCGGGCTCGTCGCGCAGCCCCTGCACCACGGCGTCAACGACGGCCGCGTAGTCATCCTCCGCGGTGTGCCCTCGGCACGGACAGCTTGCGACGCCGAGCTGCGCGGGCGGGCAGGGGGTGTCGGCCGTAATCGGTGCGCTCCGAGCGACGCGGCGGTTGCAGCGTCTGAGTGGCACCGACGACTCGATCGCCTCGCGCACGGTCTGGGCCGCGCGTGACGAGTGCAGGGGGCCGAGGTAGAGCGCGCCGTCGTCGCGGACGTCGCGCACGACCGACAGCCGCGGGAAGCGCTCGCCGAGAGTGAGCTTCAGGTACGCGTACGCGCGCCAGCCCTTGCCGCGCCGGTTGAATCGCGGCTCGAGGTCGCGGATGAGACGGGCCTCGCGCACCGACGCCTCGAGGTCGTCGGCGCACTCGATCCAGTCGATGGCCTCCGTCTCGCGCAGCAGCTGCGGGACCTTCTTGCGGTCGTCGCCGCCGAAGTAGGAGCGAACGCGGGACCGGAGGTTTGCCGCCTTGCCCACGTAGAGGACCCGTCCCGTCCGGTCCTTGAAGAGGTAGACGCCCGGGCGGCGGGGGAGCCGGGCCGTGAGCCGGAGCTTGGTCGCCGACGGGTGGGCGCGGATCGTCGGGAGCTCGAGCAGGTCGTCGAGGCCGAGTACTCCGAGCGTCCCGGCGCGCTCGAGCATTGCGTGGAGCACCTCGGCCGTCGCTCGCGCGTCGGCGAGGGCGCGGTGGTTCGGCTGCACGGAGACGCGCAGGTGGCGTGCGAGGGTCGAGAGCTTCAGGTCGGGGACCTCGTCTCGGACCAGGCGCCGCGCGAGGCCGAGGGTGTCGACCCGACGGTGCGCGAGCCGGTCGTAGCCGCGTGTCTCGAGCGCAGCGTCGAGGAAGGAGCAGTCGAAGCGCACGTTGTGGCCCACGATCACCGCGCCGCCGATGAACTCGAGCAGCGGCGGGAGGACCTCGTCGATGGGTGGCGCGGGGAGCACCATCGCCTCCGTGATCCCGGTCAGCACGGTGATGAACGGAGGGATCGGCACGCCGGGGTTCACCAGCGTCTGGAACGTGCCGAGCAGCTCGCCGGCGCGGTACTTGACCGCGCCGACCTCGGTGATCGCGGCCGAGTCGGGCGCCGCGCCGGTCGTCTCGAGGTCGAGCACCACGAACGTGACCTCGGAGAGCGGCGTGCCGAGGTCGTCGAAGCTGGGCTGCGCGGGGCGCGGGGAGGTAAGCATCGACCGCAACCATAGCGAACAGGCGTTCGCCAGGGGGGATCCGACCTCGCGTCGGTATGATCGCCGCCATGGCCGCGCCACCGAGCCGCTACCGGTGCTCGGCGTGCGGCAATCTCACCCGCTTCGACGTCACCGTGACCCGGCGGGTCAAGGAGTTCCACCACTTCAGCGTGGGGGGCGAGCTCGAGGTGGAGAGCGCGGAGGTGCTGGCCGAGGACGTCGAGGAGGTCGCGTGCCGCTGGTGCGGCGCGACGGGCGAGGCAATCGAGGTGCTCTCGGGCGACGCCGTGACCGACGCCGTGACCGACAGGGCCGACGCGGCCGGCGGGGTCTGAACGCGTGCCCCGGCGCCGGGCTCAGACGCCGAGGAGCTGCACGACCACCTTGCGCGTGCGGGGCCGGTCATCGAAGTCGACGCAGACGACCTTCTGCCACACGCCGAGGACGAGCTCGCCCCCTGCAAACGGCACCACGACCGAGGGCCCGATGAGCGCTGCGCGTGCGTGGCTGTGGCCGTTGGTGTCGGCGTTGCGCTCGTTGTGCTCCCACCGGCCGCCCTCGGGCGCGATGCGTTCGAGCACGGTGCCGAGGTCGGCGTTGCAGCCCGGCTCGTACTCGATCGTGGTCATCCCACAGGTGGAGTGCGCCACGAAGACCGTGCAGAGGCCGTCGTGCAACCCGCTGTTGTCGATCGCCTTCTGGGCGAGGGCTGTGACGTCGACGACCTCGCCGTCGCCCTGCGTGTCGAGCGAGTACTCCTCGTACCGGGCCTGCATGGCGCTCCACTGATCCAAGCGCGACCGGCTCCGATGCCGGTTGCGGGAAGACCGGCCATGGTACTGCCGGCCCCGAGGCCGGGCACACCACCCGAAGCTCACTCCCGTTCCGGTGAAGCGAGCTTCGGGCGCCGGGGTGCGCTTCTCGGCGCCGGGGGAGGAGGCCGACGCGGTGATCGTGGCGGAGGCCGCCGTCCTGCCCGTGACTGTACCGGTCCTCGTGGTCTCCTCCGACGGGTGGGTGCGCGAGCACGCGGAGCGGACGGGCGCCACGGTGCTCTCCTCCGGCACCCTCGCCCGCGCGCTGCAAGCCTGACGTAGACCGGGGGATGGCCCGCCGGGTCGGGGCCGAGGGGCTCGGCACCGGGCTGCTGCTCGTGGCCGTCATCGGCTACGGGATCGCGGCGCAGCGCCTGAGCCCGGGCGACACCGGGCTGGAGCTGCTCGAGAACGCGGTTGCCACGGGGGCCGCGCGTGTTGCGATCATCCTCGCGGTCGGGTCGGTGCCGGGTGCCCACCTCAATCCCGTCGTGACGCTCGCCGACCGCGTCTTCGGCGGTTTCAGCTGGAACGGGGAGGCGGCCGCGTACGTCGGCGCGCAGCTCGTGGGCGCGGCGATCGGTGCGATGGTCGCCAACCTGATGTTCGACCTCCCGGCGGTCGAGCTCTCCACGAAGGTGCGTGACGGTGCCGGGCTCTACCTCGGCGAGCTCGTCGCCACATTCGGGTTGCTGCTGGTGGTGTTCGGCGTGGTGCGGTCTGGCCGGATCGCGGTCGCGCCCTTCGCGGTGGGCGCCTACATCACGGGCGCTTACTTCTCCACCAGCTCC
>VGBT01000020.1 GCA_016870395.1 Actinomycetota bacterium | reverse complement strand
GCACCGCCCGCTCCTTCTCCGCCTCGCTATACCGCCGCGTGGTCGGCTTCCCAGGTGACATCTCGTGTGGCATGACTCCATCCTCGTTTCCAAGGTCTGGAGCCTCCAACTAACCCAGGGCGATTCAATGTGAGTCTGTGCAGCGGCAGTCTGTGCAGCGGCGCACCCTGGGTTGGCACACTTGCCCCCCGCCTCCTTAAGGAGCGCGGTCCGGATCGTCTTGGGCACCTTCGGTCGGTATGCCGCCATCCTGCTGGATCTCCTCCGCGCGATGGACGCGCGATGGGCGAGGGACAGCGGGCGCCGGTCGCCCCGGGTCCGGCGCCACATTCTGGTCGTGACCAGCAGTTCTTCAACGGAGCGGGTGACGGGAATCGAACCCGCATGGCCAGCTTGGAAGGCTGGGGCTCTACCATTGAGCTACACCCGCGAAGGCACCGAGGTTAGCGAGGCGCGGGACGCACCCCCGGTAGCGCTGCCGCGGTGAAGAGGGGGCGGTGAACCGCTCGGGGTGGGCCCGCTGGGTCCCGGGGGTCGCGGCGGCCCGCGGCTATCGCCGCGGCGACCTGCGCCACGATCTCGTCGCCGGCCTGGTGCTCAGCGCGCTGCTCGTCCCTCAGGGCATGGCCTACGCCGAGCTGGCCGGCCTGCCACCTGTCACCGGGCTCTACACCACGGTGCTCGGCCTGCTCGCCTACGCGCTGTTCGGTCCCTCGAAGACGCTCGTGGTCGGCCCGGACTCGTCGCTCGGCCCGATGATCGCGGCGGCCATCCTGCCGCTCGTCGGTGCCGGCGGCGACCCGGCGCAGGCGATCGCGCTTGCCGGGATGCTCGCGCTGCTGATGGGGGTGATCTGCATCCTCGCCGGGGTCGCGCGCATCGGCGCCCTCGCCGAGCTCCTCTCGATGCCGGTCCGGGTGGGCTACCTCAACGGCATCGCGCTGGTGATCGTGGTGAGCCAGCTTCCGAAGCTCTTCGGGTTCTCGGTCGACGCGACGAGCACCGTGGGCGAGCTCAGGGAATTCGTCGACGCGGTGGCCGACGGCGCGACCAACGCGACCGCGCTGCTCCTCGGGCTGCTGAGCTTCGCGGTCATCGTCGCGTTCCGGCGGTTCCTGCCGAAGGTCCCGGGGGTGCTGGTGGCGGTCGTCGGCGCGACGGCGACGGTGTCGCTGCTCGACCTCGCCGGCGAGGTCCCGGTCGTCGGCACGGTGCCCCAGGGGTTCCCCGAGCTGACCTTCCCGACGGTCTCGTTCGAAGATGCGGTCGCGCTCGCGGTTGCCGCCCTCGGGATCGCGTTCGTCACGCTCGCGGACACCACGGTCCTGGCGCGTACGTTCGCCGCGAAGGTCGGCGACGTGTCGGACCCGAACCAGGACATGGTGGGTCTCGGTGCCGCCAACGTGGCGGCCGGCCTCTTCCAGGGGTTTCCGGTGAGCGCGAGCTCCTCGCGCACCGCCGTCGCTTTCTCGAGCGGCGCGCGCACACAGCTCGTGGGTGTCGTAGGTGCGGCCGTGGTGCTCGCGGTGCTCCTCTCGGCGAGCGATCTCCTGTCGGACCTGCCGTCGGCGACACTCGCCGCCGTCGTGCTAGCCGCCGCGCTGATGCTGTTCGACCTGCCGGTGCTCAGCCGGCTCTGGCGGGTCCGTCGCAGCGAGCTCGTGCTCTCGATGGCCGCGCTCGTCGGGGTCGTGGTCTTCGGCGTCCTCGAAGGGATCGTCGTCGCGATCGCCCTGTCGCTCGCGAACTTCGTGCGTCGGGTGTGGCGTCCCTACGACGCGGAGCTCGGCCGCCTGGTCGGCCGCAAGGGCTACCACGACGTCCGGCGCCATCCCGATGCCGACCTGATCCCGGGGCTCGTCCTCTACCGGTGGGACGCGCCGGTCTTCTTCGCCAACGCAGACGAGTTCTCGCGTCGCATCCGCGAGTCCGTCGCCAACCAGCCCGAGGCCGTTCGTTGGGTGGTCGTCGCGGCCGAGCCGATCACCGACGTCGACACCACCGGGGCCGAGGTGCTCGAGGAGCTGGTCGGCGATCTCGAGTCCGAAGGTCGCGTGCTCGCGTTCGCCGAGCTCAAGGGCCCGGTCAAGGACCGGCTGCGCGTCTACGGGCTCTACGACAAGATCGGCGACGAGCACTTCCTGCCGACGCTCGGCACGGCCATCGACGCATACCTGCGCGCGACCGGCGTCGAATGGGACGACCCGATCGACGGCTCGGGCGGTCCCGCGTCACCTGCGCGTTGAGTCGCCACGGTCTCGGGCCATCACGCGCTCGGGCCCCTCGTCGGGAACCATCGCGTCCCTTGCGAACGCGAAGCAGGCCTTCTCGAAAGCGCGGACCGAGGCCCGATTGTCGGGGTGCGGTCCGCCGATCACCCGGTGCAGGTCGGCCTCGGCGAACACGACGCCGTCGACCAGGGTCGAGATGGCGCGGGGCCCGATGCCCCGACCGATCGCGCCGGGCACGCCGACGAGGAGGTCGATGCCGGCGGTGCCGTTCGGTGACTCGCCGATCGCGAGTGCGTACCCCGGCTCGTCCGCGAGGCGGTACCACTGGATCATCCCCACTGGGTGGCGGTCCGAGAGGATCACGTAGCGGTGGGTCGTGTCCTTGCCGTCGACGGAGGCGCGGTACTTCTCCGCCACCTGCGCGAGCGTCGCGGCGTCGGTGTCCGGACCGCCCAGGGAGCCTGGGCCCGACGACACGCCCCACCAGCGGTAGACGTGGGGAGTGTTGAGCCACTCGACCAGCTCGGGGAAGTCTCGAGCTTCGAGCGGCCGAAGCCCGACCGTGGGCGCCGAGCTCAGGTCAGCGCGTTCGACGACGTCGCCGGCGTCCATGGTCGGGGAGGGGGGATTTGAACCCCCGACCTCCTGCTCCCAAAGCAGGTGCGCTGCCGGCCTGCGCCACTCCCCGTCTACCCAGACACGATAGATCGCGCGTTGGTGATCCAAGCCGTCGTAGTGACGACCGTCGTAGTGACGGGTTCGGTCACCAACGCTGGGGACGTCCGGCGTCAGACTCGGAACGTCTGGTCGTCGCCGGGAGCCGGGATCTCCACGCAAGGGTCGTCCTGGTCGTCGAATTCGGTGCGCAGCGCGCGCGACATCACCGCGTGCATCAGGTACAGCGACGTGATGTACGTGAGCTCGAGGATCTGCTCGTCGGAGAGCTCCGCGCGCAGCGCCGCGAAGACCCCGTCCGGCACGCGTCCGTGATCGAGCGCGAGCGCGTCCGTGTAGGCGAGCACCGCGCGCTCGACGGGCGAGTAGCAGTCGGCGACCTGCCACGACCGGATCGCGGCGATCTTCTCCTCGGAGATCCCCGCGGTGCGACACGACTTGCAGTGCTGCGAGAACACGAACTGGCTCCCGCACGCCCAACCCACCCGTGTCTGGCCGAGCTCGCGCAGCTGGGGGTCGAGGAGCCGTCCGGGGTTCTGGTAGATCGCGAAGCCGCCGACGCAGTGATCGAAGATCTCGGGGACCAGCGCGAACACCGTCCACCAGTCGCCGGGTGAACCGGTCGCGGTGCCCGGTTCGGCGACCGGGTCCCGGTCGCCGAAGAGGTACGTGTACATGGCCCGTACCGACGGCGTCGCGTCGGCGCGGGGAACCTGGCGGAGTCGGGGCAAGGCAGTCTCCTCGGGTCAGGCGCGCGCCGCGGCCGCGACGCGCTCGATGACGCGGATCCACACGTCGAGCCCGGGGACGACCGCGTCCGGGTCCTTCGCGGCGTCGTCGGCGCGGCGCAGCGCGAGCAGCGCGTCCCGGTCGGGGTCGCGGTCGAACCGTGCGATCTCTGCGGCATCCGACGGTCCGCCCTGGAAGGACAGCGTCGCGACGCTGCGGGGGCTCAGGGTGGCGGCGTAGCCGGGCTCCGCCGCCACGAGGTAGCGCTTCGCCTCGACGTGCCCACCTACGAGGCGGGCAACTCGCGGTCCGAGCGCGTCGCGAACCAGGGCCGCGCCCACTCGGTCGTGGCGCGCGTCCAGCACGACCTCCACTCCGTGCGTGTCGGTGGCGAGCCAGCCGAGGTCGTGGACGAGCCCGGCCACCTGCAGCTGCTCGTCGTCGGGATGCGACGCGGCCAGAGCGGCCGCGCACTGCAGGCAGTGACCGAGGATGTCGACGGGCTCGTGGTCGTACGCGCCCGTGCTCGCGCGCAGGCGGGCCACGACGGCGGCCGTGTCGGCGAGGGGAGGGACGGTCGGCACGTCTCGACGCTACGGGGCCGGCTCGGCCCCCGCCAGCACGCTCGTTGCACTCGCGCACCGACGCTCCGTACCATCGCCGTGGTGATCCGGAGGTGGGGGACGGGAGCGCTGCCGCGATGCTGATCCCGCTGCCCGGCCAGCCCGTCGGGGTGCCCTGGCCCGGCGCGACCTGGCCCGAGGCGCCGGTGCCGCCGGGGGTCGCGCTCGAGCCGTTGCTCGGCGCGGCCTTCGACCCCGAAGGCCCGCTCGCCACCACGTACGCCGTGGTGGTCGTCCACCGGGGCTGGGTCGTCGCAGACCGTTACGGCGGCGCGCTCCCGCACTTCGACCGGGCACCCGAGCCGGTCGAGCCGGAGACGCCGCTGCTGTCGTGGTCGATGGCCAAGTCGATGCTCCACGCCGTGGTGGGGATGCTCGTGGCCGAGGGTCGCCTCGACCTCGACGCGCCGGTCCCCGTCGCCGCGTGGTCGGGGGACGAAGACCCTCGTTGTCGGATCACGCTCGCCCAGCTGCTCGCGATGCGCGACGGCTTGGTGTGGGCCGAGGACTACGTGGACGCCGGCGTCTCCGACGTGATCGAGATGCTGTTCGGCCGCGGTCGGGAGGACGTCGCCGGATTCGCGGCCGACCGCGCCCTCGCGGCGCCGCCCGGCACCCGCTTCAACTACTCGAGTGGCACGAGCAACCTGATCTCCGGGCTGGTGCGCGAGGTGCTCGGTGGACGCGAGCGCTACGAGCGGCTCCTCGTCGAGCGCCTCTTCGGCCCCATCGGGATGCGCTCCGCGCGTGCGAGCTTCGACGCGGCGGGCACCTGGGTCGCGTCCTCGTACGTGCATGCCACTGCCCGCGACTTCGCCCGGTTCGGACTGCTGTACCTGCGTGACGGCATCTGGGCCGGCCGGCGGGTGCTTCCCGAGGGGTGGGTCGACCGGGCGAGGACGTGGCAGTCGACCGATCCCGATGGCGGCAAGGGCTACGGGGAGCACTGGTGGGTCACCGGGGACGACCACGGGACCTTCTGGGCGAACGGCTACGAGGGGCAGTCGATCCTGGTGTGTCCCGCGCTCGACCTCGTCGTCGTGCGGCTCGGCCGCACCGATGCCGAGCACTACCCGGAGCTGGCGGCATGGCGAGCCGCCCTCGTCGAGCAGTTCGTGCGCGCGGTTCCCTGAGCGCGCCGCCCGGTCAGCCGGCGGGCAGGATGATCGACTGCAGCTCGGTGTAGGGCTCGATCCCCTCCGGTCCGAGCTCGCGGCCGAGCCCCGACTGCTTGAAGCCCCCGAACGGGCTGCGGAAGTCGAGGATCATCGACGAGTTGATCGCGACCACCCCGGTGCGGACGCGCGCGGCCACCGACGCACCGTGCTCCGGGTCGGCGGTCCAGACGGAGCCGCACAGGCCGTAGTCGGAGTCGTTGGCGATCGCGACCGCCTGATCCTCGTCGTCGTAGGGGATCACCGAGAGCACCGGGCCGAAGATCTCCTCGCGCGCGATCTCCATGTCGTTGTCGACGTCGGCGAAGACGGTCGGCTGCACGTACCAGCCGGTCGCCTGGTCGGACGGGCGACTGCCGCCGGTCGCGACCCGCGCGCCGGCCGCCTTGCCTGCCTCGATGTAGCCCTCGACGCGCGTCCGCTGCCGCTCCGCCACCAGCGGGCCAACTTGCGTCTCGTCCGCGAGCGGGTCGCCGACGTTCAGCGCGCCGACCGCGCCGGCGAGCGCGTCGACGACCTCCGTGTAGCGCGAGCGAGGCGCGAGGATGCGCGACTGCGCGCCGCACACCTGGCCGTTGTTCATCAGGCCTGACATCACGAGCTCACCCAGCAGCGCGTCGTCGAACGCGACGTCGTCGAGCACGATCGCCGCCGACTTGCCCCCGAGCTCCAGCGTGCAGCGCTTCAGCTGCTCGCCGCAGATCGCACCGATGCGGCGGCCGACCGCGGTGCTCCCGGTGAAGCTCACCTTGTCGACACCCGGGTGGCGCACGAGGTGTTCGGCGTTCTCGCGGCCGGCCGGCACGATGTTGACAACCCCGGGGGGCAGGTCGGCGTCGAGCACAGCCTCGGCGAAGAGGTAGGCGTCGAGCGGCGTCTCCGGCGCGGGCTTGAGGACGATGGGCACGCCCGCGGCCATCGCGGGTCCCAGCTTGAGCGCGGTGATGAACAGCGGGACGTTCCACGGGATGATGCCCGCGGCGACGCCCACCGGTGCGCGACGCACCCGAACCGGTGAGCCGAGTCCGCCGACGCGCTCGTCCTCCCATCGGTAGCCGGGGGCGAGGTCCGCGTAGGTGTCGAACACCATTGTCGCGGAGAACACCTGGCCCATGATCGACCACTGCTTGGGCGAGCCGTTCTGGGCCGAGATGACGTCGGCGATCTGGGGGCCGCGGGTTTGGAGCGCGGCCGAGAGTCGCGAGATCGCCGCGGCGCGCTCGGCGACCGGCATGGTGGGCCACGGGCCCTCGTCGAACGCCCGCCGTGCCGCCGTCACCGCCTTGTCGATGTCGGCCGGGCTCGCGTCGGGCACACGCCCGATCACTTGCTCGGTGTGCGGCGACACGACGTCGATGACGTCGCGGCTCTCTGGGCTCACGTGCTTCCCGTCGATGAACAGCGTGTCGTAGACCTGCACCGGTTGCTCCCGCGTCGACGCCGATGGCGTGGGAACCCTACTTTCTGAGGTCGCGAGCGGGTCGAACGCGGTCGAACGCGCGCTGGTGCTGGGTCACGGGCGCGCGCAACCGGCCGGGTACAGTGAGCGCCCCCTATGGATCATTCGATCGAGCAGCTCGAGGGCAACAAGGTCAAGCTCACCGTCGCCGTGCCCGCCGACGAGTTCGAGCCGGCGATCGACGCGGCGTTCCGCAAGCTCGCGCGAGAGGTGCGGATCCCCGGATTCCGCCCGGGCAAGGCGCCCCGGCGGCTCCTGGAGGCGCGCTTCGGGCCCGAGGTGGCGCGGGAGCATGCGCTCAAGGACGGCCTGCCGGAGTTCTACGCCGACGCCGTGGTGGCGGAGGACCTCGACACGATCGCCGCGCCGGAGATCGAGATCACCGCGGGGGAGGAGGCGGGCGACGTCGAATTCGAGGCGGTCGTCGAGGTCCGTCCCGTGGTTCACGTGGCCGGCTACGACTCGCTGCGCGTCGAGCTCGACTACGCCGCGCCCGACGATGCGGCGATCACCGCCCAGCTCGACGGTCTGCGCGAGCGCTTTGCCGCACTGTCCGATTCGAGCGAACCGATCGTCGATGGTGACTACGCCCAGATCGACCTCGAAGGCTCGGTCGACGGCGCGCCCGTCGACGCGCTGAGCGCCACCGACTTCCTCTACGAGGTGGGCTCGGCGATGGTGACCCCCGCGCTTGATGCCCAGCTTCGTGGCACCGGTCCCGGCGCGATCCTCGAGTTCACCGACGCGCTGCCCGAGCGCTTCGGCGAGCAAGCCGGCACCGAGGTGGCGTTCCGGGTGCTGGTGAAGGACGCCAAGCACAAGGTGCTCCCCGAGCTCACCGACGCGTGGGTAGGTGAGGTCACGGAGTTCCAGACCGTCGACGAGCTGCGCGACGACGCGGCCAAGCGCCTCGACCTCGTCGGCCGGCTCCAGGCCCAGATGGCGTTGCGCGACCGGGTCCTCGAGGAGCTCTCCGGGCTCGTGCCGGTGGAGGCACCGGAGGCCCTCGTCGGCCAGGAGATGGAGCGACGCCTCCACGACCTGCTGCACCGGCTCGAGGCCCAGGGCCTCACGATCCCGCAGTACCTGATGGCGACCGGGCAGGATCAGCAGGCCTTCCTCGACGGCGTGCGCGCGGGCGCGACCCAGGCCGTGCTCGCCGACCTCGGCCTCCGGTCGGTGGTCGCCGACCAGGAGATCGAGGCCACCGACGAGGAGCTCGAGGACGAGGTGGAGCGGCTGGCCGAGCGGATGGGTGAGAAGCCCGCGAAGGTGCGTCGCGATTTCGACCGTCGCGGGGTGCTGGGGGCGGTACGCTCTGACATCGCCCGAGGCAAGGCGCTGCAGTACCTCGTGGAGCACGCAACCGTGTGCGATCGCGACGGCAACGAGCTCGACCTGGCCCTGCCGGAGGCGAGCACCGATGCCGCCACCTCCCAGACCGATACCGCGACCAACGAAGAGGAGTCCGAGGAGTGAGCGATCCGATCCGCAACGTGGTGGTCCCCTACGTCACCGAGATGACCCCCCGCGGCGAGCGGACCTCCGACATCTACTCGCGGCTGCTGAAGGACCGCATCGTGTTCCTCGGCACGCCGATCGACGACCTCGTGGCCAACCTCGTGATGGCCCAGCTCCTGCACCTCGAGAGCGAGGAGCCCGACAAGGACATCTCGATCTACATCAACTCGCCCGGCGGCGAGATCACCGGCCTGTTCGCGATCTACGACACGATGCAGTTCATCAAGCCCGACGTGCAGACGATCTGTATCGGCCAAGCCGCATCCGCCGCGGCGGTCATCCTCGCCGCGGGCACCGAGGGCAAGCGGTTCATCCTGCCGCACAGTCGGGTGCTGATCCACCAGCCCCACGGCGGCGCCCAGGGCCAGGCGGTCGACATCCAGATCCAGGCCAAGGAGATCGTGCGCATGCGCGAGACCCTCGACGAGATCCTCGCCCACCACACCGGGCAGTCTGTCGAGAAGGTGGCGCACGACACCGACCGCGACTTCATCATGGGCGCGGCCGAGGCCAAGGAGTACGGCATCGTCGATGAGGTCATCACCAACCGGGAGCTCGCGGCGCTGAGTGTCCCAGCCGGGGTCAGCTAGTCCGAGGTCGTCGGCTCCGGGGGGAGGCGCATCGTGGCGAAGTTCGGGGACGGGGGAGACCTGCTGAAGTGCTCCTTCTGCGGGAAGAGCCAGAAGCAGGTCAAGAAGCTGATCGCCGGCCCCGGTGTGTACATCTGCGACGAGTGCATCGACCTCTGCAACGAGATCATCGAGGAGGAGCTCTCGCAGTCCACCGAGGTCCGCTTCGACGACCTCCCCAAGCCGCGTGAGATCTACGAGTACCTCAACGACTACGTCATCGGGCAGGAGCAGGCGAAGAAGATCCTCTCCGTCGCGGTCTACAACCACTACAAGCGCGTGCAGGCCGGCGCGTACGGCGACCCCGACGTCGAGCTCGCGAAGTCCAACATCCTGCTGATCGGGCCGACCGGCTGCGGCAAGACGCTCCTCGCGCAGACGCTCGCCCGGCTGTTGAAGGTCCCGTTCGCCATCGCCGACGCGACCGCGCTCACGGAAGCCGGCTACGTGGGTGAAGACGTCGAGAACATCTTGCTGAAGCTGATTCAGGCCGCCGACTACGACGTCAAGAAGGCCGAGACCGGGATCGTCTACATCGACGAGATCGACAAGATCGCGCGCAAGGCGGAGAACCCGTCGATCACCCGCGACGTCTCGGGTGAGGGCGTCCAGCAGGCGCTGCTCAAGATCCTGGAGGGGACGACCGCGTCGGTGCCTCCGCAGGGCGGCCGCAAGCACCCGCACCAGGAGTTCATCCAGATCGACACCACGAACGTCCTGTTCATCTGCGGCGGCGCGTTCGCCGGGGTCGACAAGATCATCGAGGGTCGGCACGGCAACCGCGGCATCGGGTTCCGCGCGGACGTGCGCTCAGCCGACGCCGATCAGACCGTGCTCGTTGGGGTGATGCCAGAGGATCTCCTGAAGTTCGGCCTGATCCCCGAGTTCGTCGGCCGGCTCCCGGTCATCGGCACCGTGCACAACCTCGACCGCGACGCGCTGATGCAGATCCTCGTGCAACCGAAGAACGCGCTGCTTCGCCAGTACCAGAAGTTCTTCCAGTTCGACGAGGTCGACCTCCACTTCACCGACGACGCGCTCGAGGCCGTCGCCGACCAGGCGCTCGCCCGCGGCACCGGCGCTCGTGGTCTGCGCGCGATCCTCGAGGAGGTCCTGCTCGAGGTGATGTACGACCTGCCGAGCCGGTCCGACGTCAAGCGCTGCGTGGTCGACCGAGCGGTCGTGATGGAGCGGGTGCACCCGACACTCGTGACCGACGGCGACGAGGAAGAGCTCCGCTCGGCCTGAACCCCGCCCTCGGCGTTTCGTAGACTGATCGGGATGCAGATCCCCGAGAAGCCGAGCCTCGACGGGCTCGAGGACAAGTGGGCGGGCCGCTGGCAGGCCGACGGCACGTTCCGCTTCGACCGCAGCCGTCCGCGTGGCGCGGTCTACTCGATCGACACCCCACCGCCCACGGTCTCGGGGTCGTTGCACATGGGCTCGCTCTTCGGCTACGTGCACACGGACGCGATCGCGCGGTACCAGCGGATGGCGGGCCGCGAGGTCTTCTACCCGATGGGCTGGGACGACAACGGGCTGCCGACCGAGCGGCGGGTGCAGAACTACTTCGGTGTCCTGTGCGACCCGTCGCTCCCGTACGACCCGAGCTTCGAGCCACCCGAGCGGGCCGGGGACGAGCCGATCCACCTGCCCCGCAAGAACTTCGTGGAGCTCTGCCTGCACCTCACCGCCGAGGACGAGCAGGCCTTCGAGCGCCTGTGGCGCCGGGTCGGCCTCTCGGTCGACTGGGAGCTGACCTACACCACCATAGGTGACGACGCCCAACGCGTTGCCCAGCGTGCGTTCCTGCGCAACCTCGAACGCGGCGAGGCCTACCAGGCCGAGGCCCCGACGCTGTGGGACGTCGACTTCCGCACGGCGGTCGCCCAGGCGGAGCTGGAGGACCGCGAGGTCGGCGGGGCCTACCACGCGCTGCGGTTCCACGGGCTCGACGGTGCCGACGACCTTGTCATCGAGACCACGCGTCCCGAGTTGCTCCCGGCGTGCGTCGCACTCGTTGCCCACCCCGACGACACTCGGTACCGCCACCGCTTCGGACACGACGTCCGTACTCCGATCTTCGGGGCGCTCGTCCCCGTTCTCGGCCACCCGCTCGCCGATCCCGACAAGGGCTCGGGCATCGCGATGATCTGCACCTTCGGTGACACGACCGACGTCGTGTGGTGGCGCGAGCTCGACTTGCCCACCCGCAGCGTGATGGGCCGCGACGGCCGGTTCCTTGCCGATGTCCCCGACTTCGGGGAGGCAGATGACGCAGCCGGGTCACGGTACGCGGAGCTGGCAGGTCGCACCGCGAAGCAGGCACAGCGGCGGATCGTCGAGATGCTCATCCAGTCCGGCGAGCTCGTCGGCGAGCCCGAGCCCATCACCCACCCGGTGAAGTTCTACGAGAGGGGCGAGCGGCCCCTCGAGATCGTCACGAGCCGGCAGTGGTACATCCGCAACGGCGCGCGCGATCTCGAGCGGCGCGCCCGGCTCTTGGAGCACGGTCGGGAGCTGGAGTGGCATCCGGCTCACATGCTCAGCCGCTACGAGAGCTGGGTGGAAGGGCTCAACACCGACTGGCTGGTCAGTCGTCAACGCTTCTTCGGGGTTCCGTTCCCGCTCTGGTACCCGGTGCGCGCCGACGGCGAGGTCGATTTCGACCGTCGGCTCGTCCCAGCCGAGGAGCGCCTGCCCGTGGACCCGTCCAGCGACGTCCCCGACGGGTTCGAGGAGTCCCAGCGCGGGCGGCCGGGAGGGTTCGTCGGCGACCCTGATGTGATGGACACCTGGGCGACCTCCTCCCTGACCCCGCAGATCGCCACCGGGTGGGAGACCGACCCGGACCTGTTCGGTCGGACGTTCCCGATGGACCTCAGGCCGCAGGGACCCGAGATCATCCGCACGTGGTTGTTCGCGACGCTGCTGCGGTCGACCCTCGAGCACGGCACGCTGCCTTGGACCCACGCCACCATCAACGGGTGGATCCTGGATCCCGACCGTAAGAAGATGTCGAAGAGCAAGGGCAACGTGGTTACCCCGATCGGCGTGCTCGAGAAGTTCGGTTCCGACGCCGTTCGCTACTGGGCGCTCAACGGCCGGCCGGGTGTCGACATCGTGCCCGACGAGGCCCAGATGAAGGTGGGGCGGCGACTCGCGATCAAACTCCTCAACGCGTCCAAGTTCGTGCTCGGGGTGCTCGGCGACACCGGCGGCGACCGGACGCTCGTCACGGAGCCGATCGACCGGGCGATGCTCGCCGAGCTCGACGAGCTGGTCGCCGGCGCGACCGAGGAATTCACCGCCTACGACTACTCGCGCGCCCTCGAGCGCACCGAGCGGTTCTTCTGGGGCTTCTGCGACGACTACCTGGAACTCGTGAAGAACCGCGCCTACGGGAGCGCAGGCGACGGGCCGACCACCTCGGCGCGCGCCACGCTGGCCGTCGTGCTCGACGCGCTGCACCGTCTGTTCGCTCCACACCTGCCGTTCGTCGCCGAGGAGGTGTGGTCCTGGTGGCAATCCGGGTCCGTGCACCGAGCCGCGTGGCCCGAGGCTGCCGTCGAGATCGAGGCCACCGACGTCGAGGTGTTCCGCGTCGCGGCCGAGGTGTTGGGGATGATCCGGAAGGCGAAGTCCGAGGCGCAGCAGTCGATGCGTGCCGACGTGGCCCGCGTGACGGTCACCGTCGCCGCGCCGCGCCGCGCCGCGCTGGAAGCCGCGGCCGCCGACGTCCGGGAGGCGGGGCGCGTCGCCGAGCTCGTCACCGTCGAGGGCGACGGCTTCTCGGTCGTCGTCGAGCTCGCCGACGGACCGGAGGCGTGACCCGCTTCGAGGCGATCGCCTGGCTCGACGCGCACGTCAACCTGGAGACCGGGGTCGGCGCGCCGACCGGTGCCGACCGGCGCAAGCAGGCGCCCACGCTCGAACGGATCCGAGCGCTGTTGGAGCTGCTCGGCTCACCTCAGGTCGAGTACCCGGCGATCCACGTCACCGGGACGAACGGCAAGACGTCGGCCGTGCGGATGGCGACGGCGTTGCTCGGCGGCGCGGGACTGTCGGTCGGTTCGTACACGAGCCCGCACCTGGAGCGGGTCAATGAGCGCATCGCCTGGGACGGTGACCCCATCGGCGACGCGATGCTGGCCGAGGTGCTCACGCACGTGGCCGCGGCGGAGGACCACCTGGCCCACCGGCCCAGCTACTTCGAGGTGCTCACCGCGGCGGCGTTCGACCTCTTTGCCGACGTGGCGGTGGAGGTGGCGGTGGTGGAGGTCGGCCTCGGCGGGACCTGGGACGCCACCAACGTGCTCGATGCCGGGGTGGCGGTGGTGACGAACGTGAGCATCGACCACGTCGAGTACCTCGGGCGCACGAGGGACGAGATCGCGGCGGACAAGGCGGGGATCATCCGGCCCGGCGCGACGCTGGTGCTCGGGGAGGACGAGCCCGAGATGCTTCGGCACTTCGCAGACCGGGAGCCCGGCCTGACCCTGCGGCGCGGTCGCGATTTCGGCGTCGGGGCGAACCGGCTCGCGCACGGCGGTCGCCTCGTCGACCTGTACACCCCCGGCGCGCGCTACGGAGAGGTCTTCCTCGCCGTGCACGGCGCGCACCAGGCCCAGAACGCGTCGGTCGCGCTCTGTGCGGCCGAAGCGCATCTTGGTGTGCCCTTGTCGCCGGAGGTCGTCGCCGACGTGTTCGCGACCGTTCGATCACCCGGCCGACTCGAGGTGGTCGGTCATCGACCCCTCGTGCTGCTCGACGGCGCGCACAACGTCGCCGGTGCGCACGCGCTCGTGGCCGCGCTCGACGAGGAGTTCGCAGGTGGTGAACGCACGCTCGTGGTTGGCCTGCTGCGCGAGAAGGAGCCGCGCGAGATGCTCGAGGCGCTGGCGGCGTTCGGCGCGTCTCATATCGTGTGCACGAGCCCGCCGAGTCCGCGGGCCCTCGACCCGATGGCGATCGCGGATGCCGCGGAGTCCCTGGGCGTGCCAGTGGATCGCATCGACGTCGTGGTAGACGCGGAAGCAGCGCTTGAGCGGGCGTTCGACGTGACGCCGGCCGACGGGCAGGTGATCGTCACCGGCTCGCTCTACCTCGTTGGCGCGGCCCGCGCGGCGCTGCATCCCGAGTCGGAGGCCACCTAGGTCAGCCGCTACCCTTTCGCCCTCATGACCGACCGCACCCTAGTTCTCTGCAAGCCCGACGCCGTCGAGCGGGGCCTCGTCGGCGAGATCGTCCGCCGGCTCGAGGCCAAGCAGCTCACGCTGCGCGCGATGGAGCTGCGCAGGCTGGACGAGGCGACCGCGAAGCGTCACTACGCCGAGCACGACGGCAAGCCGTTCTTCGGCGAGCTCGTCGCGTTCATCACCAGCGGTCCGCTGGTCGCGATGGTGGTGGAGGGCACCGAGGCCTTCAAGGTCGTGCGCACGCTCATGGGTGCGACGAACCCGCGTGAGGCGGCACCGGGCACCATCCGTGGCGATCTCGCCATCGAGATGGGCGAGAACCTCGTGCACGGATCCGACTCACCGGAGTCGGCCGAGCGCGAGATCGCGCTCTTCTTCCCCGCGCTCTGAGCGGCCGCGACGACGCTTGCAGCTCGGTCGCCTCAGGCCGGTGCTCGGGCTCGCGCCCTTCGCGATCTGGGCCGCTCAGCGTGTGACGGAGCAGAAACGTCATATTCGGGACAGTGATCCCGGGCACCTCGGCGCGGCCCAGGGCTGGCTCGCAGAGGGTCGAACCCGTAGCCTGTGTGCGCCGGCACGCCTCCTGAAGGGCCTCCCCGTGTCCCAACCCTGGTACTCCTCGATCGTCGGCCGCGACATGGCGGTCGATCTCGGCACGGCCAACACGCTCGTGTACGTCCGCGGCCGAGGGATCGTGCTCGACGAGCCTTCGGTGGTCGCCATCAACGTGAAAGACGGTCGCCCACTCGCGGTCGGGGTCGAGGCGAAGCGCATGATCGGCCGGACACCCGGCCACATCCAGGCCATCCGGCCGCTCAAGGACGGCGTGATCGCCGACTTCGACATCTGCGAGAAGATGCTGCGCTACTTCATCCGGCACGTGCACCAGCGGCGGTGGGCGAAGCCCCGGATGGTCATCTGCGTGCCGTCGGGCATCACCGGCGTCGAGCAGCGAGCGGTGCAGGAGGCGGCAGAGTACGCGGGCGCACGCAAGCCGGCGTACATCATCGAGGAGCCGATGGCTGCGGCCATTGGTGCAGGCCTGCCCGTCCACGAGCCTGCCGGGAACATGGTGGTCGACATCGGCGGTGGCACCACCGAGGTCGCGGTCATCTCGCTCGGCGGCATCGTCGCGAGCGAGTCGATTCGCATCGCTGGCGACGAGCTCGACGAGGCGATCATCAACTACGTGAAGAAGGAGTACTCGCTCGCGCTGGGGGAGCGCACCGCGGAGGAGATCAAGGTCGCGCTCGCGAGCGCGTATCCGCTGGAAAACGAGCTCTACGCGGAGATCCGCGGTCGCGACCTCGTCACCGGCCTGCCCAAGACGATCGTCGTGTCGACCGAGGAGATCCGTGACGCGATCGAAGAGCCGGTGTCCGCGATTGTCGACGCGGTCAAGGTGACGCTCGACAAGACGCCTCCCGAGCTCGCGGCCGACATCATGGAGCGAGGCATCGTGATCACGGGTGGGGGCGCGCTCCTTCACGGTCTCGACCGCCGGCTCCACGCCGAGACCGGGATGCCGATCTTGATCGCCAAGAACCCGCTGTTCTCCGTGGTGATCGGGTCCGGTCAGTGCCTCGAGGAGTTCGACGCCCTCAAGCAGGTGCTGATCTCGTCGCAGCAGAGCTGACCGGCCTCCGGGAGCGCTCTTCGCCGTGGCGGTCTATCGACGCAGCAACCGACGCCGGTCGATCCTCGTCCTCCTCCTGCTGACCGCCGTCACCTTGATCACGTTGGACACGCGGGGCAACGGGTCCGGGATCACCGACAGCGTCAGGGATGCGGCCCAGGACGCGATCGATCCCGCCCAGGAGGCGGTCGGTGACGTGCTCGACCCAATCGACGACTGGTTCGACGGCGTCGTGCGTTCGGGTGACCTGAAGGAGGAGAACGCGAAGCTGCGCCGTGATCTCGCCCGCGCGCTCGGTCAGGCGTCGGAGTCCCGCGCCTCGCTCCGCGAGAACCGTGAGCTCAAGGCGCTCGCCGACCTCACCTTCGCCCCCGGCCTGCCGGGCGTCGACGCGCAGGTCGTCGCGGCGTCGCCGGGCAACTTCGAGGAGACAGTCGGGATCGACAAGGGATCGAACGAGGGCATCACCGCCGACATGCCGGTGGTCGCGGGTGACGGGCTCGTGGGGAGGATTGCAGACGTCTCGGGTCGTCGCGCCACCGTGCTCATGCTCACCGACCCGAAGTCGGGTGTCGGCGTACGACTCGAGGACAGCGGAACCCTCGGCGTCGCCGACGGTCGGCAGGGAAGCGACCTGTTGAGCGTCGACGTCCCGCTCGAGGTGAAGGTGCGCAAGGGTGAGCTCGTCTTCACGTCGGGAACCGAGCCTTCGCTCTACCCCGGCGGGATCCCCGTCGGGACCGTGGTCTCCGTGCTCAAGCCCGCGGGCGCTCTCGCGCAGTCGTTGCTGGTACGTCCGCTCGTCGACATCGGGCGCTCGACCTATGTTCGAGTGCTGCTGTGGCCCGGAGGAGGGCAGGGCGGTTGATCCGCTTCATGCGGCTCGCCCTCTTCCTCGTCGCGATCGTGCTCGTGCAGACCGCCGTGATGCCGTACTTGCGCGTGGGTGACGTCGTTCCCGAGCTGGGTCTCGTCGCGACGGTCGCGATCGCGTACCGCGAGGGGCCGGAGCTCGGCGCGGGCTTCGGCTTCGCGACCGGTCTCGCGATCGACCTCTTCTTGCAGACCCCGCTCGGGCTCTCCGCGCTCGCGTTCTCCCTCACCGGGTACCTCGTGGGCATCCTGCAGGGAGCGATGGCGCAAACGGCCTGGTGGGTGGCGCCGGTGCTGGGTGGGCTCGGGGGCCTGATCGGTGGCCTGTTGTTCGTGGGGATCGGCGCGCTGGTGGGCCAGGAGCAGCTCTGGGCGCTCCGGTCGCTGCGAATCGTCGGCCTCTCGGCGCTCTACGACGCGGTGGTGGCGCCCCTCGTGTTCCCCGTGGCCGCATTCGCGGCCCGTTCCGGCGGGCCGCGTACCGCCGGAGCATCGGGTGGGCCAGGATGGTGACCGCGGGCCCCGGTGTCGGGGGCCCATCGCTTGTGACGATCCCGTGAGCGCCTCGTGAACGAGCATCGCGTTCGTGTCAGCATCGTCGGCGTCATCGCGCTGGCGCTCTTCAGCGCGCTCTTCGCTCGCCTGTGGTACCTGCAGGTCGCTGCCAGCGGTGAGTTCGTCGCCGCGGCGCAGAGCAACTCGGTGCGGACCCTCCAGGAGCCGCCGCTGCGCGGGCGGATTTTCGACGTGAAGGGGCGAGCACTCGTCGACAACCGGATCGCCAGCGCGATCACGATCGATCGCAAGATCACCGACGAGGAACGTGGCCTCGTTGTGCCTCGTCTGGCCGAGCTGCTCGGCATCACCGTTGCCGAGATCGAGGAGAAGCTCGACGATCCACGGGTCTCGCCGTACACGGCGGTCCCGATCGCGCTCGACGTGCCGTACGAGACGTTGGTCTACGTGAGCGAGCACCAAGAGGACTTCCCGGCCGTGCGCGGGGAGCAGCTCGCGTACCGGCGCTACGTCAACGGGTCGCTGGGCGCGCACCTCCTCGGCTACGTGGGGGAGATCAACGAGGACGAGCTCGCCGCCCAGCTCGGCAAGGGTGCGTACCAGCTCGGCGACACCATCGGGAAGAACGGCGTCGAGCAGACCTACGAGTCGGAGCTGCGCGGCAAGCCTGGTGTCCGCCGACTCGAGGTGGACAGCAGTGGTCGGGTGCTCCGCACGATCGAGACCCGTCGCCCGCGACCGGGCAACGACGTGCGGCTCACGATCGACCTCGACATCCAGCGCGTGGCGGAGGAGTCGCTCGCCCAGGGGATGCTCGGTGCCCGGGCGATGCAGGACGAGACCTTCAAGGAGGGCTACAAGACCTACGCCGCGCCGGCGGGCGCGGTCGTGGTGCTCGACGCGCTCGACGGCTCCGTCGTCGCGATGGCCTCGAACCCGACGTTCGATCCGAACGAGTTCGTCGGAGGGATCGCGACGCCCCGCTGGGATCAGCTGAACGACAAGTCCGGGCACTTCCCGCTCACCAATCGGGCGTTGTCCGGACAGTACGCGCCGGGGTCCACGTGGAAGCTCGTCACGGCGATCGGCGGGCTTCAGAGCGGCGCCATCACGCCAGGCAAGTCGATCACCGACAAGGGTCGCTACTCGTATCCGACCGACCCGCAACGCTTCTTCGACAACGACAATCGCATCGCCTACGGGAGCGTGAACCTCGCCCGTGCGCTCACGGTCTCGAGCGACGTGTTCTTCTACACGATCGGGGGCGACCTCTACTACCGCCAGCGCCGCGACCTACCGGGAGGCGACGCGTTCCAGGAGACGGCGCGCGCGTACGGATTCGGCGCGCTGACCGGCATCGCCCTCCCGAGCGAGCAGTCGGGCCGTGTCCCGGACGCGGCGTGGAAGGAGCAGATCAACCAAGCGAACCCGGCCGCGTTTCCGTACCCCGACTGGCTGCCCGGTGACAACATCCAATTCGCGGTGGGACAGGGCGACGTGCTCACGACCCCCCTCCAGCTTGCCAACGCCTACGCGGCCTTCGGCAACGGTGGCACGCTCTTCCAGCCGCGCGTTGCCGCCGAGATCACCGACGCCGCCGGCAAGGCGGTGAGCACGCCCGAGCCGATCGTGATTCGCCAGGTGCCGACTCCGGGGCGGGCCGAGATCATCGACGGGCTCACCGGCGCCGTGTACGCCCCGAAGGGCACGGCGGTCGAAGTGTTCTCCGGGTTCCCCGAGGGGATCGTCTCGGGCAAGACGGGGACGGCCCAGGTCGCCAACAAGCAGAACACCTCGTGGTTCGTCGGGATGACGCCCGCCGCAGCCCCGCGCTACGTCGTGCTCGCCGTCGTCGAGGAAGGGGGTTATGGGGCGGCGACCGCCGCTCCGATCGTGCGACGGGTGATGCAGGCGATTAACGGGATGCCCCTCACCGAGATCGCCGTGACCGCCGGTGGGGGGGCGGACACATGAGCGGAGCCGTCCTCACCGACCGGCGAGCGCGCCTGCAGGCGTCACCCTTGCGCCATCTCGACCCGCTGCTCGTGATCCCGCCCCTGCTGATCACCGCACTCGGGCTCGTGATGATCTACTCGACGAAGCGCACCCAGCTCGAGCAGCTCGGCGAGGATCCATACCAGTTCGTCAAGCGTCAGGCGGTCGCCGCCGTCCTGGGTGTCGTCGCGATGATCGCGATGATCGCGATCGACTACCACAAGCTGCGCGAGCTCGCGATCTGGGGCTACGGCGTGACGACGCTGATGCTCGTCGCGGTGCTCGGCATCGGTGCCGACGTGAAGGGTGCCCAGGCTCGCTTCGACATCGGCTCGATCCAGATCCAGCCGGCGGAGCTGGTGAAGCTGTTCCTCGTCCTCGTGCTCGCGGGCTACGTCGCGATGCACCGAGAGGGCCTCGACACCGGGCACCTCCTGGTCGCGCTCGTGATCGCCGGGCTGCCGATGGGCCTCATCATGCTCGAGCCCGACCTCGGCACCGATCTCGTGTTGATGGCGATCACGTTCACGATCCTCGCGGTCGGCGGCGTCAAGGCGCGCCACCTGATCGTGCTCGCCCTCGCCGGCGCTTCGGTGGCGGTCGTCGCGGTCAATGTGGGGGTGCTCGAGCAGTACCAGATCGACCGCCTCACGTCCTTTGCAGTCGAAGGCAGCGACCCGCGCGGCAGCGGGTACAACCAGGACCAGTCCGAGATCGCGGTCGGCGCGGGCGGGCTCACCGGCCAGGGGCTTTTCGAGGGGACCCAGACGCAGTCGGCCTACGTCCCGGAGCAGCACACCGACTTCATCTTCACGGCCGTGGGGGAGGAGCTGGGCTTCGTCGGGGGAGCGACGCTGCTCGGGTTGTTCGGCCTCGTCGTGTGGCGGACCTGGCGCGCCGCGGTGCTCGCCGACGACCGCTTCGGCATGCTTTGCTGCGTAGGGGTCCTGGCCATGTTCGTGTTCCAGGTGTTCGAGAACGTCGGGATGGCGATCGGCATCATGCCGATCACCGGGATCCCGTTGCCCTTCATGAGCTACGGCGGCTCTTCGATCGTGGTTTCCTTCGCGTGCATCGGACTCGTCGCGAACGTGCACATGCGGAGGTTCAGCTGATGCGCGCGGCGCCGATGCCCGCTCGGACCTGGGTGACCGTCGCGACGGTCGCCGCCGTCGCGGCCGCTTGCGGAGGTGGTGGCGGACCGGAGCAGCGCCTGTCTGCGCATCGGTCGGCGCGGTCCACGACGACCACCTCCACGACGACCACGACGCTGCCGCCGACCACGTCGACGACGGCCCCCTTTCCCGGCCTGCGGCCGGGTGACAGCGGGCCCGAGGTCACCTCGCTCCAGCAGCAGCTCGCCGCGCTGCACTATGACGTGCCGGTCGTCGACGGGAGCTACGGGCCCGGCACGGTGCAGGCGGTCATGGCGTTCCAGAAGGTGCACGGCCTCGGACGCGACGGGGTTGCCGGACCGGAGACGCTCGCGCGCCTGGCCGCGCCGACCACGCCGGCGCCCTCGGTGCCGGGAGGGGGCGGCACGAGGGTAGAGGTCGACGTCGCCCGCCAGGTGCTCTTGTTCTACACGGGCGACGCGCTCCACCGGATCGTCGCCGTGTCGACCGGGAGCGGCGAGCGCTACTGCGTGCGCGGCCGGTGCGCCAGCGCGGTGACGCCGGGCGGCTCCTTCCGCGTGCGCGGCAAGGTGAGCGGCTGGCAGACCGGCGATCTCGGCCGTCTCTACAAGCCCTCGTACTTCAACGGGAACATCGCGATCCACGGCGCGCTGTCGGTGCCGGGTGGCCCCGCGTCCCACGGGTGCGTGCGCGTGCCCATGAGCTCGGCCGACTGGATCTACGCGGCGCTCGGTGTGGGCACACCGGTCTATGTCCTGAACGGCCCCAAGGTGCCGGCGCCGTTCGGGAGCGCGATGCCCCCGCTCGTGCCCGATCGCAACCAGGCTCCCGGCGACGTCGTGCCGACGCCCGCGGCCGCGGCGCCGGTGACCAGCACCACGCAGGCACCCACCACGACCAGCAGTACGACGACCACGACCTCGCTCCCGGTGCCCCCGTCGCCGGGACCCTGAGCCCCTGCGAGTAGTCTCTCGGGCGATGTCCAGTCTCTGGCCGCGGATCGAACCGCTCCTGGCCGGGGTCGAGAAGCCCGCTCGGTACATCGGGATGGAACGGGGAAGCCTGGCGCCGGAGCACCGGCCCGACGCGGTGGCGTGGCTGCTCGTCTACCCGGACACCTATGAGATCGGGCTTCCCAACCAGGGGCTCCAGATCCTCTACGAGATCCTCAACGAGCGCCGCGACGCGGTGGCCGAGCGGGCCTACGCGCCCTGGGTCGATTTCGAGGCGGAGCTGCGCGCGCACGACGTTCCGCTGTTCTCGGTGGACACCCACCGGTCGGCGCGCGACTTCGACGTGCTCGCCTTCAACCTGTCGGCCGAGCTCGTGTTCACCAACGTCCTGAACTGCCTGGACCTGGCCGGGGTGCCGGTGCGGGCCGAGTGCCGGGCGGTGGCCGACCTGTTGGTGATCGCGGGTGGTCACTGCGCGTTCAATCCCGAGCCCATGGCCGATTTCGTCGACGCCTTCGTGATCGGTGACGGCGAAGAGGCGGCGGGTGAGGTCACCGAGGTCATCGCCGCGTGGAAGCGCGGCGGTCACGTCGGCGGCCGCGAGGCTGTCCTCCACGACCTGGCGACCGTGCCCGGTGTGTACGTGCCGTCGATGTACGAGGTCGAGCACGACGGGCCCCGCGTCGTCGCGATCACCCCCCGGTATCCCGACGTCCCCGAGCGCGTCGACAAGCGCACCGTCGCCGACCTCGCCGACTGGCCGTACCCGAAGCGCCAGCTCGTCCCCCTCATCGAGGTGGTGCACGACCGGCTCAACGTCGAGGTGTTCCGCGGCTGCACCCGCGGCTGCCGGTTCTGCCAGGCCGGCATGATCACCCGTCCGGTGCGGGAGCGACCGCTCGACCAGGCACGGACGATGATCGTCGAGGGGCTGCGCCGCAGCGGGTACGACGAGGTCGCGCTCACCTCGCTGTCGTCGGCCGACTTCTCCGGGATCGACGGTCTGGTCGCCTCCCTCGTCGGCGAGCAGGCAGGCTGCGGGAATGTCGGGGTCTCGCTGCCGTCGCTGCGGGTCGACGCGTTCACCGTCGGCATCGCGAGCGAGATCCAGAAGGTGCGGCGCACCGGCCTGACGTTCGCGCCCGAGGGCGGGTCCTGGCGCATCCGCCAGGTGATCAACAAGCTGATCACCGAGGACGACCTGTACGCCGCAGTGGAGGGCGCCTACTCCCAGGGTTGGCGACGGGTGAAGCTCTACTTCCTCGTCGGGCTGCCCACCGAGATGGACGAGGACACCCTCGGCATCGCCGAGCTCGCCCGCAACGTAATCGCGGTGGGCAAGCGCCACACAAAGCAGGCGAGCGCAACCGTGTCGGTGGGTGGCTTCGTGCCGAAGGCGCACACGCCGTTCCAGTGGTTCGGCCAGAACGGCGTCGAAGAGCTGCGCCGCAAGATCAACATGTTGCGCGACTCGCTGCGCAAGTCGTCGGCCCAGGTGCGCTGGCACGACCCTGAGGCGAGCTTCGCGGAGGGCATCGTGTCGCGAGGCGATCGTCGGATCGGTCGTGTGATCGAGCGTGTCTGGCGCGAGGGCGGGACGTTCCAGGAGTGGAGCGAGCACTTCCGGCTCGACCTATGGCTCGACGCGATGGCGGCCGAGGGCCTCGACCCGGCGTGGTACGTCACGCGTCACCGGACCGAGGACGAGGTCCTGCCGTGGGACCACATCGCCGCCGGCCTCCACCGCGACTTCCTCTGGCACGACTGGCAGTCGGCCCTCGCTGCGCATGGGCTCCCCGACTGCCGGTGGACCCCGTGCTACGACTGCGGGGTGTGCACCGACTACGCGCTCGAGCACGTCGTCGCCTCCCCCGTACCCCCGGCCGGCGGGAGCCAGGGCACCGGGCAGGACCTGAGCCGGGGCGGGAGCGTGCCCGTCGCCCTGCTGCCGGCGCGGAGCGCCTCGTGAGGGGCGACGCGGGGTTCCCGGTGCGGCTGCGGTTCGCGAAGCAGGGCAAGGTCCGCTTCATCTCCCATCGCGACGTCGCCCGTGCCTTCGAGCGGGCCTTTCGCATCCAGGCGCTGCCGATCGCCTTCACCCAGGGCTTCTCGCCGCGGCCGAAGGTCAGCTTCGGCCTGGCGCTCTCGGTGGGTCACGAGTCCGACGCCGAGTATCTCGACGTCGAGTGTGCCGAGCCCGTCGACGTCGAGGCGCTGCCTGCCGCGCTCACTGCCGCCCTCCCCGGGGGCATCGCGGTGCTCGGCGCGGCCGCGCTCGCCGACCGTGCCCCTGCGCTGCAGGAGGCGGTGAGCGTCCTCGAGTGGGAGCTCGAGGTCACCACGTCTGCCGGTGAGACGCCGGCACCGCTCGCCGTGGCGCGTCTCGCCGCCTCGGCGCTGGCGGCATCCACCCTGCCCGTCGCGCGCACGCGCAAGGGACGCGAGAGCTGCGAGGACGTTCGGCCGGCGGTGCGCGCGGTCGAGGTGCGCGGTGTCGGAGAGCGCGGGGTGTGCCTCTGGGCCGAGCTGTCCACGCAACCGATCGGCGTCCGGCCCGGGGAGCTCATCGCCGCGCTGGGCGGCGATCTGGTTGAGCTGCGGGCCCGCCGGGTCGCGCAGTGGATCGAACGCGCTGGCGTGCGGCTCGAGCCGCTCGACGCCGACCCGCGTGCAGCCGTCGAGGCGCGCGCGTCATGAGAGAAGGATTGGATGTCCGACGACACGACGACGGAGCCGACCCCGGCTTCCGAGCTTCCCCAGACCCCCACGCGGGTGCCCGGCACGGCGGCTGCCCCTGACGCCGGCTCCGACCTGGCCGGACAGGCAGGCTCCGACCTGGCCGGACAGGCAGGCTCCGACCTGGCCGGACAAGACGACGCCGCAGGTCCCCGGCCCGACGGTGCTCCGAGGCGCCGTCGCCGGGGCTCACGCGGTGGCCGCAATCGCAAGAAGCCGGCCGACGCGTCCGGCACCGACTCCGAGCCGAAGGGTGCCCCGCAACCGGGCGCGGATACCGGGTCGGCGGTGCGCGCTCTGGCGGGCGGTGACCGACGTGGCCACGACGACCACGCGGCGGCCGATCGTGGCCTGACCACCGACGACCTCGCCGAGACGGCGATGGAGGACGCGGGGCTCCGCCCGCCGCGGGTGGGCGCCACCAGGCCGGCCCCCAAGCCGCAGATCGGCGACACCCGGCCCGCGCCACCCCCAACAACGCGCCCGGCCACGCCGGCAGTCGGCGAGGGTGCGCCGCGCAAGCGTCGCCGTCGTGGCGGTCGCGGTCGGGGTCGCGGCGGCGCCGGTGCACGGACCGACGGCACCAGCGAGGTGATCACGGCGACGATCGACGACGGGCAGTCGGTCCTCGAGGCACTCGACGAGGAGACGCTCAAGCGGCGCCGTGGCCGTACTCGCAAGGGCCGTCCTACCGGTCGCTACCAGATGGTGGTGCGCGTCGATGCCGACGGCACCATCCAGATGGCCGTGCTCGAAGGTCGCGTGCTCGTCGAGCACTACGTCTCGCGCCCCGAGGACGACGCCGCGTCAATCGACGGCAACATCTACCTGGGCAAGGTCCAGAACGTGCTGCCGGGCATGGAGGCCGCGTTCGTCGACATCGGCACGCCGAAGAACGGCGTGATCTACCAGCGCGACGTCCAGTTCGACGCGAGCGAGCTGGAGTCGGGCAACAAGGACGGCCCGAAGATCGAGTCGGTGTTGCGCAACAGCCAGTCGATCCTCGTGCAGGTCACCAAGAACCCGATCGGGGCGAAGGGCGCTCGCCTCACCCAGGAGGTGAGCCTCGCGGGCCGCTTCGTGGTCATGGTCCCGGGCCAGCCCGACACCTACGGGATCTCGAAGCGCCTTTCCGACGACGAGCGCAAGCGGCTCCGCAAGGTGCTCGAAGGCATCCGGCCGTCCGACGCGGGACTGATCGTGCGCACCGCGGCGGAAGGGGCCACGGCCGACGAGCTCCAGCGTGACCTGCTGCGGCTGCAGAGCCAGTGGGATCAGATCAGCTCGCTCGCGTCGCGCAGCCGACCCGGCAGCCTCCTGTACAAGGAGCCGCCGCTCGTGGTGCGCGTCATCCGAGAGGAGTTCACGAAGGAGTACCGCTCCATCGTCATCGACGACGAGGCTCTCTACGACGATGTACGCGCCTACGTCGAGGCGATCGCACCCGAGCTCACCGAGCGCGTCGAGCACTACGACGATTCCGACCTGCCGGTGTTCGAGCGCTTCCACGTGCACGAGCAGCTGCACAAGGCGCTCGACCGCAAGGTCTGGCTGCCGTCCGGTGGCTCCCTGATCGTGGAGCGTACCGAGGCCCTCACGGTCATCGACGTGAACACCGGCAAGAACGTCGGCAAGTCGAACCTCGAGGAGACGGTCTTCGCGAACAACCTCGAGGCCGCCGACGAGATCGCCCGTCAGCTCCGCCTGCGCGACATCGGCGGGATCATCGTGATCGACTTCATCGACATGGAGATCCGCAAGAACCGCGACGAGGTGGTCAAGGCGCTCAAGGAGGCGCTGGCCCGGGACAAGACCCGGACCCAGGTCTTCGACATCTCCGAGCTCGGACTGGTTGAGATGACCCGCAAGCGGATCTCCGAGGGCCTCGTCGAGGCGTTCTCCGAGACCTGCCAGGTCTGCGCCGGGCGCGGTTTCACCGTCGACGGATCGATGCTGTAGGGTTTCCTGGTTCCCGCACGGATCTCGAGGTTTTTACGCGCCATGTACGCCATCATCGCCACGGGCGGCAAGCAGTACCGGGTCGAGGAGGGTCAGCGGCTCGACGTCGAGCGCCTCGGTACCGACGCGGCGGAGGGTGCGGCGGAGGTCGAGGTCGAGCTCCGGCCGGTGCTCTTCGTCGACGGCGACTCGGTGCTCGCGACACCGGCCCAGCTCGGTGGGGTCACCGTCAAGGCGAAGGTCCTGGGCGAGGCTCGAGGCCCGAAGATCGACGGCTTCACCTACAAGCCGAAGTCGAACCAGCGGCGGCGGTGGGGCCACCGCCAGAAGTACACGACCATTGAGATCACCGCGATCTCGGCGGGCTGAGGAGCCGGCATGTCGAAGAAGAAGGGTGCGGCGTCGTCCCGCAACGGTCGGGACTCGAACGCCCAGCGGCTCGGTGTCAAGGTCTACAGCGGCACCGAGGTGAGCGCGGGCACGATCATCGTGCGCCAGCGCGGCACCACGTTCCACCCGGGCGAGAACGTCGGTCGCGGTGGTGACGACACGCTCTTCGCCACCGTCGACGGCACGGTGCGCTTCGGTCACCGCCGTGGCCGCAAGCTGGTCGACGTCCTGCCCGCCGGCTCCTGACCCACCGTGCCGGGGGCCGCGTCCCCGGGCCGGCCGGGGCGTCCGGCGTTCGCTCGAACATGCGCTTGCTTCGCTCGCGAACTCGCTCGGCGCTTGGACGCGCCGGCCCGCCCTGTTTCTCGTTGCCACCCGCGCTCCCGGTTTGTTGTTCGAGGAGCGGGATGCGCTCCTCTTCGCACGAACCGGGGGAAGCGAGGGGGAGGACAGCGACGGACAGAGGCTCGGCCAGCCGGGTCCGTATCCTGGACCTGACATGACCTTCGTGGACGAGGCGCAGCTCAACGTGAAGGGCGGCGACGGTGGTGCCGGCTGCGTTGCCTTCCGGCGGGAGGCGCACGTCCCGAAGGGCGGTCCCGACGGGGGCGACGGCGGCCAGGGCGGCGACGTCTGGCTGCAAGCAGACCGCAACGTCGCGTCGCTGCTCGCGTTCCGTGACCATCCCCACCGCAAGGCCAAGTCGGGAACGCACGGCTCGGGCAACAAGCGCCACGGGGCCGGCGGCGACGACCTGGCGGTCGCCGTGCCTGAGGGCACCACGATCCGGAGTCACGACACCGGGGAGCTGCTCGCGGATCTCGTGCACCACGGGGACCGCTGGCTCGCGGCCGCGGGCGGACGAGGTGGGCGCGGCAACGCGCGGTTCCTCTCGAACGCACGTCGGGCACCGAGCTTCGCCGAGCAGGGTGAGTACGGCGAGGAACGGTGGCTGCGTCTCGAGCTGCGCCTCATGGCCGATGCCGCGCTCGTGGGATTCCCCAACGCGGGCAAGTCGACCCTCATCAGCGCGGTCAGCGCGGCGAAGCCCAAGGTCGCCGACTACCCCTTCACCACGCTCGAGCCCCACCTCGGCGTCGTGCGCTTCCGGGACCACGAGTTCGTCCTGGCCGACATCCCGGGGCTGATCGAAGGCGCCGCCGAAGGGCGTGGGCTCGGTCACCGATTCCTGCGCCACGTGGAGCGGGCCCGGGTGCTCGTGGTGCTCCTCGACCTGGCCTCCGTCGAAGGTCGCGCTCCGGAGGACCAGGAGCGGATCCTGCTCGACGAGCTGCGTCGCTACCGACCCGAGCTCCTCGACCGACCACGCCTTGTCGTGGGTACCAAGGCCGACGTCGCCCAGATGCCTTACGAGGGCGTGCAAATCTCCGCGGTCGCCCACCAGGGCCTCGACGAGCTGCTCGGCCGGCTCGGCACGCTGGTGGAGGAGGCACGCGCCCAAGCGCCCGAGCACGAGCCCTTCGTGGTGCATCGCCCGGTCGAGGAGGGCTTCGCCGTCGCCCGCGACCCCGACGGCGCCTGGCGGGTCACGGGCCGCGCCGCGCAACGGGTCGTGGCCATGGCGGACCTCACCAACGAGGAGGCGATCGCGTACGTCCAGGACCGCCTTCGGCGCATGGGCGTGGAAAAGGCGCTCTCTCGTGCCGGCGCGCGCGAAGGTGACACTGTGCGAATCGGTCCGGTCGAGCTCGAGTACGTGGAAGGCCTCTGAAATGAGGGAAGGCTGACGACATGCGGGCCGTGGTCAAGATCGGCACCTCGTCGATCACCGCCGCGTCGGGTGAGGTGGACGACGGCGCGCTGCGCAAGCTCTGCAATGAGCTCACCGAGGTACGCCGCGCGGGCCACTCCGTGGTGCTCGTGCTCTCGGGCGCGGTCGCGGCCGGGCTGCCCGCGCTCGGCTTGACGACGCGACCCACCGACATCGGCATGCTGCAGGCGATCGCCGCCGTCGGTCAGCCCCGGCTCATGGAACGGCTCAACGGGATCCTCGCTCCGGACGGCGTCGTGGCCGGCCAGGTGCTCCTGACTCCGTACGACTTCGTGCACCGGACGCAGTACCTGCACGCACGCGAGACGCTGGGCCGGCTCCTCGACCTCGGTGTCGTCCCCGTGGTGAACGAGAACGACACGGTGGCCGACGACGAGATCCGCTACGGGGACAACGACCGAATCGCTGCACTCGTGGCGAACCTCGTGCATGCCGAGCTCCTCGTGCTGCTCACCGACACGCCCGGCCTCTACACCGCCGATCCCCGGCTCGACGGCGAGGCGTCGCTGATCGAGGAGATCGCCGCTATCGACGAGGCGCTCGAGGCGGTGGCCGGTGGCACCGGCTCGGAGAGGGGGAGCGGGGGGATGGCCAGCAAGCTGGCTGCGGCCAAGATCGCCTCCTGGTCCGGCGTTCGGGCGGTGATCGCGGCTGCCGGACAGCCCGGTGTGGTGACGGGTGCCCTCGGTGGCGACCCGGTGGGTACCGTCGTGCAGCCACGCGAGCAGCGGCTGCCGAGCCGGAAGCTCTGGATCGCGTTCGCGGTCGGTGCCACCGGGCGGGTGGTGGTCGACGACGGCGCCCGGCGCGCACTGGTCGCCAGCGGTCGCTCGCTGCTCGCCGCGGGTGTGCGCGAGGTCGTCGGCGACTTCGAGGCCGACGCCGCAGTCGAGGTCGTCGCGGAGGACGGCTGTCCGTTCGCCAAGGGCTTGGTGCGCTACGGAGCCGCTGCGCTGCGCACGGTGGCGGGACGTCGGAGCACCGAGCTGCCCGAGGGTTCACCCCCCGAGGTGATCCACCGCGACGACCTCGTCGTGCTCCCGGGCTGAGTGCCGCCGAAGCGCACCACGCGACGCCTCGATGCTCGGCCGGGCCCGGACGCGAGTGGGGGTCGCAGCGATTGCTCGCCTGCGACCCCCACTCCTCGCCCACCGTGGGCCCGGGTCTTCCGCTGCCGGTCTCCTGGCGCCGGTTCGGGCCCTCCCCCCGTTCCGGCGGGCGAGAGAACCCGAACAGTGTGACCCGAGGCACACCCCGCTCGCAAGGGTTCGCCCACACTCCGCGCGCGGCGCGGGGCTCGTGAAGGCTGATGGGGCGCCGCGGAGCCGGGTGTCACGGGCGAAACTGCCGGACTAGACCGGGCGGTCAAGGATTAGACTCACCCGCATGTCCGTCCCCGACGCGGTCGTCGAGCTCGGCCGGCGCGCCCGGGACGCGTCCCGGGTCCTCGCCGCCTCCTCGACCGCGGCGAGAGACGCTGCCCTCCGGGCTGCGGCCGACGTGCTCACCGAGCAGGGTCGGGAGATCCTGGCCGCCAACGCGGCCGACCTCGAGGCGGCCGCGGCCGGCGGGATGGAGGCTGCTCCGCTCGATCGCCTGCGTCTCACCGACGCCCGGATCGCGGCGATGGCCAACGGTCTGCGCACCGTTGCTGGGCTCTCCGATCCTGTCGGGGAGGTGCTCGACGGCTGGATCCGCCCGAACGGCCTGGAGATCTCGCGGGTGCGGGTGCCTCTCGGCGTGGTGGCGATCATCTACGAGAACCGGCCCAACGTGACGTCCGACGCGTCCGGGCTGTGCCTCAAGTCGGGC
Organism: Actinomycetota bacterium; assembly: GCA_016870395.1. Lineage (GTDB taxonomy): Bacteria > Actinomycetota > Acidimicrobiia > IMCC26256 > JAENVU01 > SHUZ01. The sequence goes on along the minus strand of VGBT01000020.1, from coordinate 15,155 downwards.
AATGCCGCGCTGCTTCGCGGCAGCGGCTCGGCGCTGCGCTCCAACCTCGCCGTCGCGGGAGCGCTGCGCACCGGCTTCGCGAAGGCCGGCCTGCCTGAGGACGCCCTGGTGCTCGTCGACGACGCGTCGCACGAGAGCGCAGTGGGGGTGATGCAGCTCACCGACTACGTCGACTGCCTGATCCCGCGCGGTGGTGCCTCGCTGATCGCGTCGATCCGCGAGCACGCGACGGTCCCGGTGGTCATCGACGGCGACGGCAACTGCCACATCTATGTCGACGCGGCCGCGGATCTCGACGCCGCGCTCGCCATCGTGTGCAACGCCAAGACCCAGCGACCAGGTGTGTGCAACGCGGCCGAGTCGCTCGTGGTGCACGAGGCGGTTGCCGATCGCCTTCTCGTGCGACTGAGCGCGGCCCTGGTTGCCGAGGGGGTCGAGCTCGTCGGTGACGACGGCTCCCGGCGGCGGGTCCCCGAGATGGGCGTGGCGACCGACGACGACTTCGCCCGCGAGTTCCTCGCGCTGAAGCTCAGCGTGGCGACTGTCCCGTCGCTCGACGCGGCGATCGCCCACGTCAACCGGTATGGCTCGGGACACACCGAGGCGATCGTCACCACGGACCTGGGAGCGGCTCGCCGGTTCACCCGAGAGGTCGACGCGGCGGCGGTGGTGGTGAACGCATCGACGCGCTTCACCGACGGCGAGGAGTTCGGGTTCGGGGCGGAGATCGGCATCTCCACCCAGAAGCTGCATGCGCGCGGGCCGATGGGCCTGCGCGAGCTGACCACCTACAAGTACGTGATCTGGGGCAACGGACAGGTGAGGGGATAGTGGCGGAGCGCTTCGCAACCGTGAACGAGGTGGTCGATCGGCTTCGGGAGGTCGACTACCTGGCCGACACCGGGATCGCCGGGGTCGTGTACCTCGCGGACCGGCTGGAGAAGCCGGTGCTCGTGGAGGGCCCGGCCGGCGTCGGCAAGACCGAGCTGGCCAAGGCGATCGCCGCGACCACCGGCTCGCGCCTCATCCGGCTCCAGTGCTACGAGGGCCTCGACGAGTCCAAGGCGCTCTACGAGTGGAACTACAAGAAGCAGCTGCTACGGATCCAGGCCGACCGCGAGCACGAGACCGACTGGGCCACGGTCGAGTCCGACATCTTCTCCGAGTCGTTCCTGCTCACGCGCCCGCTCCTCGAGGCGATTCGCGCCCAGGAGTCGGTCGTCCTGCTGATCGACGAGGTCGATCGGGTCGAGATCGAGACCGAGGCGCTCCTGCTCGAGGTGCTCTCCGACTTCCAGGTCTCGATCCCCGAGCTGGGCACGATCGTCGGCCAGCAACGTCCGATCGTGCTGCTCACCTCGAACAACACGCGCGAGCTGTCCGAGGCGCTGAAGCGTCGTTGCCTCTACCTGCACGTCGACTACCCGGATCTCGAGCGCGAGAAGGACATCGTGCGGGTGCGGGTACCCGAGATCGACGAGGCGCTCGCCGAGCAGGTTGCTCAGGTCGTCCGCTCCATCCGTGCGCTCGATGTGAAGAAGGCGCCGTCGATCTCGGAGACGATCGACTGGGCGCGCACCCTGATGTACCTGGGGCACTCGTCGGTCGATCCCGAGGTGATCAGGGACACGCTGCACGTGCTGCTCAAGTACCAGGCCGACATCGCCAAGGCCAAGAAGGAGCTCGTGAGCCAGGCCAACGGCGGGCTCGTAAAAAGCGAACGAGCGCGACAGTGAAGGGGTTGCTCGTCGACTCGCCGTCGTTGCCTGCCGCGCGGGGATGACCGCGTGGCCTTCAACGCCGCGAAGATGGTCGACGCGATGACGCGCAGCCAGGTCGAGGTCCCGTCGGGCGTGGGCAGCGGTGTGATGCTCGACGTGTTCCAGGGGTTCGTCCACGAGCTGCGGGCGGCCGGGCTCCCGGTGTCGATGACCGAGAACCTCGATGCCATGCGGGCCGTCGAGCTGGTGCCGCTTACGGACCGCGACTCGCTGCGCGAGGTGCTCGCGGCCACGCTCGTGAAGCACTTCCGCCACCGAGCCGCCTTCGACACGGCCTTCGACGTGTACTTCGCGCTCTACAGCGGGGGGGTGAGCCCCGAGTCCGACGGCGAGGAGGGCGAGCTCGGGGAGGGCGAGGAGGCCGGGGGCGTTCCCGGGCAACAGGGCAGCGGTGGGTCCGGTGAGGGGATGGGCAACGAGGAGCTAGCCGAGATGCTCCTCTCCGCGCTGATGAACATGGACCGCGAGCAGATGCGCCAGCTCGCGGCGATGGCGGTCAGCCGGTTCGCCGGGATGGAGCCCGGTCGTCCGGTGGGCGGCACCTACTACCTGTACCGGACCCTACGGCAGCTCGACTACGACGCGCTCGCCGGTCGCATGGCCCAGCGCGCGGCCGAGCAGGCCGGCGACGAGGGCGAGCCCGAGGACCCGCTCGGATCGCGGTTCCAGCGCGAGGAGTTCGAGGCGCGGCTCCGGGAGTTCCGCGATCTGGTCGAGGCCGAGATCCGCCGCCGGCTGGTCGCCGACCGTGGGGTGGGGGCGATGGCGCGGACGCTGCGCAAGCCGCTGCCCGAGGACGTCGACTTCATGCACGCGTCGCGTGAGGAGATGGCACAGCTGCAGAACGCGATCGAGCCGTTGACCCGGGCGCTGGCGGCCCGGCTCGCGCAGCGCCGCCGCCGCCGCAACCGCGGGCATCTCGACTTCCGGGCGACGGTGCGGCACTCGCTCTCGTACGGCGGCGTCCCGGCCGAGCCGAAGTTCAAGCACCCGCGCCCGTCGAAGCCCGACATCATGGTTGTGGCCGACATCTCGGGCTCGGTCGCGAGCTTCGCCCGGTTCACGCTGCAGTTCGTGTACGCGATGGCCGGCCAGTTCTCGAAGGTGCGGTCATGGGTCTTCATCGACGGCATCGACGAGGTCACGCGCCACTTCTCGGAGTCCGACGAGATTACCGAGGCCATCCATCGGGTCAACACCGAGGCCGACGTGGTGTGGGTCGACGGGCACTCCGACTACGGGCACGCGTTCGACGTGTTCCACGACCGGCACCTGCACGAGATCACGTCGAAGACGTCGATCATCCTGCTCGGCGACGCCCGCAACAACTACCACGCGTCGCAGGCCTGGGTGCTCAAGGAGCTGCGCCAGAAGGCACGGCGGCTGTTCTGGCTCAACCCCGAGCCGCGTGGCTACTGGGACACCGGCGATTCGATCGTGTCTGACTACGGGATCCACTGCGACGGCGTCTACGAGTGCCGCAACCTCCGTCAGCTCGAGCGCTTCGTCGCCGCGGTCGTAGAGGCGTAGCCGGAGCGAGCCGAAGTGCGAGCGCAGGCGGAGCCGACCAGAGGAGGTAGAGGCGTAGCCGGAGCGAGCCGAAGTGCGAGCGCAGGCGGAGCCGACCAGAGGAGGTAGAGGCGTAGCCGGAGCGAGCCGAAGTGCGAGCGCAGGCGGAGCCGACCAGAGGAGGTAGAAGCCTGATTCCTGCTAGTCGTGGCGGACGACGAGCGCCCAGAGGCCGTCGGTGAGTCGGCCGATGGCCTCGAGCTGAGCCCGCTCACGAGGGTGGAAGGGTGGGTTTCGCCCGACGCGAAGTCGGCACTCCGCCGCAGCGAGCGGACATTCCGCGACGGAGGGAGAGGTGGCGGCCACCACGCCGTCAACGGCGAGGAGCCGGTCGCCCTGCACGAAACTGCACCAGTCGGCGTGCAGCTCGCGCCGGGCGTAGACACAGACGAGTTCTGCCAGCTCGAGCACCGTCTGGGCAGCCAGCAGCTCGGTGATGGAGTCCAGTGCGTCGAGGCGGGCGTCGGGAACCACCTCGACCGCGCGGACGCTCTCGACGGTCGCCCCGTCGACCTCGCCGATCTCGCGGACCAGCACGGGGACGAGGCCGAGATCGGCGAGGCGCAGCGCGAACTCGTCGACGGCTTCGTCGCCGCCGTGCTGGAGCACGTCGATGCGCACGATGTCGCCGCGCACCGCCCCGATCCGCGAAGCGACCTGGCCCAGCGCGCCGGGACGGTCGGGGAGCCGGACCCGGACCAGGAGGTGCGCGGGAGCACTCACCGGGTCCGGCCCGCCGTCGGTCTGGGTCGTGTCGGCTGCTTCCTCGGCCCGACTCAACCGTTGATCGCTCTCGGGTCGGCACTGACGTGCTTCGGTGTGCCCTCCGCGGTCTTGCGGCCGAAGTCGAGCACGACGACCTGGTCGAGTGACAGGCGGCACAGCAGCTCCCGCGCACGCACGGCAAGGGCGCGGAAGAGCGCCAGGTTCTGGAACGTTCGGGCGATACCGGCGCGCGCGACGCGGTGCGGGGCCATCAAGAGCAGTTCGCGTCCGTCGAATCGAATGGAACCGCGGCGGGTCGTGTACACGCTGCTCACGCAGTTGAAGAGCGTGGTCTTCCCGGCGCTGTTCGGGCCGATGCGCGCGCAGAACTGTCCGGTGTTGACGTCGAACGCGAGGTCGTCGAGCGCGCGGATTCGCCCGAACTCGACCTCGATGTCCTCCACCGACAGCAGTGGCACTTTGCCCCCTGGGTGCTATAGGTGCGCGGCATGGTAACCCGTGATCGCTTGCGAGGTCTTGGTACCAGGACCTTCGGCTCCCCGTGTTCGGGGCGCCCGTAGACTCGGGTCGTGGTCGAGCGGCTGGGGATTCTCGGGGGCACCTTCGACCCGGTGCACGCCGGCCACGTTGCCGCCGCGGCAGAGGTACGCGCGGTCGTCGGCCTCGATCGAGTGCTGCTCGTTCCCGCCGGAGATCCGTGGCAGAAGCGCGGAACGGTCGTCGCCTCCGCAGCGCTGCGCGCGGAGATGGTGACGCGCGCCTGCGAGGGCGTCGACGGCGTGGAGTGCTCGACGGTGGAGATCGAGCGTGTGGGGCCGTCGGTCACCGCCGACACCCTGGAGGCCCTGGGCGGGACGGACCGGGAGCTGTTCCTGGTGCTCGGTGCCGATGCCGCGGCCAACATGGGGACCTGGCGTCGCCTCGAGGACACCCGGCCGTTGGCCACGGTGGTGGTCATGGAGCGCGCCGGCGAGCACGCCGACCCGCCCGGCCCGAACTGGCGGTGGCGGCACGTCGCCGTGCCGCGCCTCGACATCTCGTCGTCGGAGCTGCGAGCCCGGATCGCCGCCGGGCGCCCGGTCGACGGCCTCGTGCCGCCGGCGGTAGTGCGCTTCATCAAGGATCGGGGCCTCTACACTTCCTCCTGATGGCGCAGCGCGCAGGCGGCACAGTCGTGGACGAGCCGCCGCGCCCCAGCCGCCGGGAGAGGCGGGAGGAGCGGTCCCGTTACCGGCGGGCCGGGCGCTCGCGCCGAACACGGGCGTCCCGTCCTGGCGAACTCGACGCGGCCGCGCCAGCCGGCCAGCGCTCGAGGCGCCGGGAGCGCCGCCTGCGGGCCCAACGGCGCCGGTTCTGGCTGGTGGTGATGCCCGGGATCGCGCTCGCGCTCGCGGCGGCGGTCGGTGTCGGCATGCTGGTGCGAGCCGACGACAGCGACGGCGGTAAGGACACCACCGCGCCGCCGAGTGCCGACGTCCCCGCGGACACGCTGCTGCTCACGCACACTGACGCGTCCGGTCGCGCCGACCTGCTCGTGGTGGTCGGGACCGGAGGCGAGGACGCCTCGGTCTTGCTGTTGCCGGCGGCGACCCAGGTGGAGGTTCCGTCGCTCGGCGTGCAGACCCTGGCCGACCTGCCGGCCCAGGGCGACGACGACCTGCTCCGGACCACGGTCGAGAACATGCTCGGAGTCAGGATCGGTACCACGCTCGTCGTCGACGACGCCGACCTCGTAGCCGCTCTGGCGCCGGCCGAGCCGCTCACGGTCGAGATGCAGCGGTCAGTGCGTCTCGACGACGAGGTCACGGTGCCGAGCGGAACCCAGGAGCTCGACGCGGCGACTGCGGCGCGCGTGCTCACCGCGACACAGCCCGGCAGTGAGCTCGACCGGTTGGTGACCGTGCAGGACGTGCTCGACGCGTGGATGGCTCGCCTGGGTGACGAACGGGCGGCCGCGGCGACGGTGGCGAAACGTCCTGAGCTCGGCGTCCTGGTCGACGCGGGTGCGAGCGCGCCCCACCGGACCGACACGTTGCCGGTCGAGTCCATCGCTACGGGGGGCGGTGAGCGTTTCGAGGTACGTCGCGACGCGCTCGCCCGCTACGTGAACGGTGCGTTTGCGAACGCCCTGCTCGCACCAGCGGGCGAGCGGCCCCGAGTCGAGATCCTGAACGGAACGGGTGCGGTCGGGGTGGCACAGGGTGCGGCGGCCAAGGTCGTCCCGGCGGGTGGCGAGGTCACGCTCACCGGCAACGTCCCCGGGTTCGGTGTGGCGACCACGCAGGTCGTGTACTACCGCGACGCACAACGTGCCGACGCGCAGCGGCTCCTGGACGCGCTGGGCTGTGGGGTGCTGAAGAAGGCCACGACCGCTATCGGGGTGGTCGACGTCACGGTCATCGTGGGTGCAGACTGCCCCGCGATCGCAGCAACGGGATAGGGGTCTTTCTGGACGCGTACGGACGAGCTGCCGTCGCCGCGAGGGCGGCGGCCGAGAAGAAGGGCGAGGACACCGTCGTCCTGGGCGTGGGCGACATCATCGGGATCACCGACGCCTTCGTCATCACGACCGGTGGCAACGTGCGCCAGGTGCGGACGATCTGCGACGAGGTCCAGCTGGCGCTGAAGCTGGAGGCCGACGCCGCTCCCTGCGCGGTAGAGGGGCTGGCCGACGCGTCGTGGGTGTTGATGGACTACGGCGACCTCGTCGTCCACGTGTTCCTGCAGGATGCGCGTGAGTACTACGACCTCGAACGGCTCTGGGCCGACGCCCCGCGCGTCGACTGGGAACGCCCCGCCACCGCGGCTCTCTGACCGGGCCTTCTGACGGGTCGGCCTACCCGCCCTCGACCCAGGGGCGCATCGGCACCCCGAGCGCGAGCAGGGCTGCCTTGAGCTCGCGCACCCCGAGGTTCCGTTCGAAGCGCGGTGAGTAGAGGATCGAGGAGACGATCGCGGCCGAGGCACCGCCGTCGGTGAGTCCCGCGGCGATGTGGTCGACCGTGCCGGCGCCCCCGGACGCGATGACTGGGACGTTCACGGCGTCGGCGACCGCCTGCGTGATCGTCAGGTCGTACCCAGAGGCGGTGCCGTCGCGGTCGATGCTGTTGACCACGATCTCTCCGGCGCCTAGGTCCTCGCCGCGCCGCACCCAGTCGACGGCGTCGAGGCCGGTGGCCTGGCGGGCGCCGTCGATGAAGATCTCATACCCGCTGGGGATGCCGTCGCGGACACCGACGTGCTTCACCTGTGTGGACAGCACCACGCACTGGCTGCCGAATGCCTCGGCGCCGTCGCGCACGATCTGGGGGTTGCGCACGGCCATGGAGTCGATGCTGATCTTCTCGGCCCCGGCCTTGAGCACGTCGAACATGTCGTCGACGGAGCGGATTCCCCCTCCGACCGTGAAGGGGACGAAGACGTGTTGGCCGACGTCGCGCACGGTCGCCAGGTCGATGGGCCGCTTCTGGGCGCTGGCCATGATGTCGTAGAAGACGATCTCGTCGATCTGGTCCGCGTAGAGCTGTCGGGCCAGGTCGGCGGCCGGTGCGACGTCGATGTTGTCTTGGAACTGCTGGGCTTTCGTGACCCGACCCTCGACGACGTCGAAGCACGCGATCAGACGCCGGGTCAGCACGGCGCGCCGTCCCAGGTCGCGAAGGCCGAGAGGATCCGGAGCCCGAGCTCACCGCTCTTCTCCGCGTGGAACTGGGTGGCCGCGATGTTGCCGTGCGCCACCATCGCGGTGAACTCGACGCTGTAGTCCGCGCGGCCGAGCACGACCGCCGGGTCGGCCGGGATCGCGTGATACGAGTTCACGAAGTAGCAGTACGACGGGTCGGGGAGCGCGGCCACCAGCGGGTGCGGTCGGTCGAACCGCACGCCGTTCCAGCCGATCTGGGGGACGCGGCCGGTCGATGGGAAGCGGAGCACCTCGCCCGGCAGCCAGCCCAGACACTTGGTCGGACCCTCCTCGCTGCGTTCGAACAGGACCTGGAGGCCGATGCAGATGCCCAGGAACGGGACCCGCTCGACCAGCGCCTGGTGAGTCAGGGCGTCGACGAGGCCCGAAGCCGCGAGCGAGTCGATCGTGGCCCGCGCGGCGCCGACTCCGGGAAGGATGAGCCGGTCGACCGCGCGCACGTCCTGCGCACCGGCGACGAGCCGAGCTTCGAGACCGAGCCGGTCGAGCGCGTACATGACGCTCGGAGCGTTGCCCGCGCGGTAGTCGACGACACCGATCATTGCCGAGCGGCCCGGACGTAGGGGTTGGCAGGGTCGAACATCGGTAAGCGTTGGCACCTCGTGCGCGGTCGAGGCCGCTCAGTCTATGGACGCCCGCCCTTGTCGATCCGATAGATGCGTACGTCGCCCTCGCGGTGGCGCACCGGGAACGGATAGTGGGTGGTGCTGACGAGGCACGTGGCGTCGTAACGGCGAGCGATCCGCTCGACCTGCGTCGCGTCGAGCCCGGCGTACGCGTCTCGTAGGTGCTCGAGGTCGCCGGTCCAGCCGGGTCCGTCGAAGGTCGCGGGACTGCCCACGAGATCGACGACCCTCCGCTTCCACGCCGCGAGATCGTCGTAGCGGATGGCCTGCCAGTTCGCGACGAGGGGGCGCTGGGTGCGAGAGAACGCGTCCTGCCGGTCGACGGAAACGATGCAGCGTGTCGACGGCGTCGTGTTCTCACGAATCCATTCGAACGCCGCGCCCTCGTCGTCGCGTCCCGTCCAGGCCGCGAGGTTGCGGGCCGCCATGCGCGGTGCTGCGAGTAGCGGCGCGGTGCCGAGGAGCGCGATGAACGCCGCGCCCGAGACGAGGCCGACCGCGCGCCGGCGCCCGCTCCTCTCGGCGCGGCGTCTGGCACGGCGGCTGGTCCCGGGCGCGGGACCGGTGTGCCAGGACTCGCTTGCGAGCCGGACGACCTGGGCGAAGAACACGAGCGGGACGAAGAGCGGGAACGACCGGAACGGCATCAGCTGGAGGAACGACCAGAGCCCGAGGACCCGAGCGACGATGCCGAGCGCGAACGGAACCGCGGCGGCGATCTGGAACGCGGCCAGGTATCGCTGGGCGAGGTCGCGGCTCGACCGGCGGAACGCCCACAGGTTGGCAGCGAACATCGCGAGCAGCAGTCCGATCCGAAGCCCGGCCTGCCACCCGCCCGCAGTCGTGCCCCCGAAGAACGGGTCAGTGTGGTAGGGGATCGCGACGAGGACGACGAACTGACGCAACGCGTCGGTGGCCGGGCCGATCGCGGCGAAGCCCTCCACCAGTCCCGGAGCGGCGAAGCACAGTCCGAGCCAGCACCACCGGAGTGTCGCGCGGCGGGTCTCGGGAAGGGCCAGCAGCGCGATGCTGCCGGCCCACGCGCCCCAGAGCCCGACGGCGGGATGCAAGGCGAGGGTCGTGCCGAGCAGCACCAGGGCCAGCGGGACCCGGCCTGACAGCGATGCGTGGAGCGCCCCGAGCAGGAAGCAGTAGGCGACCGTCTTGGCCTCGAACGTTCCGAGGATCCACTCGCCGCCCAACACGGCCTGATTGGCGACGAGCCAGAGCATCACCGCGCCGGCAGCGGCCCACGGGCGGATCCGGAGCCGACCGACCAGTCCGACCAGCAAGTACGCGAGCAGCGGCCAGGTCGCCAACCGGCCGACCCAGCCGAGCACCTCGATCGGCAGTGCGCGCCCGAGCGGCGCGAGCAGGTGGTTGAAGACCCAGTGCTCCGGGAAGGCGCCGGAGAAGGTCCAGTCGCCGCGGAGGTAATCAGGGTCGCCGGCGCGCTTGACCAGAGGGAGGTAGAGCTCCTCCGAGAGGCGAGGGGCCGGCCAGCCGTAGAGGACGAGCGACAGCGCGGTCACTGCCAGGGCCGGAGGGATCAGGCGTCGCGCGGTCTGCCTGCCCTCGTCTGCGCCTTCGGCCACGTCGTCCCTCCGGCCGTCGATGCTAGGGGCTCGATGCGGGACGGTGCCGCCGGATGCTCAGTGTCCCCTGAGTGCGAAGAGGTGATGGCGGCAGAGGCCGTGGGCGCGCCGCGGCGCCTCGCAGCCGCCGACCGTGCACGCCCGAACCCGCTTGGCCCGGTGCTCCCAGTACTCCATCAGCTCCGCCCGCCACGCGAGGTACTGCGTCCGCTTGTACGACTCGGGCAGGTGCACGTCCATGAAGGGGATCGTCACTGCGAGGTGGTCCCGCAGGGATCGGATGGCAAACGGGATCTCGTCGTCGTAGTGAGGTCGACGGCGCCGAGATTCGACCATGAACCCATGCCTCGTACTGCGATCGCTTTGGACACGGTGGTGGGAACGCCTCGGCGAACGGGATCGTTGCGGCGGCATGCGCCGTTCGCGAGGCGATTGCAAAGGCGCTCATCGGCTGCCACTCGGCGCCCCGCGCGGGTGAGTCATGGATCGACCCGCACCCGAGGAACGTCTGTAGGGCTTCCAGGAGTCGCCGATCTCGACGCGCCATCGCGACCTGGAGGACGAACCGCCTTCGGCGAGAGCCGTCGACCCGGAAGCGGCGGCTCGCGTCCGTGATCGCGAAGGTGCTCTCCCCGGCTACCACGCCGACGAGACAGAAGCCGATGCATCTCCACCGTCGATGAAAACCGGCTATTAGATCGGTGGAGCTGACCGTACTCGAAACGGCGACCTCTTGCATGCCATGCAAGCGCTCTACCAACTGAGCTACAGCCCCATTGGGAACGTCAACGATACCAGCCGCGCCCTGGCGGGCCTCGAAGCTCTCGCAGACCGAACACATGTGCGTGACGGTACCGGTGGGGTGCGACAGCCAGGCCCGGCCGGCACGGGAGAGGTCGGTACGCTCGCCGCACCATGAGCGACGCCGCCGCACCGACCGCTGACGACACCCCGCGCCACCGCTACGACGCACGCCTCGCGACCGAGATCGAGGCGAAGTGGCAGGACCGCTGGGAGGAGCGGCGCACCTTCTGGGCGCCCAACCCGTCGGGCCCGCTCTCCGAGGGCTTCGCCGCGTTTGCAGAGCGCGACAAGCTCTTCGTGCTCGACATGTTCCCGTACCCCAGTGGCGCGGGGCTCCACGTCGGTCACCCGCTCGGCTACATCGGCACCGACGTGTACGCCCGCTTCAAGCGGATGACCGGGTACAACGTGCTGCACGCGATGGGCTACGACGCGTTCGGGCTCCCGGCCGAGCAGTACGCGGTGCAGACCGGCCAGCACCCGCGTGTCACCACCGAGGCGAACATCGCCAACATGCGCCGTCAGCTGCGCGCGCTCGGGCTCGGCCACGATCCCCGCCGCAGCATCGCGACCACCGACGTCGCGTACTACCGCTGGACGCAGTGGATCTTCCTGCAGATCTTCAACGCCTTCTACGACGCCGACGCCGACCGGGCCCGTCCGATCGACGAGCTGATCCCACTGCTCGAGGCCGACCCCGAGGTCGGCTGGTCCGAGCTCACCGAGCTCGAGCGCCGTGAGCTCGTCGACGGGTACCGCCTCGCGTATCTCGACGAGGCCCAGGTCAACTGGTGTCCGGCGCTCGGCACGGTGCTGGCCAACGAGGAGGTCACCGCCGACGGCCGCAGCGAGCGGGGCAACCATCCCGTCTACCGGCGTCCCTTGAAGCAGTGGATGCTGCGGATCACCGCGTACGCGGAGCGGCTGCTCGCAGACCTCGATGCGCTCGACTGGTCCGACTCGATCAAGCTCATGCAGCGGAACTGGATCGGGCGCAGCGAGGGTGCCGAGGTCGACTTCCCCGTCGCCGGTCACGAGGACGCCGTGATCACCGTCTTCACGACGCGTCCCGACACCCTCTTCGGCGCGACCTACATGGTGCTCGCGCCCGAGCACCCGTTGCTCGACGTGATCGTCCCCAACGAGTGGCCCGACGCCATGATCGGCGAGGAGCTCAACGACGTCCCGGCCGACTGGCGCGGCATCTTCGGCACCGATGTCGGTCCGCCCGAGGCGATCCGGCGCTATCGGGAGTTCGCCGCACAGAAGAGCGAGCTCGAACGCCAGGCCGAGGGGAGGGTGAAGACCGGCGTGTTCACCGGCGCGTTCGCGACCAACCCCGTGAACGGTGCTCCCGTGCCCGTGTTCGTCGCCGACTATGTGCTGATGGGGTACGGCACCGGGGCCATCATGGCCGTACCCGCGCACGACCAGCGCGACTTCGAGTTCGCACAGGAGTTCTCGCTCCCGATCCGCTGCGTCGTCCAGCCTTCCGACACCTGGCTGTCCGAGCGCGGCGTCGGTGCCGGGACGCCGGCGGGGGAGTGGCCGGAGGCGTTCACCGGCGACGGGGTCGGCGTGCACTCGACCAACGACGGCGTCTCGCTCGACGGCCTCCACGTCGAGGCGGCGAAGCAGGCGATCAACGGATGGCTGGAGGCGGAGGGCCTGGGTCTCCCCACGGTCACCTACAAGCTGCGTGACTGGCTCTTCAGCCGCCAGCGGTACTGGGGCGAGCCGTTCCCCATCGTCTACGACGAGCACGACCTGCCGGTCGCCCTGCCCGACGCGATGCTGCCCGTCGAGCTCCCCGAGATCACCGACTTCGAGCCCGAGATCGTGGCCGACGACGTCGAGAGCGTCCCCGCGCCGCCGCTTGCACGCGCCGAGCGGTGGGTCATGGTGGAGCTCGACCTCGGCGACGGCCCGAAGACCTATGGGCGTGAGCTCAACACCATGCCGCAGTGGGCCGGATCCTGTTGGTACTACCTGCGCTACCTCGACCCGACCAACGAGACCGCGTTCGTGTCTCCAAGTGCCGAGCGCTATTGGATGGCTGGTGCCCGCGACGCCGCAGACGGAGCGGCGAACGACCGCCCGCCGGGTATCCCGGCGGGCAGCGAGCGCGACCATGTAGGAGGCGTCGACCTGTACGTGGGTGGGGTCGAGCACGCGGTGCTGCACCTGCTCTACGCGCGGTTCTGGCACAAGGTGCTCTTCGACCTCGGCCACGTCTCCACCTCGGAGCCGTTCCAGCGCCTCTTCAACCAGGGCTACATCCAGGCCCACGCGTACACCGACGCGCGCGGCGCCTACGTCGAGGCGAGCGACGTCGTCGAGCGCGACGGCCGGTACTTCCTGGGCGACCAGCCGGTCGACCGCGAGTACAGGAAGATGGGCAAGAGCCTGCGCAACGTCGTCACCCCCGACGAGATGTACCGCGAGTACGGGGCCGACACGTTGCGCCTCTACGAGATGTCCACGGGCCCGCTCGACGCCTCCCGGCCCTGGAGCACGCGCGACATCGTCGGGGTGCACCGCTTCCTCCAACGGCTGTGGCGCAACCTGGTCGACGAGGGCACGGGACTCGCGCGCCTGACCACCGAGCCGGCCGACGACGAGACCCGCCGGCTGCTGCACCGCACGATCGCCGGTGTGCGCGGCGACATGGCGGACCTGGGCTTCAACACCGCGATCGCCAAGCTCATCACCCTCAACAACCGCCTCACGCAGGTGGTGGCCGATCGGGGAGCGGCGCCCGACGACGTCGCGACAGCCCTGGTGCTGATGGTCGCGCCGCTTGCGCCGCACGTCGCCGAGGAGCTGTGGGAGCGGATGGGCCATGCGACGTCGCTCGCCCACGACGCCTTCCCGGTCGCGGATCCCGCGTGGCTCGCGGTGGAGACCGTCGAGGTCCCGGTGCAGGAGAACGGCAAGGTCCGTCACCGGGTCACCGTGCCCTCCGATGCCGACGCCGACACCACCGAGGCGGTCGCGCGAGCCGACCCCGCGATCGCCGCGATGCTCGCGGGTCGTACCGTCCGCAAGGTCGTGGTGGTGCCCGCGCGGCTGGTCAACTTCGTCGTCGGCTAGTGCGGGCGCACCGGCTGTCGCCCGAAGCCGTGCGCGCGTACCGGCACGTCCCGATGACCGATCGGGTGCGGGTTCGGGTTGTCGTCGTGCCGTGGCTCGTGCCCGGGGTCGCGGCCATGACCGTCGGGCGGCTCGTCCTGGTCCGTCGCGGGCACGAGCACGACGAGCTGCTCCTCGCCCACGAGCTCGTGCACGTGCAGCAATGGCGCGAGCACCGCGCCGCGTTCCTCGCGCGCTACCTCGGCGAGTACGTGCGGCACCGGGCCGCGGGCATGCCCCACCAGCAGGCGTACGCTGCGATCTCGTTCGAGCGCGACGCCCGCGCCCGCGCCCGTAGCGCCTCGCGCTGACGGGCGTCGCACGCGGCTGGTACCGTCGAGCCGGCTTCCCCCGCCGCCTCCCCCTCACCTCGCCGCGCCACCTCGCCGTGCCAGGTCGCCAGGTGGCCCCCGTGCGCGTTCCCTTCGAACGCGTGCTCGATCCGGGAGGCAGCCGTGTCCGAACCCCGAGATCCGCCCCGTCCTGCGCCTCCGGGCGCCCCGTGGTCAGCGCTGGTCCAGCGTGGCCGTGAGCTCGCGACAGGCCAACGCGTCCGCGCGGGCGCGCTGCTCGTGGTCGCCGGCCTCGCCGGCTTCGTCTGGTTCCATCTCGGACGCGGGGGAGACGACAGCACCGCAATACGAGGACCGGCCGTCGCCGCGTCGACCCCCACCACCTCCACCACGCGCGCGCCGCGCGAGGTGCTCGTCCACGTCGCGGGCGCCGTCGCGCACCCCGGCCTCGTCCGCCTGCGCGACGGTGCGCGGGTGGCCGACGCGCTCGCCGCGGCCGGAGGCGGACTGGCCGACGCCGATCTCGACCGGCTCAACCTCGCGGCACCGGTCGGCGACGGGCAGCGGGTCGCGGTGGCGAGGGTCGGCCAGCCTGCCCCCGTGGCGACCGCGACCGGACCGGGTTCGGGCGAGGCCGGTTCGACCTCGGGCCCGATCGACCTCAACACCGCGACCCAGGCCGAGCTGGAGACGCTGCCCGGCATCGGTCCGACGCTCGCGACGGCGATCCTCACGACCCGTGATCGGCTCGGGGGCTTCACCGACGTCGCCCAGCTGCGCGAAGTGCGAGGCATCGGCGAGATGCGCTTCGCCGACCTGCGCGACCTGGTCACGGTGTGACCGGCGCGGTCGCGGCCCTGGCCGCGCTCGTGGTCGGCCTGCTCGTCGGCGAACGATGCGGCCCCGGGGCGGCCCCGGCGGCGCTC